>NZ_JZDQ02000006.1 GCF_000960475.2 Nocardioides luteus | reverse complement strand
CGGCTCGTTCTGACGAGCCGACTCGACGAGATCTTGCGTCAGGACGAGCCGACTCGCGCCCGGGAGCAGGGCCGGAAAACACCGCCTCAACGCCACCCAGAAGTGGAAGCGCTCCCACACCAACAAAATCGTTACCCGCGCTCCTCTTGACACAGTCTTGTGAGGGCAATCACACTCTCCCTAGTCCCGAGAGTGGAAGCGCTCTCACTCCCCACACAGACGTGCAGGAGCACTCCCGTGTCCAACAACTCCAAGCCCTGGCACCGCCGGCCCAGAACCGCCCTGGCCGCATGCGCCGTCGCCTCTCTCGTCGCCGGCCTGACGGCCTGCGGTGGCGGTGACGGCGACGAGCAGTCCTCTCTCGGTAAGGACGACACGCTCACGATCACCACCTTCAGCGAGTTCGGCTACGACAAGCAGATCGAGAAGTGGAACGCCGACCCCGATCGTCCCTTCAAGATCAAGCAGACCAAGATCGCCGAGTGGGACACCTGGAAGGAGTCGATGACCAAGGCCCTCCAGGCCGGCACCGAGCTCCCCGACGTGATCGCGGTCGAGGGTGACGCGATGGCGGCGCTGGTCGCCGAGGGCGCGAACGAGCAGTTCGCCGACATCTCCGACCCCGAGCTCGACGACCGCTGGGTCGAATACGCCTACAAGGCCGGCCAGACCACCGACGGCAAGCAGATCGGCTATCCGACCGACATCGGCCCCGAGGCGATGTGCTACCGCGCCGACCTCTTCGAGAAGGCCGGCCTCCCGAGCGACCCGGCCGGTGCCGCAGCCCTCTTCAAGGACTGGGACACCTACTACAAGACCGGCGAGCAGTTCACCAAGAAGCTCCCCAAGACCAAGTGGTACGACGCCTCGGGCTCGGTCGCGCAGGCCATGCTCAACCAGGTCGAGTTCCCGTTCCAGACCGAGGACCAGAAGGTCGACGTCGAGAACGACGAGCTGAAGGCGGTCTACGACACGGTCACCAAGTACTCCCCGACCCTGTCCACCAGGGTCGTCCAGTGGGGCGAGGACTGGCAGGCGAACTTCACCAACGACGGCTTCGCGACGATGCCGTGCCCGGGCTGGATGTTCGCCAACATCAAGTCCTCCGCGCCGGACGTGAAGGGGTGGCGGATCGCTGACGCCTTCCCGGGCGGCGGCGGCAACTGGGGCGGCTCGTTCCTCGCGGTCCCGGCCAGCGGCGAGCACACCAAGGAGGCCCAGGAGGTCGCCAACTACCTGACCAACGCCGAGTCGCAGGTCTCCGCGTCCAAGGAGGCCGGCAACTTCCCGGGCAACCTCGAGGCGCAGAAGACCCTCCAGGCGGAGAACGCCGAAGACCCCTACTTCGGCAACGCCAAGACCACCGAGATCCTGACCAACCGCGCCGCTGCGGTCACGCCGGGCGTCCCGTTCAAGGGCGACAAGTACTCCGACGTACTCGGCCTCTTCCAGACCGCGATCCAGCGTGTCGACGAGGGTGAGGACCCGGAGAAGTCCTGGACGACCTTCGTCGGCGCCGTGGACAACCTCTGATCTGACGATGCTCAACAAATCTCCCCTGGCGAGCCGCTCGTCGCAGGGCCCCTCGGCCCTGCGGCAGCGGCTCAGCCGCTGGGACGTGAAGTACGCGCCGTACCTCTTCGTGGCGCCGTTCTTCATCGTCTTCGCGGCGATCGGCCTCTACCCGCTGCTCTACACCGGCTACCTGTCGTTCTTCTCCTGGCCGCGCTTCGGCGGCGCCGTCGGTGACCCGGTCGGCTGGGCCAACTACGTCCACGTCATCACCGACCCGGTCTTCCACAAGGCCCTGGTCAACACGGTCGCGATCTTCCTGCTCTCCTCGGTGCCGCAGGTGATCGTCGCGACGGTCATCGCCGCGCTCCTCGACACCAACCTGCGCGGACGCTCCTGGTGGCGGATGTCGGTCCTGCTGCCGTACGTCGTGGCCCCCGCCGCTGCCGCGCTCATCTGGAGCGCGATCTTCGCCGACAAGTCCGGGCTCGCCAACCAGCTGCTCGGCGTGATCGGCATCGATCCGATCGGCTGGCACACCGACCGCTTCGCCAGCTGGACGGCGATCGCGACCATGGTCAACTGGCGCTGGACCGGCTACAACACGCTGATCCTCCTGGCGGCGATGCAGGCGGTCTCCCGCGACCTCTACGAGTCCGCCTCCCTCGACGGGGCCAGCAGTGCACGGCAGTTCTGGAACGTCACCCTGCCGTCGATCCGCCCGACGATGATCTTCGTGATCGTCACCTCGACGATGGGCGGCCTGCAGATCTTCACCGAGCCGCGACTCTTCGACACCAACCTGCAGCACCAGGGCGGAGCCAACTACCAGTTCCAGACCCTGACGATGTACGTCTTCAACACCGCCAACAGCGCGACCGACCCCTATCCGCGGGCGGCCGCCGCGGCCTGGCTGCTGTTCCTGCTCATCGTCGGGATCGCCCTGCTCAACTTCCTGGTCACCCGCGCGATCCAGAACAGAGGTGCCCGATGAGTTCCAAGGTGCGCAGCATCAACAAGCCGGGCTTCCTGGTCTACGCGCTGCTCGCGGCGTTCGTCCTCGGCTCCGTCTTCCCCCTCTACTGGTCGTACGTCATGGGCACGGTCACCAAGGAGAGGACCCTCCAGTCGCCGCCCCCGCTCGTGCCCGGCGGTCACTTCATCGACAACGCCAAGCGCGTCTTCGACCAGATCGACTTCTGGTCGGCGCTGCTCAACTCGGTCATCGTCTCGAGCCTCGGCGCGCTGTCGGTGGTGGCGTTCTCCACGCTGGCGGGCTACGCGTTCGCGAAGCTGCGTTTCAAGGGGTCCAACACGCTGATGGCGTTCATCGTCATGACGCTGGCGGTCCCGACCCAGCTGGCGCTGGTGCCGATGCTGAAGCAGTTCAGCAACCTCGGCCTGGACGGCACCCTGGCGGCGGTCACGCTGCCGTGGCTGGTGACCGCGTTCGGGGTGTTCTTCATGCGGCAGTACCTCGTGGACGCGATCCCCGACGAGCTGATCGACGCGGCTCGCGTCGACGGCTGCTCTCAGATTCGCATCGTCTGGACCGTTGCCGTCCCGGCAGCACGTCCGGCGATGGCGATCTTGGCCCTGTTCACGTTCATGAGCGTCTGGACGGACTTCATGTGGCCCCTGCTGGTGCTGCAGAACTCCGACGTCCAGACCCTCCAGACCGCGCTCGACAAGCTCAAGATCGCACCCGGGCAGGGGCTGAGCGACCTCGCTCTGCTCCAGGCCGGGACCATCATGGCGACGATCCCGTTGCTGCTGTTGTTCATCGCCACCGGACGCCACCTGGTGTCCGGCATCATGCAAGGAGCCGTCAAAGGATGACCACCTCGACCCACCAGGGCCGCACCTTCCCCGAGAACTTCCTCTGGGGCGCAGCAACTGCGTCCTACCAGATCGAGGGAGCGGTCGACGAGGACGGACGTACGCCGAGCAACTGGGACACCTTCTCCCGTGTCCCCGGGGCGATCCTCAACGGCGACACCGGCGACGTGGCCTGCGACCACTACCACCGGATGCCCGAGGACGTCGCGCTGATGAAGCGGCTCAACCTCGCCTCGTACCGGTTCTCGACGGCGTGGCCGCGGATCCGCCCCGACGGCGGCAAGGTCAACGAGGCGGGGCTCGACTTCTACAGCCGGCTCGTGGACGAGCTGCTCGAGGCCGAGATCGCGCCGTGGATCACGCTCTACCACTGGGACCTGCCGCAGGCGCTGGAGGACCAGGGCGGCTGGACCAACCGCGACACCGCCTACCGGTTCGTGGAGTACGCCACGACCGTCTACGACGCGCTCTCCGACCGCGTCGACAACTGGACGACGCTGAACGAGCCGTGGTGCTCGGCGTTCCTCGGCTACTCCGGTGGCCAGCACGCACCCGGTCGCCAGGAGGGTGTCGCCGGCATCGTCGCGGCTCACCACCTCATGCTCGGGCACGGCCTGGTGGTCAACGAGCTGCGCCGCCGCGGCGCGACGCCGGAGAACGGGAAGTCCCTCGGCATCACCCTCAACCCGACGGTCGTCGACCCCTATGACGCCGACCGTCCCGAGGACGTCGACATGACCCGGCGGATCGACGGCCTGCACAACCGGGTCTTCCTCGACCCGCTCTTCCGGGGCACGTACGCCGACGACCTCGCCGCCGACACCGAGGGGCTGACCTTCCAGGGCCGGCCGTGGCAGGACTGGGTGCTCGAGGGGGACCTCGAGGTCATCTCCGCGCCGCTCGACGTGCTCGGGGTCAACTTCTACTTCGGCAACGCCATCGCGGCGGAGCCGTTCGAGATCGACCCCGACCAAGTGCTGGGCAGCCGGCTCGTCCACTCCGACCTGCCGCGGGGAAACCCCTACCCCGGTGCCGAGTTCGTCACCCCGCGCACAGGTCGCGCCACGACCGCCCGCGACTGGGAGATCGACCCGGTCTGGCTGACCCGTCTGCTGACCCGGCTCAGCGGCGAATACGGTGCCCCGCCGATCTACATCACCGAGAACGGCGCCTACTATGACGACGTGGTCGAGGACGGGGCAGTGCACGACACCGCCCGTCTCGACTACATCGACGAGCACCTGCGCGCGACCCTCGACGCGATCGAGCAGGGCGCGGACGTACGCGGCTACTTCGCCTGGTCCCTGCTCGACAACTTCGAGTGGAGCTACGGCTACGCGCACCGCTTCGGGATCGTGCACGTGGACTTCGAGACCCAGGTGCGCACCCTGAAGGACAGCGGCCTCTGGTTCGCCGATGTCGCCGCCAACAACCGGGTGCCGGCCCGCCCGTGAACATGCCCACGCTCGACGAGGTCGCTCGGCTGGCTGGTGTCAGCCGGGCGACCGCGTCGCGCGCCATCAACGGCGGCTCGCGGGTCTCGGCGAAGGCCGCCCAGGCCGTGGCCGAGGCCGTGCAGACGCTGGGCTACGTCCCCAACCCGGCTGCCCGCTCCCTGGTGACACGCCGGACCGAGACGGTCGCGATGGTCGTGCCGGAGTCGGACGAGCGCGTCTTCGCCGACCCGTTCTTCGCCCGCACCCTGCACGTGGTGACCCAGGTTCTCGCCCAGCGCGACCTGCAGGTGGTGCTGCTGATCGCCCAGCCGGGCGACGAGATGCAGCGCACCCTGCGCTACCTGCGTGGCGGGCACGTCGACGGCGCGATCGTCGTCTCCCACCACCGCAACGATGCTCTCGCCGACCATCTCGCGGCCATCGGGCTGCCGGCCGCGTTCATCGGCCGGCCGCTGACGGGCGCGGAGAAGGTCTTCTACACCGACCCCGACAACATCGCCGGCGCGCGCGAGGTCACCAACATCCTGATCGAGCGCGGCTGCCGCCGCATCGGCACCATCACCGGCCCCATCGACATGAGCGCCGGCACCGACCGGGCCGCCGGGTGGCGAGCCGCTCTCGACGCCGCCGGGCTCGCCACCGACGCGGTCGTGGAGGGCGACTTCACCGAGGACGGCGGCGAGGCCGCCTGCGAGATCCTGCTGCGCGACCACCCCGACATCGACGGCCTCATGGTCGCCTCCGACCTGATGGCCGCGGGCGCACTCCGTGTGCTCGGCCGGGCCGGCCGCCGCGTCCCCGACGACATCGCGGTCGTCGGCTACGACGACCTCGGCATCGCCGAGCGCACCATTCCCCCGCTCACCACGGTCAAGAACCCGATAGGAGACATGGCGAGGGAGGCCGTCCGGCTCCTCCTCGCCCAGCTCGACGGCACCACCACGATCCCGCGGCGGGTCGTCTTCGCGCCCGAGCTGGTGCGGCGTACGTCTGCCTGATCCGGGCCCGCCGACGAGCTCGGTCAGGCCTTGGCCACGATGCGGCCGCGAGCCTCGCCGAAGCCGATCCGGGCACCGTCCGCGCCGGGCGCGGTGGCGCTCAGGACGATCTCGTCGCCGTCCTCCAGGAAGGTGCGCGGGGCGCCGTTGACCTCGACCGGCTCGGTGCCGCCCCAGGTCAGCTCGATGAACGCGCCACGCTGGTCCTTGGCCGGGCCGGAGATGGTCCCGGAGGCGAACAGGTCACCGGTGCGGCTGGGGGCCCCGTTGACGGTCTGGTGGGCGAGCATCTGCGCGGGCGACCAGTACATGGCGGCGTACGGCGGGCGGGAGACGACCTGCCCGTTCCACTCCACCTCGACAGCGATGTCCAGCCCCCACGGACGCTGCATCTGCAGGTAGGGCAGGACCGCAGGCTCCTGGGTGGGGGTCGGGACCCGCGCGGCCTCCAGCGCGAGCAGCGGGACGACCCAGGGCGACACGGTCGAGGCGAACGACTTGCCGAGGTTCGGGCCGAGCGGGACGTACTCCCAGGCCTGGATGTCGCGTGCGGACCAGTCGTTGAACAGGACCACACCGAAGATGTGTCGTTCGGCCTCGTCGGCGGGGATGCTGGTGCCCATCGCGTTGCCGGTGCCCACGACGAATCCCAGCTCCGCCTCGATGTCGAGGCGGACGGACGGGCCGAAGACCGGGACCTCGTCGCCGGGACCCTTCCGCTGACCGGACGGGCGCACGATCTCGGTGCCGGAGACGACGATCGAGGAGGACCGGCCGTGATAGCCGACGGGCAGATGCTTCCAGTTCGGCATCAGCGGCTCGGCCGCCTCCGGGCGGAACAGCCGGCCGAGGTTGGCCGCGTGGTGCTCGGAGGCGTAGAAGTCGACGTAGTCGGCGACCTCGAACGGGAGGTGGAGCGTGACGTCGCGCAGCTCGTGGACCGCCTCGTCGGGCACGTCGCGCTGGATCCTCTCGGTGATCGCCCCGCGAACCTCGACCCAGCGCTCATGGCCCTGCGCCATGAACGGGTTGAGGCTGCCGGCGGCGAAGACGTCGTCGCCGAGCAGGAGGGCCAGGTCGACCACGTGCTCGCCCAGGCGTACGCCGACCCGGGGGTCCTGGCCGGGGACGGAGTAGACCCCGTAGGGGAGGTTGGCCAGGCCGAAGAGCGAGCCTTCGGAGATGCTGATGCTGGTCACGCGAGATCCTTCGGGTATCGAGGGTCGGGCAGGTCGAGGTGCAGCGCGGCGAGGATCCTCATCGGTTGCGCACCCAGGAGTAGGCGTACTGGCCGTCGTCGGTCGCGCGGCCCGCCTCGCCGAGCAGCAGCGGACGGAAGGTGTCGACCATCACGGCGAGCTCGTCGAAGAACTCCGCGCCGATGCTGCGCTCGTACGCGCCCGGCTGCGGGCCGTGCGGATGACCACCCGGGTGCAACGAGATCGATCCCTGGCCGATGCCGGATCCCTTGCGCGCCTCGTAGTCGCCGCCGCAGTAGAACATCACCTCGTCGGAGTCGACGTTGGAGTGGTAGTAAGGCACGGGGATCGCGAGCGGGTGGTAGTCGACCTTGCGCGGCACGAAGTTGCAGATGACGAAGTTGTTGCCCTCGAAGACCTGGTGCACCGGCGGCGGCTGGTGGATCCGGCCCGTGATCGGCTCGAAGTCCCTGATGTTGAAGACGTACGGGTAGAGGCAGCCGTCCCAGCCGACGACGTCGAAGGGGTGGTGCGGCAGCACGTGGACGCTGCCTGCGATGCCGTCCGGGCCGCGGTGCTTGATGAAGACCTCGACATCCTCGCCCTCGACCGCCTTCGGACCCTCGGGCAGCCGGAGGTCGCGCTCGCAGTAGGGGGCGTGCTCGAGCAGCTGACCGTGCTTCGAGAGGTAGTTGCGGGCCGGGCCGATGTGCGAGTTCGCCTCGATCGCGTAGATGCGCAGGACACCGTCGGGGACGATCCGGTAGGTCGTCGCGCGCGGAACGATCACGTAGTCGCCGTCCGCCACCGCGAGGTCGCCGAAGACGGTCTCGACCCGGCCGGCGCCGGCCTCGACGTAGAGGCACTCGTCGCCGAGCGCGTTGCGGTAGTAGGGGCTCACCGCGTCGGCCACGACATAGGACAGCCGTACGTCGTCGTTGCCGAGCAGCAGGCGACGGCCGGTCACCGCATCGATGCCGGTCGCACCCTCCGCGAAGATCTTGTGGGTCGAGAGGTGCCGCGGGATGAGCGGGTGGTTGGGCACGAGGGACTGGTCGCTCAGCTCCCAGGTGCGGTACTCGCGCACGGCCGAGGGGATGTTCCGGTGGTAGAGGAGCGAGGAGTCGGAGGAGAAGCCCTCCTCCCCCATGAGCTCCTCGAAGTAGAGGTTCCCGGCTTCGTCGCGGTGCTGCGTGTGCCGCTTGGGGGGAACGGCACCAGCGGAGTGGTAGTACGGCATGGGGTCTCTCCTTGTGCGTTGAACGCACATTTATGTGCGCTCTAAGCGCAAACGTAAGACGACGCCGCACGACACGTCAAGAGAGCCGGCTCAGTGCGAGCTGAGCTGGGCCAGCTGCCGGGCGGTGGCCCCCACGAGCGGACCGACCTCGGCCGGGTCGAGCTCGTCCATGGTGACGATGCCGACCGACGCCCGCACCGGGCCGGGAGCCTCGAACCCGACGGCGATGCCGACCGCCCCGCGCTGCAGCTCGCCCGCGGTGTGGCTGTAGCCGAGCTCACGCGCCTCCCGGACCGCTGAGGAGTCCGCCGGGGCAGGCTCGGCGAGCGCGAGGATCGCGATCCCGCTCGCCCCCTTGTCCAGCGGGTAGCGAAGGCCGATCCGGTAGCCGACCCGCACCGGGCCCTGCCCCACCTGCGGGTCCGCCTCCAGCACCGGGACGCACTCGTCCTCGCCGTGGGCGACCGTCAGGAACGCCGGAGCGCCGACGGCATCGGCGAGGTCCTGCAGGGCAGGCTCGGCCGCCCGGACCAGCTGGGGCTGAAACCGCCCGGCGAGCGCGATCACCCCGGCGCCCAGGCGCAGCCGCTTGTTGACCCCCTGGGCAACCAGGGCCCGGGCCTCCAGCGTGGCGACGATGCGATAGGCGATCGCGCGGTCGACGCCGAGATGGGCAGCGACGTCCGCCACCGTGACCCCGGCCGGGTGCTGAGAGACGTAGGCCAGCGCCGCCAGCCCACGGTCCAAGCCCTGAAGCGTGGCCATCATCATCCTCTCGATCGGGGTCGTCGACTGAGCGCATCAGCCCCCAGCCGCACACTAGAGCACGCATCCGGCAGGCAACCACTGCCGCCGAGCCCGCCACCGCGAGGACCACGCGGATCGGCCGACCGGTGTTGCGCCCATCACACATTGGTGGTTATGGTGACTCATAATTGAACGCTTCGTTCGTTATTTGAACGTCCGAGAGGCAGTAATGAGTCCTTCCGTCACCGCAGGCAGTCCGACCGAGACCAGCCGCCCAGCACAGTCCACCGTCAAGGTGATCCGGGCCGCCGTGCTCGGCACCGTCGTCGAGTACTACGACTTCGCGATCTACGGCTACATGGCCACGATGATCGCGAGCCACTTCTTCATCGAGAGCGACCCGACCACCGCGCTGCTGAACACCTTCGCCGCCTTCGCGGTCGCGTTCTTCCTGCGCGTGCCCGGCGGGATCTTCTTCGGGCACATCGGTGACAAGTACGGCCGCAAGCGCTCCCTGACCTACACGATCCTGCTGATGGCGCTCGCCACCGCCGGGATCGGGATCCTGCCGACGTACGCCACGCTGGGCATCTGGGCGACGGCGGTCCTGGTCCTGTGCCGCTGCCTGCAGGGCTTCGCGGCGGGTGGCGAGCTCAGCGGCGCCAACGCGTTCGTCGCGGAGAACGCGCCAGCCAGGCACCGCGCCTTCCAGACCTCGTTCGTGAACACCGGCACCTACCTGGGGTCGCTGCTGGCCGCGCTCGTCGCCCTGGGCGTCAACACGGCCTTCAGCGAGGACACCATCAGCGAGTGGGCCTGGCGGGTGCCGTTCCTGATCAGCCTGGTGATCGGCCTGATCGGCCTCTACATCCGCAGCCAGCTCCACGAGACCGACCAGTTCGAGGCCGTCCAGGAGTCCGACGACATCGAGCAGTCGGCGTACCCGATCACCGACGTCCTCCGGCACGCCTGGCGTCAGGTCCTCCTCGTGATCGGGCTCGGTGCGCTCATCGTCGGCGGCTACTACATCTGCTCGGTCTACGCGGCCAGCTACCTGCAGACCGAGGGCGGCCACTCCGCCGACGTCGCCTTCACCTCGACGTGCATCGCGATGGTCGCCGCCGTCATCAGCCTGCCGATCGCCGGCTACCTGGGCGACAGGTTCGGACGCCGACCGGTCTTCTTCACCAGCTCCGGCCTGGTCGCCGTGCTGACGATCCCGGCGTTCCTGCTGATGCGGGACGGCTCGGTGGCGGCCGCGATCGCGGCCCAGGCGACCCTCGCCTTCGTGATCGGCTGCAACAACGGTGTGTCGTTCTCGACGTACGCCGAGATCTTCCGCGCTCGCTACCGGTACAGCGGCATCGCGCTGGCGAACAACTTCACCAACATGACGCTGGGTGGCACCGCCCCGTTCATCGCCACCCTCCTGATCAGCCTGACCGGCAACAACCTCGCACCGGCGGGATTCCTGCTGTTCACCGCGGTGCTGTCGTTCGTGGCCACGTTCTTCCTCCCCGAGACCCGGGGCAAGGAGCTCGAGCTGTGACCAGCGGCGACGACTTCGAGGGCAGGTCCGTCCTCGTCACGGGCGCGGCCGGGGGTCTGGGCAGTGCGTACTGCCTCGCCCTGGCCGCGCGCGGCGCGCACGTGTGGGTCGCCGACCTCGACGAGGACGGCGCCGCGCGCATGGCTCAGGAGGTCTCGGCCGCCGGCGGCTCGGCGCGGGCGGTCGCCCTCGACGTCGCCGACGCGGAGTCGTGGGCCCGGATCGCCCAGGAGGTCGAGCAGGCAGGTCCGCTGCACGGCCTGGTGAACAACGCCGGCGTGAGCCTGCGCCTGGGCATCGGCGAGACCAGCGTCGAGCAGTGGAACCAGGTGATGGCGGTCAACCTGTCCAGCGTGTTCTACGGGATGAAGTTCCTCGCCCCGGCTCTGACCAGCGCGAACGGCGCCTCGGTCGTCAACGTCTCCTCCATCGCCGGGATGGTCGGCTACTTCTCCGCGACCTACGGCACCAGCAAGTGGGGTGTGCGAGGACTGTCGAAGGTCGGCGCTCTGGAGTTCGCGGACCGGAAGGTGCGGGTCAACTCGGTCCACCCCGGGCTGACCGGCACCCCGCTGCTGCACCAGGCGCCCGACAGCAGCTTCGTGGACGCGAGCCTCCGGGCCGTGCCGGAGGGGCGGCTCGCCTCGCCGGACGAGATCGCCGCCGTGGTGTGCTTCCTGCTCTCCGACGCCTCCTCCTACATCAACGGAGCCGAGCTGGTCGCCGACGGCGGACTGACCTCCGGTGGCCTCTACCACCGGATCCTGGCCGACCTGGAGGACGAGCGATGAGCCCCGAGCTCGAGGTCTTCCTCGAGGTCCAGCACTTCTACGGGCGGCAGTCCCTGGCGATCGACCGGGGCGAGGCCGTCGACTGGGCCGCCATGTTCACCCCGGACGGCGTCTTCGACTCCCCGACCTACCCCGACCCGGTCGTCGGCACGCCGGCACTCGAGGAGTTCGCTCGCACGGTGCATCGGGGCAGCCCCCATCTGCACCACATCGTGACCAACGTGGCGCTCGGCGACGTCACCGACGACGCGGTCCTGGTGCGGGCCAACCTCCTCATCGTCACAACCCACGACATCACCACCGGCGGGGCGCGCATCGAGCGCGTCACCACCATCACCGACCGCTTCCGGCGTCTGCCGCACCTGCGGCTTCACCACCGTCTGGTTGTCCGCGACGGGCAGCCGGATCCCACCCAAGAAGGAGCTACCCATGACTGACGAACGTGCCACCTCGAATCCCGGCCGCGTCGACTTCTCCCCGCTGCCGGCCCTCAACCCCGAGCTCAGCGGCCGGACCGTCGTCGTCACCGGCGCGGGCCGAGGCATGGGCGCACTCTTCGTCGAGGAGCTCGCCCGCCGCGGCGTGAACGCGGTCGGCGGCGACCTCGACGGCGACGCGATGGCGGCGGTCGCCGAGAAGATCAACGCCAACCTCTCCGGTGTCCCCGACGCGGGCCGGGTCGTCGGGATCGGTGCCGACGTGACCGACCCCGCGGCTCACGACGCGATGGCGGCCAAGGCGCTCGAGGAGTTCGGCCGGCTCGACATGTGGGTCAACAACGCCGGGGTCTTCCCGCAGGCCGAGTTCACCGACATCTCCCCTGATCAGCTCGCGATGACCTACGGCGTCAACCTCAACGGCGTGGTCTACGGCGGTCAGACCGCGGCGCGTCACTTCCGCACCGTGGGCGGCGGCGTGATCGTCAACATGGGCTCGGTCGCGGCGGTGCGCGCCCGGGTCACCCGAGCGACGTACAACTCCTCCAAGGCCGCGGTGAAGCACCTGACGACCTGCATGTCCGTCGAGCTCGGCCCGGACAACATCCGGGTCAACTCGATCGCTCCCGGCTTCATCGACACCGAGATGACCCGCTGGGTGCAGGAGGACCCGGTCGCGCTCGACCGCGCGCTCAGCACCGTGCCGCTGCGTCGCCTGGGCGCCCCGATCGAGGTCTTCAGCGCCCTCTACTTCCTGCTCTCCGACAGCGCCCGGTACATCACCGGGACCAACATCCCGGTGGACGGTGGCTCGCAGCATGTCTGAGCCGTACGACTACGACCTGATCGTCGTCGGCGCCGGCGGCGCCGGCCTGGCCGCGGCCATCGCGGCCGCCCAGGACGGGGCCAGGGTCCTGCTGCTCGAGTCGGAGACCGAGGTCGGCGGATCGACCCAGCTCTCCGCGGGTCTGCTCACCGCGGCGGGCACCGGCGTCCAGGCCGCGCTCGGGGTGGAGGACTCCCCCGCCCGGATGTTCCAGCACTACATGGACCTCAACCAGTGGCGGGTCCTGCCCGGCCCGGTCCGGATGTTCTGCGAGGAGTCCAGCACGATCGTCGACTGGGTCACCGACCTCGGGGTCGAGATCCCCGCTCAGATCTCCCACAGCGCCCACATGCCGGGGCTGTCCCGCGCGGGCGTCGAGGACGTGTGGCGCGGCCACGTGCCGAAGGACCAGGGCTACGGGCTCGTGGTCGCACTCGACAAGGCACGCGCCCGGCTCGGCGTCGACCTGGCCCTGGGCAGCCGGGTGGACGACGTCCTCATCCGCGACGGTGAGGTCGCCGGCGTGGTCGTCGAGGACACCGAGATCACCGCGCCGAGCGTCGTGATCGCCTCCGGCGGGCTCGCCGCCGACCCGGAGCTCGTGGCGAAGTACTTCCCCGAGACGTCGGTCGCCGGGGAGGCCCTGTTCGTCGTCGCCGCGCCCGGATCCCGCGGGGACCACATCGGGATCGCCGAGCGCCACGGCCTGTCCCTGTTCGGCGAGGGCTGGGGCCTGCTCCTGGTCACCGCCGAGTTCCAGCGCTACCACCACTGGCAGAGCGGCTTCCCGCCGCCGTCCCGCATCCACGTCAACACCGACGGCCGTCGCTGCATGGACGAGGACGCACCGTACGCGGTCAGCCCGGGGATCCTGAAGGACCACGGCGGCTGGGTCTGGTCGGTCTTCGACGAGAGCGCGCGGACGGCCCTCCCGGAGGGGTACGCCGACTGGACGGCCGATCGCATCAGCGAGGAGGTCGCCAAGGGCGTGGTCCGGCGGGCCGAGACCCTCGAGGAGCTGGCCGGCCTGATGGAGGTCCCGGCCGAGAACCTGGCCGCGAGCGTCGAGCGGTTCAACGAGATGTTCCGCAACGGGCGCGACGAGGACTTCCTCCGGCACGAGACCCTGGCCGGCAAGGGCGCCGGCCCCCACCTCGACCCGATCGGGTCCGGCCCGTTCTATGCCGTCCGGATGATGCCGGCCGAGCTCGTCTGCACCCACACCGGACTCCAGATCGACGCCCACACCCGGGTGGTGAAGACCGACGGCCGCGTCGTCCCGGGACTGTTCGCGGCGGGCGAGGCCGCCGGCGGCATCCTCGGCGAGCGCTACGTCGGCGGCGGGAACTCCGTCGCCCATGCGCTGGTGCTCGGTCGGGTGGCCGGACGGGAGAGCGCCCGGCGCGCGGCAGAGATCAACGAGAAGCAGAAGGAGGCTGCGGACGCATGAGCCGCATCGAGGACCGCTTCGAGATCCAGGACGTCCTGTTCCGGTACGCGCGCGCCGTCGACCGGCTGGACTACGACGCGATCGCGGCGTGCTACTTCGACGACGCGATCGATGTCCACGGTGGCTACACCGGGAACGCGGCCGGACTCGTCGAGGACATCCGGCAACGCCACCGGACGATCGACTCGTCCCAACACTTCATCAGCAACGTGCTCATCGACTTCGTCGACGACGACACGGCCGAGGTCGAGTCGTACTGCCTGTGCTTCCTGCGCCAGAAGCCGGCGCCGGGCACGACCGAGCAGGAGCTCGCGATCATCCGCTGCCGCTACGTCGACCGGTTCGAACGTCGCGAGGGCCGTTGGGGCATCGCCGACCGTGTCGTGGTCTTCGACGAGTCGCGCACGGTGTCGATGGTCGACCGGCTCGACCCTGCCTGGGTCGCCTCCCGACGCGACCTGACCGACCGCGTCTACTCCTGACCGAGGGCTGACCCCGGCTCGGATCCCGGGTCTCGAGGCGTATCGCCCGAGCCCCGGGATCCGGTGTTCCTCAGCGCTGACCGCCGTGCACGAGCAACAGCGACCTGAGCTCCTCGGCCGCCTTCACCACCAGCGGGGCCGCCCGATCCGCCGCGTTGCGGTCCACCAGCGAGATGCCGAGGCACGCCTCCGGCATCTTCGAGGGAGTGGGCACCGGCACAGACACGCCCGCGACACCCGGGATGATCTGCTCGAACGAGAGCGCGTAGCCGAGGCGCCTGGCCTCCCGCACCTCCTCGGAGTCGTCCTCGCTCGGCGGCCTGCCGGCCAGGATCGCGATGCCGCCCGAGCCCCGGTCGATCTGGTGGCGATGACCGGTCCGGAACGAGAGATGGACAGCGGCGTTGCGCGGCTCGACGACGGCTATCGCCTGGACCTCGTTGTCGCTGACCGGGACCATGATGTGCGCCGTCCCCCCGGTCGCGTCGGCCAGCTCCGCCAGCACCGGATAGGCGATCCGGTGCAGGTCGCTGTCGACGTGCGAGGCGAGCTGCACGAGCCCGTAGGACAGGTGGAAGCACTTGTTCTCGTCGCGACGGACGATGTCGTGGGCCCGGAACGTCTCCATCAGCCGGTGCAGCGCGGTGCGGTTCATCCCCAGGTCCCGGCTCAGCGACGCGAGGGTGACCCCCCAGGGATGCTCGGCCAGGTACCACAGCACCCGCAGACCACGATCGATCGTTTGCGCACCGGCAGGCGGCGCGGAATCAAGCATCTGCAGACAACCCTTCTGAAATGTGCGTTATCTGAACACTCTACCCGTCCGGACGGGCGCCCGGCAGGCACCTGCCACTCCTCCGCGCCCCATATCGGAGTGCGGACGCGGCCCGGGCGTCCCGCCCGTCACCCTGTTAGCGTCGCGTGGCGATGCCACATCGCAACTCGACTGGCAGCGTGCCCCGCCCGGAGTCGGCTACCCGAGTCGACTTCCGCTCACCGACCCTCGAGGACGGTCAGCATCTGTGGCGGATGGCACGGGAATCTCGGGTACTCGATGTCAACACCTCGTACGCCTACCTGCTGTGGGCGCGAGACTTCGCGACGACGTCGATCGTCGCGACCGTCGATGACGATCCAGGAGGATTCGTCATCGGCTACCGCAGGCCGGACGAGCCGGAGACCCTGATGATCTGGCAGGTCGCCGTCGACGAACGGCACCGCGGCCAGGGTCTGGCCCGCCGCATGCTCGACGAGCTCGTCGACAGCCTCTCCGGAGAGGGCGTACGCCGCCTGGAGACGACCATCACCGCGGACAACAGCGCCTCGATCGCGCTGTTCACCTCGTTCGCGAACGCCCGCGACGCCCCGATCGAGCGCACGCCGCTCTTCGAGGCCGCGATGTTCCCCGACGGGCACGACCCGGAGCTGCTGTTCCGCATCGGCCCGTTCTCGACCGAACGATCGACGACACCCGGAGGTGTCATGTCCATGACGACGACCACCGAACCCGCCACCGCCATCTTCGACTCGCTGGAGTCGCAGGTCCGCAGC
Source organism: Nocardioides luteus (assembly GCF_000960475.2). GTDB lineage: Bacteria > Actinomycetota > Actinomycetes > Propionibacteriales > Nocardioidaceae > Nocardioides > Nocardioides luteus_A. Next base: position 169,375 of record NZ_JZDQ02000006.1, on the reverse strand, counting down.
TACTGCCGCAGCTGGCCGGCCGTGATGACCCACTCCCAGGGCTCCACCCTCACCAGCGAGGACGGGAGGGAGTTCCTGGACTTCTTCGCGGGGGCCGGCGCGCTCAACTACGGGCACAACAACCCCGCGCTGCTGGATCCGCTGCTCGACTACCTGCGCGAGGGCCGCATCGTGCACTCGCTCGACATGCACACGAGCGCCAAGCGGGACTTCCTGCAGGCCTTCTCGGACCTGATCCTCGAGCCGCGCGACCTCGACTACAAGGTGATGTTCCCCGGTCCGACCGGGACCAACTCCGTCGAGGCCGCTCTCAAGCTGGCCCGCAAGGCGACCGGACGCCAGCACGTGCTGTCCTTCACCAACGCGTTCCACGGGATGACACTCGGCTCGCTGGCGGTGACCGGCAACTCGATGAAGCGCAGGGGCGCCGGCATCCCGCTGACCAACAGCTCGAAGATCCCGTACGACGACTACTTCAACGGTGCCGTCGACGACTTCATGTGGCTGGAGCGGGTGCTGCAGGACAGCGGCTCCGGCGTCGACAAGCCGGCCGCGATCATCGTGGAGTCCGTCCAGGGCGAGGGTGGCCTCAACGCCGCCCGGCTGGAGTGGCTCAAGGCGCTCTCGGACCTGTGCCGCGAGCACGACATCATCCTGATCCTCGACGACGTCCAGGCCGGCTGCGGACGTACCGGCACCTTCTTCAGCTTCGAGGAGGCCGGGTTCACCCCGGACATCGTCTGCCTGTCGAAGTCGATCTCCGGCTTCGGCCTGCCGATGGCCCTGACCCTGATCCGGCCCGACCTGGACCAGTTCGAGCCCGGCGAGCACAACGGCACCTTCCGCGGCCACAACCTCGCCTTCGTCACCGCCCGGGTGGCGCTGGAGACCTACTGGGCCGACGAGTCCTTCCAGAACGAGGTCCAGGCGAAGGCCGACGAGCTGCGCGCGGGGCTGACGACGATCGCCGAGCGCTACGAGGGGGCGACCGTCCGCGGTCGCGGCCTGCTCACCGGCATCGCCTTCCCCGACGCCAGCGCCGCCGGGAAGATCGCGACGGCGGCGTACGAGTGCGGTCTGCTGGTCGAGACCTCCGGGCCCGAGGACGAGGTGCTCAAGACGATGCCGCCGCTGACCATCAGCTCCGAGGAGCTCGCCCGCGGTATCGCCGTCCTCGAGGAGGCCACCGCAGCCGTCCTCGGCGACGGCGTCCCGGCCTGACCTCCCCGACACCTGAAACGAGGAAACATGCGCGTCACCTATCTGGAAGACCTCGACGACACCGACCGAGACGTACGCGTCGCCTCCGAGCACGGGACCTGGCGGAGCCGCCGGATCGTGCTGGCCCGCGAGGGCGTCGGCTTCTCCTTCCACGAGACCAACATCCCTGCCGGGACGACGAACGAGTTCTGGTACGCCCACCACATCGAGTGCGTCTACTGCGTCGGCGGCGAGGGCGAGCTCCTCGACCGCGAGACCGGAGAGACGTACGAGATCCGCGACGGGATGTGCTACCTGCTCGACAAGCACGACAAGCACACCGTCACCGCCAGGACCGACCTGCGTCTGATCTGCACCTTCAACCCGCCCGTCACCGGTCGTGAGGTGCACGACGAGGACGGCGTCTACCCGCTCCTCACCGAGACCGAGGAGGTCACTTCATGACCGCTACCACCGACCACACCGAGGACCTCTACCCCACCCGCCTCGAGGAGGGCTTCTCGACGCTCCCCCGCCACGACCAGGTGGTCTGGGGCACGGCGGCCGACGGCCCGATCGACCAGCAGACGCTCGACTCCTACGACGAGCGCGGCTACCTGACCGTCCCGGACCTCATCACTCCCGAGGAGGTCGAGGAGCTGCGTGCCGAGCTGCGCCGGCTGAGCAGCGACCCGGAGTCCCGGGCCGACGAGCGCACCATCATCGAACCCACCTCTCAGGAGGTGCGCTCGATCTTCGAGGTGCACCGGACCAGCGAGGTCGTCGCCCGGCTCGCGGCCGACCCGCGCGTGGTCGGCCGCGCCCGGCAGATCCTCGGCTCGGACGTCTACATCCACCAGAGCCGGATCAACTTCAAACCCGGGTTCGGCGGTGGCGACTTCTCCTGGCACTCCGACTTCGAGACCTGGCACGCCGAGGACGGCCTGCCCCGGATGCGGACCGTCAGCATCTCCATCTCGCTGACCGACAACCACTCCTTCAACGGGCCGTTGATGATCATGCCCGGCACCCACCGGACGTACGTCTCGTGCGGTGGCGCCACTCCCGAGGACAACTACAAGTCCTCGCTGGTGATGCAGGGCGCGGGCACCCCGGACCAGGAGACGCTCACGAAGCTGGCGGACACCTACGGGATCGACGTGCTGGCCGGCGCCGCCGGCAGCGCGGTCATGTTCGACTGCAACTGCATGCACGGCTCCAACGGCAACATCACGCCGTACCCGCGCTCGAACGTCTTCCTGGTGTTCAACAGCGTGGAGAACACGGCGGTCGAGCCGTTCTCGGCCCCGAGGCCGCGACCGACGTTCATCGGGGCGCGCGACTTCACCCCGGTGGGCTGACCGCCCTCGGCGCCCGAGCTGGTGCGGCGTACGTCTGTCCGGTCTGTGCCTACCCCTAGGCTGAGCCCATGACACGCACCCGCGCCTTCTCGGGCGCCATGACCGGCGCGGCACTGCTCACCCTGCCCCTGGCCCTGACGGCCTGCGGCTCGAGCAAGGACTACGTGCAGGAGAAGACGGTCGAACGGATCGCGACCGAGCAGCTCACCAACGCCATCGGCGTCACTCCCGAGGACCTCGACTGCCCCGGCGATCTCGCGGGCAAGGTCGGCACGGAGATGACCTGCGTGCTCACCTCCGACGGCGAGAAGTACGACGCGATCCTCACCGTCGACCACGTCGACGGCGGTCGGGTCCACTTCGAGATCGACGTGCCGCCCAACGCCACGGAGTGAGCCCACAGAGTCCCCGGAACAGATAACCTGTTGAGTCGTGTCCCCTCATGCGAGGCCCTTCTTCGACCATGTCGCGCGCGTGTGCGACGGCACTCCCTACAAGGCGACCGAGACCGCGCGCGGGTTCGACGTGGAGATCGACCTGGCCGACGAGCGCTGGCACCCCCTGCTGCTGGCGGCCAAGCTGAACTGGGTCTTCACCTACCACGTCTCGATGCCGACGCGGAGCTCCTACGCGATCATCGAGGACACCCGCAGCATCGTCTGGTTCGGCGACGTTCCGCACACCCAGAAGACCGGCGTACGCCGCATCGAGGCCGATGACGAGCAGACCGACCAGGGCGTGTGGACCGTGCACGACCCCGAGGCGGTCCCCGACCCGGACCAGTACCGTTTCGACGCCGAGGAGGGGCGCACGCTGATCACCAGCGTCGCCCGGCTCTACGCGCTGCAGCAGCGCGGCACCCGGCACGAGGGGACGGGCTTCTCCGTCGCCGTCGGCCTGGTCGTGACGCTCTCGGTGATCGCGACCGTCATCGGCGTGGCGGTGATTCTCAACCTGCTCGGGACGTTCGGCGCACCCTCGTAAAGAATTCTGTGTGATGCTGGCCCGCATGGATCCGATCCGCGAGGCGCACCGGCAGTGGATCGCGCACGGCTGGGCCGACGCCGCCGACGGGATGGCGCTGGTGACCTCGCTCGTGCGCGTGCACCAGCTGGTCATGGAACGCGTCGACGCCGCGCTGCGTCCCCACGACCTCTCCTTCGCCCGCTACGAGGTGCTCCGCCTCCTCTCCTTCACCCAGGACGGCCAGCTCCCGATGGCCAAGCTCGGCTCCCGCCTCCAGGTCCACCCCGCCTCGGTGACCAGCGCCGTGGCCCGGCTGGAGAAGCAGGGATTCGTACGCCGCAGCCGCACCGCCGACGACGGCCGTGTGGTCCTCGCCGCCATCACCGCCACCGGGCGCGAGGCGGTCGAGGCGGCGACCATCTCGCTCAACAGCGAGGTCTTCGAGAAGCCGGGGATCGAGGACGTACACGGTCTGACCGCGCTGCTCACCCAGGTCCGCGCGGCCTCCGGGGACACCGTCGGCTGAGACAGCAGGGTCGCGTACTGGCGAGTACGTGATCCACGACCTATGCTGGAAATACTTGGACGTCCAACTATTCCCTGGGAGCACCGCCCATGTCCGACCTCCACATCCCTCAGAACCACGTGCGGATCGTGACCGCGAGCAGCCTCTTCGACGGTCACGACGCCGCGATCAACATCATGCGCCGGATCTTCCAGGCACAGGGATGCGAGGTGATCCACCTCGGTCACAACCGCTCGGTGACCGAGATCGCCGACGCCGCCGTCCAGGAGGACGCCCACTGCGTCGCGGTCTCCTCCTACCAGGGCGGCCACGTGGAGTTCTTCGAGTATCTGGTCAGCGCGCTCAAGGAGCGCGGTGCCGGCCACGTCAAGGTCGTGGGCGGTGGCGGCGGCGTGATCGTTCCTTACGAGATCGAGCGGCTGGCCAACTCCGGCGTCAAGATCTTCTCCCCCGAGGACGGCCAGCGGCTGGGGCTGCCCGGGATGATCAACACGGTCGTGCGCGACATCGACCGCGACCTGTGGCCGACCTTCCCGATCACCCCCAACGGCGTGATCGCCGGCTACGGGCTCGCCATCGGACGTGCGATCACCGGCGCCGAGCAGGGCCGGCTCCCCGACGACTTCCTGGCTCAGCTGCGCGAGGCCGACCAGGCCGTCGTGCTCGGTGTCACCGGCACCGGCGGCTCCGGCAAGTCCTCGCTCACCGACGAGCTGGTCCGGCGGCTGCGCACCGACCAGGAGGACAAGATCCGCATCGGTGTGCTCGCGATCGACCCGACCCGGCGCCGCGGCGGCGGTGCGCTGCTGGGCGACCGGATCCGGATGAACTCGCTGGCCGCGATGCACGACGGCGGCTCGACCACGTTCTACCGCTCGCTGGCCACCCGCGGCGGTCACGAGGTGCCCGAGCACTTCGCCGACGTCCTCACGGTGATGAAGTCCGCCGTCGACCTCGTCATCGTCGAGACGCCCGGCATCGGCCAGGGCGACACCGGCATCAGCGACTTCGTCGACGTCTCGCTCTACGTGATGACGCCGGAGTTCGGTGCTGCGAGCCAGCTGGAGAAGATCGACATGCTCGACTTCGCCGACGTCGTGGCGATCAACAAGTTCGAGCGGCGCGGAGCCGAGGACGCGCTGCGCGACGTCTCCCGCCAGCTCGTCCGCAACCGCGAGGCGTTCACCTCCTCCCCCGACGACATGCCGGTCTTCGGCACCTCGGCGGCCGCCTTCGACGACGACGGCGTCACCGCGCTCTACCAGCACCTGCGTGGCCTGCTCGCCGAGGCCGGGCTCGCGATCAGCGAGGGCGTGCTCCCCCGCGTCTCGACCCGCCACTCCACGGGCCTGCACCCGATCATCCCCGAGAAGCGGGTCCGCTACCTGGCCGAGATCGCGGGCGACGTACGCGACTACCACGCGCGCACCGTCGAGCTCATCGCCGCGGCACGCAAGGAGCAGGCCTACGAGATCGTCGCCGCGGACCACCCCGAGCTCGAGGCTCCCGCCTCCGAGCTCCCCGAGGACCTGCGCACGCAGCTCTCCTCGTGGGAGGAGACCAAGGAGACGTACGCCGCCGACGAGAGCGGCCGGACCTCGCTGGCCGGCAACTACATCCCGCGGGTGGCGACGCCTCGCTACTCCGACCGCGGCGAGCTGACCCGGTTCCTGCGCAACGAGAACCTGCCCGGCTTCTTCCCGTTCACCGCGGGCGTCTTCCCCTACAAGCGGACGGGAGAGGACCCGGCGCGGATGTTCGCCGGCGAGGGCGACCCGTTCCGCACCAACCGCCGCTTCAAGCTGCTCTCCGAGGGCCAGCCCGCCACCCGGCTCTCCACCGCGTTCGACTCGGTCACCCTCTACGGCCGCGACCCCGACGTACGCCCCGACATCTACGGCAAGGTCGGCACCTCCGGCGTCTCGGTCGCGACGCTGGACGACATGAAGGCGCTCTACGACGGCTTCGACCTGCTCGCCCCGACCACCTCGGTCTCGATGACGATCAACGGGCCGGCGCCGACGATCCTGGCGTTCTTCCTCAACACCGTGATCGACCAGGCCCGCGAGCGCGGCGTCGACCCGGCCAAGGCGCTGCAGACCGTGCGCGGCACGGTGCAGGCCGACATCCTCAAGGAGGACCAGGGCCAGAACACCTGCCTGTTCTCCACCGAGTTCAGCCTGCGCTGCATGGCCGACATCCAGGAGTGGTTCATCCAGAACGGGGTGCGCAACTTCTACTCGGTGAGCATCTCCGGCTACCACATCGCCGAGGCCGGCGCGAACCCGATCTCCCAGCTCGCCTTCACCCTGGCCAACGGGTTCACCTACGTCGAGTCCTACCTCGCCCGCGGCATGGACATCGACGACTTCGCGCCCAACCTGTCCTTCTTCTTCTCCAACGGCATGGACCCCGAATACTCCGTCATCGGCCGGGTCGCCCGCCGGATCTGGGCGATCGCGATGCGCGAGCGCTACGGCGCCTCGGAGCGCTCGCAGAAGCTGAAGTACCACATCCAGACGAGCGGCCGGTCCCTGCACGCGCAGGAGATGGACTTCAACGACATCCGCACCACCCTGCAGGCGCTGATCGCGATCTACGACAACGCCCAGTCGCTGCACACCAACGCCTTCGACGAGGCCGTCACGACACCGTCGGAGGAGTCGGTGCGCCGCGCGCTGGCGATCCAGCTGATCATCAACCGCGAATGGGGGATGGCCTTCAACGAGAACCCGCTGCAGGGCTCCTTCATCATCGACGAGCTCACCGACCTCGTCGAGGAGGCCGTCCTGAAGGAGTTCGACCGGATCTCCGAGCGCGGCGGCGTCCTCGGCGCGATGGAGACCGGCTACCAGCGGGGCAAGATCCAGGACGAGTCGATGCTCTACGAGCACCGCAAGCACGACGGCACGCTGCCCATCGTCGGCGTCAACACCTTCGTCCGCGACACCAACGGGGCGCCCGCCGGCCCGGTGGAGCTCGCCCGCGCCACCGAGACCGAGAAGAAGTCCCAGCTCGACCGCGTCCACGCCTTCCAGGCCGCCCACGCGACCGAGGCCCAAGCCGCCATCTCCCGCCTCAAGCAGGCCGCGACCTCCGACGAGAACATCTTCGCCGCCCTCATGGACGCCGCCCGGGTCTGCTCGCTCGGCCAGGTCACGGAGGCGTTCTTCGAGGTCGGGGGGCAGTACCGGCGGAACGTCTGAGCCAGCGCCCGGGAGCTTGCGACCGGGCGTGACCGCCATGTCGAGATCTACGCAGGTGCGCCCCCGCCGTACGTCACCCCTTGCTGTGGGCTCCGGTCATCAGGGCCGCGAGGTCCTCCGGCTCGAGGAACGACGGCGGGGGCGGCGGTCCCCAGCTGAACAGGCCCTTGGCTCCCTCGAGGACCTCCGGCTCCCAGATCTCGTCCTCGGGGATGCAGTCCATGTCGGAGAAGTACTCGGAGAAGTTGCCGGCCGGGTCCTTGAGGTACCAGAAGAAGTTCGAGCCGGCGTGGTGGCGGCCGAGGCCCCACACGTGGCGCTCGGGGGCGCCCTCGAGCATGGCGTGCGCCCCGCGGCCGACGTCGTCGATGTCGTCGACCTGCCAGCTGGTGTGGTGCAGGTAGTTGACCGGGGACTGCAGCGCCAGGAAGTTGTGGTGGTCCGTCGAGCAGCGCATGAACGCGCCCTTGTCGCCGATGTGGTCGGAGACCTTGAACCCCAGCCCGTCGACGAAGAAGCGCATCGTCGTGGCGAGGTCGGTGGTGCCGGCCACCGCGTGACCGAGGCGCCGCGGCCGCACCGGTTCGGTACGCAGCACCCCGGGCGCCCGCCCGCGCCGCTCGATCCGGCCGGGCCCGTTGTAGGGCGTGGCCGGTTGCGGCTCCTGCCGCAGCCGGGGCAGGACGCGGATCCGGACGGTGAAGCCGCTGACCGGCTCGGTGGTCACCAGCGCGTCATCGTCCAGAGAGGCCGGGTGGCCGAGCCGCTGCAGCGACGCGGCGATCCGGGCGAGGTCGTCGGAGTCGTCGGCGGCGACCCCCAGCTCGACGAGCCGGCGGAACGGTGCCGGCACGAGCTGGAGCTGGTCGCCGCCGTCCCGGGTCGCCAGCCTGGTCCCGCCGCTGGGCCGGAGCCCGAAGTCGGTGTAGTAGGACGTGGTCGCGGCGACGTCGGGGACACCGATGGTGACGTGGCTGAGACGGTGCAGGCTCATCGCGGTTCACCCCCTGCCGGCGCCGCCACGAAGGTCTGGCGCAGCTCGCCGATCCCTTCGATCGTACTCACCAGGGTCTGGCCGGCCTCGATGAAGCGCTGCGGGTCACGGCCGAGGCCGACGCCCTCGGGCGTACCGGTGAAGATGAGGTCGCCCGGGTAGAGGGTGACGACCTTCGACAGCTCGGCGACCAGCCGCGGGACCGACACGATCAGGTTGCTGGTGCGACCGATCTGGACGTTCTCCCCGTCCAGGTCGCAGCGCAGCTCGAGGTCGTCGCGGTCGGGCAGCTCGTCGGCCGTGACCAGCCACGGGCCGGTCGGCGAGAAGCCGGGGAAGGACTTCCCGAGGCCGAACTGCGGCGCCGGACCACGGAGCTGGGTGACCCGCTCGGAGATGTCCTGGCCGACGGTCACGCCGGCGACGTGGTCCCACGCGTCGGCCTCGGAGACATGGCTGGCGGTGCGCCCGATGACCGCCACCAGCTCGACCTCCCAGTCGGTGTTGCCGCCCTCGGGAAGCACCACCTCGGTCACCGGTCCGGTCAGGCTGCTGACGAACTTGGGGAAGACCGGGGGCAGTCCGCTGGGGGCCTCGAAACCGGACTCAGCGGCGTGCGCGGTGTAGTTGAGGCCGATCGCGAAGATCTGGCGCGGGGCCGGCGACGGCGCGCCGAGGTCGGCGACGTCGACCCCGATCGCGTCCTCCGGGTCGTCGATCTGGGCGCTCAGGGCCCAGTCGAAGAACGCCGCCCAGTCGGCGTACAGGCCGGCCGGATCGGGGCCGAACCGGCCGTCGCTGGCCTTGTGGACGTCGACGGCCCGTGGCTCGGTGGCGTCGGGACCGGCGGTGGTGATCAGGACGGCGCGGCCGTCCAGGTTGGCGAGCTTCATGGTGATTCCTTCGTGGAGAGGGTCAGGGTCGGTCGAGGACGGAGCGGAGGGCGCGTTCGAGGTCGGCGGCAGGGTCGTCGGGGAGGTCGTGGGCCCGCCAGGCGACGTGCTGGTCGGGGCGGACCAGGACGGCGCCGGCATCGCCGACCTCGCGTCGGGCCGCCCAGTCGCCGGTCGGGTCGGCGTACTCGCAGCCGGCCCCGATCGGCTTGACGCTGATCCGCAGGCCGAGGTCGGCCGCGACCTTGCCGGCGGCGTCGGCCCAGGGCTCGCCGCCGATTCCGGTGAGCAGCGTGAACTCGCCGTGGCCGGCGAGGTCGAGGGTCGAGAGCCGCACCCGGTCCTTCTCGACCCAGGCGTGCGGCAGCCGGGCCCCCGGATGAGTGGTGGGGTGGTGGTAGAGCTCGGGGTCCCGGTCGGGCGCGGGCCAGGGCGTGCCGTCGTCGAGGACGGCGCCCGAGGCGTACCGCTGGTCGAGCTCCACGCCGTGCGCGTTGAACTGGTAGTTCTGCAGGCGTACGGCATCGGCGAGCTGTGCGCGCCGCTGCTCCCCCACCGGACCCGGGGCGCGCAGGCCGTCGAGCGCCCGCTGACCGTCCTCGGCGCTCTGCCCGGGCTCGAAACCGAGCGCCTTCGAGATCGGCAGCATGTCCTGCACGCTCTTGAGCGCGCGGTCGACGACCTGCCGCCCGACCGGCTGCCGCTCGTCGTGATAGCTGGCGAGCAGCTCCTCGCCGGCGTCGCCGCGGAGCACCATGGCCAGCTTCCAGGCCAGGTTGTACGCGTCCTGCACCGAGGTGTTGGTGCCCAGTCCGTTCGCGGGCGGGTGACGGTGCGCGGCGTCGCCGGCGAGGAAGGCGCGACCGATCCGGTAGCGCTCGGCGACCATGTGGTTGATCTGCCACAGGCTGGTCGCCTTGATCCTGATGTCCACGTCGGGGTCGCCGATCGTGGCGCGGGCGCGGGCGACGACGGCCTCGTCGGAGAGGTCGGGCTCGCCCTCGGCGGGGTCGTACATGAAGAGCAGCACCCACTCCGTCCACGGCTTCACGCAGATCCACGTGCCCGAGCCGACCCAGTAGTCGTTGCCGGGCTGGCACATCCAGTAGAGGGTGCCGGGACGGTAGGCGGTGTAGTCGGTGAGATCGGCCTCGAGCCACACGTTGGCGGCCGCGCCGAGCCCCATCTCGCCGTCCATCGCGAACCCGAGCTGCTCGGCGACGGTCGAGCGCCCGCCGTCGGCACCGACGACGTACTTCGCCCGGACGGTCTCCGTGCGGCCGCTCTCGCGGTGACGGACGACGGCGGTGACGCCGTCCTCGTCCTGGCTCACCTCGACCAGCTCGGTGGAGAAGCGCAGGTCGGCGCCGAGCCGCTCGGCGCCGGCCCGCAGGACCGGCTCGAGGATGTGCTGAGGGACGTTGCACATCGCACTCGGGCTGGCCAGGTCGTAGTCGGTGCGGCGCTCGGGCCCGCTGCCCCAGGTGAGGAGGCGGGCGATCTCCGGGTCGGCGAAGCTGGTCGCCCAGACGTTGTTGCCCATCAGCTCGTTGGGGGTCGCCACCTCGCGGACCGCGTCCTCGATCCCGAGATCGCGGAAGACCTCCATGGTGCGCTGGTTGGTGATGTGGGCGCGCGGCGAGTGCGCGGTGCCGGCGTACTTCGTCACGGTGACCGCGTCGACCCCGTACGCCGCCAGCAGGGCCGCCATGCTCAGGCCGGCCGGTCCGGCACCGACCACCAGGACGTCGGTCGTGATGTCGTAGGTCATGACGCCGCCGATCCCATCGGCTCGGGCTCCGCTCCGACCAGCCACGGGTAGCGCTCCGTGTCGGCTCCGGCGTAGTCCGGGTCGAGATAGACGAACAGCCGGTGGATCCGGTCGTCGCGGATCTCCATCACGTCGCACCAGCGACCCGCGTGCGTCACGCCCGCTCGGAACTCGGTGCCGTCGGCGGTGGTGCCGGCCGAGGTGCCCTCGACGACGACGGTGTCGCCGGCGACCACGTAGTTGAAGTACGCGTAGTCGTGCTTGATCCCGCCGAGCAGCGAGCCGACCTTGGCGAACGCCTCCCGGACCGCGTCGATCCCGTCGACGATCCCGATCTTCGGGAAGTACAGCTGGATGTGCTCATCGAAGAGCTCGAAGAAGTCCTCACCGCGGTCGAGCCGCTTCAGGTACTCCAGGGCGAGGGCTCTGCGTGCCTCGTCCGTCATTGCCTCGGCCATGTCCAAACCCCTTTCGGCCACAGGTGACTGTCATCACAGTCTGCGCCGAGATGTTCGAGGAAACAAGAGATATTCGAAAATCTCTGAATATTCGCATCATGCTAGAGTGCTCGCATGACGACTCGACCACGCGCCAGCACCGAGGAGGTCTACGCTCGCGTTCGCGCCGACCTGCTCGGCGGCGTCTACGCCCCTGGCGAGCGGCTGAAGTCGACGCCGCTGTGCGAGACGTACGGCGCCAGCGTGAGCGTCATCCGCGAGACCCTCTCCCGGCTCACCGAGCAGGGACTGGTGGAGTCCGAGCCACGCATCGGCTTCCGCGTCCGGCAGGTGAGCGTGGACGACCTGCGCCACCTGACCAGCGCCCGCATCGACATCGAGTCGCTCGCGCTGCGCTACGCGATCGAGCGCGGCGACATGACCTGGGAGTCCGAGGTGGTGGCCGCCCACCACCGGATGGAACGTACGCCGATGCTCACCGCCGACGCACCACCGCGCGTCTCCGACGAGTGGGAGGCAGCCCACAGCGGCTTCCACGGTGCGCTGCTCGACGGCGCGCAGAACCCGTGGCTGCTCGGCATCGCCACCACGCTGCGCGACGCCGGGGAGTTCTACCGGCGCTGGTCACAGGTCCACGAGCCCGGACGAGACGTCGCCGGGGAGCACCGCGAGATCCTGGAGGCGACCCTCGCCCGGGACGCCGACCGGGCCGTGCGCGCGCTCGCGCAGCACTACCAGCACACGGCCGACATCCTCGAGCGGGCCCTCGCCGAGCGGGACGTCGCTCAGAACAGCTGACGCACGTTGGCCCTGGCCAGGTCGATGAGCTCGTCGCCCCGACCGGACAGGACGGTCCGCAGGGCGTACAGGGTGAAGCCCTTGACCTGCTCCGCGGTGACCGTCGGCGGCATCGACAGCTCCTGCCGCTCGGTGACGACGTCGAGGAGCGCCGGACCGTCGTGGGCGAGGACGTCGGCGATCGCCTCGGGGAGGTCCTCCGAGCGCTCGACGCGGCGGGCGTAGATGCCCATGGCCTGGGCGACCTGGGCGAAGTCGGGGTTGACCAGGTCGGTGCCGTAGTTCACGAACCCGGCCGCCTTCATCTCCAGCTCCACGAAGTTGAGCGAGGAGTTGTTGAACACGACCAGCTTCACCGGCAGCCGGTTCTGGGTGAGCGTGATCAGCTCACCCATCAGCATGGTCAGCCCGCCGTCGCCCGCGAGTGCCACGACCTGACGGTCGGGCTGCGCCGCCTGGACGCCGATGGCGTGCGGGAGCGCGTTGGCCATCGAGCCGTGGCTGAACGACCCGATCAGCCGGCGACGACCGTTCATCGAGAGGTAGCGGGCGGCCCACACCACCGGGGAGCCGACGTCGGGGATGAAGACGGCGTCGTCGGCGGCGGCCTCGTCGATCAGACGGGCCAGGTACTGCGGGTGGATCGGGGCGTTGCGCTTGGACGGCGTCGCGAGCTCGTCGAGCTTGGTCCGCGTCTCGCGATAGTGCTCGACCGACTCCTCGAGGTGGTGTCGGTCGCTCTTGCGCGTGAGCAGCGGCAGGAGCGCCTCAGCGGTGTCCTTGACGCTGCCCACCAGGCCGAGGTCGACCGGGTGGCGGCGCCCCAGCTGCTCGCCGCGGATGTCGACCTGGATGGTGGTGGCGTGCTTCGGATAGAACTGCCGATAGGGGAAGTCGGTGCCGAGCATGAGCAGGGTGTCCGCGCGATCCATGGCCCGGTAGCCGGAGGCGAAACCGAGCAGCCCGGTCATGCCGACGTCGAACGGGTTGTCGTACTCGATGAACTCCTTGCCGCGCAGGGCGTGCACGATCGGCGCCCCCAGGGCGTCGGCCAGCGCCACCACCTCGTCGTGGGCACCGGCGGTGCCGGCGCCGGCCAGGATGGTGACCCGCCGGCCTGCGTTGAGCAGGTCGGCCGCCCGGCTGATCTCGGACTCGGCGGGAACCACGTGCGAGACGGTCGGGCGGATGACCGAGGCGCGCTCGACAGGCGACTTCGCCAGGGCGACGTCGCCGGGGATCGCGACCACGGCGACGCCCTGCTTCTCGATCGCCGTACGCATCGCGATCTCGAGGACGTGCGGCATCTGGCTCGGGTGGGCGACGTACTCGGAGTAGACCGAGGACTCCCGGTAGAGCTCCTGCGGGTGGGTCTCCTGGAAGTAGCCGGTGCCGATCTCGGCGGTGGGGATGTGGGCGGCGATCGCGAGCACGGGCACGCGTGAGCGGTTCGCGTCGTAGAGACCGTTGATCAGGTGGAGGTTGCCGGGGCCGGCGCTGCCGACCACGACGGCCAGCTCCCCGGTCGTCGCGGCGTCGGCGGCCGCGGCGAACGCGCCCGCCTCCTCGTGCCGGACGTGCACCCAGGCGATGCGCCCGTCCTTGCGCAGGGCGTCGGTGATCCCGTTGAGCGAGTCACCCGGGACGCCGTAGACCCGGCGTACGCCGCTTGCTGCCAGAGTGGCCACGATCTGCTCCGCCACGGTCGACATGATCTCCTCCTCAGGAGTCGCACAATCCGAATATCCCTCTGATATTCGAAACTACGGGAGGCGACCCTGCATTCCTGGACCCGACACCCGCGGCGCCCGCTCCGGCCGATGACGTACGCTCGGCATCTCGGCAGGGGAAGGGGGCGTCGGAACCGGTGCGGATCGTCAGTCTGGTCCCCTCGATCACCGAAGCACTGGCCTCGGTACGTCCCGACGCGCTCGTCGGCGCCACCGACTGGTGCACCCATCCGGCCGACCTCGAGGTGACCCGCGTCCGCGGCACCAAGAACCCGAACCTCGCCGTCATCCGCGACCTCGAGCCGGACCTGGTGATCGCCAACAAGGAGGAGAACCGCGAGCTCGACGTCCGTCGTCTGCGCGAGTCCGGCATCCGGGTCGAGGTCACCGACATCGAGAGCGTCCCGGCCGCGGTGACGACCTACGAGCGGCTCTTCGACGACGTGCTCGGCTGGGAGCGCCCGGACTGGCTCACGGAGACCCGCCGGCTGTGGTGCGGGCCGCTCCCCCGGGTCAGCCGCCGGGTGGCGGTGCCGATCTGGCGCGATCCGTGGATGGTGGTCGGCTCACGGACGTTCACCGGGGACCTGCTGCGGCGGCTGGGCTGGGAGAACGTCTTCGGCGCCCACCAGGAGCGCTATCCGCACCTCGACCTGGCCGAGATCGACGACTCCGGGGCCGACGCGGTGCTGCTCCCCGACGAGCCGTACGTGTTCACCGCCGACGACGGCCCGGAGGCCTTCACGCGGACACCGACGGAGCTGGTCAGCGGCCGGCTGATCACCTGGTACGGACCGAGTCTCCTCGAGGTCCATCGGTGGGCAGCCGGCTGATCGCCGGCACCTGAGCCAGGGCGTTGATCACGACCGAGAAGACCAGCAGGGCGAGCGCCCATCCCGGGTGACCGGCGTCGAGGAGCGCCAGCGAGGCGAGTCCGAAGACGATCACCTTGGCGACCGGCCGGACCACGGGACCACCGCGAGGCGCCTTCGGCGAGGCGAAGGACCACCAGACGAACATCGCCGCCAGGGGCAGCAGCCAGACCAGCAGCCACCGCGGATCGTGCTCCCAGCCCCACACCCCGAAGGCGGCCATCGCGAGCAGCTCGTCGACGAACACCAGAGTCAGCACGAACCAGCCGAAGACCACCACGGCGGTCATCGTAGGGGCATCGCTCCGCCTCAACCAGCGGTTAACGCGGCCAGGTCACGCACGGCGTAGCGGTGGTGCTCGGCCTCCTCGGCGAGCACGACCTTGAGGCAGCGGCGCACGGAGTAGTCGGCCTCGGGGTCGTTGCCGACCGGCGTACGGGTGCAGAGCCGGTCGAGGTCCGCATCGGTGACCTCCGCGACGAAGTCGCGCATCGTCGCCATCCGTGCAAGACGGGGTCGCAGGACCTCGTCCAGCGAGGGGTCGGCGTCGACGGTGAGGCCCGTGCCGGTCTCGTCCACGCCCCCCGGCCCGTAGCCGAGCGGGTGGTAGGGGTCGTCCTCCTCGAGGACCGGGTTGCCGAGCCACTTGTCGCTGGCGTGGAGCAGGTGGCGCAGGGTCTCGATGAACGACCACTCGCCGTCGACCTGTTGGTGGAGCAGCTCCTCCGGCAGCTGCCGGGCCTGCTCGACCGTCGCCGCCCAGGTCGCCTCGACCGCCGCCCAGGCGGCCCGGATCTCCTCCGCGGTCTCCGCCTCACGGGCCAGCACCCGGTTGGGCTCGATCCGATCGAGCTCGGCCTCGACGTACGCCGTCACGTCGACGTCGTTGACCACGACCCGCTTGAAGTCGCCGCCGAGATAGACGTCGCGGCCCCAGCAGTCGACGATCTTGAGCCGCTCCTCGAACCAGCAGTCCCGGATCTCCAGCCCACCGACATCGCTCTGTGTGATCAGCGCGCCCCGGAAGCGGTCGGTCTCGGCGTACGTGACCCTGTCGACCTTCGCCTCAGCCATGGGCCGAGTGTCCGCCCGGACCGCGAGGAGGTCAACAGAATTGGGCGCAGGCTGGCGGGGGTGCTGATCCGACGGTGTCGACGCCTCCGTCCGCGGCCACCACCAGCCCGGTCAGCTCCTGCGCGCGGAGCCAGGTGGCGCCGTCGGCACCGAGGGCGAAAGCTGTCGTGGCGGCGATGTCTGCGGTGACCAGGTCGTGCGCGACGACGGTGACCGATGCCAGCGCGTGAGGGATCTCGCCCGTGCGCGCGTCGACGATGTGGGCGCCCCGGTGCGCGGCGCCGGAGGTCGCGACCGCGCCGCGGCGTACCGGTACGACCGCGAGGACCTTCGATGGGTCACGCGGATCCTCGATCCCGATCCGCCACAGCTCGGAGTCGGCCGCGGCATGGCACATCATGTCGCCACCGACTGACAGGCAGTGGTCGGTACGTTCCAGCGACTCGAGCGCGGCGGCCGCCCGCTGCACTGCCCAGCCCTTCCACGCCCGACGGGTCGAGCAGACCGTCGCGCCACACGTCGAACGCGCCACCGGACTCGGTGCGAGCTCTCTCGCCCAGGTCCAGGACCTCCGCGACCTCCGGCGGACAGTCGAGCACGCTCACCTCGCCGCGGCCCAGCCGGCTGACCCAGGAGTCGCCGCGGTAGGTGGTGAAGACCTCCTCGGCCTTGCGCAGCGATTCCATCACCGTCGCCCAGGTGGCCTCGGCCCGGTCGTCGCACTCGTGCAGCCCGCGTAGCGCCAGGCTGACCGCGGTGCCCATCACCCTCCCGACGTAGCGGTTCACAGGCCGGCCTGGTCCAGTGCGCTCTGCAGCGAGGTCAGATAGCCCTGGCTGGTCACGGTCGCGCCACTGACCATGTCGATGTCAGCGCCCTGCGCCGAGAGCGTCTCGTCCACCAGAACCGGCAGGGCGTAGTCGTTGATCTCCTGGTCGCGACGGTTCCCGTTGGGGTAGACCGGCACCTGGACGCCGGTGAGCTTGCCTCCGGCGACCGTGATCTCGACCTGCACCGGTCCCCACTGCGTCTGGGCGGTGTCCCCGGTGAAGGTGGTCGTGTCGCTCGAGGGGGTCGAGCCAGAGGTACCACTCTGACTGCTCTGACTGCTCTGACTGCTCTGACTGCTACCGCTGCTCTGACCCGAGACGACCGCGGGCGGGCTGGCCGTGGTGGCCGCTCCCTCCCGCGAGGTGTGGTAGCCGAACAGCAGCACCACCACCGTGATCGTGGACATCAGCCACAGCATGATCCTTCTCATCCGTTCACCATCCGAAGCTCTCGACGTGCAGGTTCTGATCGCGTACGCCTGCTGCCCGAGCTGCGCGGCACAGACTGTCGGTCCACCCCGATGGACCACAGACATAGACATCACGGTCGGCGATGTCGGGAACCCAGCCGAGGAGAACCTGGACATCGTCGTGGCCCGCGTACCCCGTCCCCACCCAGGAGCCCTCGTGGCGGCGACGACCGGGCAGATCGACCAACCCGAGCCCGCGGGTGCGGGCGAGCTCGGCCAGCTCGGCGGCGAAGAGCGGCCGGTCACGGAACCGGTGCAGGACGAGGGCCTCGCCCGGGGCGTACGAGAGACCTTCGGCCAGCGAGCGCAGCGGCGCCATCCCGACCCCGGAGCCGATCAGTACCACCTTGGAGAGGGTGCGAGCACGGGCGGAGAGCCGGCCGTACGGCCCCTCGACCAGCACGCGAGAGCCGGTCGCGAGGGTTGTCAGCGCGGCGCTGCCGTCACCGGCCGCTCGCACCGTGATCCGCAGGCCGTGCGGTCCGGGCGCCGCGGAGAGCGAGTAGGGGTGCGCCCGGCTCCAGCCGGGTGCGCCGAGGAAGCGCCAGGTGAAGAACCGGCCGGCGTGACCGCGCAGACGCTCCAGGTCGCGGCCGCTCAGGTGCACCGAGACGACGCCCGGCGCCTCGGGCACGACCGCGACGACCCGCAGGTCGTGACGGAGACTGCGCCACAGCGGCAGCCCGACCCGGAAGACCAGCACCGCGGCCGCGGTGACGCCCCAGGCGGTCCACCAGAACAGGGTCGCGCCGGGCCGTTGCAAGAACTCCTGCCCGGTCCAGAGCTGGTGCGGCAGAGCGAGTCCTGCGCCGAGGTAGCCGTAGAGGTGGAGCAGGTGCCACGACTCGTACCGGATCCGGCGGCGGGCCGCCTTGATGCTGGTCACGACGACCATCACCAACGCGACCGTGCCGGCGACGGCGAGCAGCAGCCCCGGGTAGGTCCAGGTCAGGCTCCACAGCTCGGCCGGCCAGCGCAGCAGGCTGCCCGCGGCGTACCCCCAGGTGATCAGGACCAAATGCGCGACCAGCAGATTGAACGAGGTGAACCCGACGATCCGGTGGAACCGGACGAGCCGGTCCTGCCCGAAGGCGCTCTCCAGCACCGGCACCCGCGCCATCAGGATCACCTGGGCGAGCAGCAGCACCGAGGAGAGCAGTGCGGAGAGGCGTCCGATCGAAGTGAGCGCACCGGCCCAGGACCCCAGATCCTGGAGGCCGCCGTCCGCCTCCCACCAGTACGTCACCAGCAGCAACGCGGACCACAGCGTGGCACCCGCAAGCAGCCTGACGGCTTCGTCGAGCCTTGCCCGCGAGCCGGCGATGCGGACGGCCGGGGCGATGGGTATCGATGTCACCTCACCATGGTCACGTCACCGGTTGAGGCGAATCGGTGAGGTGGCTGTGGAGACCCTGTGAGCCCTGCTCGTCAGTCATGACGGGGTCTCCGCCCAGCCATGGAGCGGGTCAACCGAATTCAGCGGCCGATGGCGTCCAGCTCCGCGAGGTCATCCGCGCTGAGCTCGAGCGCCGCGCCGGCGACGTTCTCGCGCAGGTGGTCGACCGACGAGGTGCCGGGGATGAGCAGGATGTTGGGCGAGCGGCGCAGCAGCCAGGAGAGCGCGACCGACATCCGGCTCGCGCCGAGGCGCTCGGCGACGACGTCGAGGGCGCCGGACTGCAGCGGAGTGAATCCGCCGAGCGGGAAGTAGGGGACGTACGCGATGCCCTGCTCGGCCAGCGAGTCGATCAGCTCGTCGTCGGTGCGGTTGGCCAGGTTGTAGAGGTTCTGCACGCAGACGACCGGCGCGACGGCCTGGGCCGCGGCGATGTGCTCAGCACGTGCCTCGCTGATCCCGAGGTGGCGGATCAGCCCCTGTTCCCGCAGCTCGGCGAGCACCGCGTAGCCCTGGGCGACCTCGGCCGGGCTCGGGTCGCCCATCATCCGGAAGTTGACGACGTCGACCGCGTCGAGGCCCAGGTTCTCCAGGTTGGAGTGGACGGCGGCGCGCAGCTCGTCGGGCGAGCTCGCCGGCAGCCACGCTCCCTCCTCGTCGCGGCGGGCACCGACCTTGGTGACGATGCGCAGACCCGCCGGGTAGGGGTGCAGGGCCTCCTTGATGATCTGGTTGGTGACGTACGGGCCGTAGAAGTCGCTGGTGTCGATGTGGTCGACGCCCAGCGCGACGGCCTCGCGGAGCACGGCGACCGCGCCGTCGCGGTCGGCCGGCGGGCCCATGACGTGGGGGCCGGCGAGCTGCATCGCGCCGTAGCCCATCCGGCGGACCTCGAGGTCGCCCAGGTGGTAGGTGCCGTACGTGGTGGCAGTGACGGTCAAGATCGGTCCTCTCCTCGTTCGCGGTGCCTCCACGATGCCTCGCGCCGCGGGATCCAGGGAGAGGCCCGCCGATCCTGGGGGTGGGGGGACCAGTCTGGAGCGCCGAACCGGGCCGAACGCCGGTCTATCGTGGGGAGCGTGAGCGCGGACAACCAGCTGGGTGCCTACCTGCGGGCCCGTCGTGAGCTCGTACGTCCCGAGGACGTCGGCCTCCCCACGAACGGTGTTCGCCGCGTGCCCGGCCTCCGCCGCGAGGAGGTCGCGCTGCTGGCCGGCGTCAGCGCGGACTACTACCTGCGACTGGAGCAGGGCCGAGACCGGAACCCGTCACCGCAGGTGCTGGAGTCGATCGCCCGGGTGCTGCGGCTCGACGAGGCCGGCACCACCTACCTGCTCGGGATGGTCGCGCCCCGCCCGCGACGGGTCCGGCGTCCGCGGCGCGCGCAGGTGCCGGCCTCGATGGCCCAGCTCCTGGAGGTGGTCGGCGTGCCGGCGTTCGTCGAGGACCGCTACTTCGACATCCTCGCCGCCAACCAGCTGGCCCGGCTGGTCGACCCGACGCTCGATGTGGGCGAGAACCGGCTGCGGTCGTTCTTCCTCGACCCCGCTGTGCAGGCGCTGCACAGCGAGTGGGACACGGTCACCGCCTCCCTCGTGGCCGGGTTCCGGACCTCGGTCGGCAACAACATCGACGACCCACGCTTCGTCGAGCTGGTCGGTGAGCTCTCGCTCGGCAGCGAACGGTTTCGGCAGCTGTGGGCCCGCCACGAGGTGGTGGCGCTCGCCGGCGGGGTCCTCACGCTGGACCACCCGCAGGTCGGGGCGATGACCCTGCACCGGCAGAAGCTGCTCACCGACCACGACGACCTCATCCTGGGCATCTACCACGCCGAGCCCGGCTCGGAGAGCGCCGAGAAGCTGGCGCTGCTGGGGTCGCTGGGCAGCGAGGAGACCACCCGCCGGTAGCCCTGGTTCAGCGGAAGGCCGGCTTCTCCTTGGCCAGGAACGCGCGGACGCCCTCCTTGAAGTCCGCGCCGGTGTAGACCTCGCGGAGCAGGTCCTCGTCGCCCTCGGGCGAGGCCTCGGTGCGGGCGGCGTACGCGGCGAGCTGGCTCTTGGTGGCGCGGACGGTGACGCCGGAGAGCGCCAGGACGCCCTCGACGAGCGTGTCGACCTCCTCGGCCAGGGAGTCGGTGACGGCGGTCAGGGCTCCGGTGGCGTAGGCGCGGTCGGCGTTGATCAGCCGGGCGGCGAGGAGCATCTCGCGCACGATCGGCTCACCGAAGACGGCGGCCGCGCGGTAGACGATCGAGGCCGCGAGCGCGTTGCCGAGCGTCTTCGCGATCGGGTAGCCGAAGCGCGAGTGCGGCGTCGCGACCCGCAGGTCGCAGTGGGTCGCGACCGCGAGCCCGCCGCCGACGCAGACCCCGTCGACCGCGGCGATGGTGACCTGCGGGAGGGCGAAGAGCTTCTCGAGCAGCGCGCGGATCCAGTCCTCGTACTCCACCGCGTCGCGGGAGAGGAAGTCGGAGATCTCGTTGCCGGCGGCGAACGCCCGCCCACCGGTGCCGGTCAGCACCAGCACCTTCACCGACTCGTCCTTGGCGAGCTCGTCGCAGAGCTCGTGCAGCGCGCCGTACATCTCCGCGGTGAAGGCGTTGTGCTTCTGCGGCCGGTTGAAGGTCACCTGTACGACGCCCGGGCGCCGCTCCACTACCAAGTCCTCGCTCACGAGAACCGAGCGTAGGGCACCCCCGCGGGGTGCCCTACGGTGGCGTTCGTCACACGTGCGGCTTCACCTGGTCGGTGTAGATCTTCTCCAGCGCCGTCTTCAGGCTGTCCATCTCGGTCTGGACGTCCTTGTTCTCGGTGAGGATCGAGGCCATGTGGTTGGCCATCTCCAGGTCGCCGCCGGGCAGGAAGACGCGGGCGTAGTCCTGGGATCGGGTGTTGGGGAGCTGGTCGATCGCGACCTGCGCCTGCGGGGTCTTCTTCAGGATCGCCGCCGGGTCGGCGGACTTGCGGATCGGCACGTAGCCGGTCGCCTCGGAGAACTTGATCGCCTGCTCGGGCTCGGTGAGGAACTTGATGAAGGTGCCGGCCGCGAGCTGCCGTTCGGGGCTGATGTCCTTCGGGATGCCGACACCGGAGCCGCCGGTCGGGCAGATCCGCTCGGTCTCCACCGGCCCGGCGGGCAGCGGGGCGACGCCGACCTCGAACTTCGCCGAGGTGATCGCGTTGATCAGGTCACCGGTCGAGCCCACGGTGGCACTGGCGACACCCGCCGCGAAGTCCTGGATCTGGTCGACGCCGGCGACCCCGGCGACCTTGTCCTTGTAGACCCAGTCCTTCAGGAAGGAGAGCGCCTCGACCGCCTCGGAGGAGTTGCAGGTGATGTCGAAGGACTCCTCCTTCGACCAGCCGCCGCCCCAGCCCCACAGGTTGTTCTGCAGGGTCCAGCCGGCGTAGCCCGCCAGCGCCGGGAACTGGAAGGCGAACTTCGCGCCGCTCGCCTGGGCGAGCTTGGTCTTCCACTCGCCGAACTCCTCCCAGGTCTGCGGCCCCTGGTCGGAGAGGCCGGCCTTCTTCCAGTGGTCCTTGTTGTAGTAGAAGAGCGGTGTCGAGCGGGCCCACGGCACCGCCCAGTGGGCGTCGTCGTAGAGGTAGTCGCCCAGCAGCGAGTCGACGTAGTCGTCGGTGTCGAACTCGAGCGCCTCGAAGAGGGAATCGAGCGGGATGATCTGGTCGTTCATCTTGTAGCGGAACCACCACACGTCCGACAGGTTGATGATGTCGGGCAGATCGCCACCCGTCTGCGCGGTCTGGAACTTCTGCGCGATCTCCTCGTAGTCGGCGCCGGCCGTGACCAGCTTGACGGTGATGTCGGACTGGGAGGCGTTGAAGGCGTTGACGATCTCGGTGCTGACCTTGATCGAGTCACCCGGGTTGGAGGTCCAGAAGGTGATCTCCTTGGCCGGCTTCACGCCGCTGAAGTCGATCTGCTCGACGGTGCTCGAGCCGCCGCCACCTCCGCTGGTCGAAGGGCCGCCGCCACAGGCGGAGAGCGCCGCCGCGGAGATGCCCAGGGCGCTGAGGCCGAGGAACCGCCGCCGGTCCAGGATCAGACCCGAGCGATGCAGGTTGGACGAGGTGTTCATGATGCATCCCTTCCCTGTCATGGCGAGACGTCAGCCTTTGACGCCGCCTTGGGTGAAGCCGTTGACGATGTGGCGCTGGAGGAACGCGAAGACGGCGAGGATGGGCAGCAGCACCATCACGGTGCCGGCCATCAGGACCCCGAACGAGCTGGCCGCGGACTCGCTGTTCTGCAGCAGCGTCAGGCCGCGCGGCAGGGTCATCATCTCGGGCTCGGTGATGATGATCAGCGGCCACAGGTAGTCGTTCCACTCGTAGACCACGTTGACCAGCGCCACGGTCGCGATGCTGGGCAGGGCCATCGGGACGACGTGGTGCCACAGCCGCTTCCAGTGGCCGGCGCCGTCGAGGTGGGCCGCCTCGATCACCTCGTAGGGCAGCTGCATGAAGGACTGACGCAGCAGGAACGTACCGAAGCCGGTGCCGAGGCCCGGCAGGATGAGGCCCCAGTAGGTGTTCTCGCCGCCGAGGCTGCTGATGAAGACGTAGTTGGGCAGCGCGGTGACCTGCGGCGGCACCATCATCGTGGCGAGCACGCCCCAGAAGACGTACTTCTTGGCGGGGAACTCGCAGAAGACCAGGCCGTACGCCGTCAGGATCGCGAGCAGTACCTTCAGCCCGGCGCCGACGACCGTGACGATGCCGGAGTTGAGGAAGAGCCGTCCGAAGGGGACCTTCTGTGCGGCCTCGGAGTAGTTCTCCGGCTTCCAGACCTCCGGGAAGACCACCAGGTCGGTGGTCGCCAGGTCGCCCGGGCCCTTGAAGGAGGCCAGGATCATGTAGCCGAGCGGCAGCACCACGATCAGCACCGCGAGCAGCAGCACCAGGTAGTCGCGTACGGTCAGCGGCGTCAGCCGCACCCTGCGCGAGGGAGCAGTAGCGCTCATCGGTAGTGGACCCGCCTCTCCACGACGATCAGCTGGACGAGCGTGAGGACCACGAGGATCGCGAAGAGCACCGTGGACAGCATCGCGGAGTAGCCGGCCTGGCTCTGCTCCTTGAAGCCGGTCAGGTAGGCATCGAAGATCAGCGTGCGGGCACCACGACCGAGCTTGTCCATCGCGATCAGCAGGTCGAAGGCCTGCAGGCTGTTGAGGATCGTGGTCACCATCAGGAAGAACGTGGTCGGCGACAGCAGCGGCAGGGTCACCGTGAAGAACCGCCGCACCGGCCCGGCGCCGTCGAGGTCGGCCGCCTCCAGCAGGTCGCCCGGGACGGCCTGCAGGCCGGCGAGGTAGACGACGGCTGCGTAGCCGAGGTTCTTCCAGACGTAGACGACGATCACCATCGTCAGCGTCCAGGGCGGCGAGTTGATCCACTCCGGGCTGTTCAGGCCGACATCGCGCAGGATCGCGGAGAGCGCGCCGATGTTGGGATCGAAGATGTAGAGCCAGGCGAGGCCGACGCCGTAGCCGGAGAGGATGTAGGGCGCGAAGACCGTGGCCTGCGCGAACCCGGCGCCCGGGAGCTTGCGGTTGAGCGCCAGCGCGACGCCCAGCCCCAGCGCGAGGGTGAGACCGACGGTCGCGACGGTGAAGATCCCGGTCGTGGTCAGCACCTTGCTCGCCTCACCGGAGGTGAAGAAGTCGCGGTAGTTGCCCAGCCCGACCGGCGTCGCGAACTTCGAGCCCAGCGTCCAGTTGAGGGTCGAGTAGTAGATGTTCTGGAAGAGCGGGCGGTAGATGAAGACCGCGATCAGGGCGACGTTGGGCAGCACGAACGCCAGAAAGATCAGCCACTCCCGAAGGCGTCTTCCCGAGAGTGCCTGACGTGGTCGCTTGGTCGTGACGGCCGTCATACCTGGCACGATCGGTGAGTCAAGCGGCTGGCTCGGACCCCGTCAAGAGTAAAACTCTCGGTCTCAAGATTTCGTTACCGGAAACTGATGGTGAACGTCATCGGTTTACGAGCCAACGTCCGAGCAACGTGCCGTCGTGCTCGATGAGGGACGCCAAGGACACCGGTACGTCGGTGGGCGGCCCGGCCACGATCCGCCGGCCGTCGCCGGCGAGGAGCTTGGGCGTGATCGTGTGGCACAGCTCGTCGACGACGCCGGCCTCGAGCAGCGAGCCGAGGAGGGTCGGCCCGCCCTCGCAGAGCACGTGCCGCATGCCGTCCTCGTGCAGCCTCTCGAGCAGCGCGGCCAGGTCGACCTCGGAGGTGCCGGCGACGTAGACGTTCTCCGCGCCGATCTCCTCGCGCGCGGCCTCCAGGCCGGGCGCCTCGGCCACGGTCGCGAGCCGGACAGCGCCGGCATCGCAGCCGCGGAGCTCGTCGGGGATCCGGCCACGGCGGGAGACGATCACGATCGGCGCACCCTTGGCCGTGTAGGTCTCCGCGATGGCGGTCCCAGCCCCGACCAGGACCGCGTCGGCGAGCTCGCGCAGGACATGGAAGACATCGACGTCGACGGCGTTGTTGACCGTGCCGGAGCGGCCGTCGGAGCCGGTCGCCGCGCCGTCCAGCGAGCTCACCATGTTGGCCCGCAGCCAGGGCAGCCGCGGAGGTGTGTAGATGGCCCGCAGGCCTTCGGGGGTCGTCGGGTCACCGTCACCGTGCAGGAGGATCACCCTGCCAACGTTAGGCGCTGGGACCTGCCGCTATCTTCTTCGCATGAGTTGGTTGGTTACCGGAGGCGCGGGCTACATCGGATCGCACGTCGTGCAGGCGCTGCTCGACGCAGGCATGGAGCCGGTCGTCCTCGACGACCTCTCCTCCGGGTTCGCGAAGTTCGTGCCCGACAACGTCACGTTCGTCGAGGCGACGCTGCTGGACAAGGCGGCGATCGAGCAGGCGATCACCGACAACGGCGTCGAGGGGGTCATCCACCTCGCCGGCTACAAGTACGCCGGTGTCTCGGTGCAGCGGCCGCTGCACACGTACGCCCAGAACGTCACCGGCACCGCCAACCTCCTCGAGGCGATGGTGGCCACCGGTGTCGACAAGCTGGTCTTCTCCTCCTCCGCCGCGACCTTCGGCACCCCCGACGTCGACCTGGTCACCGAGACCACACCGACCAACCCGGAGAGCCCCTACGGCGAGTCGAAGCTGATCGGCGAGTGGCTGATCGCCGACGTGGCGCGCGCCGAGGGCCTCGCCCACACGTCGCTGCGCTACTTCAACGTGGTGGGCTCCGGCAGCAAGGACCTCTACGACACCAGCCCCCACAACCTCTTCCCGCTCGTCTTCGACGCGCTGGCCAAGGGGAAGACGCCGCAGATCAACGGCGACGACTACCCGACGCCCGACGGCACCTGCGTACGCGACTACGTGCACGTCGCCGACCTCGCCCACTCCCACGTCGTCGCCGCCAAGCGGCTCGCCTCGGGTGCGGACCTGGAGGCCGTCTACAACCTCGGCTCCGGCGACGGCTCCTCGGTGCGGCAGATCATGGACGCCATCCGCGAGGTGACCGGCATCGACTTCGAGCCCGTCATCAAGCCGCGCCGCCCCGGCGACCCCGCCCGCATCGTCGCCACCGGCGAGCTCGCCCGGCGCGATCTCGAGTGGGAGATGCGCCACGACCTGCGCTCCATGGTCGCCACCGCCTGGGAGGCCCGCCAGGCCGCGGGTGCGGACTACCCGAGCTGACCCCTGCCGAAGCGTCGGCCGAGGCGTCAGCCCCGTCGGCCGAGATGTCACTCGCGTGCCGACTCGGCCGACGTACGTGACGTCTCGGCCTGCAGAGCTGACGCCTCGGCACACGAGAAGACGGCCCGCTCTCTCGAGCGGGCCGTCTTTCTGTGGAGAGCCTGGATCAGGCCTTCTTGGCAGCCGTCTTCTTGGCGGGAGCCTTCTTGGCGGGGGCCGGCTTCTCGGCCGGAGCGGCCTCAGCCTTCGGGGCCTCAGCCTTGGGGGCCTCCTCCTTGGGAGCCTCGGCCGGGGCCTCGGCGGCCTCGGACTTCTTGAACTTCGCGACGAAGGTCTCACCGCGGGTGGCGAGCTTGTCGTAGGTGCCGGTGGCGGAGCCGGTGGTCTCGTCGAGCTTGGCCTTGACGGTGGTCTTCAGCTTCTCGGGCAGGACGGTGTACTGCTCCTTGGCCAGGGCCGGGAGGGTCTTCGGGTCGAAGCCGGTGACGGTGGACTTGGCTGCGGTCGCCTTCTCGGTCGCCTGGGTGCGGTAGGCGGTGGCCTTCTCGGTCGCCTTGGCGCGAGCGTCGGTCAGCTTGGTGGTCGCCTCGGAACGGTAGCCGTCGACCTTCTTCTGCAGGTCGAGGGCGAGGTCCTTGACGGTCTCGTAGGCCAGGTCGGCGACGCCGGCGACGGCGTTGAGGGGCTTGGTGGTCTCAATCTTGGGCAGCGTGGGCATCTGGGTTCTCCTCGTGATGGGGTTCTTCGTCGGTTTCATCGGCGGCCGGCGCATCGGCGGTGACACGACTGTTGAGAGCAAGGAACGAGTGGTAGACGTCGAGCAGCGAGTGCTTCTGCCGCTCGGTCAGGCTCGGATCGGCGAGCACCGCGAGCTCCACGGACCCTCCGACGTTGGAGTCGGGGCTGAGGATCCCGGCACGGACGTAGACCTGCTCCGCCGAGATCCGCAGCGCCTTGGCGATCTGCTGGAGGACCTCAGCCGATGGCTTGCGCAGACCGCGCTCGATCTGGCTGAGGTAGGGGTTGGACACGCCTGCCTGGTCGGCGAGCTGACGCAGAGACATCTCGGCCGAGATCCTCTGTTCCTTCAGATACTCGCCGAGCGTGCCGACCGCACTCGTGACCTTGCTCTTGACCATGACTCCAGTGTGCTAACAATTGCTAGCAAACACAAGCCCTGAGCAACCGAAGTGACACACATCACCCACTAGTTGCCAGGTCAACAGGCAGAAACACTCGTGAAACATGCAGAGCGGCGTCGCTAGCGGACCGCTAGCAGATCACAGCAGCGCGCGGATCTCCCCCACCGGGCGCCCGCCGCCGAGGATCGCTGCTTCGCCGGTCGCCCGCAGGGCGTCCGCGTCGACCCCGTCCAGGTCGCCGACACCGTCTCGCAGCAGCGCCGCGGCCATCACCACCGGCCGCGCCCGGTCGCCGCCGTCGTCGGCCTTCAGCGCCCAGGCCCGGCCGTCGGGCAGCGCGACCGCGTAGACCGCCTCGGCCCCCAGCTTGCCGATCAGTCCGGGTACGGCCCGGTGCAGCGCCACCTCGTCGCGGGTCGTGCCGGAGACGTACTCGGGGTGCGACCGCATCGCCTCGGCCACCCGGGCCGCCGGCCCGTCGACCGCCGAGCCGATGGTGGAGAACGCCCGCGCCAGCCCCGTCAGCGACGTCGACAGGGCGGGGGCCCCGCAGCCGTCGACGGTGACGTACGCCGCCTCGCCGGTGCACGCCTCGAGCACCTCCTGGATCCCCTCCTGGAGTGGGTGCGTCGGTTCCAGATAGCCCTCGAGCGACCAGCCGGCGGCGACACAGGTGGCGAGCATCGCGGCGTGCTTGCCGGAGCAGTTCATCGCCAGCCGCGTCCTCGGCTCGCCGCGACGCAGTGCCTCCTCGCGCGCCTCGACGCCGAACGGGTGGTCCTCGATGTTGCCGAGCGCGGACTCGTCGAGGCCGACGGTGGCGAGGATGCGGCGTACGCCTTCCTGGTGGAACGCCTCGCCCGAGTGGGAGGCGCAGGCGAGGGCGAGCAGGTCGGGCGGCAGGTCGAGACCGAGGATCACCATCGCGAGGGCCTGGACCGGTTTGTTCGAGGAGCGCGGGAGAATCGGCGACTCGACGTCGCCGAGCGACCACTCCACGCTGCCGTCGGCCGCCAGGGAGAGGGCGGATCCGTAGTGGTGTCCCTCGACGAAGTCGGAGCGGACGATCTCGGCGAACGGCACGGGTGCTGGCATGGGGGCGAGACTATGTGAGAGTTGCCCCGTGTTCGCCGACCTCCTCACCCACGACGCGCTGAGTGTCCTCGTGGTCAGCTTCGGTATCGGCATCGTCGTCGGGCTGACCGGCATGGGCGGTGGCGCCCTGATGACGCCGGCGCTGATCTTCCTCGGCGTGCCGCCGACGACCGCGGTCGCCAACGACCTCGTCGCCGCCTCGGTCAACAAGTCGGTCGGGGCCGCCGTGCACTGGCGGCACGGCTCGCCCAACGTGCGGCTGGCGACGTACCTGATCATCGGCTCGGTGCCGTGCGCGTTCCTGGGCACCTTCGTCCACAAGCTGGCGCCCGGCGACACCGACCACTTCCTCAAGATGGTCCTCGGCGGTGCGCTGCTCTTCGCCGCCGCGTCCTACATGTTCCGGATGTACCTCCAGCTGCGCCAGGTCGCCGCCGGCAACGTGGCGCCCGAGGACGACCCCGACCTGAAGCCGCTGCTCACCGTCTTCATCGGCGCGCTCGGCGGCCTGCTGGTCGGCATCACCTCGGTCGGCTCCGGCTCGGTCATCATGATCGCGCTGCTGCTCGTCTATCCGACGCTGTCCGCGGTCAAGCTCGTCGGCACCGACCTGCTCCAGGCCGTGCCGCTGGTCCTGGCCGCCGCGATCGGCCAGGTGCTCAACCACGGCGTCGACTGGGCGGTGCTGATCCCGCTCATCCTCGGCGGCACCCCCGGCACCTTCCTCGGCTCCCGGATGGCGCGCTGGGTCTCCCAGTCGGTCATCCGGCGCGGCATCGTCATCATGCTGACCCTCTCGGGCGCCAAGATGCTCGGCGCCGACGCCACCTTCCTGCTGCTCCTCGGCGGCGCGATGCTCCTCCTCGGCCCGCTCCTGTGGGGATTCATCCGCCAGTCGCGCGGCCTGGCCCCCTTCGACAACAACGCCGCCGCCTGGCGGCTGCCGGAGCGCTCCGAGTAGCAGCGGTCAGGCCTTCAGGTAGCGGCGCAGCGCGTCGAGGTGATCCTCCGGCTCGAAGCCGGTGGCGGTGAGCTTGTCGAGGGACATCACCGAGTTGAGCGGCCGCGGCGCGACACCCTCCTTGCCGGCGAAGTAGGCCTCGGTCGAGGTGGCGCCCACGTCGGCCCGGTCACGTCCCGACAGCGAGAACACCTCGGCGGCGATGTCGCGCCATGAGCACGGCTCCCCGGCGTTGGTGCAGTTGTAGACCCCGTACGCAGCCCCGGACCGCAGCAGGTGAGCGGTGGCCGCGGCGAGCGTGTCGGTGAAGGTGAGCCGGCCGATCTGGTCGTCGACCACGGTGGGCGAGACGCCCTTCTCGGCGAGAGCCGCCATGGTGCGTACGAAGTTCTTGCCGTCGCCGACGACCCAGGAGGTGCGCAGGATGTAGTGGCGGGGAGTGCCGGCGACGGCGATGTCGCCGGCGGCCTTCGACTGGGCGTAGACGCCGAGCGGTGAGACCGGCTCGTCCTCGGTGTGCTCGGTGGCGGTGCCGTCGAAGACGTACTCGGTGGAGTAGTGCACCAGGGTCAGCCGGTGCTCGTTCGCGACGCGGGCGAGCAGCGCGGGCGCGGTGGCGTTGGCGGCCCAGGCGGTGCGCCGGCCGTCGGCGGTCTCGGCGACGTCGACGGCCGTGTAGGCGGCGGCGTTGAGGACGAGCTGGTAGTCGGCCCACGGCCAGGCCGCGACCGCCTTCTCGTCGGAGATGTCGAGCTCGTCGAGATCGACCGCGTCGGCGTCCGGGAAGACCGACACCAGGGCCCGGCCGAGCTGGCCGTTGGCTCCGATGATCAGGGTCTTCTTCGGCTTCATCGGGACGACGTCGGCCAGGCGCGGGTTGGCCCGGTCCTTCTCGGAGATCTCTGCGGAGTCGAGCGGGATCGGCCACGGGATCGCCGCCGTCTCGTCCCCCAGATGGAGCGCCGGGTAGGCGTGCCCCGGCCGCCAGTGGTCGTTGACCAGGTAGGAGTAGACCGTGCGGTCCTCCAGCGCCTGGTAGGAGTTGCCGACCCCACGCGGCACGAAGACCGCGGTCTCCGGGCCGATCTCGACCGAGAAGGTCGTCCCGAACGACGAACCCTCGCGCATGTCGACCCACGCCGCGAAGACTCGGCCGCACGCCACCGAGACGAACTTGTCCCACGGCTCGGTGTGGATGCCGCGGGTCGCACCGCGCGAGGCGTTGAACGACATGTTGTTCTGCACCGGCCCGAAGTCGGGGAGCCCCAGCTCCACCATCTTCTCGCGCTGCCAGTTCTCCTTGAACCAGCCGCGGGCGTCGCCGTGCACGGGCAGGTGGACGACCAGCAGACCCGGGATCGGCGTCTCGTCGACGCGCAGCTCAGCCACCGAGATCACTGCCCCTTCGCGGCGTACTTGGCTTCGGTCTCGTGCTTGAGCGGCGACCACCAGGCCTCGTTCTCCTGGTACCAGGAGATCGTCGCGGCCAGGCCCTTGTCGAAGTCCTGGTACTTCGGCTCCCAGCCGAGCTCGCTGCGAAGCTTGCCGGACTCGATGGCGTAGCGGCGGTCGTGGCCGGCGCGGTCGGTGACCCACTCGATGTCGTCCTCGGGCTTGCCGAAGTGACGCAGGATCGCGCGGACGACATCGACGTTGGACTTCTCGCCGTCGGCACCGATCAGGTAGGTCTGCCCGATCCGGCCCTTCTCCAGGATCGTCCAGACCGCCGAGGAGTGGTCGTCGGTGTGGATCCAGTCGCGGACGTTGAGCCCGTCGCCGTAGACGCGCGGCCGGCGGCCCTCGATCACCTCGGTGATCTGGCGCGGGATGAACTTCTCGACGTGCTGCCAGGGGCCGTAGTTGTTGGAGCAGTTGGAGATCGTCGCGCGTACGCCGAAGGAGCGCACCCAGGCGCGGACGAGGTGGTCGGAGCCGGCCTTGGTGGCCGAGTAGGGCGAGGACGGCTGGTAGGGGGTGTCCTCGGTGAACCGCTTCGGGTCGGAGCCAATCTCGTCGAGCAGAGGGAGGTCGCCGTAGACCTCGTCGGTGGAGACGTGGTGGAAACGTACGTCGTGCTTCCTGACCGCCTCCAGCAGGACGAAGGTGCCGACGATGTTGGTCTGGACGAACGGCGCCGGGTCGGAGAGGGAGTTGTCGTTGTGCGACTCGGCCGCGTAGTGCACGACGGCGTCCGACTCGGCGACCAGCGGCTCGACCACGGCGGCGTCGGCGATGTCCCCGACCACGAGGCGAACCCGGTCCTCCGGGAGCCCGGCCAGGGACGCCTCCGAGGAGGCATAGGTCAGCTTGTCGAGCACCGTCACGTACGCATCGGTGTTGGCCACGAGGTGGTGCACGAAGTTGGAGCCGATGAACCCGGCCCCACCAGTCACAAGAATCCGTCTCACCGGTTCATCGTAGGCAGAATTAACCACCCGGTGGTCGCCTCGCCCCGGTGCGTTCCCTAGAACGTGGGGTGAACATCCGTAGGATCAAGTGACCATGAAGGGCATCATCCTGGCCGGGGGCACCGGCTCACGTCTGCACCCGATCACGCTCGCGATCAGCAAGCAGCTGATGCCGATCTACGACAAGCCGATGATCTACTACCCGCTGACCACGCTGATGCTGGCGGGGATCCGGGACATCCTGGTGATCACCACGCCCCACGAGGCGTCCGGCTTCCACCGGCTGCTGGGCGACGGCAGCCACCTCGGGGTCAACATCAGCTATGCCGAGCAGCCCTCCCCCGACGGCCTCGCCCAGGCCTTCACGATCGGCGCCGACGTCGGCTTCCTCGACGAGTCCGAGGACGGTGTCGGCCTCGTCCTGGGCGACAACATCTTCTACGGTCCCGGCCTCGGCACCCAGCTGGCCCGGTTCAAGACGATCACCGGCGGGGCCGTCTTCGGCTACCGCGTCGCCGACCCGCGCGCCTACGGCGTCGTCGAGTTCGACGAGTCCTTCAAGGCGATCTCCCTCGAGGAGAAGCCGGAGAGGCCGAAGAGCCCGTACGCCGTCCCCGGCCTCTACTTCTACGACAGCTCGGTCATCGAGCACGCCCGCACGCTCAAGCCGTCCGCGCGCGGCGAGCTCGAGATCACCGACCTCAACCGGATCTACCTCGAGGCCGGCACCCTCTCCGTCGAGGTGCTGCCGCGGGGCACCGCGTGGCTCGACACCGGCACCCTCGAGGACCTCAACGAGGCCGCCAACTTCATCCGGGCCATCGAGCACCGCCAGGGCACCAAGATCGGTGCTCCCGAGGAGGTCGCCTGGCGCCAGGGCTGGCTCTCCGACGAGGAGCTCGCCGAGCTCGCCCAGCCGCTGCTGAAGAGCGGCTACGGGAAGTATCTGCTCGGTCTGCTGGGCTGACCCTGCCCCAGATGACACGTACGCGGCGGGGCAGCGCCCCGCCGCGTACGTCGTGGTGGTCTCAGGCCGTCGCGGTCTTCTCGGCCTCGGCCCGGCCGAAGTCGTCCTCGAGCCGGACGATGTCGTCCTCGCCGGTGTAGCCACCGCGCTGGACCTCGATGATCGAGAGCGGCTCGTCGGTCTCGTTGCAGATCCGGTGGGCCTGGCCGACGCCGACGTCGACGGACTCACCCGGGCCGGCGATGGTGGTGACGCCGTCGATGATGCAGGTCGCCTTGCCGTAGATGACCACCCAGTGCTCGGAGCGGTGCGTGTGGGTCTGGTAGGAGAGACGGCTGTTGGGCAGCACCTCGATCCGCTTCACCTTGTAGCCCGGACCGATGTCGATGACGTGCCACGAACCCCAGGGGCGGGTCTCGGAGTCACCAGCCATGATGTTGCCTCATTCCTAGACACTGAACAGAAGACGCGACAATAACTGTACGCATCCGCGCACGGTTCATCGCGAGTCGATGTTCACCGGTCCGTTACCCGTAGGTGGTCCACCGGTGCCGGTCTCACCGCTCGGAGAGCGGCTCAGTCGCGGCCGTAGATGTCGCGCGTGTAGACCTTGTCGGCGACGTCGGCGAGCACCTCGGTGCGCCGGTTGGCGATGATCACGTCGGCACGCTGCTTGAACTCGTCGAGGTCCTTGACGATCTCGGAGTGGAAGAACGTCGCCTCGTCGAGCTCGGGCTCGTAGATGACCACCTCGACGCCCTTGGCCTTGATCCGCTTCATCACACCCTGGATGGAGGACTCGCGGAAGTTATCCGAGCCGGACTTCATGATGAGCCGGTAGACGCCGACCACCTTCGGCTCGCGTCGCAGGATGTCGGTGGCGACGAAGTCCTTGCGCGTGGTGTTGGCCTCGACGATCGCCGAGATGAGGTTCTGCGGGACGTCCTGGTAGTTGGCCTGCAGCTGCTTGGTGTCCTTGGGCAGGCAGTAGCCGCCGTAGCCGAAGCTCGGGTTGTTGTAGTGCGAGCCGATCCGCGGGTCCAGGCCGACGCCCTCGATGATCTGGGTCGTGTTGAGGCCGTGGGTGGCGGCGTAGGTGTCGAGCTCGTTGAAGTAGGCGACCCGCAGCGCCAGGTAGGTGTTGGCGAAGAGCTTGATCGCCTCGGCCTCGGTGGCACCCGTCATCAGCACCGGTACGTCCGGCTCGAGGGAGCCCTCGAGGAGCAGCTCGGCGAAGCCCTTCGCGGCCGCGGAGTCGTCGCCGACGACGATGCGGGAGGGGTGCAGGTTGTCGTGGAGGGCCTTGCCCTCACGCAGGAACTCGGGGCTGAAGAAGAGCGTCGCGTCCGGGTGCTGGTCGCGCTTGGCCGCGATGTAGCCGACCGGGATGGTCGACTTCACCACGATCGCCGCCTCGGGCGCGTAGCTCACCGCGTCGGCGATCACGCCGTCGACGCTGGAGGTGTCGAAGTAGTTCGAGGCCTCGTCGTAGTTCGTCGGGGTGGCGACGATGACGTACGCGGCGTCCGCATAGGCGTCCTCCTTGTCGAGGGTCGCGCGCAGGCTCAGCTCCTTGGTGGCCAGGAAGCTGGTGATCTCGGCGTCCTCGATCGGCGTCCTGGCCGCGTTGACCAGGTCGACCCGCTCCTGGGAGATGTCCAGCACGACGACCTCGTGCTTCTGCGCGAGCAGGACGGCGAGCGACATTCCGACGTAGCCCACGCCGACAACGGTGATCTTCATGTTCGGACTGTAAGCAGCGGTTCGAGCGGGGTCCCAGCGACTTCTGCCATCGATGTTCCCGTACGGGAACATCACGTAGAGTGTTCACCGTGCCGTCGCCCTACCTGACCTCACCTGCCGCCTTCGGGTCGGCCGTGCGCACGGCCCGGCGGCGCGCCGGGCTCACCCAGGAGGAGCTGGCGCACCGCGCCGGGGTCGGCCGGCGGTTCGTGGTCGACGTCGAGTCCGGCCACCCGCGCGCCGAGCTCGGCAAGGCCCTCGCCCTGCTGGACGTCCTCGACGTCTACCTCGCGCCGACCCAGCTCTCCCCGATCGCGCCCCCGCTGGAGGACGTCGACCTCGACGCCGTCCTGGCGCACTGCCTCTGATGCGAGAGCTGTACGCCTTCGCCGGCCGCCGCCGGATGGGCACGTTCCGCCAGGTCGGCCACCAGGTCGACTTCAGCTACGCCGAGACTGCCGGCCCCACGCCCATCTCACTCTCCCTCCCCCGCAGCGGCCCGGCGCTGTCCCCGGGAGCCGCCCGCGCCTGGCTGGACAACCTGCTCCCGGCCCGCGAGGACGTACGCCGCAGATGGGCGCGCGAGCGGGGCCTGCCGGACACCGAGCCGATGACGCTGCTCGCCTCCTACGGCGACGACCTCGCCGGCGCCGTCTCGCTCTCCGCCGACCCCGACCTGCCCTGGCGCCGCGCGCCGCATCCCGTCGAGGTGCCGCTGCCGGAGATCGCGACCCGGCTCGCGGCGCTGCGCAACCAGCCCACCTCGTGGCTCGACCAGCGGGCCCGGCCCCGGTTCTCGCTGGGTGGTCACCGGGGGAAGTTCGCGCTGCGGCGGGCCTCCGGGAAGTGGTTCTGGCCGACGTACGAGCATCCTTCGACGCACATCCTGCGGCCGACGACGGCCGAGGAGGCCACGGTGCTGGTCGAGGAGCTGGCCCGGGCCCGCTCGGCCGGGGTCCCCGCCACCCGCACCGAGCTGGTCAGCTTCGGCGCGCAGCCAGCCCTCGTCGCGGAGCGCTGGGACCGGCTCGGCGGACGGCGCATCCATGCCGAGACCATCCGGCAGGCGCTCGGACTCCGGCCGGGCGAGGACCCGGATCCCGGTGACGTACGGGAGCTGTTCCTCCGCCACGGACTGACTCCGGAGCCGGCCGACGACATCGACAAGATCGCCTTCCTGCTCGCCGGGGACCGGGTCGCGGTGGCGCCGCGGCGCTGAGGCATCTCACCGTGCGGGTGGTGTCACCGGATGGACACCCGCTGCTGCGTACACTCGGATTCCAGCCCACGCGGGGATGGGATGTTTCGCCGTGCCGAGGCGGCGCCATAACCTTGGCGCCACTAGCATGGGCGCCTCAACCTGACGGAGAGGTCCTCTGGTTCCGTAATGACTGCAACACACGCCGACTACCGGCTCAGCCAGCTCGACCAGCTGGAAGCCGAGTCGATCCACATCTTCCGCGAGGCCGCGGCAGAGTTCGAGAAGCCTGTCCTGATGTTCTCGGGCGGCAAGGACAGCATCGTGATGCTGCGACTTGCGGAGAAGGCTTTCTTCCCGGCCAAGATCCCCTTCCCGGTCCTCCAGATCGACAACGGCCTCGACTTCCCCGAGGTCGCCGAGACCCGTGACCGCTGGGTGCAGCGGCTCGGGGTGCGCCTGGTGATCGCGAGCATCGATGACGCCATCGCGCGCGGCATCGTCGTCGACGACGGCAAGACCTCGCGCAACCGGCTCCAGACCCCCACGCTGCTGAACGCGATCGAGGAGAACGGCTTCACCGCCGCCTTCGGTGGCGGTCGCCGCGACGAGGAGAAGGCCCGCGCCAAGGAGCGCGTCTACTCCCACCGCGACGAGTTCGGCCAGTGGGACCCGAAGAACCAGCGCCCCGAGCTCTGGTCGCTCTACAACGGCCGCCTCCACGAGGGCGAGCACATGCGGGTCTTCCCGATCTCCAACTGGACCGAGCTGGACATCTGGGACTACATCGGCCGCGAGGGCATCGAGATCCCGTCGGTCTACTTCGCTCACCAGCGCCGGGTCTTCGAGCGCGACGGCATGCTGCTCACCGAGACCCCGCTCAACCCGCTCCGGGAGGGCGAGGTCGTCACCGAGCGCACCGTCCGCTACCGCACCTGCGGCGACATGACCCTGACCGGCTGCGTCGAGTCGACCGCCTCCACCATCCCCGAGATCATCGAGGAGGTCGCCGCCGCCCGGGTCACCGAGCGTGGCGCGACCCGCGGTGACGACCGGTTCTCCGAGGCCGCCATGGAGGACCGCAAGAAGGAAGGTTACTTCTGATGGCCATGGACCTTCTGCGGTTCGCCACCGCCGGCTCGGTCGACGACGGCAAGTCCACCCTCATCGGGCGGCTGCTGTTCGACTCGAAGTCGATCTTCACCGACCAGCTCGAGTCGGTCGAGAAGACCTCGCAGGACAAGGGTCACGGCTACGTCGACCTGTCGCTGCTGACCGACGGGCTGCGCTCCGAGCGCGAGCAGGGCATCACCATCGACGTGGCCTACCGCTACTTCGCGACGCCCAACCGCAAGTTCATCATCGCCGACACCCCGGGCCACGTGCAGTACACGCGCAACATGGTCACCGGCGCCTCGACGGCCGACCTCGGGCTCGTCCTCGTCGACGCGCGTCACGGCCTGACCGAGCAGTCGCGCCGCCACGCGGTGCTGCTCTCGCTGCTGCGCGTGCCCCACCTGGTCCTGTGCATCAACAAGATGGACCTCGTGGACTACTCCCAGGAGGTCTACAGCAAGATCTCGGCCGAGTTCACCGCGTTCGCGACCAAGCTCAACATCCCCGACCTCGAGGTCATCCCGATCTCGGCGCTCCAGGGCGACAACGTGGTCCAGCGCTCCGAGAACATGTCGTGGTACTCCGGTCCCACGCTCATGCACCACCTCGAGCACGTCCACGTCGCCTCCGACCGCGACCTGGTCGACGTGCGGCTGCCGGTGCAGTACGTCATCCGGCCGAAGTCCGACGACCACCACGACTACCGCGGCTACGCGGGCCAGGTCGCCGGTGGCGTGCTCAAGCCGGGCGACGAGGTCATGGTGCTTCCCTCCGGCATGACGTCGAAGATCGCCGGGATCGACCTGTTCGACCAGGAGATCCCCGAGGCGTTCCCGCCGATGTCGGTGACGGTCCGCCTCGAGGACGACGTCGACGTGAGCCGCGGCGACATGATCTCGCGGGTCAAGAACGCCCCCGAGCCGAGCCAGGACATCGACGCGATGATCTGCTGGATGACCACCGCTCCGCTGCGTCCGCGGCAGAAGCTGGCCATCAAGCACACCTCCAACTCTGCGCGGGCGCTGGTCAAGGACATCCAGTACCGCTTGGACGTCAACTCGCTGCACCGTGACCTGGAGACCAAGGAGCTCGGCCTCAACGAGATCGGCCGCGTCCAGCTGCGCACCACCAAGCCGCTGCTGTGCGACCCCTACTCGAAGAACCGCACCACCGGCTCCTTCATCCTCATCGACGAGGCGACCGGCGTCACCGTCGGCGCTGGCATGATCAACGACTGATCATCGGTTTCGTACGAAGCGGCGGCTCCCGACTCGGGGGCCGCCGCTTCGCGTCTGACGGCGGGCCGGATGCTCACCGAGGTAACTCGGTCAGCGCTCACTGCCCTCGGGGAGTTCCACGAAGGCAGTGACCGTTCGCCGAGTTACCTCGGCGGGCATTCAGCGGACCAGTCCACCCACGAGCGTGGTGCTGGCCGCCGCCGAGCGCGGCGTTAGAGTTCGGGCGTGCCTGTGCCGCAGTACTCTCCCTCGCCCCGTGAGCTCGATGACATCGAGCTGATCGTCGCCCGTGCGCTACCCGGCCCCCTGAACGCGGCCGAGTCTGTGCTGAGGCTCGATCTGCCGGACTCCATGAAGACGGCTGCCGAGGATGCTGGCGCCGTCGAGATCGTCGACCCCGAGGGTCTCCCGCTGGCACGGGTCACCTGGCCCGCCGGCGGGGTCACCGAGCTCGCCTCCCCCGCCTACGGCCCGTTCCGACGGCTCTACCTCACCCCGGAGCAGACCCGGAAGGCGTACGCCGGGCGGACGGTGGTCCCGGTCACCGACGCGCTCACCACCACCGAGATCGCGGAGATCGCTGACCTCGGGCCGGTGCTGCTGCTCGCCCTGGTCGGGCACGGCACCCCGGCGCTCTCGCCGGTCGCACTGCTGCGCGCCTCGCTGCTGGCCGCGGACTCCCTGCCCGACGCGGCCGTCGTCGCGGTGCCGCTGGCTTCGCACGACGACCCCGAGGCCGACCATGCGCTCGGCGTGGCCGTCGTGGAGGCGTACGCGGGTGAGGATCGGGTCCACGCGCTGGCTCCCGCTTCCTCGGAGGACTATCCCGACGCCATCGCGGCGGTCATCGACGCCGACCAGCCCGCTCCGGAGGACCAGGGCCTCGTCATCTTCTTCACCGGCCTGTCCGGCTCCGGCAAGTCCACCCTCGCCCGTGCGCTGATGGACCGGATCCTCGAGCAGGGCGCCCGCACGGTCACCTCCCTCGACGGCGACGTCGTGCGCCGCAACCTGTCGGCCGGGCTGACCTTCTCCAAGGAGGACCGGGAGACCAACATCCGCCGGATCGGCTGGGTGGCCGCGGAGATCTCCCGCCATGGCGGGCTCGCGGTCTGCTCCCCCATCGCGCCCTTCGACTCGACCCGCCAGGACGTCCGCGGGTTCGTCGCCGACGCCGGGGGCGCCTTCTTCCTGGTCCACGTCGCCACCCCGCTGGAGGAGTGCGAGCGGCGCGACCGCAAGGGCCTCTACGCCAAGGCCCGTCGTGGCGAGATCCCGGAGTTCACCGGGATCTCCTCGCCCTACGAGGAGCCGGCCGACGCCGACGTACGCGTCGACACCACCGGCCGCTCGATCGAGGACGCACTGGATGAGGTCATCGCCGGCCTGCGCGAGGCCGGCTACCTCGACCTCGCCTGAGCTGCTCTCTCAGCGGTCGCGGTAGATCAGCCCGGACAGCCTCCAGGCCATCATCCGGCGGAACCGCGGGAGCCGCGCGAGCGTGGACAGCACCAGGTTCCGTACGCTGCGCCGCACTCCGTGCGCGATGCCGAACCGGGTCAGCCGGTCGGCCAGCGCGATGACCTCCTGGGCGACCGGCCGGCGCCGGGCCGCGTAGTCGTCGAGCGCGGCGTCGTCGCCGTGGCTGATCGCGGCGACGAGCGCGTCGCCGAGGACGACCGCGTCCTGGAGGCCGGTGTTCATGCCCTGGCCGCCGGCCGGGCTGTGCACGTGGGCGGCGTCGCCGGCGATCAGCACTCTCCCGGCACGGTAGGCGTCGGCGACGCGGTGGTGGACCCGGAACCGGGATCCCCACACGACCTCGGTGACCTCGGCCGGGCTCGTGATGCCGCCGCGCCGGTCGAGGAGGCCCTGGACGTAGGCGACGTCGGGCTCCTCCGGGGCGTCGGGGACCGGCGCCACGAGCCGGAACGAGCCGTCGGGCAGGGGTGCGGAGACCAGGGTGCCCTCGGGCGAGAAGTAGAGGATGACCTCGTCGTGCGGCAGGTCGCCCTCGATGCGTACGTCGGCGAGGCTGAACGACTCGTCGTACTTCCCGCCCGGGAAGCCGATCCCGGCCTTGTCGCGCACGGTGGAGTGCATGCCGTCGGCGCCGACGAGGTAGTGGGCCCGGATCTCGGTGCCTTCCTCGGTGGTCGCGGTGACCCCGGTGTCGTCCTGGACGAGGTCGACGAGGGTGAGCGGGCGGCGTACGTGACCGCCGAGCTCGGTGAGGCGCTCGAGGAGAACCCGCTCGGTGACCGCCTGGGAGACCATCAGGGCGTAGGGGAACTCGCTGGGCAAGTCGTCGAAGCGGATCGGCACCAGGACCTTGTCGCGGTCGCGGATGGTGAAGGCCGGCGCCTCGATGCCCTCCTTGATGAGGCGCTCGGAGACGCCGAGACCGGCGAGCACCTCCAGGGTGCGGGCGTGGACGACAGCGGCCCGGGAGGTGTTGTCCCCGGAGGCCTGGTTGTCGAGGACGGTGACGTCGATGCCGGCCGCCGCCAGCGTGGCCGCCACCGCCAGCCCGGTGGGGCCGGCGCCGACGACGAGGACATCAGTGGTGATGGTGGACATGATGCGCTCCTTGCTGTCGCTTGGTCAACAAGTGTTGGCCAACTGATGTTGACCAAACTAGCGCGGCGTCGCCATTGACGTCAACAGATGTTGGCCTACACTTGTTGGCATGGCTGACACGCGCCGATCCGGCGCCGAGACCCGCGAACGCATCCTCGCCGTCGCGCGCGAACACTTCGCGCGCCAGGGATTCGACCGCACCACCATCCGCGCGATCGCCTCGGAGGCACAGATCGACCCGTCGATGGTGATGCGCTACTTCGGCAGCAAGGAGGAGCTGTTCACCGCCGCCGCGGCGATCGACCTGGCGCTGCCCGACCTCACCGAGATCCCCCGCGACGAGGTCGGCCGCACACTGGTC
This sequence comes from Nocardioides luteus, assembly GCF_000960475.2. Taxonomy (GTDB): domain Bacteria; phylum Actinomycetota; class Actinomycetes; order Propionibacteriales; family Nocardioidaceae; genus Nocardioides; species Nocardioides luteus_A. Next base: position 128,333 of record NZ_JZDQ02000006.1, on the reverse strand, counting down.
ACCCATTTCGTACGCATGTGGGACTCCGACGGCACCCTGATGGCACTCCTGCGCCGTGCCGCCTCGGACCCCGCCGCGGCGGAGCAGATGCGGAGCATCTTCGCCGCCCAGGTCGCCCGCGCCGTGGCTCCCGTGTCCCCCGACCCGTCCCAGGCGCCACGTCGCGCCGCCCTCGCCGCCTCCCAGCTCCTGGGCATCGCACTGGGCCGCTACGTACTCGTGCTCCCACCCATCGTCGACATGGACATCGACGAGATCGTCGCATGGGTCGCCCCGACGATCGACCGCTACCTCACCGCCGAGTCGGCGCAACCTGACCAAGATCCCGGCCGAGTCGGCTCGTCATGACGCGCCGACTCGGCGCATCTGTCCCACAACTGCCCACCGAGTCGGCGCGAATGTCCCGCTAGATCCTGCCGAGTCGGCCCGAATGTCCCGGCCTGGAACGCGTTCGCGGCGAAGACCGGGACAGACGCGCCGAGTCGGCAACTCGAAACGAGACAGACCCGCCGACTCGGCAACCCGAAACGAGACAGACCCGCCGAGTCGGCAACCCGAAACGAGACAGACGCGCCGAGTCGGCGGGACGGTTTACCGCTTCAGACCGAGAAGGGCCCAGGCCTCGTCGGTGCTCATCGGCTCGCGCTGCGCGACCGCGGCGGCTTCGACGGCTCGCTCGACGAGCTGCCGGTTGGCGTCGACCGGGACACCCTTGGCGAGGGTGAGGACGTCCTCCATCCCGACCCGCAGGTGGCCGCCCATGGCCAGCGAGGTGAGCATCACCGGGAGGGTCGAGCGGCCGATACCGGTCGCCGACCAGGAGGTGACCTCGGCCGGTAACGCCGCGACAGCTGCGACCAGGGCCGCCGAGGTGCCCGGCATGCCACCCGGCACACCCATCACGAAGTCGACGTGGACCTTGCCGCCGGCGGGCAGCCCGTACTTCCCCAGCAGCCGCTGCAGCGCTGCGACGTGGCCGAGGTCGAAGAGCTCGAACTCCGGCACCACACCGCGCTCCTGGGTCAACTGGTAGAGCTCGGTGATGAACGGCCACGGGTTGGAGAAGACGTCGTCGCCGAAGTTGGTGGTGCCCATGGTCAGCGAGCACGAGTCCGGTCCCGCGTCGAGCACCTTCAGCCGCTTGTCCAGCGGGTCGTGGACCGAGCCGCCGGTGGAGAGCTGCACGATCAGCTCGGTCTTCTCGTGGAGCGCGTCGACCGTCTCGGTGAGTCGCCCCAGGTCGAGCGTCGGCGCGTGGTCGTCGTCGCGGATGTGGACGTGGATCATCCGCGCCCCCGCCTCCTCGCACTCGACGGCCGTCGCCACCAGCTCCTCCAGCGTCGTCGGCAGCTGCGGGCAGTCTTCCTTCGCGGTCTCCGCCCCGGTCGGCGCCACGGTCACAAGCAGTCCAGTCACCCGGACAATCTAGCGCCAATCAGGCAATCGACCGCAATATCTCCGCCAGACGATGGCAAAACAACGTGGGAGCCCCGGTGTCAACCAGTGACACCGGGGCTCCCACGTCAAAGGGATCGTCAGCCGATCGGGATGGTCACCTCGGCGACGTTGCCGACCGCGGCGTGGACCTTCTTGTCCACGGGCTCGGCCTTCGGCGCGAGCGTGCGCAGGGTCCACTCGCCGTCGCCGGCGAAGAACCGGAAGTGGCCGGTGGCCGAGGTGGGCACCTCGGCGGTGAACTCGCCGGTGCGGTCGAGCAGCCGGACGTACGCGCCGTGGACCGGCTCGCCGCCACGGGTCACCTGACCCTGGATGACTGCTTCCTTGGCGACGTCGACGCCGGCGAGCGAGAGCCCGCCCTCAGTTGCTCCGCACATGCTCAGGCCTCCCCGGGCTCGTCGCCGGTGACGACCGGAACGCCGACGAGGGAGCCGTACTCGGTCCACGAGCCGTCGTAGTTCTTCACGTTCTCCTGGCCGAGGAGCTCCTTGAGCACGAACCAGGTGTGCGAGGAGCGCTCGCCGATGCGGCAGTAGGCGATGGTGTCCTTGCTCCAGTCGACGCCGGCCTCGGTGTAGATCTCCTTGAGCTCCTCGTCGGAGCGGAAGGTGCCGTCGTCGTTGGCCGCCTTGGACCACGGGACGTTGGCCGCGGTCGGGATGTGACCGGCACGCTGGGCCTGCTCCTGCGGGAGGTGGGCCGGGGCGAGGAGGCGGCCGGCGAACTCGTCGGGCGAACGCACGTCGACCAGGTTCTGGGTGCCGATGGCCTCGACGACCTCGTCACGGAAGGCGCGGATCGAGTGGTCCTGCTCCTGCGCGGTGTAGGTGGTCGCCTCGCGGGTGACGGCCTCGTCGGTCAGCTCGCGGGAGTCGAGCTCCCACTTCTTGCGACCGCCGTCGAGCAGCTTGACGTCCTGGTGGCCGTAGAGCTTGAAGTACCAGAAGGCGTACGCGGCGAACCAGTTGTTGTTGCCGCCGTAGAGCACCACGGTGTCGTCGTTGGCGACGCCGCGCTCGGAGAGCAGAGCGGAGAACTGGTCCTTGTTGACGAAGTCGCGGCGGACCTGGTCCTGCAGGTCGGTGGTCCAGTCCAGCTTGATGGCACCCTTGATGTGGCCCTTGTCGTAGGCCGTGGTGTCTTCGTCGACCTCGATCAGCACCACCTTCGGGTCATCGAGGTGCTCCTCCACCCACTGGGCGGAGACGAGGGAGTTCTCGCGGGTCATCTAGGTACCTTTCGTTGTGTTTCTTGCGTTCAGGGCTCAGGCCGACGGGGAAGGACCCAGTCGCCTGATCAGCAGGTAGAGCTCGCAGCCGAGGCAGAACCGGAAGACGGCATTGAGCACGGCCGCGACCAGCGCGAGGCCGAGGGCGATCTGCGCCACGAGCGTGGCGCCGACGAGGTAGCCCACGAGCGCGACCAGCAGGAAGGCGAGGCCGACCCCCTGGGCGAACCGGGGCGGTGCCGGGTCCTCGAGCTCGTCCGGCGCGCCGAGGCGGGGACGTACGAACTTCTTGAAGAGCCAGGCGTGGGGGGTCCGCTGAACGCCGAGACCGGCCCCGATCGCGAAGAGCACGGTCTGGATGACCGTGACCACCAGAGCCCATGGCTGCGGCAGCAGCAGGGCCAGGATGATCACGACAACGGTCAGCGCCGCGGTGAACTGCGGGCCACGAGGGTCGATTCCGGCCTGCGTCGCCGTCTTGCTCGAGGTCTCAGACATAGGTGTGCTCCTGCGAGAGTGGAGGGGAGGTCGTCAGGACGAGCCTGACAGGCGAAAGCGATCCCCGGTGTCGACTGGGTCGACAAATCTCAGGGAATCAGCGGCAGGAACGACACAGCGCCGAGCGCACGCGGCAGTGATCCACTGCGCGGCGCTTGGTCAGCATGGTCGAGAACATGCGAAGACAGTAGCGCGATGCTCGACGGGCACGAAACGAATGTCTCGGAATACGGACCGGCGTGTCAGGATTCGAGATCGTAGGCCGGGATCGCGCTCAGCACCTGCTCCTTGCGCGGGGCGCCGGAAGCCCGGGCGACCTCGTTGCCGGCGCCGTCCAGCACCAGCGTGGTGGGAGTCCGCAGGACGTCGAGCCGGCGGACCAGGTCGAGGTGGTGCTCGGCGTCGATCTCGAGGTGGACGACACCCGGAACGATCTCGGCGACCTCGCCGAGGATCCTCCGGGTCGCCCGGCAGGGCGCGCAGAAGGCGCTGGAGAACTGCACCAGCGTCGCGCGGTCACCGAGCTCGGTCTCGCCCAGCGCGTCGGTCACCGCATTCCACGCGTGCGGCTCGGGCGCGTGATCCTCGTGGGCCACGTGGAGCTCCTTCGTGCCTCGGAAGCGGCCGTCGGTGAGCAGCCGGAACAGGCCGAAGCCCAGGGCGACGGCTATCGCGATGACGGCGATCCAGGATCCGGTGCTCATGTGTCTATTGAACCGGTAACCCGCGCCGCTCATTCCCCCGAGGCGCGCCGAAGCCTCTCGTTGACCGCTTTCAGGCGGCGTACGTCCTCCTCGAGGTCCAGCACACGAGCGATGCCGGCGAGGTTGAGACCGTCGGCGAGCAGGTCCCGGATACGGATGAGCCGCTCGATGTCGGCGACGGAGTAGAGCCGGGTGCCGCCCGCGGTGCGCGCAGGGTCGACCAGCCCGCGGCGCTCGTAGACGCGGAGGTTCTGGATCTGCATCTCGGCCATCTCGGCGGCCACGGAGATGGCGTAGACGGCCCTGGTTCGCTCCTTCACAGGATCGATTCTGACATGTGGGCTTGAAATTCCCTAGGCTCTGGAATATATAAAAGGTGTATCCGCTGATATAGATCCCGTGAGGAGGGAATCATGCTGATCCGAAGCACCGATCCGTTCCGCGAGTTCGATCGCATCACCCAGCAGCTCCTGGGCGGGGGCACCACCAACCGTCCGGCCGTGATGCCGATGGACGCCTGGCGCGAGGGCGACCGGTTCGTCATCGAGTTCGACCTTCCCGGTGTCAGCCCGGAGACGATCGACCTCGACGTCGAGCGCAACGTACTGACCGTCAAGGCCGAGCGGGTCGCCAAGAACGGCGACTGGCAGATGCTGGCCAACGAGCGCGTGCGCGGCACCTTCAGCCGTCAGCTCGTGCTCGGCGACAACCTCGACCTCGACCACATCGAGGCCGCGTACGACGCCGGCGTGCTGCGTCTGGTCGTGCCGGTCGCCGAGAAGGCCAAGCCGCGCAAGATCCAGATCGCCACGAGCGGCCAGCCGGAGCCCGCCGCGATCGAGAGCTGAGGACCTGCCCGCCCCGGCAGGCCCTTACGCAGGTGAGTCGCCGGGCGCGGGCTCCCCGGCCATCACTGATCTAGCCACCAGCGAACGGAGGGAGGAACTCGACCGTCGACCCCGGTGGGACCTCGATCCCACCGGGGTCGCCCGTACCGGCCGGACGGTCACCGATGAGTGCCGAGCAGACCTTCAGGACCTCGGGGAGGCGGGTGCCGGGGTGCAGCTCGGCGGCGCGGCGTACGACCTCGGCCAGCGTCAAGGAGCCGTCGACCTCGAGCTGGTCCGACGGAGTCCCGGCCGCCGACTTGGCCGCCGCCCAGTAGCGGACCTCTATAACATTCGTCACTTTCTCGTGGACAACCTTCCTATGTCACCGTGAGGTTTCGTTAATATGGTCCAACGATCACCTCACCGAGGCTCAATGTTGCGTTTCGGTGCTCCTCTTTCTCTGACCGAGAGGCACCCCCATGAGCTCGCTTCTGTTGTTGACCAGTTCTCTCCAGCCCTCGGCAGACGTCCTTCCGGGGCTCTCGCTCCTCGGCCATCAGGTGAAGATCCTTCCTGCTGAAGGTAGCGCGCTCCTCGAGGCGCCCGACTCCGACCTGCTGCTGGTGGATGGCCGACAGGACCTCGCCCAGGCCCGTGACCTGTGTCGTCTGATCCGTACGACCGGCACCGACGTCCCCGTTCTGCTGATCGCCACCGAGGGTGGCCTCGCCGTCGTGTCCCACGACTGGGGCATGGACGACGTCGTCCTGCACACCTGTGGCCCGGCCGAGCTCGAGGCCCGGATCAAGCTCGCGATCGGCCGCATCTCGGCGGCTCGCGACGCCTCCGACCCCGAGGCCCACGTCATCCGCTCCGGCGAGGTCGTCGTCGACGACGCCACCTACACCGCCAAGATCGGCGGCCGCCCGCTCGACCTGACCTTCAAGGAGTTCGAGCTCCTGAAGTTCCTCGCCCAGCACCCGGGCCGCGTCTTCTCCCGTCAGCAGCTGCTGCAGGAGGTGTGGGGCTACGACTACTTCGGCGGCACCCGCACCGTCGACGTCCACGTACGTCGCCTGCGCGCCAAGCTCGGCCCCGAGAACGAGACCCTCATCGGCACCGTCCGCAACGTCGGCTACCGCTTCGTGCTGCCCTCGAAGAACAACGAGGCCGCCGCCGACGGCGCCCGGCTGACCCCGTCTCCTCGCCTGGGGGCCGACGCCTAGGCTGCTCCTATGGCACTCAGCGTCGAGCAGGTCCTGGACATCGCGAAGGCGACCGAGGCGTACGACGGGGTGGCACCGCTCGACGAGGCGACCCTGCTCACGCTGCGCAACCGTCCGGAGGACGCCACGATCTGGGGGGACGTACGCGGCTTCGGGCTGTTGATCGGCACCGAGCTGTCGCTGGTGGTGCTGACCCAGCACCGCGGTGTCGGTCTGGGGCGCCAGCTGCTGCTGCGCGCGCCCTCGCTTCCTGCCGGGACGACGGCGTGGTCGCACGGTGACAACCCGGCCGCAGCCGCGCTGGCCACGAGACAGGGTTGGGAGCGCACCCGTGAGCTGTGGGTGATGCGACGCCCGGTCGCCGGTCTGCCACCGGCTCCGGAGACCCCGGAAGGGATCCTCGTACGCGGCTTCGAGCCCGGCGACGAGGCCGAGCTGCTCCGGGTCAACGCTGCCGCCTTCGCGCACCACCCCGAGCAGGGCTCGCTGGACGAGGCCGGGCTGCGGGAGCGGATGTCGGAGCCCTGGTTCCACGCGTCGGGGCTGATCACCGCGTGGGAGGGCGAGAAGCTTCTCGCGTTCCACTGGACCAAGCGCCACAGCGAGACCGAGGGCGAGGTCTACGTCGTCGGCGTCGATCCCTCCGCCCAGGGCCGCGGGCTGGGCAGGCTGGTCACCCTCCTGGGGCTGCACCATCTGGCCGCCGTCGGTGTCGAGCGGATCCATCTCTATGTCGAGGGCGACAACACCCCGGCCGTACGTCTCTACGAAGGCCTCGGCTTCACGCGCGCCGCGGCGGACACGCACGTCCAGTACACGCGCAGCTAGTCTCTGGTCGCGTGGAGCTGAACGAGTCTCAGAGTGACCGGGCCGTCGGGGCCATCGTCGGAACTGCGGTCGCGGATGCGCTCGGGGCTCACTACGAGTTCGACCGGCCCCGGCTGGGGGCCGATGAGAAGGCGCAGATGCTCGGCGGCGGTCTCGGCCCGTTCGCGCCCGGCGAGTGGACCGACGACACGACCATGGCGTGGTGCATCCTCGAGGTCGCTGCGGGCGGGCTGGATCTGCGGAGCGAGGAAGGGCTGACCGCGGTCGCCCGCAACTTTCGGACGTGGGCGGAGTCGGATCCCAAGGACATCGGCAACCAGACCGCTCGGGTGCTCAACACCGCCGGCCCTGACCCGACGGCACAAGACCTCTTCTACGCGTCGTCGGAGCTGGACAAGGTGACGCGCCACACCGGCGGCAACGGCTCGCTGATGCGTACGTCACCCGTGGCCCTCCGGTATCTCGGCGACCGAGAAGCTGTCGCTGACGCCGCCCTGCGAGTGAGCCGGCTGACCCACTGGGATGAGCATGCGCAGTCGGGCTGTGCCCTGTGGTCCCTGGCGATCGAGCACGCGGTGATGCACGGCGAGCTCGACATACGCTCCGGCCTCGCCCACCTCTCCCACGCCGAGGCTGGCTTCTGGACCGAGAAGCTCGACGAGGCCGAGGCCGCGCTGCCGGCGACCTTCAACCCCAACGGCTGGGTCGTCACCGCGTTGCAGGCCGCGTGGTCCTCGATCGCCCAGACCCCGGTCACGGGGCCCGAGCACTACGTCGAGGCGCTGAACACCGCGATCCGGATCGGCAACGACACCGACACGGTTGCCGCCATCGCCGGCGGCCTCCTCGGCGCCCGCTGGGGCGCGTCCGCCATCCCGGCCGAGTGGCGCAAGCTCAGCCACGGCTACCCCGGCATCCCCGGCGACGTCCTCGCCACCCTCGCCCTCGACACGGTTGCCGCCGGTCGGCCTCACTGATCGACGCGTCCGGCGGCGCCTACATCAGTGGGCGGCACCTTGTGAACTGTTCACAAGGTGCCGCCCACTGATGTAGGCGCGACAAGCACACAGAACTGTCGGTGCTCACGCATACCGTCACCCCTATGAAGCTGACCGCCCGAGCCGCCGCCGAGACGATCTCGGTCGCTCACAACATCGGCCTGCGAGACGCGGGGCGGGTGCTGACGGCCGGGCTGGCGGGTCCCGCGACGCGGCAAGGGAGTGCGCTTCTCTACGACGAAGAGCGGCTCGACCATCTGCTCGACCGGCCCGAATGTCCCAGCTCCGAGCTCGACCGCTGGCGCCCGTTCATCGTCCGAGTCGACAGGAAGCAATCGTTCGACACCGACGCCGCTTGGGGCGACCGTGCTCGTGCCGTCGCCGGGCCGTGGCGGCTTCCGCTGCCGACCTCGATCTACCTCGCATGGCACAGCAGCTTGAATCCATTGAATCCAAGAACCGGCATGCGACACCCACTGATCGGGGTCATCGCCGACTGGGTGGCCGTCGGTGCCGAGATCACCGGATACGACGACCACGACTTCCGCCTCGAACCGCCCGGGCCGTGGTTCGACTCGTTCGAGGACACCTGGCTGCCCCTCCCGCCTCGACGGCGCTGGATGCTGTGGGGCGCGCCATCGACCATGACCCAACCGCCGGCGAACCCCGAACGCACGGCCTCGCAGTCGGCCTACAAGGCCTCACGCGATTGGCCGGCCGACGACGTACCCGTCCGCTCGAACGGACGCCTCTGACCGCCTGGGCTCAGCGGAGCGGGCGGATGTGGAGACCGATCTCGGGGTCGACGAGGACCTCCTGCGCGACCGGCATCCCGTCCACGACGAGCTGCGCATCCACGGGTACGTTGCGCTTGACCAGCCCCAACGCGATCGGGCCGAGCTCGTGGTGGCGGGCAGAGGACCCGACGAAGCCGACCGTCTTCTCCCCGAAGACGAGGTCAGAGCCAGCAACAGGCAGCCGGTTCTCGGAGCCGTCCAGGTGGAGCAGGACGAGGCGCCGCGGCGGACGGCCCAGCGTGTGCACGCGAGCGACCGTCTCCTGGCCGCGGTAGCAGCCCTTGTCGAGGTGGACCGCATACTCCGCACCGGCCACGTCCGCGGAGCCCGGCACCCAGCCGACCTCGTTGGGGATCGTCCGAGCGTCGGTGTCCACGCCGAACCGCGGCTCACCACGCTCGATCCGGAGAGCCTCGAACGCCCAGAACCCGCAGGCGGGGCCCGCGGCAGCGGCGTACTTCTCCAAGGACTCGCGCGGGACGAAGGAGTAGCCCTGCGCCGGGCGCCACACGGACGCCTGCGACGTCTCGAGTGTGATGGTGACGTCGGACCAGAACTTCATCCGCTCCAGGTAGCCGACCAGCGCCTCACCGGCGCCCGGCTCGGTCCACGCCAGGAACGAGGAGCCGTCGTCGACGCCGGAGAAGAAGTGCTCGACATGTCCCTGCGGTGAAAGGATCAGGGCCGAGGTCCAGACGCCCGGGGCCAGGCCCTCGAACGCCTGCGAGGTGAGCGAGTGCAGCCAGGTCAGTCGATCAGGTCCCGCGATCCGCACCACGTCGCGGTGGGAGAGATCGACGAAGCCCTCGCCCGAGGCCAACGTCCGCTGCTCGAGGTTGAACGACCCGTAGTGCGCGGCGACGGGTGCGTCGGCCCCGTCGCCGGCGACGGCGCCGGGCAGGGACAGAAGCGGGCTGGCAGTCATCATGCGGTGCTCCTACGTGGGCTCAGAAGAACAGTCGACGCACGCTCCGAAGACAGTCAGATGAGCGACGTCTGCCTCGAAGGCGTACTCCTCACGCAGCCGCTCGCAGATTCCGTCGGCCACAGAGGGGTCAACACTGGTGACCTTCTGACACTTCCTGCACACGGCATGAAAATGCGGGCGACCGGAGACGGAGTGGTAGGTCGAGGCGCGCTCGCCCAGGTGGGCGTGGCGTACCAGGCCGAGCTCCTCGAGCACCTCGAGGTTGCGGTAGACGGTGGAGAGGTTGATCGCGGAGGACGACTCGCGCACGACGGCGAGCACCTCCTCGGGGGTGGCGTGCCGCAGCCGCTCGACGGCGCCGAGGACCAGCTCGCGCTGGGGCGTGAGGCGATAGCCCTTCGCCCGAAGGGCCTCGCGCCAGTCCTCAGCCGCCTCGGTCATCGCGCCTACTTGGGGACCCGCTTGAGCCGCGCCCACAGGTGCGGCTGCAGCGCCTGACCCATCGCGGCCATGTCGTACGCATAGAGCAGGTCGCCCTCGACGTTGCCGTAGAGGCGTTTGCCGGCGGTGTATTCCTTCGCCGTCTCCGTGCGAGCGACCGCGTCGGTGACCACGTCGAGCTTGCCGCCCTCGGCCTTGCCGTACCAGATCTCGACGATGCCGCTGCTGTGCGTCATCACCCACTCGACCTCGCCCTCGGGGCGGAAGCGGAGGAAGCCGGTCTCCAGGGCCGCGTCGCGCACCTTCTCCCCCGTCTCGGGGTCGATGATCCACGAGCGCGCGAAGTAGTGGAAGAACGGTCGCCCGTCGTGGGTGAAGATCAGCTCCTGCCCGAACTCGAACTTGTCGATCGTCGGATAGTCACCGTGCCCGTTGCCCTGCCAGGTGCCGAGCATCCACGCGCAGGGACCGGCGTCGGGGTGAAGGTTCTCCGGAAGTTCGAAAGCCACACACCGAGTTTAGGCCGTACGTCGGCTACGACCCGAAACGCAAGCGCTAGTGTGCTCGGCATGCAAGAACTCGTGGTGAAGGTGACCGTGGGCGCCGAGGCGCCCGAGCGTACGAACCAGGCCTTCACGGTCGCCTCTGCGGCCGCGACGGCGGGCGCGAAGGTGTCGCTGTGGCTCACCGGCGAGGCGACGTGGTTCGCGGTGCCCGGGCGCGCGGAGGAGTTCGAGCTGGAGAACGCGGCGCCGCTGCAGGAGCTGATCGGGCTGGTCATCGAGGCCGGCCAGGTCACCGTGTGCAGCCAGTGCGCGTCCCGTCGCGATCTCTCCGAGGAGGACCTGATCGACGGCGTCACCATCAAGGGCGCGGTCGTGTTCGCCGAGGAGATCCTGCGCGACGGCGTACAGGCGCTCGTCTACTGACGACGTCGCCAAGACGAACTACACGTATGTAGTTCCAGGTAGCAGGCGTGTTAATCCTTTCGGAGACTCCACACGCCGTCTACTTGGCCGTTAGCATTCACCCTCGTGAGCACGCAGACCCCCAGTGGCAAGTGGTGGAGCCGGGATTCGGCCGCCCAGCCGGGTGAAGACGAGGACCTGACGGCGCGTGCTGCGGAGCTGGCCCGCGCGGCCGCCGCAGCCGAGTCGCTTCGCATCGCAGCCGAGCAGGCGGCCGCCGAGCAGGCGGCCGAGCGGCTGGTGGCCGAAGAGTCCGCCGCCCAGCACGCAACCGCCCGCGCCAAGGCGGACGAGACCGCCAAGCTCCACGCCCAGCTGGCCGCCGACGCCCACCAGGCGCGCGAGGTCGCGGAGAAGGCAGCCGAGGAGTACGCCCGCGCCAGGGTCGAGGCCGAGAAGCTCGCCGACACCCGTGCCAAGGAGCGCGCCGAGGCCGAGGAGGCCGCGGTCGCGAGGGGCAAGGAGCTGGAGGAGGCCGAGCGCCGCCTTCTCGAGGCGGCTCGCACCGCCGAGGAGCAGACCCGCGCGCGCACCGAGGCCGAGGAAGCCGCCCGCACCAAGGCCGAGGAAGCCGCAGCAGCGGCCGCCTCCGCCGCGGAGGCGCACACGAAGGCGGCCGAGCACGCCGAGCTGGCCCAGGCCGCGTACGCCGCTCGCAGCGTCGCGGAGGCAGCCGCCGAGGACCGCCTCGAGGAGATGGACGAGCTCCGTGACGCGCTGGCGGCCGCCGAGAAGGCTGCCCGCAAGGCCGCCGACGAGGCCCGTGCCGCCTACGAGGCACGCAGCGAGGCGGAGGCAGCCGCCGAGGCCGCCTACACCGCCCGTGCCGCGGCCGACACCCGTTCCGAGGAGCTCGCGCGGATGCGCGAGGAGGCCGACGCGGCGGCGGCCGGCCGCGCCGACGAGGCGCTGGCCGCGTTCACCGCGCGCCAGGCCGCCGAGCAGGCGGCCAACGACCGTGCGACCGAGGCCGAGAAGGCGGCTGCCGCGCGGATCACGGCCGAGGAGTCCGCGGTCGCGATGGCGACGCAGGCCGAGCGGGCCGAGCAGGCCCGCAAGGACGCCGAGGCTGCGGCCGAGGCCGCCTACGCGGCCGCCGAGGCCGCGGCGACCGCCCGCGCCGAGGCCGAGGAAGCAGCGAAGGAGGCCTTCGAGGAGCGCAAGGCCGCCGACGCCAACGCCGAGGACCACGCGATGACCCGGGCCGCGGCGGAGGCCGCGGCGGCCGACCAGTACGCCGTGGCAGCCGAGGCACTCGCCGCGCGCACCGAGGCGGAGGAGGCCGCGCTGCGCGCCTTCAAGGCCGCCGACGCCGCCAACGACGCCCGTCTCGAGGCCGAGAAGAGCGCGAAGCAGTACGCCGAGTTCGCCGCTGCTGCCGCGCACGAGGCCAACGAGAACGAGGAGCGCTACCGGCAGCTCACCGAGCTCGCCTCCCAGGCCGAGCAGGCGGCCGAGGCCGCCAACCTCGCGCGGATGGCCGCCGACCAGCGCGCCTCCGAGCACGCCGATCTCGCGGTGCAGGCGCTGGAGGGCCGGCGCGCCGCGGAGCGCGCTGCGACCGAGGCCAACGAGGGTCGTCGCGCGGCGGAGTCCGCCCTGCGTGCCGCCCACGAGGCGATGACCGAGGTCGTCACGGCACAGGCGCGCGAGCGGGAGGAGGCCGAGCGCCGGATGACCGAGATGATGAACCGTCTCGCCGACGTCCAGGAGCAGGCCACCGAGGCCGTGCGCCTGCGGGCCGAGGCGGAGGAGGTCGCCGGCCAGAAGGCGATCGACCGCCAGGCCGTCGAGGCTTCGATCCTGCACAACACCGAGCTCGTCGAGCAGGCCATCGTCGACCGGCAGATCGCCGAGCGCCGCAGCGCCCAGCTCGCCAAGCAGCTCGCCGACCTGCGTGAGGCCGTCATGCTCGCGGTCAAGGGTGGCAGCACCAACAAGCGCGCCATGCAGGCCCTCGAGCTCACCCTCGCGGCGACCCCGGTCCCGCCCGAGGCGAGCCTGCCGATCCCGGATGCCCCGGACGAGCCGCTCGTCGTCGAGCCCCTCGCGCCCGTCGAGACCGCCAAGGCCACCGCTCCCGCACCGGTCGACTCATCAGCAGCACCGGCGGCCGGTCCCCCGACCGCTCCCGTGACGCTGCCCGAGCGGACGACCGGCAAGAAGCAGAGCACCAAGAAGCAGGGACCCAAGGAGTCGCTGCCGGAGCCGAAGGACCTGCCCGACACTCCGAGCGACTCGCTCCCCCAGCGCTCGAGCGGCTGGCTGGCCGCGGTCAAGCTCGCCGAGTCCGGCAAGTTCCCCGGCGCCAAGATCCCCGGCGCCAACTCCTCCGCGCCGGAGCCGGTCAAGGCCACCGAGGACACAGGTTCCGGCGAGCCGGAGGGCGACTCGGTCGGCGCCAAGCAGCTGACCGTCCGCACCTTCCACCCCGAGGACGGCTCGCTCATGACCGAGAGCACCGTCACGGTCACCGAGGAGGGTGTGCTCGACGTACGCAAGAACGAGCAGACCCACACCTACGACCTCTACGACACCCACACCGACATCACCATCAAGGGTGAGCCGGCCACCGACGAGTGGGTCGTCGAGTTCAACACCGACGAGGCCGGTGCGGTCCAGGTCGACAAGTCGATGGTCGACCCCGAGGCGTTCCAGCGGGAGGTACTCCGCTGGCGCCCGGACATGGCCGGCTGAGCGGCTTGCAGGGATACCCGGTTGACCGGGTATCCCTGCGCTTCTCAGGCGTTGCAACACCCGAGAAGCGCAGGAAACACCTGAGAAGTCAGAGGTTGTCGCGCAGGACCTGAGCGATCTCGAGCACAGCAGCACGTGACGTACGCCCGGCGCCGACCACGTTCAGGAACCCGTGGATCTGGTCGTCGAAGCGCCGGTGCGCGACCTTGACCCCGGCCTCCTCGAGCTTGGCGGCGTAGGCCTCGCCCTCGTCGCGCAGCGGGTCGAAACCCGCGGTCGCGACGTACGCCGGGGCGACCCCGCTCGTCGGGATCTCCGCGTGCAGCGGGGCGTGGCGCGGGTCGCGGCGGTCTGTCCCCTCGGGCAGATAGTTGTCGGTCGCCGCCGCGATGAAGTCGGCGGTCAGGTAGAAGCCCTCGCTGAGCTCCTCGCGGCTGCGGGTGGCCGCCTCCGACTGCGTCACCGGGTAGATGAGGAGCTGGAACGCGCAGGCCTCGCCGACCGCGAGCGCGACCCCGGCCGCCAGGTTTCCGCCGGCCGAGTCACCACCCACCCCGATCCGGGCCGGGTCCGCACCGAGCTCGGCCGCGTGCTCGACCGCCCACCGGAAGGCCGCGACCGAGTCGTCGTACGCCGCCGGGAACGGTGACTCCGGCGCCAGCCGGTAGTCGATCGAGAGCACCTTGACCCCCGACTCGCTGGCCAGCAGCCGGCAGGGCGCGTCGTGGGAGTCGAGATCGCCGAAGATGAAGCCGCCGCCGTGCAGGAAGACCAGCAGCGGCGCGTTGCCCGAGACGCCCTCGGGGTTGTAGAGCCGCGCCTTGAGACCCGCGACCCAGAGCTCACGCACCGACCCGATCTCCTGGCGACCCCCGCCGAGCTGTGACTGCCGCAGCAGCGCCACCCGCCCCTTCGGGATCGGCAGCGTCGACGGGTCCGGCTCCCCCGACACCTTCATCAGCGCGAGCATGATCTGCGTGTCCACGGCGAGCGTCTGCCCGTCGTACGTCACCGGCTTGCCGACGATCCGCCGCTGCACCGCAGCCGGCAGGTTCATCGCCGCCGCGAACGCTGGCCTCTTGACGGGCACCAGCAGCGGATCGATCAGGGACGACGCACGCGCGAGAATCGACATGCGCCCAAACTACCGGGTACCAGGGACATCGTGTAACAGGTAGTTCGTCAGATGACCGGTCCAAGGGTCAGAGTTCGGATCGCGTCTCCCGCTAGGACACGTACGTGAGTCACACTAGCCCCATGAGTCTCGACCCGCAGGCCCCCACCCGGTCGGCCGAGGACACCGTGAGCCTGACCGCGGTCCCCGACCAGCCGTTCGACGTCGAGCCCGAGTACATCCCGGACCACGAGGCGCTGGCCGAGGTCGAGAAGTACGAGGACAGGTTCCTCGACCGGGAGCTGTCCTGGCTGCGGTTCAACGAGCGTGTGCTGGAGCTGGCGGAGGACGACACGCTGCCGCTGCTGGAACGCGTACGTTTCCTGGCGATCTTCACCTCCAACCTGGACGAGTTCTTCATGGTCCGGGTGGCCGGGCTCAAGCGGCGGATCGCGGCGGGGGTGGCGGTGCGAGCCGCCTCCGGGCTGATGCCGCGCGAGGTCCTCGAGGTGATCTGGCGCACGACCCGGGAGCTCTCCGAGCGGCATGCCGCGGTGTTCCGCGACAAGATCAAGCCGGCGCTGCTCGAGGAGGGCATCCAGCTGCTGCACTGGGAGGACCTCACCCCCGAGGAGGTCAAGGCCTGCAAGAAGCTGTTCAAGGAGCGGGTCTACCCGGTGCTGACGCCGCTCGCGGTGGACCCGGCACACCCGTTCCCCTACATCTCCGGCCTCTCGCTCAACCTCGCGGTGCGCCTGCGCGACCCGAAGACCAAGAAGAAGCACTTCGCCCGGGTGAAGGTCCCGCCGATCTTCAGCCGCTTCGTGCCGCTGGGCAACGACCGCTTCGTGCCGCTGGAGGAGGTCATGCGGGAGCGGCTGCAGAAGCTCTTCCCGGGCATGGAGATCATCGAGGTGCACACCTTCCGGGTCACCCGCAACGAGGACCTCGAGGTCGAGGAGGACGACACCGAGAACCTCCTCACCGCGCTGGAGAAGGAGCTGCTCCGGCGCCGCTTCGGCCCTCCCGTACGCCTCGAGGTGCAGGAGTCGATGACCGACTCGACCCTCGACCTGCTGGTCTCCGAGCTCGGCATCTCCGACAAGGAGGTCTTCCGGCTGCCCGGACCGCTCGACCTGCGCGGGCTGCACGGCATCGCCGACATCGACCGTGAGCAGCTGAAGTACCCCGCCTTCGTGCCGAGCACCCACCCGGCCCTGGCGCCGGTGGAGAGCGCCGCGCCGGTCGACGTCTTCAAGGCGGCCCGGCGGGACGACGTACTCCTCCAGCATCCCTACGACTCGTTCGCGACCAGCGTGCAGCGCTTCATCGAGCAGGCGGCGGCGGACCCGCGGGTGCTCGCGATCAAGCAGACCCTCTACCGGACCTCTGGCGACTCCCCCATCATCGACGCCCTGATCGATGCGGCCGAGGCCGGCAAGCAGGTGCTGGTGCTGGTCGAGATCAAGGCGCGCTTCGACGAGGTGGCCAACATCCGCTGGGCGCGCAAGCTCGAGCAGGCCGGCTGCCACGTGGTCTACGGCCTGGTCGGCCTGAAGACCCACTGCAAGCTGGCCATGGTGGTGCGCGAGGAGCCCGACGGCACCATCCGCCGCTACACCCACATCGGCACCGGCAACTACAACCCGAAGACCTCCAGGCTCTACGAGGACATGGGGCTGATCACCACCAACGAGGCGATCGGCGAGGATGTCGCCCACCTGTTCAACAACCTCTCCGGCTGGAGCCGGGAGGCGACGTACGAACAGCTCCTGGTCGCCCCCGGCAACGTACGCAGCGGCCTGATCGAGCAGATCCACGCCGAGATCGCCCACCATCTGGCGGGGCGGCCGGCCAGGATCCGGCTCAAGGCCAACTCGGTGGTCGACGAGGCGATCATCGACGCGCTCTACCTGGCCTCCCAGGCCGGCGTGCCCGTCCAGCTGCTCGTCCGCGGCATCTGCGCCCTCCGTCCGGGCGTGGAGGGGCTCAGCGAGACGATCGAGGTGCGCTCGATCCTGGGCCGGTTCCTCGAGCACTCCCGGATCTTCTGGTTCGAGAACGGCGCCGCCGACGACGGGGAGGGACCGAACGCCTGGATCGGCTCGGCCGACATGATGCACCGCAACCTCGACCGGCGGGTCGAGGCCCTCGTACGTCTCCCCACCCCGGAGCTCGTGGCCGAGGTCGGCGCACTGTTCGACCTGGCATTCGAACCGACCACGGACGCCTGGATCCTCGGCCCCGACGGGACCTGGACCCGGAACCACGCTCCCGACCACCTCCAGGCGATGTTGATCACACGGCAGCGCCAGCGAAGGCGCGCCGCGACAGGCTGAACACGCCCTGGCATTCGGCGTGTCAAGCGGACTCGCCTAACATGAGCCCGCAGGTCTGCCTCATGAAGCCAGGAGCCCCCCGTGCGTTTCCGAATCCGACCGGTCGACACGTCGTTCTACGACCTGTTCGCCGAGTCTGCCAACCACCTCGTAGGCGGTGTGTCGCTGCTCGCCGAGATGCTCAGCGACAGCGCCGACCGTGAGGACGTCGCGCGCCGCATGCGCGACGCGGAGCATGCCGCCGACGAGACCACCCACGAGCTGGTCAAGAAGGTGAACTCGACCTTCGTCACGCCGTTCGACCGCGAGGACATCTACGCCCTCGGCTCCGGTCTCGACGACGTGATGGACTCGATGGACGAGGTCGTCGACCAGATCTTCGTCTACGGCGTCAACATCCTGCCGCCCGAGCTCTCCGACCAGGTCACCGTGCTCCAGCGCTGCGCCGAGCTGACCGCGTCCGCGATGCCGAACCTGCGCTCGATGACCGAGCTCTCGGAGTACTGGATCGAGATCAACCGTCTCGAGAACCAGGGCGACAAGAACCACCGCCGCATCCTCGCCAAGCTCTTCTCCGGAGAGTACGAGGCGCTCGAGGTCCTGAAGCTCAAGGACATCGTCGAGTCTCTCGAGGACGCGATCGACGGCTTCGAGAAGGTCGCGAACACCGTCGAGCAGATCGCCGTCAAGGAATCCTGAGCCTGCTCAATGGAACTCGCCATTGTCATCGCGGTGGTCGTCGTCGCCCTGGTCTTCGACTACACCAACGGCTTCCACGACGCCGCCAACGCCATCGCGACCTCCGTGTCCACGCGAGCGCTCACCCCGCGCATCGCCCTCCTGCTCGCGGCGGTGATGAACTTCGTCGGCGCCTTCCTGGGCCAGAAGGTCGCCCACACCGTCTCCGACACCATCACCCCACCATCAGGGGCACATGGTCTGACCGTCGTGATGGCCGGCCTGCTCGGCGCCATCGCATGGAACCTGATCACCTGGTACTTCGGTCTGCCCTCGTCCTCCTCGCACGCCCTCATCGGCGGTCTGGCCGGCTCGGCGATCGCCGCCGGTGCGTTCGTCAACTGGATGACGGTCCTGGAGAAGGTCGTCATCCCGATGTTCGTGTCGCCGGTGGTCGCCTTCGGCCTCGGGTTCGGCGTGATGCTCGCGATCATGTGGATCTTCCGCCGCCTCAACCAGCACAAGGCCCAGAAGGGCTTCCGGATCGCCCAGACCATCTCCGCCGCCGCGATGGCACTCGGTCACGGCCTCCAGGACGCCCAGAAGACGATGGGCGTCATCTTCCTCGCCCTCGTCACCGGCGGCTTCCTCTCCGAGGGTGACGACCTGCCGTTCTGGGTCATCGCCGCGGCCGCCACGGCCATCTCGCTCGGCACCATGTCCGGCGGCTGGCGCATCATGCGCACCCTCGGCCGTCGCATCATCCACCTGGACCCGTCCCGCGGCTTCGCCGCCGAGTCGGTCGCCGCCTCGGTGCTCTACACCACGGCGTACGTCTGGGAGGCCCCGATCTCGACCACCCACACGATCACCTCGGCGATCATGGGGGTCGGCGCGACCAAGCGGTTCTCCGCGGTCCGCTGGGGTGTCGCGAAGTCGATCGTCGCCGCCTGGGTCTTCACCTTCCCGGCGGCCGGTGGTGTCGCAGCTGTGACCTACCTGATCTGCCACTTCATCTTCCAACTCCCGTAAAACCCAGCCGAGTCGGCGCATCCTGACCCGTGTCTCGCGAAGCGAAGCGAGCGAGAGGGTCAGGATGCGCCGACTCGGCGTTTGGTCCGGGTCTACCCGAAGCGACCGGAGATGTAGGCCTCGGTGTCCGGGTTGTCCGGCTTGGTGAACATCTGCTTGGTCGGGTTGAACTCCACCAGGTGACCCGGCTGACCGGCGGCCTTCAGGTTGAAGAAGCCGGTGTCGTCGGAGACACGAGCGGCCTGCTGCATGTTGTGGGTGACGATCACGATCGTGTAGTCGGACTTCAGCTCGTGGATGAGGTCCTCGATCGCGGCGGTCGAGATCGGGTCGAGCGCGGAGCACGGCTCGTCCATGAGCAGCACCTCGGGCTGGACCGCGATCGCGCGGGCGATGCAGAGCCGCTGCTGCTGACCACCGGAGAGCCCCATGCCGGGCTTGCCGAGACGGTCCTTGACCTCGTTCCACAGGTTGGCGCCGCGCAGCGCCTTCTCCACGATCGAGTCCGCCTCGGACTTCTTGATCCGCTTGGAGTTGAGCTTGTTGCCGGCGAGCACGTTGTCGTAGATCGACATCGTCGGGAACGGGTTGGGCCGCTGGAAGACCATGCCGACCTTGCGGCGGACGGCCACCGGGTCGACGTTCGGGCCGTAGATGTCCTGGCCGGCGATCTGGATCTTCCCCTCGACGTACGCACCAGGGATGACCTCGTGCATCCGGTTGAGCGTGCGCAGGAAGGTCGACTTGCCGCAGCCGGACGGCCCGATGAAGGCTGTCACCGACTTCGGCTTGATGGACATGGAGACGTCCTCGACGGCCTTGAAGTCGCCGTAGAAGATGCTGGCGTCCTTGACTTGAATGGACATGTGTTTCTCCTAGCGCCCGGTCTTGGGGGCGAAGATCGTGCCGACGATACGGGCGATGAGGTTGAGGACCATGACGAGGACGAAGAGCACCAGTGCTCCACCCCAGGCGTACGAGACGCCCTTCGCCGTGGCCTCCGACAGCTGGGTGAAGATGAAGACCGGCACGGTCATCATCGGGCTGTCATCGAAGGCGTTGCTGTTCATGTTGGGGTTGAACCCGGAGGCGACCAGCAGCGGCGCGGTCTCGCCGATCACGCGCGAGATCGCGAGCACGACGCCGGTGACGATGCCGCCGATGGCGGTCGGGAGCACCATCCGGGTGATGGTGCGCCACTTCGGCACCCCGAGGGCGTACGCAGCCTCCCGCAGGTCGTCGGGGACCAGCTTGAGCATCTCCTCGGTCGAGCGGACGACGGTCGGGATCATCAGCAGCGAGAGCGCGACACCGCCGCCGAAGCCGAAGCGCGTGCCCGGCCCGACGAGCAGGGTGAAGAGCGCGAACGCGAACAGACCCGCGACGATCGAGGGGATGCCGGTCATGACGTCGACCAGGAAGGTGATCGCCTTGGCGAGGCGGTTGCCCTTGCCGTACTCGATCAGGTAGATCGCGGTCATGATGCCGATCGGGATCGAGATCAGCGCGGCGATGCCCGTGACGATCAGGGTGCCCATCAGCGCGTGGTAGAGACCGCCCTGCTCGTCGCCGGTGACCGAGCGCATCGAGTAGGTGAGGAACTCCGGGCTGATGACCGAGGCGCCGCGGGCGACGACCATGTAGACCAGCCAGATCAGCGGGATGACCGCGATGCCGAAGGCCGTCCACACGAGCCCGGTGATCAGCTTGTCGGTGGCCGAGCGCCGGTTCTCCACCAGCAGCGCCCAGAGCGGGTAGCCGATCAGGAACGCGAGCACGCCGATGACGACGGCGCCGACGATGCCCATGCCGAGCACGAGGGCCAGACCACCGAGGGCGATCGCGGCGACGCCGACCAGCCACTGGGCGCCTCGCGGGAGCGTGGCGTGGGAGAGCGTCGTCTCCTCGTTGGAGAGATCGATGTTGCTCACTTGGCCCTCCCTCGGGCGACGATCCAGCGGGCGAAGGCATTGACCAGGAAGGTGAAGGCGAACAGCACGAGACCGGTCGCGATCAGCACGGAGAGCCGGTCGGGCGTGCTCTCCTTGTAGCCCTGGGCGATGTGCGCCGCGATGGTCTGCGGGTTCTGGGTGCCGACGATGAACAGCGAGATGACGACCTTCGGCGAGGCGATCATCGCGATCGCCATCGTCTCGCCGAGCGCACGGCCGAGGCCGAGCATGACCGCGGAGACCATGCCGGAGCGGGCGTAGGGGAAGACCGCGTAGCGGACCATCTCCCAGCGGGTGGCACCGAGCGCCAGCGCCGCCTCCTCGTGCAGTCGCGGCGTCTGTGCGAAGACCTCGCGGCAGATCGAGGTGATGATCGGCAGGATCATCACGGCAAGCACGATCGAGGCCGTGAACAGCGTGCGACCGTTGCCCGAGGGCTGACCGTCGAAGAACGGCAGCCAGCCGAGGTGCTCGGCGAGCCAGGCGTGGGCCGGCACCAGGTAGGGGCCGAGCGCTACCGCGCCCCACAGGCCGAAGACGACCGACGGCACCGCGGCCAGCAGGTCGATGACGTACGCCACCGGGACCGCGACCCGGCGCGGCGCGTAGTGGCTGATGAACAGGGCGATCGCCACGGAGAACGGCACCGCGATGATCAGGGCCAGGACGGCGGCGTACATGGTGGCGAACAGCAGCGGGACCACCAGGCCCAGGAACGAGCCCTGGCCGGCGTAGTGCTGTGCGTCCACGTTGAAGCCCGGGATGCCCTCGATCCCCAGGAAGATGAAGACGGCTGCCAGCGCGACCAGGATCAGGGAGGCAGCGGCCACGGCGAGGCCTCGGAAGACGACATCACCCACCGAGCCACGGCCGGACAGGTCCGACTTCGGGTCAACGCCAGGGTCGGCGCCGGGGTCAGCGGCGACAGTCACAAGGCTTTCCTCGACTTTCTAGTTTCGGTTCTCAAGACAGCCGTACGGGCGGCGGCCGCAGCCACCGCCCGAACGGCGATCACGTCAAACGTATCGGCAACTACTTGATCGCACCGACGAGGTCGAGCGCCTTGTCGGCGGTCTCGCGGTCGAGCGGCGCGGAGCCGGCCTCCTCGGCGGAGACCTTCTGGCCCTCCTCGGAGAGGATGTACTCGAGGTAGCCCTTCACGTTGGCGGCGTCCTCGGCGTTCTCGTAGGTCGGGCAGGCCAGCAGGTAGGAGACCAGCACGACCGGGTAGACGCCGGCCTCGGTGGTCGTCCGGGCGACCTCGACGGCCATGTCGTTGTCGCTCAGGCCCGCCGGCTTCGAGGCGGCCAGGATCTTGGCGGCGGCCTCGGGGGTCGGCTCGACGAAGTCCTCGCCGACCTTGATGCTGGCCACGGTGAGGTCGTTCTCACGCGCGGCGGACTCGTCCATGAAGCCGATGTAGCCGGCACCCTGCATCGCGGTCACGACACCGGAGGTGCCGTCGGCACCCTCGCCGACCTTGATGCTGGCGGGCCACTCACCGTCGGGCTCCTCGGCCCAGCCACCGGCCTTGGAGAGGTAGTCGGTGAAGTTCTCCTGGGTGCCGGAGTCGTCGGAGCGGTGGACCGGGGTGATCGCGGCGTCCGGGAGCTTGGCGTCCGGGTTGAGCGCGGTGATCGCCTTGTCGTTCCACTTGGTGATCTTGCCCGAGAAGATCCCGGTGAGGGTCGCGGCGTCGAGGTCCAGCTTGTCGACGCCCTCGACGTTGAACGCCACAGCGATCGGGGAGACGTACGCCGGGACCTGGATCGGGTCCGCGCCGCACTTCTCCTTGGCCTTGGTCAGCTCGCCCTCGTCGTCGTTGAGAGCGGAGTCGGTGCCGGCGAAGAGGTAGCCGCCGGAGATGAAACCCTCACGACCCGAGCCCGAGCCGACCGGCTCGTAGACCACGCTGAGGTCGGGGTTCGCGTCCTGGATGCCGGCGACCCACGCCGCCTGGCCCTTCTCCTGCGAGGAGGCGCCGCCACCCTTGATGGTGCCCGAGAGGGTGCCTTCGCCTTCGCTGCCGCTGTCCTTCTCGTTGGCAGCGCCGCAGGCGCTGATCGTGAGAGCGAGGGCCGCAGCCGTGATGCCCGGGACGAGTGCCCGGCGCAGCGAGGTGGTGTTCACGCAATTCTCCTGATGATGATGCAGTCGATTCGGAGTTGTCGCGACGACCGTAAGGAGCCGAGGTGGACGGGAAACTCGGCGAAGGTGAACACAGGCTGAACGAGGAACACAGAGTCGGTGGCAAATCAGTGTCAGTTCCGGGCACAGGAGATGAACAGGCCGGCCTCAAGCCCCTGTTAGGCCTGAAATGCCTCAACAGCCCGCACTTCGCCTGCGCGCACGTGCAGCACCATCAGCTCGCCCTTCGCCAGCTTCGGGTCCCGCACACCCAGCCCGTCGAAGATCCACGGCAGCACCGGCCGGTGCGTGCAGATCACCGTCGGAACCGCCAGGTCACGCACAGTGTCCGCGGCCAGGGCGGACACGCTACCTGCCTCCGCGCCCTCCTCGCTGAGCAGTCTCATCTGCTCGGACGCGAGGCCGGCGAGCCCGGCGTAGGGCGCGACGGACTGCACGCAGCGGGTGCTCGTCGAGGTGATCACCCGGCCGACGTCGTAGGCCATCAGCAGACCGGCCAGGGTGACGGCCTGGGCCCGCCCGGTGTCGTCCAGCGGCCGCTCCTCGTCCGCACCGGACCAGGCCGAACGGCCGACAGCCGAGCCGTGGCGGAGGATCACGAGGGGCGTGGTCGGGTGGCGTACGTCCTCGGCCTGGCGCAACGTCTCCCGGTCGTGGGGGTAGGTGAGCCGCTGGTGCGCCTTCTCCAGCGGCAGCCACTCGACGTCGTCGATCTCATCGTTGATCTCGTAGCCGTCGACATCGTCGTCGGCCCCCGCAGCGGTGCGGCCCACCCAGTAGTGGACCACCTTCTGCCCGGCCTCGACGGGATAGCGCTGCGACCTGAGCGGGTGGCCGAGCGCGACGCGTAGGCCGGTCTCCTCCCGCACCTCGCGGATCGCGGCCACCGGTACCGTCTCTCCGGGGTCGACCTTCCCCTTGGGGAAGGACCAGTCGTCGTACTTGGGTCTGTGGATCAGTGCCACCTCGGGCTTGTCGTCGTGCTCGCGAAAAACCACTACGCCGGCGGCCGGGATCTCGGGCATGGGCACAGGGTATGTCGAATGGGCGACCGGGTCGTCTAAGGTTCGTCGGGATGCTCCGCACCCCCCAGCTTCTCGACCACCCCAGGATGTGGGCCGGTCGGTCCTCCAGAGTCGTACGCGCCCACCCCCTGTTGACCATCGTGGTGGGCGTCGTCGTCGTTGCGCTCGTCGTCGTCCTGGCCCGCGCCTGGGCCACCCGTGGGGGCGACCTCGACGAGGCGCTGCGGCTCTCACCCGCCGAGGCGACGCGGGTCTCGTTCACCGACTGGGGCGGCATCCGCGAGCGTGTCGGCGCCGATCTCGATGCCGACTCCACGCCGGAGGAGGTCCACGAGATGATCGACGAGGCCTACACGAAGGACCTCACCTCGACCTCGGTGCTGCCCGACGCCTCGGGCCTGCTGCAGCAGCACTTCGGCTGGTCGCCGGCGACCCTCGACTGGGAGCTCTACACCCAGTCGACCGAGGGCGCCCTGATGATCGGGCACCTCACGGACATGGACGCCGACCATCTCGTCGACCAGCTCACCTCGATGGGGTTCGCCGCCCCCGACGACGATCCCGCCGACGGTGGCGTCTGGGACGGCAGCCTGGTCCCCTTCTCCACCTTCACCGACTCCGGGATCGACTCGACGATCACCCCGCAGCTCACCTATATCGCCTTCCTGCCCGAGCACGACCTGATCCTGGCCTCGGACGGCCGGCGCTACCTGAGCGACCAGGTCAAGGGCCTCGGCGACGGGGACCTGCACGAGCCGATGACGAAGGCGGCGGGCCGGCTCGGCGACCCCCTCTCGGCGTTCATCTACGACGGCGACTTCACCTGCGGCGAGATCGGGCTGAGCGGCGCCTCGGCGGCCGACCAGGACCAGGCCGACGGTCTCGTCGACGCCGCCGGCGACATCAACCCGATCGCGGGCTTCGCCATGGCGGCCGAGCCGAACGGAGACGTACGCGTCGCGATGTCGTTCGAGGACGACGACCAGGCACGTACGAACGCCGACACCCGGGCCAAGCTCGCCGTCGGCCCGGCACCGGGTCAGGGCGGCACGTTCGACGAGCGGTTCAAGCTGGGAAAGGTCGCGGCCGAGGACGAGGTCGTCACCATGCAGCTTCAGCCGAAGAACGGCACGGCCGTGCTCTCCGACCTCGCGAACGGGCCGCTGCTCTTCGCGACCTGCTGAGGGATGCTCAGGGGATGATGCCGAGGATCCGGTCGATCTCCTCCTGGGAGAGGTGATCCTCGGACTCGCTGGCGGCGACGATGAGGTTGGTGGTGAGCTCGACCTCGAGGAGCAGCTCAGGATCTTCCAGCGTCACATCGAACTGGTCAGCCACGCCCGCCGCCTCCTCACGTCACTCAAAGCTCGTCATCACATCATCGCCCAGTCTTGGCGGATCTGGGCGGTGATCCATTAATAACCACCAAAAGTTGTCACATCAAGCGTGACACAGGGGCCCGAAAGGGCCCCCATCAGACCACGAGGCCCCAGCCTTACGGCTGGGGCCTCGTTGCAGATGATCAGTGTCGGCTCACGCCGAACCCGAGATCGTCTTGCTGATCAGAGAGGACGAACGTTCTCCGCCTGCGGGCCCTTCGGACCCTGGGTGACGTCGAACTCGACCTTCTGGTTCTCGTCCAGCGACTTGTAGCCGTTGGTCTGGATCGCAGAGTAGTGCACGAAGACGTCGTCGCCGCCGTCCTCCTGCGCAATGAAGCCGAAACCCTTCTCGGCGTTGAACCACTTAACGGTGCCCTGAGCCATCTGCTCGTTACTCCTTAGTCGGGGCGAGAGGCCACCAGGTTCGGTAGCCCCGCATCAGGGGCGGGTGACACGTCGCTCCGACCTGTGTTTCCCGAACCGGGGTCCGGGCGGGCACAGAGCAGAAACGCCGTTGGATCACAAACTCCGCAGGCGTCAGACCTTCTGGAACTTGCACCTGTTGCGGGAGTGAGACTAGCAACTCACGAGCCTGTGCGAACCCCCCTTGACCGATCGTTTTACGTGCGAAGCGATGAAGGTTGTGCAACGGAGCCGTGAAACTGCCGGTCAGAAGGGGGTATGCCGACCGTTTCCGGACCTGTCTCCGGATCTGATTCCGGACAGCAGAAGACCCCCGCCCGGCTCGGGCGAGGGTCTGAACTGGTAGGCCGTGTCGGTCTCGAACCGACGACCCATGGATTAAAAGTCCACTGCTCTACCAACTGAGCTAACGGCCCGCCGGGAGTCTACCGGAGCAGCCGCCGTCTCCTATTCGTGGTCGCCCGGCGCGGCTGCCGAGCGTCCTCGCTCGCTGATGATCTGTGCGCATCGCTCGGCAGCGGCCGCTCCGGTCAGCGCATCCTCGAGCAGGAGCTGCGTCCAGTGCTCGTAGCGGGCGACCTCGACCGGATCGGCGATCTCGAGGTCACCGGCACTGGTCTCGAGGGTGACGATCCGGTCGCGCTGGTCCCAGCCGTGCTGGACCAGGACGGGGAAGCTCTGGAGCGGGACGATCCCGATCGTCGCCTGGGTGGTGGTCGCCAGCTTGGCGATGTGCTCGATCTGGGCACGCATGATGCCGGGCGAGCCGACCAGGTGATGGAGAGCCGCCTCGCCGACCAGGATGGTGATCGACCGCCCGGCCTCGTAGAGGATCGCCGAGCGGCGCAGCCTCGCCGCGATCACGTGGGAGACCTCGCCGGGATCCTGGTCGCGCGCACCACCCGCCAGCGCCAGCAGCGCTCGCGCGTAGTCGGGCGTCTGCAACAGCTCGGGGACGCTGTGAGGCTGGTAGCTGGTCAGGACCTTCGCTGCCACCTCGGTCGCTGCGTACGCCTCCTGGTGCTGCTCCGCGCCGCCGTCGGCCTGGTGGGCGTCGCGGAACGCGGCCTGCTCGTGGTCGGCCCGGGCGCGCAGCGCGAGCAGCATCTCCTTGTCGGCACCCACCGCGGCCGCCCAGGCCCGGACCTCCGCCTCGGAGACCGACTGCCGGCCGGACTCGATCTTCGACACCTTCGGCTGGGACCAGCCCGAGCCGAGGGCATCCGCCAGTCCGGCCCCCGTCAGGCCCGCGGCGCGGCGGGCGTCGCGGAGCGCCTCGGTCAGTGCTTCACGGGCTCGGCGATCGGGGCGGGGCACGACGACGGTCTCCTTCGAACGGTTCGGCCTCCCATCGTGCCCGATGGGCATACCTCACGTCCAGATGCACATCATGATTGGCAGGATCGAAATATTATGCTCTACTGGGATCCGGGGTCGACGCCGACAGGAAGGCAGGGCTTCGATGAGCATCCGACGAACCCACCCCGGACGACCGCGACTCGTCCCCCCGAAGACAACAGCTCCACCCCGGGAGCAGGTGCTGCATGCCGCGGCGCAGCTGTTCGTGACCAAGGGCTTCGCGGCCACCTCGACCCGCGAGATCGCCGACAAGGTCGGGATCAGGCAGGCGTCGCTCTACTACCACTTCACCGGCAAGGACGAGATCCTCGCCGAGCTCCTGGAGCGATCCGTCCGGCCCACTGTCGACCGGATCGAGCAGATCGAGCGGGTGACGGCGTCCGAGAGCCCGGAGACGGCGCTCTACCTGCTGGCCCTCGTCGACGTCCACACGCTCGCCGAGGCGCCGGACAACATCGGCATGCTGGCCACCCACCCCGACGTCACCAGCAGCGAGGCGTTCGACGCCTTTCGAAGCACGCGCGCCGAGCTGGCGGCGGCCTACGGGCGGATCGCCACCCGGGCCGCTGGGCCCGCCAGCGCCACGGCG
This sequence comes from Nocardioides luteus, assembly GCF_000960475.2. Classification (GTDB taxonomy): domain Bacteria; phylum Actinomycetota; class Actinomycetes; order Propionibacteriales; family Nocardioidaceae; genus Nocardioides; species Nocardioides luteus_A. The sequence continues at coordinate 100,691 of NZ_JZDQ02000006.1, read as the reverse complement.
GCCGAGCCGGGCCACCTCGGCGAGATGCTGATGCATCTGGTCGAGGTCACCACCAGCCTGCGCAGCAGCGGCGTGCCGATCAGCGCCACGACGGCCGCCACCATCGCCGCGACCTGCCTGCGCGCCTGCGGGATCGCCGAGGATCGCATCGGCCCGGCCGCCTCGTCCGCGGCGTCTCTCGCCGACGCGCTGTCGACGGCAGGCCCGGGTTGACACAGGACAGCGGGCCCGACCGGCTCAGAGCCGGCCGGGCCCGCTGCGTACGAAAGAGAGGCCTCTCTCAGTGGGTTCCGGTGATGCGGTCCAGCGGACCCGGGGTGTAGGGCGAGTTGGCCTCCAGGTAGGCGGCGAAGGCGTCGATGTCGAGGCCGCCGTAGTAGGGGTCGGTGCCCTTGGTGAAGGCCGCGAACGCGTCGCCGCCGCCCTGCAGGAAGTTGTTGGTCACGACCCGGTAGGACGCGGCCTTGTCGATCGGCTGGCCGTTGAGCATGACCGAACCGTCGACCGGACCCGAGGGGCTGATCTGGTAGGAGAAGCCCTTCGAGACCTGCAGGATCTTGTGGGAGGTGGCGTTGGCGCCGGTGACCTGCTGGGTGAGCAGGTCGTAGATGTCCTGGCCGGTCATGGTCAGCGAGACCAGGTAGTTGTTGAACGGCTGGACGTTGAACGCCTCGTCGTAGGTGACGTCACCGACGGCCTCGCCGTAGGGCGAGTTGGCCGCGGTCAGATCCGTGCGGATGCCGCCCGGGTTCATGAACGCGATCACCGGTGTCTGCCCGTTGACGATCGTCGATTGGTCGGCGAGCTGGGCGTCGGCGATCAGGTCGCCGAGCGCGGACTCACCGGCGGCGGTCTGGTCCCGCTTGATGTCGGTCGAGATCGAGCCGAGCACCCGGGAGGCGATCGGGGTGACCAGCTCCTTGTAGGTGTTGATCAGCGCGGTCTGGTCCGGAGCCTTGGCCACGTCGCGGGTGACCAGCAGGTTCGATCCCTTGACCGAGGAGCGGACGATGTCGCCCTTCTTGAGGTCGTACTTCAGGTTGGTCTCGGTGTAGAGACGACCGAAGGACGAGGCCGAGGTGACCAGGCGGGACTTGCCGTCGGGGTCGGGTACGTCGCAGACGTAGGGCTGGTGGGTGTGGCCGGTGACCACCATGTCGATCTCGGGGTCGAGGTTCTGCGCGATCGGCACGATGGGCGAGCCGGCGACGAGCTCGCCGCCACCCTCGCAGGTGTAGTCGTACCTGGCGTTGACGTCGTAGACCGTGCCGGTGGCCGGGTCGGTCCACTTCTCCTTGGGCAGGTTGGCACCCTCGTGGATCAGGGTGACGATCGCCCTGACGCCCTTCTTCTTCAGCTTGGGCACCAGCGCGTTGGCGGTCTCGACCTCGTCCTTGAAGGTGAGGCCCTTGACCCCCTCGGCGGTGACGATGTCCGGAGTGCCCTCCAGGGTCATGCCGATGAAGCCGATCTTGACGCCGTCGACCTCCTTGATGACGTACGCCGGCAGGATCGTCTTGCCGCTCGCGTCCTCGGTCACGTTGGCGGCCAGGATGTCGAAGTCGGCGCCCGCGTACTCGTGGGCGGCGCAGGAGTTCTGGTTGTCCTGACCGTCGCCGTCGTCGATGCAGCCACCGTCGGCGATGCGCTGGAGCTCCTGGTAGCCCTCGTCGAACTCGTGGTTGCCGACCGCGGTCACGTCCAGGCCGAGCTTGTTGAGCGCCTCGATGGACGGCTCGTCGTGGAAGGCGGCCGAGAGGAGCGGCGAGGCGCCGATCAGGTCGCCGGCGGCGACGGTCAGCGACCGGGCGTGGCCCTTCCGAGCCTCCTCCAGGTGGGAGGCGAGGTATTCCACGCCACCCACGTTGACGGTCTCGTCGACCGGCTTCCCGGTGGCCGGGTCGATGTGGTGGCCGGTGACCAGGCGCCCGCTCGAACCCGACGGCGCCTCCAGGTTGCCGTGGAAGTCGTTGAACGAGAGCAGCTGGACATCGACCAGGCTCCCGGGCTTGGCCGAGGCGGAGTTCGCTATCGGGGTGGCGACCGCGACGGCCGCGAGAGCGACGGCGGCGACGGCCACAGCGGGGCGAAGTCTTCGGGTGTTACGAGGCATTGCGGGGCTCCCCATCTCAGTGTTCGACGAAGGGAACGATGCCCCTTCGGGTTCCGATTGTGAAGAGGTAATCGCGTTACCGCTGCAGAATCGTCATCAACCGTTCATCACCCGAAAAATTCGGTAACGTCGACCGCTCCTCCGGCGTCCTCGAACTCGTCACGGACACGCTCGCGAAGGTTCGCGTCGCAGAGATAGTCGGCAGCCACTCCGGCGAGGCCGTAGGCGGCGTCGACGAGCACCTCGTCGGCGTACGGGGTGACCGCGGCAGCGGCGAACTCGCGGCTGTGCAGGGACACGTCGGGCTCGGCGATCTTGACCATGGCGTGCAGCCCCGGGACCCGGAAGGACACGTTGCCGAAGTCGGTGGAACCGGCGAGCAGGTCCGGGACGACGCCGGGCGCGAGGACGGTGTGGTTGCGTTCCTGGTAGCGACGGTTCCAGGCCTGCGCGAGCGCGGAGTTGTTGCGGATCGGCAGGTAGACCGGCGACCCGTCCCAGCCGAACTCGACGCCGCACCCGGTCATCAGCGCAGCGCCCATGGCCATCTCCTCAAGCCGCTGGGAGAGGATCTTGAGCGTCTCGGGGTAGGCGGAGCGTACGTAGAACTCGATCGAGGCGTGCTCCGGGATCACGTTGGGGCGCAGGCCGCCGTCGGTGATGATCGCGTGCACCCGGTCGGTCGGCGGCATCTGCTGCCGGTTGAGCGCGACGCCGGTGTAGAGCAGGTTGGCCGCGTCCAGGGCGTTGCGGCCCATGAACGGCTGGATCGAGGCGTGGGCAGGCACCCCGACGTACGTCACCTTCAGCTGTCTGCGGCCGAGGAAGACCGGCTCGGAGGTGTCGTAGGTGAACGGGTGGACCATGATCGCCGCATCGACCCCGTCGAAGGCGCCCTGCTGCGCCATCAGCTCCTTGCCGCCGCCGCCCTCCTCGGCCGGGGTGCCGAGCCAGATCACGCGGCCGCCGAGCTTGTCGATCACGCTCGCGATGGCCAGGAACGCACCCACGCCGACGGTGGCGATCAGGTTGTGGCCGCAGCCGTGACCGATGCCGGGGAGCGCGTCGTACTCGGAGAGCACGGCGATCGTCGGCCCGTCCTTGGCACCGCCCGCCGAGGCGTAGAGGGCGGTCGGGAGGCCGTAGGCGCCCCGCGCCACCTCGATGCCGTGGGCCTCGACGAACTCGGCCAGCCCGGCCGCGCTGCGGTGCTCCTCGAAGCCGGTCTCCGGGTGCTCGGCGAGGTCGTGGGAGACCGCGACCAGCTCCGGGCCGAGGTCGGCGAGCCGGTCGCGGATCGCGTCGAGGATGCCGCGCGGAGCTCCGGCGGCGTCGGTCTCGACGGCCTTCGTGACCAGGGCCTTGGCGTCCGTCTCGTCGCGAAGCTGGTTGACCAGGAACGGGTTCGGCTGCTGCGGCTGCGTCATGCCGCCAGAGGCTATCGGTGACATGTCACCTGTCGCTGGCGGCCCAGCCCCGGGACGGGCTCCGTACGTGCAGGAAATTTTCTTTCACGAGCCTCAGAGCGTCGGCCGGAGCTCCGCCCACGGCGTGGCCTGCTCCAGCTGGGCGGCGACCTGCAGCAGCAGCCCGTCGTCACCGAGCTGGCCGGAGAGCTGGATGCCCAAGGGCAGTCCGGCCGCGGTCCGGTGGGTCGGCACCGAGATCGCCGGACGTCCGGTGATGTTGGCGAGCTGGGTGTAGGGCACCCAGCCGAGGTTCTCGTCGACCAGCTGGTCGATCATCCCGGTGGCCCGCATGATCCGCCCGCCGTGCACCTTGTGGAGCAGCCGCGCCGCGGTCTGCAGCGCCTTGGGAGTCGTCAGCTGGCCCACCTTCAGCGGCGGCTTCGCCAGCGTCGGGGTGAGCAGCAGGTCGTACGTCTCGTGGAACTCGCTCAGCCGGCGTACGTGGTTGCGGCGGTTGATGTGCGCGAGCTCGACGGCCACCACTCCCCCGGCCCGGCCGAGCTCGGCCACGGCGAGGGTGTCGGCCTCGAAGTCCTTGTTGGTGGCGCCCACCCGGAGCTTGGCCTCGGCGACCTCGGCGGCCGCCGAGGCGAACCAGATGGTGAGGAAGTCGCGACCGAGCTCGGCGGCGTCGTAGGGCGCCTCGACCTCGTCGACCTGGTGGCCGAGGGCTTCGAGGGTCTTGGCCGCGTCCTCGACGGCCGCGATCGCCTCCGGGTCGGGTGCGGTGATCGACGACGTCGAGGTGAACCCGATCCGGAGCTTGCGGGGCGGGTTCGCGATCGCCTCGGAGAAGGCAGCACCGGGGTGCGGCGCGTGGATCATCGCCAGCGGCCGGTCGTCGACGAGCGCGTCGTAGAGCCCCGCGGCGTCACGGACCGTACGCGTCACCACGCCCTGGACGACGAAGCCGTTGGAGGCGTCGAGGCTCTGCGGACCCAGCGGCAGGAGCCCCCGGGTGGTCTTCAGCCCGACCAGGCCGTTGCAGGCCGCCGGGATCCGGATCGACCCGCCGCCGTCGTTGGCACCGGCGGCCGGGACGATCCCGGCGGCCACCGCGGCCCCGGAGCCACCCGAGGACCCGCCGGGCGTGTGGTCGGTGTTCCACGGGTTGCGGGCGGCGCCGAACAGCTCAGGCTCGGTGATCCCCTTCGACCCGAACTCCGGCGTGTTGGTCTTCCCGAAGATCACCAGGCCGGCGTCCAGGGCGCTCTGGGTGAAGTAGGAGTGCTCCTCGGCGACGTCGTCGACGAGGGCACGCGAGCCGTAGGTCGTGGGGTGCCCCTGATACTCCTGGGCGAGGTCCTTCACCAGGAACGGCACCCCGGCGAACGGCCCGGTGGGGCCGTCGCCGGCGACCTGGGCATCGGCCTCCGGGATGTCCGCGACGATCGCGTTGATCCGCGGGTTCACCGCCGCCGCCCGCTCCCGCGCCGCGGCCAGCACCTCGGCCGCGGTCACCTCCTTGTCAGCGACCAGCTGCGCCAGCCCGGTGGCGTCGTACGTCAAATACTCATCGACCCGCATGAGCGCAGGCTAGGGCATTTCAGTCCATCCGTGGGCCGACTCCCGGCCCGACGTCGAGCCCGCCGAAGTAGAAGACGACCAGCACCAGGAACCAGGCGACCCAGAACGGGACCACGAACGGGAGGGTGCGGGAGATCAAGGTGCCGAGGCCTGCTGTGGGTTCGTACTTTCTGATCATCATCAGCACGACGAACATGTAGGGGTTCATCGGGGTGATCACCTGGGTCGCGCTGTCGCCGATGCGGAAGGCGGCCTGGGTGAACCCGGGCTCGAAGCCGACCAGCGCGAACATCGGCACGAAGACCGCGCCCATGATCGTGTACATCGACGATCCGCTGATGATGAACAGGTTCAGGATCGAGCACAGGATGATGAAGCCGACGATCACGGGAAAGCCGGTCAGGCCGGTGGCCTGCAGCCCGTCGGCGCCGACCTTCGCGAGCGCGGGACCGACGTTGGACCAGTTGAACAGCGCGATGAACTGCCCGAGCATGAACGCCAGCACCAGGAACGGTGCCATCTCCTTGATCCCCTCGCCCATCACCTTCGGCACGTCAGCGGCGGTCTTCAGGGTGCCCGCGACGAAGCCGTAGACGATTCCCGGGGCGAGGAAGAGCACGAAGGTGATGAAGACGATCGAGTCCATCAGGGCGGACTCGGGGAGGAAACCTCCGTCATCGTTGCGCCAGGGCGAGCCGTGCGGGATCACGGCCAGGACCATCGCGACCACCAGCACCGTACCCGTCGCCATCGCCGCCCGGAACGCCTTGCGCTCCCGCGGCGTGACCTCCGCCTCGAGCGGCTGGCGGTGGCTCCTCAGGGCCGCGGCGACCTCCTCGTCCCTGCTCTCGAAGCGGTCGTCCGCGTCGTCTTCGACCTCGTCGGTCGGTACGTTCTGGCGGACCATCCTCGGCTCGAGGACCCGGTCGATGACGAAGCCCGCGACCAGGGCGAGCACGATCGCCGAGGCGATGTTGAAGTAGTAGTTGGACACCGGGGTCACCGCGGCGCCGGGGTCGGGCAGCGTCGCGGTCACGGAGTTGGTGATCCCGGAGAAGAGCGCGTCCAGGCTGGTCACGACGAGACTGGTCGAGTAGCCGGCTCCGGTCGCCGCGAACCCGCCGACGAGCCCCGCCATCGGGTGCCTCCCGGCGGCCTTGAACACCGCGGCGGCCAGCGGCGGGATGACGATCATCGACGCGTCCGCCATCACGCTCGCGGTGACCCCGACGACGCCGAGGACGTAGGGCAGCAGCCATCGCGGGGCGGAGGCCAGAGTGAGGCGGATCGCCGCTGCCAGCAGCCCCGTACGCTCCGCGACCGTCACCGCGAGCAGGATCGTCACGACGGTCAGCAGCGGCGGGAACCCGATGAAGTTCGCGCCGATGTTGACCGTGAACCAGGTCATCCCCTCGGCCGTGAAGAGCCCGTTGATCACGAGCGGCTCGTCGGCGCCGGGGAGGGTCACCTGGGCGTCCGTTGCGGCCAGGATCGTCGAGATCACCCCGACGGTCAGGAACAGGATCAGGAACAGGATGAACGGGTCCGGCAACTTGTTGCCGACCCTCTCGACCCAGGCGAGCACCCGGTCGCCTCGCGTCGGTGCGTTCGGTTCGATGGTTGCGGACATGCGGCTCTCCTACCGAGTCGGGAGCATGGGGTCGCCTGCAACGACGAAGGCCCCGCGACGGTAGCAAACCAGCGCCCCTGGCCGGTGCCGATCGGCGCGCTCGTTGGTGAGTTGAAGATCTCGCGGTCGTCCTCCAAATGAGGTGCCCCGTCCGAAGGGTGTGGCTATGTTCCGGCCATGACCCTCATCGGCGGCGAGGCCGCAGCGACGTCGGACGAGACCGCGATCGAGGCACTGGTCGATGCGTTCTTCTCGGCCTTCACCACGGGCCCGGACGCGGCCGCACGCCTGGACGATCTGCGCCGGATCATGCTTCCCGGCGCGACCGTGGTGCGTACGTGCGGCCTGCCGGCCGAGGTCTACGACGTCGAGTCCTTCATCGCCCCGCGCCTCGCGCTCCTGACCAGCGGCGAGATCGCCGAGTTCGAGGAGTGGCCGGAGCCCGGCCGGATCGACGTCTTCGGCGACATCGCCCACTGGTGGGGCGCCTACGGCAAGCGCTGGCTCGCAGGAGGCGAGGTCCACACCGGCGCAGGCATGAAGACGATGTCGTTCGTACGCACCCACGCCGGCTGGCGGATCAGCTCTGCCGCCTGGGACGACGAGCGCTAGTTGAAGATCTCCCGGTAGTCACCCTCGACCCGCGCACGCTTCCACAGGTCGATCGTGTCACCGGTGCCCGCGGCGTACTCGTCGATCCTGGCCAGCTCCTCGGCGGTGAACTCCGGCGCGGCAAGTGCCCCGACACAGTCGGTGACCTGCTCGGGCCGGGAGGCCCCGATGACGACCGAGGTCATCCGTGGGTCACGCAGCGCCCAGGCGAGCGCCATCTGGGCGAGCGTCTGGCCACGGTCGGCCGCGAGAGCGTTGAGCGACTCGATCGCGCTCAGCACCTCGGGGGTGATCGTCGAGGTCGCCAGCGACTTCCCCTGGCTCGCCCGGGAGCCCTCGGGGACGCCACCGAGATACTTGTTCGTCAGCATCCCCTGTGCCAGCGGCGAGAACGAGATGGCACCGGCCCCGACCTCGTCGAGCGTGTCCAGCAGCCCGTCGGTCTCGAGCCAGCGGTTGAGGATCGAGTAGGACGGCTGGTGGATCAGCAACGGGGTGCCGAGGTCACGCAGGATCGCCGCCGCCTCGCGGGTCAGCGCCGAGGAGTAGGAGCTCAGCCCGACGTAGAGCGCCTTGCCGGACCGCACGATCTGGTCCAGCGCGCCCATCGTCTCCTCCAGCGGCGTGCTGGGGTCGGGACGGTGGTGGTAGAAGATGTCGACGTAGTCGAGCCCCATCCGCTTCAAGGACTGGTCGAGGCTCGAGATCAGATACTTCCGCGAGCCGCCGATCTTCCCGTACGGCCCCGGCCACATGTCCCAGCCGGCCTTGGTCGAGATCACCAGCTCGTCGCGCAGCCCGGCGAAGTCGCCGCGCAGGTGGCGACCGAAGTTCTCCTCCGCCGACCCGTAGGGCGGGCCGTAGTTGTTGGCGAGGTCGAAGTGGGTGATGCCGGCGTCGAAGGCCGTACGCAGGATCGCCTGCTGCCGCTCGAACGGCAGGTCGTCACCGAAGTTGTGCCACAGCCCGAGGCTGACCGCCGGCAGGTCCAGGCCGCTGTGCCCGGTCCGCCGGTACTGCATCGAGTCGTAGCGGGACTCGGCAGGAACGTACGTCATGCGACGGTCCCCTTCCCGGCGCGCAGCGCCACCTTGATCATCGGCCACTGCAGCGGCAGCCGCGCCAGCGTACCGGCAAAGAACCCGGCCGACTTGGCGGTCCGCTTCCGGTTCGCCCGCTTCCCCGCGTCGACGCTCATCTGCACGTTGGCCGGGAACACCCCCACCAGCAGCGCAGCGCTCGCCAGCCCCGCGATCCTGCGGGTCTTGGGGTGCAGCAGCCCCAGCGCGCAGACGATCTCCGCCACCCCGGACACCTCGACCACCTTGCGTGCGTCCGGCAGCTGCGGCGGCACGATCGGCTCGAAGACCTGCGGCCTCACCAGATGCAGGGTGCCGGATCCGAGGAACAGCGCGGCCAGCCCGACAAGCGGCAGATCGAGCCGCGAAGAAGATTCAGTGCTCACGGGACGACTCTTCCATAGGCTCCAAGGAGCCACTCCAGGACCGTCAGGCCCCGCCCTGGGATCGACTCAGCTCCGCGCCCACCGAACGCCCGGATCGCAGATTGACGGTGAAGGCTCGGATGTCCTCGACCAAGCCCGGATGAGCCCCGTGAGCGGGAACCTCGTCCTCGACGATCTCGGCGATGTCCGCCAGAGCTTCATCGACCAGTGTCTCCGCCTCGCGAAGGCGCCACGACGCGATCTCGGCGATCAGGTCGGCGCGGGTGAGGGCCGAGTGCTGATAGACCCCGTTGACCGCGAGCGCCAGCTCACCGTCGTTCGGCAGATGCCGCTGCGGAACGACGTCGTACGCCGGGGCGAGCTCCACCGAGCCGTCCGGGTGGTGCAGCAACGAGATGTTCTTCGCATGCATGTCGAGGTTGCCGATCGCGGCCGCCAGCACCGTCATCGTGGCCAGCTTCCGCAGCGAGGCAGAATCGCCCAGCGCACGGAACTCACCGGCGATCCGCTTGAGAGACACCTTGCCGCCGTACTTCTGATATTTCTGGTCGCCGCGGGCGCCCAGCACCTGGTTGAAGTCCTCCTGGTGGACCCTGCCGGGGACTCCGTCGACCTCTTCGCTGCGGTCGTACCGCTCGATCACCAGCGCCGGCACCCCGGCGAACTCCTCGATGAACGTCTCGTACGCCGACAGCCCCAGAGCCCGCGCGAACCGGGCGCCGTACTCCTCGTCGTAGATCATCGACGGGAAGTCGGAGGTGACCGGCTTGAGGATGTGCGTGGACGGATAACCGTCCAGCGCCCGATGCCAGCCGTCGGCGTTGCGCACCAGGACGATCTTGTCCTGGACGCCGGCGAGCGACGTCTTGCCGCCGACAGGCTTGTTGGCGAGCGGGAAGGAGCCGATCTCGCTGAGAAGATCGGCCACCCCCTGTTCTCCAACCGCTTCGAGCTTCGGGGTCCGCGGCTCCCCGGGCACGTCCGGGTCCCAGATCTGCAAGGCACCGGCGACGTCTCGACCGTAGGTCCGCAGCAGCCCGATCACGTCGCGCTCGTTGACGCCGGCCATCGCCGCCAGCCGCGACAACATCCGTCCTTCGGGGAGCATCTCCGCGAAGAAGTTCTGCCGCCGCGGTTTGCGGCCCCGCGGCGCGACCGGGGCCAACGGAATCGCCAGGGACAGGACCGTGCTGTCCAGGCCGTACGTCTCCACAGCCTCGACCGAGGCGACGAAGTCGTACGTAGCGGTCGAACCGGCCAGCCGCCCGATCGGCTCTCCGTAGAGCTCGACGACGAGGTCACTCATCGTCGCTCCTGGCGTCGATGGTCGCGGTCAGCTCCGTCCCGGTCTCCCTCATCAGGGCGAACAGACGCTCGACGAAGATCGATGGCTTCCCCGCTTCGATCTCCCAGATGTAGCGCTGGGTCGTCCCGATCCTCGCCGCCAGCTCACGTTGGCTCCACCCGTTGAGCAGGCGCGCCTGCTGCAGGATCCGCCCCAGCGACTCGGGGCTGGTGACCTTCCCGGTGTACGACATGTACCCACCTCCACGACTACGATATCGTATTCGTGGCGAGCGACTACCAAATCGTAGTCATGACAGGTGACTACGATTTGGTAGTCGCGAAGCGATCAGGCGCCGGCAGCTGCCTCGCGCTCGGCGAGCTTGGTGAGGCAGATGTCGACGATCATGTCCTCCTGGCCGCCGACGAGGCCGCGGCGGCCGCACTCCATGAGGATGTCGCGGGTGTCGACGCCGTAGCGGGCCGAGGCGTTCTCGGCGTGCCGGAGGAAGGACGAGTAGACGCCGGCGTAGCCCATGGTCAGCGTCTCGCGGTCGACGCGGACGGGGCGGTCCTGAAGCGGGCGGATGATGTCGTCGGCGGCGTCCTGGAGCTTGAACAGGTCGCAGTTGTGCTTGAAGTCCGACAGGTTGGCGACCGCGATGAACGCCTCGATCGGGCAGTTGCCGGCGCCGGCGCCGTGACCGGCCAGCGACGCGTCCACCCGGTAGACGCCGTTCTCGACCGCGACGACGGAGTTGGCCACCGACAGCGACAGGTTCTCGTGGGCGTGGATGCCGATCTCGGTCTCGTCGTCGAGTACGTCGCGATAGGCGCGGGCGCGGTCACGGACGTCGTTCATCGTCAGCCGGCCGCCGGAGTCGGTGATGTAGACGCAGTGGGCGCCGTAGGACTCCATCAGCTTGGCCTGCTCGGCGAGGTGCTCGGGCGGAGCCATGTGCGAGAGCATCAGGAAGCCGGAGACGTCCATCCCCATCTCCCGAGCGGCGGCGATGTGCTGAGCACTCACGTCGGCCTCGGTGCAGTGGGTCGCGACCCGTACCGACCGGACGCCGAGGTCGTAGGCCCGCTTCAGGTCGTGGATCGTGCCGACGCCGGGGAGCAGCAGCGTGGTCAGCCGGGCGTTCTTGATCACCGAGGCGGCCGCCTCGATCCACTCCCAGTCGGAGTTGGACCCGGGGCCGTAGTTGACCGAGCCGCCGGTCAGGCCGTCGCCATGGGCGACCTCGATGGCGTCGACACCGGCCTCATCGGCAGCGATCACGATCCGCTTGACGTCCTCCGGCGTGATCCGGTGGCGGACGGCGTGCATGCCGTCACGCAGCGAGACCTCTTGGACATAGATGGGCGTGCTCATCGCGCGGCCTCCTTGGACGAAGCGATCCGGTCGGCCATCTGCAGCGCGGCCGAGGTCATGATGTCGAGGTTCCCCGCGTACGCCGGGAGGTAGTGCGCGGCGCCCTCGACCTCGAGGAACACCGAGACCTGGTGCGTGGGTCGGGTCTCGTCGGCCGAGGCGAGCAGCGTCTCCACCGGCTGGTCGTCGGGGATCTCCTGCACCTGGACCTTCTGCTTGAGGCGGTAGCCGGGGACGTACGCAGCGACGTCGCCGACCATCTTCTCGACCGACTCGGTGATCTCCGCGGTCAGGTCCGCCAGCGTCCGCGACCCGCCCTCGACCAGCGCATACACCGTGTCGCGCATGATCAGCGGCGGCTCGGCCGGGTTGAGGATGATGATCGCCTTGCCGCGCTTGGCGCCGCCGACCTGCACGATCGCGCCCGAGGTGGTCTCGGTGAACTCGTCGATGTTGGCCCGGGTGCCGGGGCCGGCCGACTTCGACGAGATCGAGGCCACGATCTCGCCGTAGGCGACCGGCACGACCCGCGCGACCGCGGCCACGATCGGGATCGTCGCCTGCCCGCCGCAGGTCACCATGTTCACGTTCGGGGCGTCGATGTGCTCGTCGATGTTGACGGCCGGGATGACGTACGGACCGATCGCGGCGGGGGTGAGGTCGATCAGCCGCTTGCCATACGGCTCCAGAGCGGCCGCGTTGGCGACGTGCGCCTTGGCCGAGGTCGCGTCGAAGACGATCTCGATGTCCTCGAAACCGGGCAGCCCGATCAGCCCCTCGACGCCGTCCGACGTCGTCGCGAACCCGAACTTGGCCGCGCGCGCCAGACCGTCGGAGGCCGGGTCGATCCCGACCATCGCGCCCATCTCCAGATGCTGGGACGTACGCATCACCTTGATCATCAGGTCGGTGCCGATGTTGCCGGACCCGATGATCGCCACTTTCGCCTTGCCCATGCTGGTCACTTCCCTACGCTGAAGGCCACCGAGCCGAGGCCCGACACGGTGGAACGAACGGTGTTGCCGGCGGCGATCGGCCGCATCGGGCCGAGCGCGCCGGAGAGGATGAGCTGGCCGGCACGCAGCGGCTCGCCGAAGTCGCGGGCATAGCGGGCAAGCCACTGGACCGCGTTGACCGGGTCGCCCAGGCACGCGGCCCCGGTCCCGGTGGAGACCTCCACGTCGTCGATCGACATCGACATGGTCACCTCGCGGGGCTCGAACTCGTCCAGCCGCCTGCGCTCGCTCCCGAGGACGTACGCACCCGCGGAGGCGTTGTCCGCGACGGTGTCGCCGAAGGCGATCTTCCAGTCCGCGATCCGGCTGCCGCAGATCTCGATCGCCGTGACGGCGTAGTCGATGGCCTCCCTGACCTGGTCATAGGAGAGCTCACCCTCGGCCAGGTCGCCCGCGAGGACGAAGGCGATCTCGGCCTCGGCCCGCGGCTGCAGGATGGCGTCAGCGGGCAGCACGTCCCCGTCGGCGTACGCCATGTCGTCGAAGAGCACACCGAAGTCAGGCGTGTCCACACCGATCTGCTCCTGCACCGCCTTCGACGTGAGCCCGATCTTGCGGCCGACGATCGTCGCACCGCCCGCGAGCCGGGCGGCGGTGAGGCGCTCCTGGATCGCGTACGCAGTCTTCAGGTCGGTCGCGTCCAGCAGGTCCCGCATCGGCGGCACGGGGATGCCCGTGGCGGCGGCGGTCAGCAGCCGGTCGGCGGCGGCCGCAATGGCAGCGTCGCCGGCGACATCGGGCGGGGAGGTCACTTCGTTCATGCGACCACGGTCTCAGCAGATGGGCCGAAGCAGCGGGCCCAGCGTCCCGCTGACCGGTACGGTGATCCCATGCCACACGAGCCTGCCGATCTCGACACCGTGCTCGGCAAGGCGGTGACCATCCTGCGTGCCTTCACCGTCGACGACCAGGTGCTCTCGCTCGCCGAGCTCGTCCGCCGCACCGGGCTCCCGAAGGCGACCGTCCATCGTGTCGCCGGCGACCTGGTCACCAACCGGCTCCTGGACCGCACCAACCTCGGCTACCGCCTCTCCGGCGGCCTCTTCGAGCTCGGCATGCGCGCCTCGGTCGAGCGCTCGCTCCTGGAGCTGGCGATGCCGTTCCTCCAGGACCTCTACGAGCGCACCCACGAGACCGTCCACCTGGGCGTACGTGAGGGCCACGACGTCGTCTACGTCGCCAAGATCGGCGGCCACCGCCAGGCCAAGACCCCCTCCCGGCCGGGCGGGCGGATGCCCGTCCACTGCACCGCGATCGGCAAGATCCTGCTGGCCTTCTCCGACCCGGAGGTGCAGCAGGAGGTCCTCAGCAGCCCCCTCGAGCGGCGTACGCCCCACACGATCGTCGCGGCCGGCCTGCTGGAGCGGCAGCTGAACGCCGCGCTCGAGAACGGCGTCGCCTTCGAGCGCGAGGAGTCCGCCGTCGGCCTCCAGTGTGTCGCGGCCCCGGTCCTCGCCGAGGGCGGCGACCGGGCCCTGGCCGCGATCAGCGTCACCGGCCCCGTCGGCCGCTTCCGGCCCGAGGCTCACGTGACGCTCGTCCGCGCGGCCGCCCAGGGCCTCTCCAGCCTGGCGAGCCGCCGCCGCTCCCTGTCGAGCTGAGACGTCAGTCGGTGCGCGCCGGCGGCAGGTCTGCCAGCCGGGCGTCCGGATGCGCCCGGACCGCGTCGAGGAGCTCCAGCCAGCCCCGGCCGACCTCGTCGAGCCGGTCCTCGGACACCAGCCGGAAGGCCGCGGCCCGGAGCACGTCGACGCCCACCTTCGGCGTACGCCCGGTGGTGCGCAGACCGGTCAGCACCTCCTCGACCAGCTCGGTGGGCGCCGCGGAGTCACCGGCCAGCGCCCACTCCACCTCGACCTCGGTGGCGACGCCCTCCTCATTCACGCGGCCACCTCCGTAGCGCACGCGCCAGGATACGAAGGCGGCCGCGTGATGGACTCGATGGTCGCTCGCTGACGCTCGCTCACAGCTTGATCCAGTAGCGCCGGGTGAGCCCGTAGCCGTAGTCAGCCGCGTCGATGACGTCCTGGAGCTCCCCGCCCTGGGACTCGATCGTCCGTGCGGAGGCCGTGTTGTCGTCGTCGCAGGTCAGCAGCACCCGCTCCAGGCCGAGCGCGCGAGCCTCGTCGAGGACCAGCCCGAGAGCCCGCGCGGCGTGACCCCGCCGGCGGGCCGAGGAGCGCACCGAGTAGCCGATGTGGCCACCGACGTTCTCGAGGAACTCGTTGAGCGCGTGCCGCAGCTGGATGAACCCGACCACCTCGGCGCCCTCGGTGATCCAGAACGACGAGGCGTGCACCCGCCCGGCGGGCGGCGGGATCGTCAGGTCACGGTCCCGGGCCGTCTTCGCGACCAGCCGCTCGCAGGCCTCGCGGGTCACGTCGGCTGCCTCCTCGTCGGGGATGGACGCGCCGTCCACGTGCGCCCCACCGAACTCCGCGACGCACGCAGCCCAGGAGTCGTAGAGATCGATGGTGGGAACGGTGAGCGCAGTCATGCGGCACAGGACATCAGCCTCGTGCCCGGTGGGGCAAACCGTTATCGACCAACCGGCGCTCAGCCGTCGATCACCACGGTCCCCTTGGCGCGCGAGACGCACAGGATCATGTGGCCATCACGCTCGTACTCGGCCAGCGCGTGGTCCCGGTGCTCGACCTCTCCCTCCAGCACCCGGACCCGGCAGGTGCCGCAGAATCCCTGCTGGCACGAGTACGCCTGGGCCGGCCGCACCCGGCGGACGGCGGTCAGCGCCGACTCCTCGGCACCCACCTCCACCTCGACGTCGGAGTCGCCGAGGCGTACCCGGAACGGGCGGCCGCCGAGCACCGGCGGCGGTGAGAACCGCTCGTAGTGGAGCGTGTCGATCAGCGGGTCGGGGATCTGTGCGCGGATCGCCTCGATCATCGGCATCGGCCCGCAGCAGTAGAGCGCGGCACCCGCGGGCGCCATCGAGATGATCTTCGCCGCGTCAGGGATGCCCATCTCGTCGTCGGGCCACAGCTGGATCTCGTGGTCGCCGACGATCTCCCGGATCTCCTCCAGGAACGGCATCGTCTCGCGCGAGCGCCCGGTGTAGACGAACTCGTACGGCACACCCCGCCGCACCACGTCACGCAGCATCGGCAGGATCGGGGTGATCCCGATGCCACCGGCGACGAAGAGGTAGCCGGCGGGTGAGTCGACGAACGGGAAGGCGTTGCGCGGCCCCTTCAGGACGAGCCGGTCACCGACCGAGAGGAAGTGGGCCTCGACCGACCCACCGCCTCCGCCCGCGGTCGGCTCGATCCGCCGCACGCTGATCCGGTAGGCCGAGAGGTCGTCGGGGTCGGAGTTGAGCGAGTACTGCCGCAGCCGCCCGCTGGGCAGCACCACGTCGACGTGCGCACCCGGGTCCCAGGCCGGCAGGTCGCCGCCGTCCTCCCGCTCGAACCAGATCGCCTTGACGTCGAGGCCCTCCTCGTCGATCCGGCTGACGCGTACGTGCAGGTCCCGGTCGATCCGCCCGAGCGGCCGGCGGCGTCGCCAGGAGCGGTAGGCGGCCTTGGTCCAATAGCCCCCGACGATCGCCTCGAAGCCCCGGTAGAGCTTCGAGTCCGGGATGTCGGGGACGCTGTAGTGCGCGGGCCCGCTGGTGTCGTTCACTGGCCCTCCGCGATGGCGTCGGCGCGCAGGGCCGCCGGCGACTTGGCCAGGTAGCTCACCGCCTGAGCGGTCGAGCCCTCCTTGGACGGGTCGTAGTCGGGCAGGAAGAACTTCCAGGTCGCCCACCCGATCCGTACGATCCCGGGCGCCAGCCCACGACGCTCGGCGTCGATCAGCTTGAACAGGCTCGCCCTCGGCCGCTTGGCCGGGTCGGGCTCGGTCGGGTCGTTCCTCATCAGGTAGCTGGCCCCGCGCCACCACAGCACGAGCAGCGCGGTGCCGCCGAGCAGGTAGGAGCGGGCGCGACGCAGGTAGCGCCCGTCGACGTGCTGGAAGACGTCGTAGGCCACGTTGCGGTGCTCGACCTCCTCGGCGCCGTGCCAGCGCAGCAGATCGAGCATCGTCTCGTCGGCACCGGCCGCGTCGAGGGCAGGCGAGTTGAGCACCCAGTTGCCGAGCACGGCGGTGAGGTGCTCGAGCCCCGCGATGATCGCGGCACGCTCGATCAGCCACTCCTCCTTGGCACGGCCGGTCAGGTCGCGATCGCCCAGGATCTTGCGGAACAGCGCCTCGATCTCGGCCGCGAACGGACGTACGTCGAGGCCGTTGTCGTTGAAGTAGTCCTGCACCTCCTGGTGGGCGGCGGCGTGCACGCCCTCCTGGCCGATGAAGCCGATCACGTCCTCGCGCAGCTGGTCGTCCTCGATCAGCGGCAGGATCTCGGAGAACACCTTGACGAACCACCGCTCGCCCTCGGGCAGGAGCAGGTGCAGCACGCTGATGTAGTGGGAGGCGAAGACCTCGCCCGGGATCCACACCAGCGGCAGCCGGCTCCAGTCGAACTTCACGTTCCGCGGGTGGAGAGCCACCTTGGCCGGCTCGTGCCCGCGCTTGGCTTCCTTCGTCTCCTTGCTCATCGGTCCTCCTTCTCGATGAACGCCACGATCTCGCCGGCGACCAGCTCGGGTTCGGTCGCCACCACCCAGTGTCCGCCCTCGATGACCTGGGTGACCAGGGACGACGCGTACGCCCGGGGCGCCTCGGTCTGCAGCGGCACGGTCACGTAGTCGTCGCCGCGCGGTGCGATCACCAGCACCGGCACCTTCGTCGGCCGCGGCTCCGGACGGAGCAGCTTGCCGAGGAAGTTGGCGCGGTAGAGCTCGACCCCGTTGACCTGGTCCTTCGTCGGCCGCGACCCGCCGCCGACGAACCGGGCGAGCAGCCCCGAGCGCACCATCGCCTCAGGCAGCAGCGGCAGCTGGAACGCGAAGACGTACCAGGAGTGGGCCAGCTGTCGCAGCGTGCTCCCCAGGTGGGTCCGCTCCCGCAGCCACGTGGTCGCCATCCCGAGGTCGGGCCCCGAGATCGAGACGTACGTCGCGATCCGGCTGCCCAGGGCCGGGTCGGTCACCGACTCCCAGGTCTGGATGGAGCCCCAGTCGTGCGCGGCGACGTGCACCGGCGCATCCGGGGAGACGGCGTCGATGACCGCCTTGAAGTCCGCGGAGAGCTGCGCCAGGCGGTAGCCGGCGGTCGAGTCGGGAACCCCCGACTCCCCCGTGCCCCGTACGTCGTAGGCGACGACGTGGAAGCGCTCGGCGAGCACCTTCGCGACGCCGTCCCACACGGAGTGGTTGTCGGGGTAGCCGTGCACCAGCACCACCGTCGGCGCGTCGCTCGGCCCCTGCTCGTAGACCGCGAGCTCCAGCCCGTCGGTGGTCTCGACCAGCCGCTTGGTCACCTCGGTCACCACATCCTCCTCGATCGCAGACGTCTCAACAGATTAATGAGACACCGTGTCCGCAAACAATAGCAAGCGCGGGTCTTGGATCGCGGAAATGAGACCGGCCCGCCGCGGACATGGTCTGCGGCGGGCCGGTCGGGAAGGCGGTGAACCTAGGAGGCGCTGTGGGAGTCGGCCAGGCGCGACTCCTCGGCAGCCTGGTCCTCGAGCTCCTTGCGGCGGCGCTCGACCTGCAGAGCGACCTCGGCCGGGTCGTCGATCAGAGCGGCCATACCGCCCGGCACACGTTCCAGTGCCTCACGCGCGAAGATCTGCTGCATGGTGGTGGTGCGCTCCGAGCGGTCCTTGCCGATGAAGGACATCATCCAGTGCAGCGTCGCGGTGAGCCGGTTGCGGAACCCGGTCATGTAGGCGAGGTGGACCAGCAGCCAGCCGAACCAGGCGAGGACGCCGGAGAGCTTGAAGCTGCCCATCATCAGGACCGCGTTGAAGCGGGAGATGGTGGCCATCGAGCCCTTGTCGAAGTACTTGAAGTCGCCCGGCTCCGGCCTGTCCTTCAGCCGGGCCTTGATCGTCTTGGCGGCGTGCTTGCCACCCTGGATCGCGACCTGGGCGACGCCGGGCAGGTGGTTGAGGTTGATCATGTCGCCGACCACGAAGATCTCGGGGTGGCCCGGCAGGGTCAGATCGGGGTTGACCGCGATCCGGCCGGCGCGGTCGAGCTCGGCACCGGTCTGCTCGGAGAGGGTCTTGCCGAGGGACGAGGCCTGCACGCCGGCGGCCCAGATCTTCGCGATCGAGCCGATCCGCTGGGTCTTGCCGTCCTTGAACTTCATCTCGATGCCGAACTCGTCGACGTGGGTGACCATCGCGCCGAGGACGACCTCGACACCGGCCTTCTCCAGCGCCTTCTCCGCCTTGGCGCCGAGCTTCTCGCCGAACGGCGGGAGCACCTGCGGCGCGGCGTCGACCAGGACCACCCGGGCCTTCTCGGACTGGATGTGGGTGAAGTCCTTCTTGAGCACCCGGCGGGACAGCTCGGCGATCTGGCCGGCCATCTCCACACCGGTCGGACCGGCACCGACGACGACGAAGGTGAGCAGGTCGCCGATCGGCTCACCGCGCGAGGCGGTCAGCTCGGCGATCTCGAAGGCGCCGAAGATGCGGCCGCGCAGCTCGAGCGCGTCGTCGATCGACTTCATGCCGGGCGCGAACTCGGCGAAGTGGTCGTTGCCGAAGTAGGACTGCCCGGCGCCGGCGGCGACGATCAGGGAGTCGTAGGGAACGTCGATCTCCTGGTTGAGGATGCTCGCCTTGACCGTCTTGGCCTCGGTGTCGATCTCGTTGACCTCGCCGAGGAGCACCGTTGCGTTCTTCTGCCGGTGCAGGATGTCGCGGGTCGGCGGGGCGATCTCGCCCTGCGACAGGATCCCGGTCGCCACCTGGTAGAGCAGCGGCTGGAACAGGTGGTGGGTCGTCTTCGCGATCAAGGTCACCTCGACGTCGTCGCGGCCCTTGAACGCCTTCGCGGAGAAGAGCCCCCCGAAACCGGAACCGATGATGACGACCCGGTGCTTTGCCTGGTCCGCTGACATTGCCTAATCCCCTACCTCAAAACGAGACCTTTTTGAACGTTCCACCTCATATTCTGAACCATCCGGGCGGATCTGTTCATTCCCGGGCGCGACTACTTCGTCACAGTTGCCGGACAGCGCCCGCGCATGCGTCCCGCCCGCGTGTCCGTTACCGAGTCGAAACCCGCTGACTTCAATCTGTGAGGGTCACCGGGACCTTGTGCCCTAGTCGTCCATGGCCCGCATCAGACACCTTCAAGTGCGGAAAATCCTTGCAACGAACAACACACAACGAGATCGTGTGTACGCCGACCCGCGAGATCGGAGGAGGAGACCATGCCGTTGAGCCGGCCGGCTCTCCTGCTCCGCACCGGATCCCGTGCTGTCCAGGACGCCCGCGCCTGGGTCCGAGCAGCCTGCAGGGAGATCGACCGCACCGACCTCCTCGAGTGCGCTGAGTTCGGTGTCTCCGAGCTCGTCTCCAACGCCCTCTTCCACGGCACCGCCCCGGTCACGATCCGGATGCGCGGCACCGTCGACCACCCGCGCATCGAGATCCGAGACGCCTCGACCGAGCCGCCCCTCCTGCCGGTTCCTCTCGCCCTCGACGACGAGGACGAGGTGCTGCTGACGGTCGGCCGCGGTCTGTCCATCGTGGCCAGCGTCTCGGACGCCTGGGGCGCCGACATCGACGCGTCCGGCAAGACCGTCTGGTTCACCCCGGCGTCCGAGATCGACGAGGGCGACGGCGTCGAGGGCGTGATCACCGGACCTTCGGGCGCGCCACCGAAGCCCGAGCGTCTCGGCTCCGAGACCGTCGAGGTCAGCATCCTCGGCGTACCGCTCGCCCTCTACCGCGGCTTCCAGCACCACTTCCGGGAGCTGCGCCGGGAGGTACGCCTCCTCTCGCTCGCCCACGCCGACGACTATCCGCTCGCCGCCAGCCTCTCGGCCCTCTTCGGCTCGCTCGAGCGCCAGCTCCTCGACGGTCTCGGCCACGGCCAGCTCTCCGGCGTGATCGGGTCGGGCCCGGACCACGACCGGGAGACCGCTGACCTGCACGTACGCATGCCGCGGTCGGCGGCCGACACGGTGCGCCGCTTCCTCGACATGCTCGACCTGATCGACGAGTTCTGCCGCCAGGAGCGCCTGCTCGTCCTGGCCCGTCCTCCCGAGCAGGTCACCTTCCAGCGCTGGTTCCTCGGCGAATACCTGACCCAGGCCGCCGGCGGCCGCCCCACCCGATGGAGCGCTGCCCAGATGGCCGGCCCCCGTTTCTAGAAGCCGTACGCTGTCCGCGTGCTGCGTGACCATGGCGACCTGCTCGCCCCCATCGCCGCCGGCGGAGCGCTCGGTTCGCTCGCCCGCTGGGGCCTCGCGACCGCACTCCCCCACGGCGACGGCGCCTGGCCGTGGGCGACGTTCCTCACCAACGTCACGGGCTGCCTGCTGCTGGGCCTGCTGATGGCGTTCGTCCTCGGGCCGTGGTCACACACCCGCTACCTGCGCCCCTTCCTCGGCGTCGGCGTCCTCGGCGGCTACACCACGTTCTCGACCTACGAGCTGGAGACGTACGTCCTGGGCGGGCCCGCCCCGGTGCTCGCGCTGCTCTACCTGCTCGGCTCGGTGATCGCCGGGATCACCGCCGCCTGGCTCGGGCTGACGCTCGGCCGGGTCGTCGTGCTCGACAGCGGTCGCGAGGTGGTGGTCGACGGCGTCGACCCCGACCTCTATCCGGACCCGGCCCGGGGAGAGGACCGATGACGGCCCTCCTGGTCCTGCTCGGCGGTGCGATCGGCGCGCCGGTGCGCTACCTGACGGACCTCTACGTCCGGCAGTGGACCGCCACCGACTTCCCCTGGGGGACGATGGCGGTCAACGCCGTCGGCTCGCTCGTGCTCGGTCTGCTCGCCGGGGCGGCCGCGGGCGGCGTACTTCCCGCGTGGGTGCTCACCCTGGCCGGCACCGGGTTCTGCGGAGCGCTGACGACGTTCTCGACCTTCTCGTTCGAGACGGTCCGCCTGGCCGAGAACGGGCAGTGGCGATCGGCCGCCCTGAACGTCCTCGGCTCGCTCGCGGTCGGCACCGCTGCGGTCAGCCTCGGCTGGGTGGCCGGGTCAGCCTTCTAGGCCCAGCCCAGCTCGTGGAGCTTGTCGTCGTCGATGCCGAAGTGGTGGGCGATCTCGTGGATGACGGTGATGCGGATCTCGGCGGCCAGATCGGACTCGTCCACACACATCTGCTGGAGCGGCTGGCGGAAGATGAAGATCCGGTCCGGCAGCGTCAGGCCGTAGAGGTCGTTGCGGTCGGTGAGCGCCACGCCGTCGTAGAGACCGAGGGTGTCCTGAGGCTCGCTCTCGGGCGGCCACTCCTCGACGAGCACGACGAGGTTGTGCACCTGGGCGGCCAGCTCGTCCGGGATGGCGTCGAGCGCCTGGTCCACGAGTGCGTCGAAGCGCTCTGGGCTTATCTCAATCCCCACAGAAGCTATTCTGCCGGGTGACAGATACAGCTACGCAACTGCTTCCGAGGTATTTTTCCGCAGGTTTGCACGAGCCTGGCGCTCCAGGTCGCGCTGGTGGAGCTCTCCGTTGCGTGGGCGGCCGCGGGTGCGCTTGCGCGCGACCACGATTCCCTCGTAGAAGACCTCGCCGCCCCACACCCCGTGGGGCTCCTGGCGGGCGATCGCGCCCTGCAGACAGGAGTGCTGCAGCGGACACGTACGGCACAGCTCCTTGGCCCGGTCCGCATCAGCACTGGTCGCGGCGAACCACAGGTCGCCGTCCTCGATCGCGCACGGCAGCTCGCTCCAGTGCACGCCGGTCGTCTCTCTTGCCGTCGCCACAGGCGAACCAGTCATCACAGCCCCATCCCCTCGCTGATCCCCGTCGTCAGGGATACCCACCCAAGAGGGTGGCCGGATGGCCTGTCAGTTTTCTGTCAATAGCTAGGTGCTTGGAGTGATCCCGCAGAGTTGAGGTGTCATCTACATCAGGGGATTCCACAACTTCGCGACCCTGCTGGTACAAACTGTCCACACTCAGGGGAGGAAGGGCTAGGGTTTGCGACCATGCGCTCAATGAAAAGGGCCTCGGCGTCCATCACCGTGGGCCACCGACCGGTGGAGGATTTCCACCGACGGATGGCGCATGATCCCAACAGCCGAGCCACCGCCTCGGAGACCCGCGACTGGTTGCTGGTGAAGTCGCTGCTCCAGCCCGGTGAGGTCCAGTGGGCCCGCGTGGCGGTCAAGTTTCCCCACGAGGGAAATGCCTCCGGTCACGCCTTCCTGACCGACCGCCGGGTGATGTTCGAGTTCCACGAGCGCGTGTTCTCCGTCAACCTCGCTGTGCTCACCTTCATCGGCGTTCCTCCGCCGCCCAGTCTGGGCGACTTCATCATCGAGGCGCTGGTCCCCGGATCGTCCTACTCCACGACGATGAAGATCCGGGACAAGGACGCCTTCCACGACTTCTTCCCGACCCTCGACTACGCCGCCCGCGCCGCCGGCGCGCAGGTGAACGTCGACGCCAGCTGGGGTGGTGAGTACGGCGCCCCGAACCACTACGGTGCGCCCGCCCCCACCAACTACGGTGTCGCTCCGGCCCCGGGGTCCTACCCGCCGCCCGGCTCCGCCTACCCGAACACCGGCTCCTACTACCCCAACCAGGGCCCGTACGGCACCAACACCGGTGCCTACGGCCAGGCTCCGAACACCGGCGCCCAGCGCGCCGTCGGCAGCGCCTACGCCGGTCAGGCGGGAGCCCAGCAGCGGGCGCGCGAGGAGGCCGCGCTGGTCGAGGCCAACCTCGCGCATGCGCTCCCCGCGTTCCTGCACGAGGGCGAGTCGATCGTCGCGGGCGCCGACATGATCCAGAACATGACCGACGTCGAGATGAAGGTGATGGCCACCGAGTCACGCCTGATCGTCGTCGAGGGCAACATCCTGTGGGCCTCCCCGCTGGAGCACACCCACGTCATCTACGCCGGTGGCGAGCGCAGCCACCTGCGTCTGCTGGCCGAGCGGGTCACCGAGACGATGGCGCTCACCCCCGGACCTCCGACGGCGAACCCGTCCGACCGGCGCCGTCTGGTGCTGCGTACGCTGCGCGACGCCGCCGCCGGCGAGCAGCTGCACAACCACCTGACCACCAACGGTGGCCAGGTCTTCGACGCTTGGCCGGAGTAGCAGGGCGCTGCGTACGGCCTTCGGATACGACAAGAGCCCCAGCCGATCGGCTGGGGCTCTCGCGTTGGTCGTGGATCAGTCCTGCGGGTTGAAGAACAGGCCGAGGGCGACGGCCCAGACGACGTGCCACAGGTAGACACCCAGGACGGTGCCCCAACCGAGGTTGATCGAGAAGAAGCCCGGGTCGATGCCGATGACGTCCTCCGGGTGCAGGGCGGGGATCCACCAGCCGCAGGAGGCGGTGGCGAGGAACATGCCCATGCCGAGCGAACGCGCGAGGTTGCTCGAGGTGGTGTGGGTCTTGCCGAGCCACGGGAAGATCACCAGCGCGTAGGCGAGCGCGAAGACCATGCCGTTGAAGTAGTGGAAGCCCATGCCGGCGAACCACTGCGAGACGGCGAAGCCGGCGTCGTTGGCGGTGGCGTTCGGGGTCAGGATGACGCCGTTGAAGAACGCGAAGTCCAGCGGGCCTTCCATGATGCCGAGGCCGTAGATCCAGTAGCCGAACATCGTGGCGAGCTGGGTGGCACCGAAACCGGCCACCAGCGCACCGACGAGGCGGTTGTTGTTCACGAACTGCGGCCAGTGCGTACCGGTGGTCTGTGCCATCACGGCCGGCTGCTGGATCGCCGGCTCCTGGTACTGCGGCTGGGCCTGGGACTGCTGCGGACGCTGGTCCCACCCGAGGGCGGAGGGCTGCTGCTGCGCGGGGGCGGCCGGGGTGCGGTAGGCACCGTTCGTCTGCATCCGCGACGCAAGCTCGTCCGCACTCGCCGCATGGGGCGGCCGATGCGGGTAGTACGACGACATGGTGGTGTTGCCTCCTGAATACCGAACGTCTTAGTCGTTCCCCCGTGCCATGCCGAGCTGCGACGTCGACACAAGCGGCAGAATCCTCTCACGAGAGGACAGCAGCCCGCACGTTACCGCTAAATCGGCTTATATCCCACAGGGTCGAACGGCCCGAACCGGGGGTGAGATCGAGGGGACCTCTGGCCCGAGACTCCTACCGAAGCAGGACGACCACCCTCCCACGCACAAGGCCCCTCGCGCTCGCCACAGCCCGGCGTGTCACGCCCTCCCGGAACAACACCCGACACACAAGTCACACCAACGGAAACAAGACCCTCCAGCCACACCAAACGGGCGCAAATGCGGGCCCATCGAGCGCGCAAGAAACTGTGTCGGTCTCGACACGCCTCCGCCCAACGGCTCGACCAGCGGATGACCGAACACCCCGCGCGACACATCACCCCGCGAAACTAAGGGGGTGCGGGGGATATCCCCCGCCGCGGCCGGAGGCCGCCATGAAATGCAAGAAGCGACGTGGACTTCCCTCGGAAGTCACACGCCGCCTCGACTCTTGCGACCCTGACGAGACTTGAACTCGCGACCTCCGCCGTGACAGGGCGGCGCGCTAACCAACTGCGCTACAGGGCCTTGTTGTTTCCGCTCTCTGCGGCAACGGGAAAAACATAGCCCATGGTTGCGGGGGATTCACAATCGGGGACGCGTCCTACTCCTCGAAGGGCTCCTCGCCCTTGGGTTCCTCGTCGGTGAGACCCTCCACGAGGCGGTTCTTGACCATGTAGGCCATGGCCCGTTCGGCGGCGCGGGCCTTGCGCCGGAGGGCCTCGACACCGGGGGCCTTGTCGTCGCTGTAGGCCGCGAGCCGGGCGACCTCACGGCCGGTCTGCCGCTGGATCTCGGACATCGCGAGCCACACCCCGAGGTCCTGTTCGAGGCCTTCGCGGGAGCGCAGGATCGCGGCGGTGAGGAGCTGGATGACGGTGACCTCGACGTCCTCGGCGGTGGACGAGCTGGAGACGAGGGTCGCGGCGATGGTGCCGGCACCGGTGGTCGTGATCGCGCCGGCGGTGACGAGCCCGCCGACCATCCCGCCGGGCCCGAAGGCGGAGAGCGCGCCGATGATCGCCGCTCCCCCAGCCAGCCCGGCGGGGGCGGCGAGGGCGAGTCCGATGGGTCCGGCGACCAGCACCGCGGCGCCGATCCCGATGCCGACCCACAGCTTCCACTGGTCGACCGGGTAGACGGCCTTCGACGCCGACTGCATCGCGATGTGCAGGTTCTCGCCGAGCCCTCCGCCGAGCCCCATCCAGACCGTCAGGTCGTGGAATGCCTGGCGGCGTACGTCATCGGGCACGTCGATCTCGTAGGGCCGGACCGGGTTGGCGGTCGCCAGCGCCACCAGGGCGAGGACGGCCTCCTCCTTGGAGAGCTGGGTCAGCGGCTTGGGCCGGGGCAGGGCCTGGTCACCGGGAGTGTCGGGTGAGACACGCAGGTCGAGGAGCTGTTGCGGGATGCGTACGCCGTCGGCCTGGTAGTTCTCGATCACCCGCTCCAGGACCTCGTGCTGGACGACACGGAGGGCGGCGCCGAAGCGCTCCTGGGTGGCGCCCTTGAGGTGGTCGCGCAGGAACTGGGCGTAGGCGAGCCACAGCGCCAGGCGCACCTCGAGGGAGTTGAGGGCGACGTCGGGGGTGCCCTCGACGACGGCGAGCTCCTTGCTGAGGGACCCGAACAGGCCGCGGCCGATCGCGGTGGCGACCGGCTTGGAACGCAGGTAGGTCGTGGTGCGGTGGTCGAGGCCGAGCCCGACCTGCAGGTCGAGCGCCCAGGGGAAGTGGCGCCAGATGCCGCGCAGACCGGTCACCGCGTCGCCGTTGCTCCAGACATTGACCCACCAGCCGACGTGGTCGACGGGCGCCTTCATCTCCAGCCGGTCGGAGTCCTCGTGGAGGTTCGGGTGGGCAGCGGGGCTGCCGATCGTCACGAGCCCGGTGACCGTCAGCTTCGGCGGGAGCCGGCGCAGCAGGTCGATCGCGATGATCGAGCCGAGACTGTGGCCGACGATGACGATCTCCCCCTCCTCGGGAAGCTCGTCGAGGACCATGCGGAGCGTCCGTGCCCGGATGCCGGGCTTGGTCACGTAGTTGTGGGCCTGGCGGAGCACGCGCAGCACGATCGGCGCCAGCGAGTCGGTGACCCCGACCGGCGAGGCGGGCACGGGTTCGCCGAGGATCGTCTCCAGCTCGGCGGTCGCGCGCTCGACGCGGCGGCGTACGTTCCGCTGCTCCTCGGCGCTGAGCCGCGGAGCCGTGATCGGCGGGATCTTGATGGTCTTGTCACCGTCGTCGGTGCGGAGCACGTCGGGATACTTCGGGGCGATCACCTCGACCTCGTCGAGCCCGGGGTAGCCGGCGTCCTGCAGCGCCTTGTCCAGCGCGCGGCGCCAGGCGTCGCGGGGGTCGCCGTTGCCGACGCCGTGAAGGTAGAGAAGCGAGACCACCCCTGGATTCTCCCCCATGGCGGGCGGCGGACCGGTCAGTCGCCGTCGAGTCCCTGCTCGATGGCGTAGCGGGTGAGCTCGACGCGGTTGTGCATCTGCAGCTTGCGCAGGGTGTTCTGGACGTGGTTCTGGACCGTGCGGTGGGAGAGCACGAGGCGCTCGGCGATCTGGCGGTAGCTCAGGCCCTTGGCGACGAGCTTGAGGATCTCGGTCTCGCGGTCGGTGAGGGTGGGCTTGTCGCCACGCACCTCGGTGGCGGCGCTGTGCTGGAACTCGCCCAGGACCAGGCCGGCGAGGCCGGGGGTGAAGACCGGGTCGCCGGCGGCGACGCGCTCCACCGCCTCCAGGAGCTCGTCGCGCGAGGCCGACTTGACCAGATAGCCCGTGGCTCCGGCCTTGACCGCGGCGAGCACGTCGTTCTGCTCGCCCGAGGCGGAGAGGATCAGCACCTTGGTCGTCGGACGCAGCGAGACGATCTCCGTGGTCACCTGGACGCCGTCGGGCTCGGGGATCTGCAGGTCGAGCACCACGACGTCCGGCCGGGTCGCGGCGAACCTGGTGATCGCCTCCCGGCCGGTGCTGGCGGCGGCGACGACGTCGTAGCCCGCGCCGGCCAGGTCACGCTCCACCGCGTCGCGCCACATCGGGTGGTCGTCGACGACCATCACTGTGCTCATGCCGCCGCCTCCGTTACGGAAAGCGGAGAATACGGACGCGGCGGCCTGAGGCCGATCGTCGCTCGCTGTCGCTCGCTCATCCATCCACTCCTGTTCGCGGGACCGTGAGCTCCCACTCGGTCCCGGTTGCTCCGGTGATCAGCTCTGCCTTGCCGCCGAGATCCTCGATCCGTCCCCGGATCGAGCCGGCGATGCCCAGCCTGCCGTCGCGCTCCGCCTCCGCGATGCGACCGTCGGGAATCCCTGGGCCCTCGTCGCGCACCGAGATCTCGACACGGTCGGGGAAGGCCTGCAGGAGCACCCAGGCGCGGGCGTCCTCACCGACATGACGGCGTACGTTGTCCAGCGCCGCGCGGGTCGCGGCGACGATCTCCTCGGCCGGGTGGGCCGGCATCTCGACGGTGGCCGCAGGCCCGGACACGGTCACGGAGCCGGTCTCCAGCGCGGCGAGATCGGCGGCGAGATCGGCCATCCCGTGGGCCGGCCCGCGAGACGATCCTCGGCCGGGCTGCTCGCCACGGATCAACGACCGCAGCTCCCGCTCCTGCTCCCCCGCCAGCCTGCCGAGCTCGGCGGCATCGCCACCCAGCTCACCGCCGCGGCGCTGGACGAGGGCGAGAACCTGGAGCACCCCGTCGTGGACGGCCCGGGCGAGCCGCGCCCGCTCCTCCGCCCGCGCGGCCGCGCGCTGTGCCTCGTCGCGCTCGAGCGCCATCCGCTGCACCGACTCGCACATGTAGCCGACCACCGGGCCCCCGATGACCAGCAGGAATGCGTTGCCGTAGATGGACTGGTCGATCTCCTGCCGCAGCCCGAGGTCGACGGCGGCCAGTGCCACACCGGCCAGCAGGCCTCCGATCCAGCGGTAGTGGATCGCGCACGCGAGCAGCGCGCCGCTCACCCAGAACCCCGGCACGCTCGCGTGGAACCCAGGCCCCTTCACCAGCGGGGTGACCAGCAGGAGCCCGAGCGCGATCGCCAGGTCGGCGCCGACGAGCACGGCCGTGCGGCGGCTGGGCGCCGCGTACGCCCAGAGGACGAAGGCGGTCCAGCCGATCATGACGAGCGCGCAGACCAGCGCGGCCACGGGCGGGTCGAAGTTGGCGGCCCGGTAGATCGTCAGCCCGATGGCGTTGACGAGCACCACCACGCGCAGCACCGCGAGAGCACGGAAGAGCCGGCTCTCGACCTCGATCGCCGCAGGCGACGTCCACGCGCTCACAGTCCGAAGTGTCGCACCAACCTCGCGGCGTACGCCTTCGATATGAGTATCCGTGCGGATACCGGCGGCGCAGCGCGAGATCCAGACTCGAACCGTGGAAAGACTGTGTACCCCCTACCGGATTCGAACCGGCGCTACCGCCGTGAAAGGGCGGGGTCCTGGGCCGCTAGACGAAGGGGGCCTGCCGGGACATCCTAGAGGCCTGCGTCCGAGGCGACCAAAGCGAGGCCGTACGTCCGTGTGCGGGTCCCGATTCGGAACGTCGCGGTCGCTTCCGGTAATGTTTCACCTCGCTTGGGCAGGTAGCTCAGTTGGTACGAGCGATCGCCTGAAAAGTGATAGGTCGGCGGTTCGACCCCGCCCCTGCCCACAAGCAACAACCGGCTTCGACCTGCAGCGATGGGTCGAAGCCGGTTGTCATTTCGCGACTCCATCTCAGGGCTCTGCGTTTCCCGCACACGCTTCGGCGGAACTACGCAAGGATGGTTGGCTGTGAAGTACGCCGATCCTGGTCGCTGCCCCGACTGCCGGGAGGCCTTCGAGCCCGGCACCAGCCCGTGCCCGCACTGTGGGCTGCCGCTGGAGAACGCCGTCGCCCAAGAGCTCTACGGGACGCTGCTGCGGGCCGACGTACTCATGACCCGGTTGCGCTCGATCCGCGAGGAGGCCAACCGAGCCGCTCGACGGACGCCGCCGCCGGCCCCGGCACCGCTGCCGGTCGCGCCGCCTCCGGCGCCGCCGCAGATCCAGCCCGAGCCGGTCGCCGCACCGCTCGCGGCGCCCGCCGCTCCGCCCGCTCCCGCCGCTCCGGCGGCGACGGCCGTCGCGGGACCTGCGGCGTTCCCGGGTGCTCCGCTGGCCCGGCGGGCGCCGATCACGGTGCCGCTGATCCTGGTCGGCGTCGGCGTGCTCTTCCTGCTGGTCGCGGGCGTCATCTTCCTCGCCGTCGCCTGGGCGGCGATGGGCCTCGGCGGCCGCACCACGATGCTGCTGATCTTCACCGCGCTCTTCACGGTCGGCGGCGCGCTGCTGATGCATCTCGAGCTGCGCGCCGGCACCGAAGGCGTGTGGACCCTGGCGCTGGGACTCCTCGCCCTGGACATAGCCGGGATGAAGTACGCCGGTTGGCTCGGTGGCGCCGACTGGGACCGTGGCTTCCTGGTCATCGTCGGCATCGCGGTCTTCCTGGCGGGCACCGCGATGTCCCTGGTCGGCGCGCGCACCGAGAAGCTCGACTCGGTGATCGGGCCACAGGTGGCGGCCGCCGCCGGCGTACTCACCGCCCTGATAGGCCTCGAGCTCATCTCCGACCTCATCTGGTTCCCGCTGATCGCCGCGGTCATCGCGCTCGTCGTGGTGATCGTCGCCAGCAAGACCGACCTCCAGGCGCTGACCCTCGGCTCGATGGTCGTGATGGCGGGCTTCTGGCTGTTGCTGATCGCCCGCGGCCTGGCCGACCCGGCGCTGACCGGCTCCGAGCTGCTGCGCGGCGGCACCCTGCCGCTGCTGCTCGGGGCCGCCGCGGTGCTGACGGTCGTGGCGCTGCTGTTCCCGCTGCCCAAGGACGCGAAGGTCGCGATGGTCGGGGTCTCGCTCCTGATCGCCGCCTACACCTTCACCCAGCCGGCCCTCGACGACGGCGCGGTGACCCTGACCGTCGTGGCCGTGATCGTCACCCTGATCGCCGCCGGCGCCCTCATGACCCTCCCCCGCCCCTGGCGCTGGGCCGCCGGCGCGCTGACCCCGTACGCCGCCGGCCTGGGCATCACCGTGCTCGTCCTGACGGCCTCGGCCGCCGTCCGGCTCGCGGCCGTGCCCTGGACCGAGTCCGCCTTCACCGCGGTCACGGGTCCTGATCCGTTGCTCCCGGGCTGGCTGACGCTGCCGGCGCTGCTCGCGATCCTCGCCCTCGGCACCGCCTGGTTCTACCGGGCCAACCCGCCCGCGTTCCGCACCTACCGACCCACGATCCGCTGGATCATCTTCTCCGGCGGTCTCTCCGGGTTCGCGGTCACGGCCGCCTGCTACGGCGCCCCGCTGCTGGTCCCGGCGCTGCTGCTGCTCGGCGTCGCCGTCGCGCTCGCCTGGTGGGCGGAGCGGCGGCCACGGCTCATCGCCGCCGGCATCTTCGGCGTGGTCGCGCTGGCCTCCGCCCTGCCAAGCGACCTACTCACCGTGGTCGTCGCGCTCGCGCTGGCGGGGGTGGCTGCGTACGCGGGGCAGGGTCTGGTCGGTGCCGACCGCGAGGTCACCGCCAGCTACTCGGTCGCGACGCTCACCCTCGGCCTGTGGTCGCTCGCGCCACTGATCGACGTGGAGCGGCAGTGGGCCGCGTGCGTGATCGTCACGGTGCTCGGCCTGATCACGTTCTTCCGCTTCCGGGCGTCGGGCTGGTGGGCGACCGTGGCCTGCGCCGCGATCTCGATCGGGATCGGCGCGGTCGACGTCACCTGGGCAGCGGTCATGCTGACCCTCGCCACCATCCTCGCCGCGGCGATCGGCCTGCACCACCGCCAGCCTCCCGCGCTGGCCGTGGCCGGCACCGTCGGCATCGGCGCGGCCACGGCCGCGGTCCTCTCCGGAGACGTGCCGGCCCTGGTCGTGACCGTCATCCTCACCGCACTCGCCGTCATCGTCGACCGGATGCAGTCCGGGACGACCAGGGAGGTGGCGACCGCCTACTGGATCCTCGCCCTGACCGCAGCAGTCTGGCAGGCGGCGCGGCTGGCCGACGTCGATCGCCCCTACACCGCGGTGGTGGTCGTCGTCGCGATGGGCGTCATCGTGCTCGTCCGCCGCAGCCCGGCCATCGAGGCCGCGGCCGCCGCCGGTGCCGCGGTGTCGATCGGCCTGGGTGCCGTCGCCGACGGCTGGAGGGTGGACACCGACTGGCTGGCGATCCTGCTGCTGATCGCCGGGGTCATGTGCATCGCGACGATCCTGCGTCACGAGCCGCAGCAGTCCGGACCGCGGCTCACGATCGCCGGCCTGCTCGGCCTGGGCTCGCTCGGCGCGGCCTTCACCAACGAGCTGCTGGCGCTGGTGGTGGCCGGCGTGCTCACCGCCGCGGCGATCGCTGTCGATCGCCTCACCCAGGAGCCGCAGGCCAAGGCCGTCACCGCGCCCTACTGGATCATCACGCTGACGGCCTTCTGCTGGATGTTCGCGAACCTCAACGACATCGCGAAACCGCACGCCGCAGCCGGGATCATCGTCATCCTGACCCTCGTCACGATCTTCCGGCTGCTGCCCTCGGCCGAGATCACCGCCGCGGTGGCCGCGGTCGTCACGATCGTCGTCGGCACGGTCAGCCTCGGCCCGACGATCGTGCTGACCCCGGACGGACCGGTCGCGGTCGGGTCGCGCGGCGTCGACCTCCCCTGGCTGAGCATCCTCCTCTTCCTGGCCGCTGCCGGTGTCTCGGCGCACGCGATCGCCCGTCCCGAGCGCCGTTGGCTCGGCTGGGTCGGCCTCTCGCTGGCCACCATCGCGCTGTGGATCCGGCTGGTCGACACCTCGGTGGCGACCTGGGAGTCCTACACCCTGCCGCCCGCGATCGCGCTGATCGTCTTCGGCGTGGTCAGGCTCCGCCTCGACCGGGAGGTCGCCTCGCTGCCGGTCCTCGGACCCGGTGTCTTCCTGGCGCTCGTCCCGTCCGTCCCGGCAGCCCTCCAGGATCCCGTCTCGATGCGGACCGCCGTGCTCGGCATCGCCTGCCTCGCCTTCATCATCGGCGGCGCCCTGCTGCGCTGGGCCGCACCACTGGTCGGTGGCGCCCTGGTCGCCTCCGTCCTGGCCCTGGCGCAGATGCCGTCGGCGGAGTCGTTGCAGCAGTGGTGGGTGCTCGGTGCGGCCGGGCTCCTGCTGCTCTTCCTCGGCATCACCTGGGAGGCGCGGCTCCACGATCTGCGGCGGGCGACGGCCTATGTCCGGGGGTTGCGTTAGGACGCTGTCCACGCGCCCGGAAGACTGGAGCCGATGTTTCCCGAATTCGAGATCGTACGTCGCCAGCGCCCCGTCACGATCGCGGTCGAGTCCACCAGCCCCTCCCGGCCCGCGGCCAACGCCGCGATCGAGGCGGCCTGTGACGGCCCGGCCTCGCTGACCTTCGCCTCAGGTGGGGACGTGCTCACCGCGAGCTACGACGGTCGGCGGGTCTGGCTCACGGTGACGACCGGGTCGCGGCGTACGTCCCACGCGAGCCGGCGGCACGGCCGGGCCGGTCGTGGGGTCGCCCGGTTCGCGCTGACGCTGACCGGGACGATGCTGACCGCACTGACCTTCGCGGGCGGCGAGTGGGTCGCGCGGGCACGGGTCGACCTCGCCGAGCTCGGGATCGAGCCGCGTGCGGAATCCTGGCTCGCCGGTCTGACCACGAGCCACGAGGGCTCGGCGGTGGACGTGCGCACCGGTGCGTTCGGACAGCTCGGACTGCGCGACATCCGGGTCGTGACGTACGCCGACGGCTCGCCGTTCCGCGACGACGACGGCAGCCTGCTGCTCACCGCCACCAGCGCCGGGCCAGGCTTCTTCCCCACGGCGCACACCTCGGTGTGGACCCTCGACCCGGTGACGTACGACCTCGTCCATCGTGGCGCGCTCTACTTCCGCCGCGACGGGCTGGTCCACGGCGACCACGCGACCCATCTGGTGCG
Organism: Nocardioides luteus; assembly: GCF_000960475.2. Lineage (GTDB taxonomy): Bacteria > Actinomycetota > Actinomycetes > Propionibacteriales > Nocardioidaceae > Nocardioides > Nocardioides luteus_A. The sequence goes on along the minus strand of NZ_JZDQ02000006.1, from coordinate 67,184 downwards.
CGACGGCGACGAGTGGCTGGTCGCGACGAGCACGTGGGCCTCGTTCAAGGCGCCGGACAAGACGGACCCGAGCAAGCCCTGGAACCCGGTCGGCGTCATCGTCGCCCGCTCGCGCGAGGACCTGACCAGGGGCGAGCACGTGCTCGACGCGAGCCCGCTCACGCTGCCCACGGACGGGTTCACCTCGGTCGGGGTCTGGGACCCTCACCTCGTCCGCCATGACGGCGAATGGCTGGTCGGCTACGTGAGCGCGGAGAGGTACTTCGAGTTCCACCCCGTGCTCGCCGGCGGACCGAGCCTGGACGCGCTCGCCCTGAGGGCAGCACGAACCGACCGGAGAGCCACCGAGGGCACCACGCTCGTCCCGCTGGGCGGCACGTTCGTGGTCGGCGCCAGCGACGGACGCGACAACCCGCGTCGCGTCCGTGCTCGCTACCCGATCTTCGACCTGGACCTCAACGAGGTCGCAGAGCTCAGCTCGGCGTACGTGTCGAACCTTCCGTGGCCCACGCTGATCCCGGTGGGGAACGAGTGGTTGCACGTCGCCTTCGACGGCACGCCTCACGGCGGCCGGCTACCCGGCTACGGCACTCACGGGGAGGTTGTCCTGAGCCGATCAACCAGGGGCTGATCAGTCTGAGGGATGTCGACCAAGACGTTGCCGCCGTGGCCGACAGACCCTAGTCGCGCGAGGATCCCGCGTCGTAGTCCGACCAGTCGTCGTAGTCGTCCGGCTTCTGATCGGACTTCTGACTGGTGTCTTCATCACCGTGAAGTTCGCGCGCAAGGGCCCCGAAGTCCGTCTCATAGGTCCGGTACTTCAGGTCGCGTGCGACCTTCGTCTGCTTGGCTTTCGCTCGGCCGCGCCCCATAGGGTCCAGCCCCCTCGTCGCACTTGGCCGGGATAGTCCCGGGCTGTTCACAGGTTTCTCGTAGGGATAACGCTACCGGTTCATCCCAAGAATCCGCACGCCGGGGTGTCGAAAATCCGTTCGCTGGCAGCGAATGTTACTGACGTCACACGATTCTGGGCCTGATGAGTCGTCATTCGCCGTTCACCTCGGCGACAGATTGCGGGGCCGGGCGGTTGACCCGCCGCACATAGCCTCCCTTCCGATTCTTGGGAGATCTGACAAAACCCCGCGTCTTGAACGGAACTGCAGTGACCGAACTGAGCGACATCCAGACCGACACCGCCTGCCCATCGTGCAGCGACGCGCACGGAGCACCCGCCCCCCGCGCTCTGCTGCCCATGAGCGGCCACACGCGCGGCAAGCGCAGCGCCGTGACCTGCGCCCTCAAGTGCGACAGCGCGTGCGCCAAGCCCGCACCCAACACCTCCGACAACGGCTACTTCCGTGACATCGCCGGCAAGGCGCTCAGCCGCCGCCACGCGCTGGGTCTCGCCGGTGCGGGCGCCGTCGCCCTCGCCGTCGGCAGCAGCGGCCTCGCGGCCGCCGCCGGCCCCGTCCAGGCGGGTCTCGCCGCCGGCCGCGGCACGGCCGGACGTACGATCCTTCCGTTCAAGGCGATCACCCCCGTCGCGTCCACCGAGGACACCTTCGTGGTCCCGCAGGGCTACACCTGGGACCCGATCATCCGCTGGGGCGACCCGATCCTGCCCGGCGGCGTTCCCTTCGACGTCAACAGCCAGACGGCCGAGAAGCAGGCGCTCGCCTGGGGCTACAACAACGACTACACCGACGTCATCGTGACCAACAAGGCCGGCACCAAGGCCCTGCTGTGCTGCAACAACGAGTACGTCAACCCCAACATCATGTTCCCGCCGGGCCTCGACGCCACCGAGCAGCTGAAGATCGCGATGGCCGCCCACGGCTTCGGGATCGTCGAGCTCGAGCGCTCCGCGCCGGGCGAGAAGTGGACGTACGTCCCCTCGGCTCCGAAGAACCGCCGCATCACCGCCTCCACCCCGTTCAAGCTCACCGGCCCGGCTGCCGGCAGCGACCTGCTCAAGACCGCCGCCGACCCGACCGGCACCGTGGCGCTGGGCACGATCGGCAACTGCTCCGGCGGCACCACGCCGTGGGGCACGATCCTGTCGGGCGAGGAGAACTTCAACGGCTACTTCCACGCCACCGGCACCTCGGCGGAGGAGAAGCGCTACGGCCTGGCCGACAAGCCGTCGACGTACGGCTGGGAGGCCATCGAGCCCCGCTTCGACGCGCGCTCGGCCGACTACGCCAACGAGCCGAACCGCTTCGGCTACATCGTCGAGATCGACCCGACCGACCCGACCTCGATGCCGAAGAAGCACACCTCGATGGGCCGCCTCAAGCACGAGGGCGCGAACGTCATCGTCGCCGACAACGGCCACGTGGTGGCCTACATGGGCGACGACGAGCGCTTCGACTACCTCTACAAGTTCGTCTCCAAGGGCCGCTACAACCCCACCGACCGCCGCCGGAACCTCACCCTGCTCGACGAGGGCGACCTCTACGTCGCGCGCTTCCACGGCGACTCGCCGGCGAGCGAGATCGACGGCACCGGCACCCTGCCGAGCGACGGTCAGTTCGACGGCTACGGCCAGTGGATCCCGCTGGTGAAGAACGGTCGCAGCCAGATCGCCGGGATGAGCGTCGAGCAGGTGCTCGTCTACACCCGCCTCGCCGCCGACAAGGCCGGCGCCACCAAGATGGACCGCTGCGAGGACGTCCAGCCCTCGCCGAAGACCGGCAAGGTGTACGTCGCCTGCACCAACAACTCCCAGCGCGGCACCACGGGCAAGGCCCCGGCCGACGAGCCCAACCCGCGCAACACCAACCGCGACGGTCACATCGTCGAGATCACCGAGGACGACGGCGACCACACCTCGCGCGTCTTCCGCTGGAACCTCGTCATCGTCGCCGGCGACCCGGCGGTGAACGGCGCGACCTACTTCGCGGGCTACCCGAAGGACAAGGTCTCGCCGATCTCCTGCCCGGACAACCTCGCCTTCGACTCCGAGGGCAACCTGTGGATCTCCACCGACGGCGCGCCGAGCTCGATCCAGAAGCTCGACGGGCTCTTCAAGGTCCCGCTCGCCGGCCCCGAGCGCGGCCACGTCCAGCAGTTCCTCGCCGTCCCCCGCGACGCCGAGACCTGCGGTCCGGTCATCCACGACCGCGACGGCTCGGTCTTCGTCGCGGTCCAGCACCCGGGCGAGGAGGGGACCTGGGAGGCACCGAACTCCTACTTCCCCGACTACGTCGAGGGCACCGCCGCCGAGGGCGACTTCCGCGGCCCGCGGCCTGCGGTCGTGCAGGTGCGCAAGGCCTGATCGGGCGGGCGGGATACCCGGTCAACCGGTGAAGCCTGCACTTCTCAGGTGTTGCAATGCCTGAGAAGTGCAGGAATACCCGGTTAACCGGGTATTCCTACGAGCTCACCAGCCCGCGTACGCCCCGGTGAGCTCGACCTTGCCACCCGGCGTGTCGGTGACCTCACCGGCGGCCCAGGCGCGGATGTCGTGGCCGGCGAGGATGCGGACGGCCTCGTCGACGTCCTCGGGGTCGATCAGGGCGACCATGCCGACGCCGCAGTTGAGGGTCATCTCCAGGTCCTGCAGGGCCACGGAGCCGGTGCGGCGGACGAGGTCGAAGACGGGTGCCGGGGTCCAGGTGGCGCGGTCGATGCGCGCGGAGAGCTCCGCGGGCATGACCCGCTCCAGGTTGGCGGCCAGGCCGCCGCCGGTGATGTGGGACATCGCGTGGGTCCGGGTGCCACGGGCCAGCTCGAGGCAGGCCTTGGCGTAGACGCGGGTCGGGGTGAGGAGCTCCTCACCGAGCGTACGGCCGAACTCGGCGATCTGCGCGTCCAGCGTGTAGGCGCCGGAGTTGAGCAGCACGTGGCGGACCAGGGAGAAGCCGTTGGAGTGCAGGCCGGAGGCCTCCATGGCGAGGACGACGTCGCCCGCCTTCACCAGGTCGGCGCCGAGCAGGCCGGAGGCCTCGACGACGCCCGTGGCCGCACCGGCCACGTCGTACTCGTCGGCCGCCAGCAGACCCGGGTGCTCGGCGGTCTCGCCGCCGACCAGCGCACAGCCGGCCTCGACACAGGCCTCCGCGATGCCCTTGACGATCGCCGCGACCCGCTCGGGGACGACCTTGCCGGTGGCGATGTAGTCGGTCATGAACAGCGGCTCCGCGCCGCAGACGACGAGGTCGTCGACGACCATGCCGACCAGGTCGAACCCGATGGTGTCGTGCTTGTCCAGGGCCTGCGCGATCGCGACCTTGGTGCCGACGCCGTCGGTCGAGGTGGCCAGCAGCGGCCGCTCGTACGCCTTCAGGGCACTCGCGTCGAAGAGGCCGGCGAAGCCGCCGACCCCGCCGAGCACCTCGGGGCGCCGGGACTTCTCGATCCAGACCTTCATCAGATCCACGGCGCGGTCACCGGCGTGGATGTCGACACCTGCTGCGGCGTACGCGTTGGTCGGCTCGGTCTGGCTCACTGATGGATCTCCGATCACGGGTTGTTCAGGACCGGAAGGGCCTTGCCCTCGGTCGGGGACTGCAGCGAGACCTCGAGGAGGTGCTTGCCGAGCATGCTCTCGTCGGGCAGCTCTACGGGGTATTCGCCGGTGAAGCAGGCCGTGCAGAGCGCGCTGCGCTCCTGGCGGGTCGCCGAGATCATCCCGTCGAGGGAGATGTATCCGAGCGAGTCCGCGCCGACCGAGGCGGCGATCTCGTCGACGGAGAGACCGTTGGCGATCAGCTCGGCGCGGGTGGCGAAGTCGATGCCGTAGAAGCAGGGCCACTTGACCGGCGGCGACGAGATCCGCACGTGGACCTCCAGGGCGCCGGCCTCACGCAGCATCCGCACCTGGGCGCGCTGGGTGTTGCCGCGGACGATCGAGTCGTCGACGACGACGACCTTCTTGCCGCGCACCATGTGCTCGAGCACGTTCAGCTTGAGCCGGATGCCGAGCTGGCGCAGGGTCTGGGAGGGCTGGATGAAGGTGCGCCCCACGTAGCCGTTCTTCACGAACGCCTGGCCGAAGGGCAGGCCGCTCTCCAGGGCGTAGCCGGTGGCCGCGGGGATGCCCGACTCGGGCACCGGGATGACCAGGTCGGCGTCGACCGGGAACTCGCGAGCCAGCTCGCGGCCCATCTCGACGCGGGACTCGTGGACGTTGCGGCCGGCGATGTTGGCGTCCGGGCGGGCCAGGTAGACGTACTCGAAGACGCAGCCCTTGCGGTCGGCCTCGGCGAACCGCACCGAACGGAGACCGGACTCGTCGATGATGATCATCTCGCCGGGCTCGACCTCGCGGACCACGCTCGCGCCGACGGTGGCCAGCGCGGCGTCCTCGGAGGCGACCACCCAGCCGCGGTCGAGGCGGCCGAGCACCAGCGGGCGGATCCCCTGCGGGTCACGCGCGGCGAAGAGGGTGTCCTCGTTCATCCACACCAGCGAGAAGGCGCCGCGGATCGTCGGCAGCACCTCCAGCGCACGCGCCTCCAGCGAGGAGTCGGGGTGGTAGGCGAGCAGCTCGGTCAGCAGCGAGGTGTCGTTGGTCGACACCGGTGCGTGGCGGCCCTCGGAGTGCTCGGGCAGCACCTCGACCGCGGCGCGCATGTCGGCGACGTTGATCAGGTTGCCGTTGTGGCCGAGGGCGACCGAGCCGTCCGGCGTCGGCTTGAAGATCGGCTGCGCGTTCTCCCACACCGAGGCACCGGTGGTGGAGTAGCGGGCGTGGCCGATGGCGACGTGGCCCTTGAGCGACTCGAGGGTCGGCTCGTCGAAGACCTGGCTGACCAGGCCCATGTCCTTGTAGACGAGGATCTGGCGTCCGTTGCTGACCGCGATACCCGCCGACTCCTGGCCACGGTGCTGCAGGGCGTACAGGCCGAAGTACGTCAGCTTCGCGACGTCCTCGCCCGGCGCCCACACACCGAAGACTCCGCAGTGGTCCTGAGGACCCTGGTCGTGGGGGTCGAGGGCGGCGGTGAGCCGGCCGTCGCCACCCTTACGTCGGGACACGTGCCTACCTGAGCTGGTGAGGTTGACCACGGCATCGAGTGTAAGGCCGCCCTCGGGTGATCACCGAACCCTTGACCGTGCTGTAAGAGTGGTCACATGAACGTCTCGGGATCATGATGGCAAAGAACTATCCACGTCTGCCCTACCGCCCGGGACGCTCTTCCCGGATAATCGCCCCGATGACTTCTTCAGCGCCCCCACCCGCCGGTGGTCACCGACTCACGGTGCCGCCGGGATTCGCCCCACCACCGTTGGGCGGCGGAAAACGGGCGAGAAGCGACCTCACCACGACCATGACGACGATCACCACCGATCTGGCGGAGATCGGCGGTCTGCTCACCCCTGGCGAGGACCTCTCCGACCTCCAGCTGATCGCCGACAGCCTGACCGCGCTGGCGGGCTTCGAGATGGCCACGATCAGCGTGGCCCGGGCCGACGGCCACCTCCACATGGCGGTGGTCTCGGGCCAGGACTCCGCCCGCGCCGACCTGCTCGGCACCGCCACCCCGATCGAGCAGCTCGAGGCCGAGCTCGCCCGCGCCGACGACTGGGGCATCTTCAAGTTCGTCCCGGCGGAGCGGCTGGACCCGAACGCCGATGTGTACGGCTGGATCCCGAAGATGACGACGATCGACGCCGTCGGCGCCTGGAACCCGCTCGACCTGCTGGTCGCGCCGCTGCGCGACGACGCCGGCAGGCTCCGCGGGACCCTGATCGTCGACGTACCGACCGACGGGCTCCGGCCCAACCCGGAGAAGCGGGCCGTGCTCGGCCGCCACGCGATGCAGGCCCAGCGCGCGATCCTGCTCGCCCTCGAGCGTGAGGAGCTCTCCGAGCAGGTACGCCTCGCCGAGGCCGCCCGCGACGTGATCCGCCGCGCGGGGCGCGAGCTGGACCCCGACGAGATCCTCAACTCGCTGAGCACCGGGCTGGTCGACGTGCTCGACCTGACCGACTTCTGGCTGCACATGTCCAAGCCGGGCGGCCGGGGCATCCGCACCAAGGTCTACCGGGAGGACTTCAAGCTCCCGATCGACGACCTGACCAGCCCGTTCATGGTCGAGTACGGGCAATACCTGTGGGACCAGCGCAGCATCACCGTCCAGACCCCTGAGGGCGCCGAGCGGCTGCCTCACCCCGACCCGGCGGCGCAGCAGCAGATCACCGACTGGGTCCGCCGCTACAAGGTCGGCTCGATCGTCGGGGTGCCGATCGGCTCCGGCCAGACGTGGTACGGAGCGATGCTCCTCTGCCGCGGTCCCGACAAGCCGCACTGGAGCGAGCTCGAGCTGATCACCGCCGCCGACCTCGGTCGCGACTTCGGCCGCGTGGTCCACAACTCCAGGGCCTACCTGCGGCAGAAGGCGGCGGTCGACTCCCTGCGCGAGCTCGAGGCCCACAAGAGCCGGCTGATCGCGACGGTCGCCCACGAGCTGAAGAACCCGCTCTCCGCGTTCCGGTGGAACATCGAGTCGCTGCCCTACGCGGAGTCCGAGGAGGAGTACGCCGAGGTGCTGACCGCGCTCACGCGCAACCGGGACCGCACCGAGAAGATCGTGGCCGACCTGGCGATGCTGTCGAAGGTCTCCGACCCCGACCACCTGCCGACCACGGTGCCGATCCAGGTCGCGCGCGTGCTCGAGGAGGTCTACACCGAGCTCAGCGCCGAGATGCCTCCCAACGACGCCCACGAGCTGGTCTTCGAGATGCCGGCCGACGACGTCTACGTGACCCTGGCTCCCGGCGACCTGGACCGGGTGGTGATCAACCTGGTCACCAACGCGGTCAAGTACAGCCCCGAGGGCGGTCAGGTCATCGTGAGCACGCGGACCAGCCCGGGCTGGTTCGAGCTCCGGGTGACCGACCACGGGCTCGGGATCTCGCCGGAGGACCAGGACCGGCTCTTCACCGAATTCTTCCGTTCGACCAACCCGAAAGCGCTCAAGCAGCCAGGCACCGGCCTCGGTCTGACCATCGTGTCTCGGATCGTCAGCCGCCGCGGCGGACTGATATCGGTCGACTCCACCCCTGGCGTGGGAAGCACATTCCGTGTGACGCTGCCCATTGTTTAACCTTACGCCCCGGGAACGGGTTGCATTTTCATCTCGGCGGAGAACTCATGACCAGTACGCCCCCAGAGGGTCCGGACGTGCCAGACGGTGCCTCCGAGGCGTACCCGACCCCGGACCCCGGTCTGCAGCTGATCGCCGAGGGCGTCACCGAGCTCGTCGGCTTCGGCGCCGCCGTCATCAACATCCGGCGAGGTGACGAGTTCGAGATCGTCGCCGCCTACGGGGACGAGACCGGTCACACCGTCGACGGCGACATGACCGTGGCCGAGATGCTCGGCACCCGGTTCCCGGTCTCGGTCGTCACCGACCTGCTGGACATGTCCGAGGACTGGGGCGACATCAAGTTCGTCCCCCACGAGAAGAACACCATCGGTGAGGCGGAGGGCTACTGGGTCCCCGACACCGACGAGGACATCCTGAAGGACCCGCAGGACTGGCATCAGCTCGACGAGCTCCTGGCTCCCTTCTACGACGAGAACGGCGAGCTCGTCGGCGTACTCTCGATCGACCGGCCGACCAACGGTCGCCGGCCCGGCCGGCGGCAGCAGCGGATCCTCAACCGGTTCGCCCGCCAGGCGAGGCGAGCGGTGCTGCTGACCCTGCAGCGCGAATACCTCGAGGAGCGGGCCAACAACCTGCTCGAGGCCCAGAGCTTCCTGCGCGAGGCCAACTCCCAGCTCGGCCTCACCGGGGTGCTCGAGGCGACCCAGGAGGCGATGAGCCGAGGTCTCGACGCCGACGGTCTCTACGTGCAGGCCCAGGACGGCGAGGGTGGGTCGGTGGTCTACGCCTCGCCCGGCCTCGGCTGGAACGCCACCGACAGCAACAACATCGCCGCCGGCCAGGCCTATCAGGCCACTCGGCTGTGGAACGACGGCCAGCACGCCATCGTCAACCGCGAGCTGCTCCGCCACGCGCTGCATCACGGCGACGCGGAGCAGAGGAAGTACGCGCGGCTCGGGCTCGAGTTCCTCGACGCGGTCGAGGCCGACTCGCTGCTGGTCGTGCCGATCGGCGTCGAGACCACGGCGCTCGGCCATCTCGTGCTGCTGCGCGGCTCGGGCCGGCCACGCTGGACCGACGCCGAGGGGCGGCTCGCGATGGAGTTCGGTCGCGACTTCGGTCGCATCGTGCTCACCTCCAACGCCTACACCCAGGAGCGCGACCTCGCCCAGCGGCTCGCCACCGCCGACAAGGTGCACAGCCGGCTCATCGAGTCCGTCGCCCAGGAGCTGCACAACCCGCTCACGGCCCTCACCACCGGCATCGACGCGATGCGCCACGAGGACCGCGGGTCCACGACCTGGTTCCAGCAGGTCGGCAACCTGATCAGCCGGTCCGACCAGCTGGTCGCGATGGTCGACGACCTGCTGCTGTTCTCCCGCTTCTCCGACCCCTCGTCGCGGCCGGCCCTGGCCCACGTCGACCTGACCTCGCTCCTGCAGGAGATCTACGAGCAGAGGACGTACGAGTCCGAGAAGCGTGGCATCGAGATGAGCATCGACGTGCCCTCTCGCAGCGTCTACGTGCTGGGCGACCGCAGCGAGATCAAGGCGGCGATCCTCCGCCTGGTCGACAACGCGCTCGTCTACACACACCGCGGCGGCCACGTCCGGCTCTACATCGTCGAGAGCGCCAGCGAGGCGGCGATCTCGGTGACCGACAACGGGGTCGGCATCCCCGCGGCCGAGCAGATGCAGGTGTTCACCGAGTTCTACCGCGGGACCAGCCAGGCGATCGGCGGCCGGAAGGGCGTCGGCCTCGGGCTGAGCATCGTCGACCGGGTCGCGCGTCGCCACGACGGCCGCGTCACGCTCCGCTCGGAGCCCGGCACCGGCACTCGCGTCTCATTGGTCCTTCCGCTCGCCAACGACGCGACCTCGCTTGGTTAACCGAACGTCACAATCTGGTCGAGACATCGACCGACGGCTGCGCAGCACCGGTGATTCGTGCAACACTCCGTGGTGCCCAGGTCCTCAGGACTGCCACGCCGTTGCAACACCCGCCCTGACCGACCTCACTGAGAGCAAGGATGCCCCCACCACAGTCAGTTGATGCCCTCGACGTGCCATCGAGCACGCCGAGCGGAACTACGCTGCCGGTGGTCGACCCTGCCCTGCAGATGATCGCCGAGGGCATCTGCGAGCTGCTCGGCTTCGGCATCGCGGCGATCAACGTGGTCCGCGGCGACGAGCTCGAGGTGGTGGCGGTCCACGGGTTCATCAGCGGTCTGAACGCACACGGCCAACGCGAGACGGCCGAGGAGATCCTCGGCACCCGATGGGCCCTCTCCGACCTGCGCGACAACCTCTCCCGCGGCGAGAACTGGGGCGCCTGGCGGTTCATCCCGCAGGAGCGGGTGAACCTTCACGAGGGCAGCTGGGTCTCCACCACCAACATGATCGATGCGGCCGACGCCTGGCACCCGCACGACATGCTGATCGCGCCGATCCTCGGCGACGACGGCTCCATCCAGGGGTGCCTCTCGGTCGACATGCCGGTCAGCGGTCGCCGGCCCGACGTCACCCAGCAACGCGTGCTCAACCGGTTCGCGAAGCGCGCCCAGCGGGTCATCCGCGGCTACCTCGAGCGCGAGCGGCTCTACGAGCGCGCCGCGAACCTCGAGACCGCCAAGGAGTTCCTCCGCGACGCCAGCTCGAAGCTCAGTCTCGCCGACGTGCTCGACACCAGCCACGACGCACTCATCCGCGGCCTCGGCGCCGACGGCATCTGGATGGCGACCAAAGGCCCCCACAACGAGATGATCGTGCACTCGACCCCGGGCCTCGACTGGGATCCCGACCCGGGTCTGGCGTCCCTCACCTCGAGGAACACGTCCCGCTACTGGGCCGAGGGCACCTACTCCATCCTGTGCCGCGAGCGGATCCCGAGCTCCCCGGAGTGGGCCGAGCAGGCCGCCGTCGCCGACAGGTTCTTCGAGACCCTGGGCGCGGAGAGCGTCCTGGTCGTCCCCGTCGGCGCCGACCACGAGTGGCTGGGCCACATCGTCCTCCTCCGCGCCCCCGGGCGGCCGATCTGGACCGACGCGGAGGGCCGGCTGGCGATGGAGCTGGGCCGCGACTTCGGCCGCATCGTGCTCACCGCCAACGCCTACACCCAGGAGCGCGACCTGGCCCACCAGCTGGCCGACGCCGACCGCGAGCGCAACCAGCTGATCGAGGCGGTCGCCCGCGAGCTCAGGATCCCGGTGAACGCGCTCGGCACGTCGCTGAACGCGCTGAGCGGCGAGCAGCCGAACACCCTGCCGTGGATCGTGCAGGTGGAGACGCTCACCGTACGCAGCGCCCAGATCGAGGGCATCGTCAGCGACCTGCTGCTCCTGTCCCGGATCCGCGACCCAGCCAACGCCCCCGGCGAGACCACCATCGAGATCTCCGAGATGCTCGACGACGTCCTCGACGAGCTCGATCCCGACGCCGCTCAGAAGGACATCGAGTGTGTCCTGACGACACCGACGGGCCCGGCGTACGTCGTCGGCGACCCCCGCGAGCTGCGTGCTGCCTTCCTGCACCTGGTGAAGAACGCGCTCACCTACAGCTACCGGGGCTCGCGGGTTCAGGTGATGCTCTACAGCGCGGGCAGCGAGGTCACGATCATCGTCACCGACACCGGGGTCGGCATCGACTACGAGGAGCAGTCGGAGGTCTACAAGCCGTTCTACCGAGGCTCCAACTCCGCGCTCGGTGGTTCGCGCGGAGCTGGGCTCGGTCTGACGTTGGTCGATCAGATCACCAGCCGCCACCACGGGTTGGTCGAGCTCGACTCCCGCCCCGGTGAGGGCACCCGGGTGGCGCTGACGCTGCCTGGTGCCTAGGCCCCCAGCTTCTGGAGCAGCAGCGCCTCGGCGACGACGACCTTCTTGAACTCGGCGAGGTGGAGACCCTCGTTGGCGCCGTGGGCGCGGGTGTCGGGGTCCTCGACGCCGGTCACGAGCACGCTGGCCTGCGGGAACGCCTCGAGGAACTCGGCGATGAACGGGATCGAGCCGCCCACGCCCATGTCGATCGGGGCGGTGCCGTCCCAGGCCTCGGTGAAGGCGGCGCGGGCTGCGTCGTAGGCCGGGCCGGTCGCGTCCAGGGCGATCGGCTCACCGGTGTCGACGACCTTGGTGGTCAGCTCGGCGCCCCACGGGACGTGCTTCTCCAGGTGCTGGGTGAGCGCGGCGACGGCATTCTCACCGGAGTCGCCCGGAGCGATCCGGATGGTGACCTTGGCGCGCGCGCTCGGCGAGAGGGTGTTGGAGGCGCCGTCGACCTTGGGGGCGTCCAGACCGGTGATCGTGATCGCCGGCTGCGTCCACATCCGCTCGACCGCGCTGCCCTTGCCGACCCACTGCAGGCCGGCGATGGCACCGGACTCGGCGCGCAGGCGCTCCTCGGGGTAGTCGACATCCGCCGCCGGACCCGAGACGAGCCCCTCGACCGCGGGCGCGCCGTCCTCGTCCCAGAGGGTGTTGAGGAGGCGTACGAGGGCCATGATCGCGTCAGGCGCCAGACCGCCCCACATGCCGGAGTGGACGGCGTGGCCCAGGGTGCGGAGCTCGACGTCGACCCGGATCAGACCACGCAGCGAGGTGGTCAGGGCCGGCACGCCGATGTCCCAGTTGCCGGAGTCGGCGATGACGATGACGTCGGCCTTCAGCTTGTCCTGGTACTTCCCGAGCAGCTCGGGCAGAGTCGCGGAGGCGACCTCCTCCTCACCCTCGATGAAGAGGCGGACCGTGACCGGAAGGTCGTCACCCAGGGCGCGGACCGCGCCGATGTGGGCGGCGATGCCGGCCTTGTCGTCGGCCGCACCGCGCCCGTAGAGGCGGTCGCCGACCTCGGTCGGCTCGAACGGCGGGGTGTCCCAGTCGGCGTGGTCGTTCTCGGGCTGGACGTCGTGGTGGGCGTAGAGCAGCACCGTCGGGGCGCCCTCGGGACCCTTCTTCTCACCGACGATCGCCGGCGGGGCGCCGTCGAAGGCGCGCACGATCTCCACCTCGAAACCCTCGGCCGCGAAGAGGTCGCGGGTCTTCTCCGCGCTCTTCTCGACCTCGCTCAGGCGCTCGGGGTCCGCGCTCACGGACTCGATCCGCACCAGGTCCTCGAGGTCCTTGCGGATCCCGGGGAAGAGGTCTTCTACACGGGCCTTGATGTCTTCGGTGGAGAGGGTCATGGGGTGAGATTATCCGGGCAGGGGTCGGGGGCGGGTAGTCCGGTAGCGAACTGCCTATTACTGGCGGGTACATGGGCAGTTCGCTACCGGACTACCTCGGCACCCACCCCTCACCCCACCCGATTCGACAAGAAGCGCTCTCGCTGCACGGCGTTCAACGATCGACGCTGTTCGACGGTGTGGGTGGGGGTCCACCACCGGGGTGGATCGATCGTCCAGCGGCGGTCAGCGACGGCGATCCGGCGCGCACGAGATCTTGCCTCCAGGGTGCGGCGGAGGAACCCGCTCGGATCACCGATTTCGCGAGAGACCATGGTGACGTACTCGAGGCCCGCGGCGCGGAACAGACCCTCACGTTCGATGTCAACGGCCCGCCGCTTTCCTTCAAGGTGGAGCTTGCCGTCGTACTCCCCCACGACGCCGGCTTCGAGATCGAGTACGTCGGGAGTCCCGATGTGCCGGCCCTCGAGATCGAAGACCGGACGGTTGCAAACCAGCGCGGTGAGCCCGAGATCGATCCGCCACAGCAGTCGCAGGTCGACCTCTCTCGGCGACCAGACATTCTCGTCAGCCAGGACGATCGCCTCCCGAGCCAGCCCGACACCGGTCCAGCCGTTCAGCGTCGATATGTAGGCCGCCGCTTCGTTCAGACTGACCTGGTCGCTTGCCAGCGCCAGGTCGAGCCACCGCACCGCCTCACGTAGATCCGCCGAGTACCGGATCTCGAAGACGATCGATCTGGCAGGACTCGTGATCGGAAGACCGTCGATCCAGCAACGCTCTTGCGGTGGCATGCGTTCGGCCGAGACGGCAAGGCCCGGTTGGGCGAGAATCTTGTGACCGTACGTCGCCAACGTCACCGGCCGTGCCTCGCCCATTCCTGCGAACCACTTCGCACCGACCCACGCGTACGCCGCCCATCCCGTCACGGCGCCCGTGTTGGGCAACAGCGCCGCGGCCTCTAACACCCTCTGCTGTGCGTCGGACGAGTCGACGGTCATCGGGACGTACAGCCCCCGCCAGACCCGTCTCCATCCGCGACCGCGGCTCTGCCTGGTCGTCGGTCCCGCCCGGCCCGTGGGATCGAGGGCGACCGGCATCACGACCTGCGGCCGCTCCGCCGACCAACGCCGTGGCTCGAAGTGAGGTGCTCGCTTCATCATGGCGCCAGCGTGCGCCTCCGACCGGCTCCATGACCTCCCATTTCTGGCGCCCTGTGGATAACTCCCGAAGGTCGGCGGGGTCGGGTCGGCGGGGTAGTCCGGTAGCCAACTGCCTATTTCTGGCGGGTATATGGGCAGTTCGCTACCGGACTACCCCACCCAAGGGCAGGTGAGCCGACAGGTCGGTGCGTTCTCCCGAGGCCCTCACCCGGGCCTGATCGACGGCCTCGGACCAGGTCATCGCCCCGGTGGCGAGCGCGATCCAGCTGACCGCGTCGGTCTCGATCACCGCCGGCGGAGTGCCCCGGGTGTGCCGGACTCCTTCGATGCACTGCACCGCGGCGTACGGCGGGACGCGGACCTCGACGCTCCTGCCGGGCGCGCGCTGCTCGAGCAGCGCGAGGTAGTGCTTGGTGAGGAGCCGCAGGTCGGCCTTGGCAGGCTCCCCGGCGCGTACGCGATCCAGAGCAGCGGCCACGTCGGCGGCGGCCGCGGGCTTGAGTCGAGCTGGCACATCGCCACCCTATCCGCGGCAGTTGCCCACCGCGGCGGCGCGCGACCACTACGCTCCGGTGACGTGGGCCTGGAGAGACTCGAGTCGGCGATGGTGCTGAGGACCGTCGAGACGCTGCACGGACGGATCGCCGCACGCTTCCCCGACCGCGGGCTGGTGAAGGTCGCGGAGGAGCTGAGCGGGCTGATCCGGGACTCCGCCGGTGTCGGGGACCGGCTCCGCCGACGGTTGCTGTGGACGCGCGCGGTCTCGCGCGTGCTGATCCTGGCCGTCCTCGTGCTGACGCTGGTCGCCATCGTCTGGGGCCTCGCCACGGCCTTCGGCGACAAGACGCTCACCGGCGTCCAGTGGCTGCCGCTGATGGAGAGCACCGTCAACGACCTCATCTTCGGCGCGGTCGCGATCTTCTTCCTCTACACGATCCCGGAGCGGCTGCTGCGCTCGCGAGCGCTGAAGCTGCTGCACCGGCTGCGCTCGCTGGCCCACATCATCGACATGCACCAGCTCACCAAGGATCCCGAGCGGCTGCGCACGGGATTCACGCCGACCTCGGCCAGCGTCCGGCTCACCCTCGACGCCGACGAGCTGATCCACTACCTGGAGTACTGCTCCGAGCTGCTCAGCCTCGTCGGCAAGACCGCCGCGCTGTGCGCCGAGGACTCCCAGGACAATGTGGTCCTGGACACGGTCAGCACCGTCGAGGGCCTCACCGTCGACCTCTCCCGCAAGATCTGGCAGAAGATCCAGGTCGTCGGCGAGCTGCGCGAGGAGCAGTCGTCGTCCGCCTAGGGTCCATCTCATGAGGTCACAGACGGAGTGGTCGATCCTCGCGGTCGAGGCCGACACCGGCGAGGTGCTCATCGAGTCCGACCCGGACCTGCTGCTGCCGACCGCCAGCGTCGGCAAGGTCTTCCTGCTGCACCACCTGGCCGAGCTGCTCGACGAGGACGAGTCGCTGGGCCGGCTGCTGCTGCGCAAGGACAGCGTCGAACCGGTGGCCGACAGCGGGCTGTGGCAACACCTGGACGTCCCCGCCCTGACCTTGAACGACTGCGCCCGGCTGGTCGGCGCGGTCTCGGACAACCTGGCCACCAACGTGCTCCTCGACCATGTCGGTCTGGCTCCGGTCCAGGCGGTCGCCTCGCGGCTCGCCCCGGGCGGGTCGATGCTGAACGACTCGGTCCGGGACGTACGGACGCCGGAGGACCCGCCGACGCTTTCCCTCGGCTGTGCCGCCGACTGGGTCGCCTACTTCCGTACGCCGCACCCGACCGTCCTGTCCTGGCTGGCGCCGGCCACCGACCTGTCGATGGTCTCCTCCGCCTTCGGCCTGGACCCGCTGGCCCACACCGGACCTGTCCCGACCGATCTGGCGAACCGTCTCCAGGTGTGGAGCAAGACGGGTACGGACGACGGCGTCCGCGCCGAGGTCGGGCTGCTCGACGTGGCCGGCCGGCGGGCGGCGTACGCGGTCATCTGCCGCTTCGAGGGCGAGGTCGTCCCGGTGCTCGGTCAGATGCGGGCGTACGGCACGCTGCTCCTGGATGTGCTGCAGGGCGGCTAGGATCCAGATCCCGGACCGGCTCAGTAGGAGAACAGTGTGTTCAGCATCGACCTCGGGAACGGCGCAGAGATGGTGCTGCGTGACCGATCGACCGACTTCGCCGTCCACAAGCTCATCAACGCCAACCTCGAGCACCTCCGCGAGTGGGAGCCGTGGGCCCACGGCCAGCAGACCATGCTGAGCGTCGCCTCGTTCGGCACCTACCTGCTGAACCAGTGGGTCAAGGGCGAGGCGGTCCCCTGTGTCATCCGCCAGGACGGCCAGGTCGCCGGCGCCACCACCGCACGGATCAACCTCTACGAGAAGTCGGCCACGATCGGCTACTGGCTGGGCGAGGCCTTCGAGGGTCGCGGTCTGGTCACCCGGGCCGTCTCGGCGCTGCTGGACACGCTCTTCAACGAGTACGACATCGCGCGGGCGATCATCGACACCGCCGTCCACAACAAGCGCAGCCGCGCGGTCGCCGAACGGCTCGGGTTCACCCACGAGGGCACCATGCGCGGCGCCCAGGCCTATCCGGGCGAGCGCCGGGACCTGGTGGTCTACGGGCTGCTGCGCGAGGAGTGGCTAGGTCGCCGGGCTTGAGCGGACGAACCGCTCCCCCGCCTGCTTGACCATCTCGGCCAGCTCGGCGGGCTGCTCGACCGTGAAGTCGGCGTCGACCCCGGCGAGGATCATCATCGGCCAGCCCAGATCATCGGCCTGCATCCGCAGCCGGCAGCCGCCCTCGGCGGCCTCGACCTGACCCCAGCGCCCGACCCGCCGTGCGACCACGTCCGGCTCGACGCGGAAGTGGACGCAGATGTCGTGGGCGGCCGGACGGGAGCGGATGCCCGCCTGGACGTATGCCGCCGCGTCGCCACCCGGGATCTCGCGCGGCCGGAACGTCTGGCCGGTGGTCGCCGGGTCGCTGACCCGGTCGACGCGGAAGGAGCGCCAGTCCTGGCGGACGCGGTCGTAGGCGAGGAGATACCAGCGGTTGCCGAGCATCACCAGACGGTGGGGCTCGACGCGGCGCCGGGTCGGCTCGGCCTCGGGCGCCTGATAGGTGAAGGTCAGCGCCTCGTCGTCGCGGCAGGCCTGCGCGAGGATGCCGAGAACCCCGGCGTCCAGCGGCACCCGGCCGCCCCACGGGAGCAAGTCGGTCTGCGAGGTGACGGCATCCATCCGGCGCCGCAGCCGCGGCGGCATCAGCGCGACGACCTTCCCGAGTGCCTGGGCGGAGGTGTCCCCCATCCCGGCGACCAGGCCGGCCGCGGCGGTGCGCAGCCCGACGGCGATCGCGACCGCCTCGTCGTCGTCGAGCAGCAGCGGCGGCAGGGCGTTGCCGGCCCGGAGCTGGTAGCCACCGGCCACTCCACGGGTGGCGTCCACGTCGTAGCCGAGATCGCGCAGCCGCTCGATGTCGCGGCGCAGCGTGCGTTCGCTGACCTCGAGGCGTACGGACAGCTCCGTGCCGGGCCAGAAACGATGGGTCTGCAGCAGGGAGAGGAGCTGCAGCATCCGGGCACTCGTGCTCATGCCGCCACCTCCGTGGCGCAAGCGCCATGGTACGGACGCGGCGGCATGAAAGATCGGATTGTCGCTCGCTGACGCTCGCTCATGCCGTCGACTCTAGGCGGAATTGCGGCCAGCTCATGACCTGATTCCCGGAGAACCCTGGGCCCGAGCCCGCGCGACGGTCGGCTCGCCCCCTCCTCGAGCCGACCGTCGTCGCGCTACCTCCCTCTTACCCATTCGCCGCACTTCTAAACCGCATCCCGCAAAAGTTTTTCAAAAGCGGACAGAAACTGGCCGGATGAGGTCAGAGGCTGAAGACATGACGAACCACACCCACCAGCGGCCGGTGATCCGCACCGAGGCTCTGACCAGGCACTTCACCAGGAGCAAGAAGACCGTCGAGGCCGTACGCGGGCTCGACCTCGAGATCCAGCAGGGCGAGCTCGTCGCCTTCCTCGGCCCCAACGGAGCCGGCAAGTCGACCACCCTGCGGATGCTCACCACGCTGATCCCGCCGACCTCCGGCACCGCCGAGGTCGCCGGCCATGACGTCGTACGCTCGCGGGCGGCCGTCCGGCGCTCGATCGGCTACGTCGGACAGGGCAACGCGGCGGCCTTCGTCCAGCGCGGCCGCGACGAGCTGATGTCCCAGGCTCGCGCCCACGGCATCCCGCGGGCCGCCGCGAAGGCGCGCATCGACGAGCTGCTCGCGGCCTTCGACCTCCAGGAGTACGCCGACCGGCCGGTCCAGACGCTGAGCGGCGGCCAGCGGCGGCGGCTCGACATCGCGATCGGCCTGCTCAACCATCCCGACGTACTGTTCCTCGACGAGCCCTCGACGGGCCTCGACCCGCAGAACCGCGCCAACCTGCAGGAGCAGATCCGCCGGCTCCACCAGGACGGCACCACCATCGTGCTCACCACCCACTACCTCGAGGAGGCGGACGCGCTCGCCGGGCGCGTGATCGTCATCGACCACGGGGTGGTGATCGCCGACGACACCGCCACCCGCCTCAAGGAGCGGCTCGGCGACCTGGTGCTCCTCGGCTTCGCCACCGAGGCGGACGCCACGACCGCCGCCGCCCGCGCCGAGTCGGCGTTGACCGGTCCGACCCTCATTGACCGCACCGGGACGCAGGTTTCGATCCGCACCCCGCGCGGCGCCGACAGCGCCCCGGCGATGGCCATCGACCTGGCCGCTCATGGCACGCCGGCGATCCGGATGGAGGTCCACGCCCCCACCCTCGACGACGTCTTCCTCGACCTCACCGGCCGCAGCCTGCGCGAGTCGGCCGAGTCCACCACCCAGACCGAAGGAGCAGCAGCATGACCACCCTCACCGTCCCGGCCGCACAGGTCCGCCACACCACCCGGGTGCCGAGCAGGCCGACCGGATTCCTCACCGATACCTGGACCGTGCTGCTCCGAGAGCTCACACCCAAGCTGCGCCAGCCGGCCTCGATGCTCTTCGCGATGATGCAGCCGCTGGTCTTCCTCGGCCTCTTCGCGCCGCTCCTGCCCGACGTCGAGAACGGCAGCGCGCTGCAGTGGTTCGTGCCCGGCATCGTCGTCATGACCGCGTTGATGGGCGCCTCGATGACCGGCGCCGACCTGACCGCGGAGATCCGCTCCGGCTCCCACGAGCGGCTGCTGGTCTCGCCGTTGTCCCGGCCGTCCCTGCTGGTCGGGCGGGCCCTGAAGGAGGTCGTGCCGGTGCTCTTCCAGACGGCCGTCATCCTCGCCGTGGTGACCCCGTTCAGCTTCGACCTCCACCTCGGCGGGGTCCTGGTCGGAGCCGTCATCGTCTCGCTCTTCGCGATCGGCCTCGGCGCGCTCAGCTTCGCGCTCGCCACCGCCGCCAAGGAGCAGGACTGGGTCTTCTGGACGGTCCAGCAGATGCTGATCTTCCCGCTGCTGCTCCTCTCCGGCGTCCTCCTCCCGCTCGACGGCGCTCCCGGCTGGCTGCGGTTCCTCAGCGACATCAACCCGATGACGTACGTCGTGGAGGCGGAGCGTGCGCTCTTCTCCGGCGAGTTCCCGGCCGATGTCGTCACCGGCGGCTTCGTCGCGGCGGCAGTCGTCGCGGCGCTCGGGGTGCTCGTCGGCGTACGGACGATGGAGAGGTCGAGCTGAGAAAGCTCTTGACCTGAAGTTCACTTGAGCTTTCAGACTGGACACATGACTCGACAGCCCAGCCCGACAACGATCGTGCTCACCGTCATCGCCGGCACGGTGATGATCCCGATCGACATCACGATCGTCGCGGTCGCGATCGCCCGTCTCTCCCAGGAGACGGGCGCTTCGCTGCCGGTGATCCAATGGGTGGCCACCGGCTACACGCTCGCGCTGGCGACGGTCATCCCGGCCGCGGCCTGGGCGATCAGCCGGTTCGGCGCCCGCCAGGTGTTCCTGACCGCGATCGGCGTCTTCACCCTCGGCTCCGCCCTGGTCGCGGCGTCCTGGAACGTCGAGTCGCTGATCGCGTTCCGCGTGCTGCAGGGGCTCGGCGGCGGTTTCGTGATGCCGGCCGCGATGACCCTGACGCTGCGCTCGGCGCCACCCGAGGAGCGCGGCCGGCTGATGGCTCTGATGGGCCTGCCGGTGCTGGTCGGCCCGGTCTTCGGGCCTGTGCTCGGCGGGTGGCTCCTCGACACCATGTCGTGGCGGTGGATGTTCCTGATCAACCTGCCGCTGGGCCTGCTCGGCCTCGTCCTCGGGCTGCGCAACCTCCCGCGCCTGGAGCGCGGCCCGGGCGCGCGCCTGGACGTACGCGGCCTGCTCCTGCTCCCGCCCGCGATGGCGCTCCTCGTGCTGGGCACCTCGTTCGCCGAGGGCACCCTGCTCGACGCCCAGGTGCTGGTCCCGATCGGGACCGGGATCGTGCTCGTGGCGCTCTTCGTCCGGCACGCGCTCCGCGCCGCAGCACCGCTCCTCGACATCCGGCTCCTCGGCCGCCGCCTGACCGGGGGCAGCGCCGCGCTGCTGGTCTGCTTCGCCGGCGGCTACTTCGGCTCGATGATCCTGGTGCCGCTCTACTGGCAGGTCGTACGCGGCGAGTCCGCCACCACCGCAGGCCTGCTCATGGCTCCCGCCGGCATCGCCGCCGGGATCATGATCCAGATCTCCGGCCGCCTCATCGACCGCTTCCCGCCGCTGCCGGTGATCGGCTCCGGCATCGTGGTCTCGACCCTGGGCTTCGGGGCCCTGGCACTCCAGCTCAGCGCCGACGCCCCGATGCCGATCCTGGCCACGACCCACGCGATCGCGACCGCGGGCGCCGGGTTCGTGATGCTGCCGACGATGACCATCGCCACCCGCTACCTCGAGGACAGCGCCATCCCGGCCGGCTCGACGATGATCAACGTGATGAACCAGGTCGCCACCGCCTTGTGCACCGCCGGCGTCTCGGTGCTCCTGGCCGCCGCGCTCTCCGCCCGCCTTCCCGATCTGGGCAGCGACGGCGTCGGGGCGCTCAGCGCACTGTCGCCCACCGAGCGCACGGCCGTGGCACCGCTGGCCGCCGAGGCCCTGCAGGTCGCGTTCTGGCTGCCGGTCACGATGATGGCGATCTCGGCCGTGGTCGCGTTCGTCGTCTTCCGGCGTACGCCCTCGGCTCGGACGGCGCCGGCCGACGGCCGTCGGCCCGTGGCCGCGGTCGCCGACTAGGTCACTACCACGGGCGGTGGGTGCCGGGATACGGGTTCGGGCGCCCCGGGGCGGGACGGCCGGGGCCGGGGTAGTCGGGGTGGCCGGGGTGGGGCTGAGCGGGATGGACGGCGCCTCGGTAGACGGGGCCGCCCCCGGGGTAGCGCGGGGCCGGCCTGACCGGCCGAGTCGCCTCGAGATCGCGCCGGTGCCGTTCGCGGCGCCGGCGCCGCGCCAGCAGGAACGCGATGAGCAGCCCGAGCCCGGACAGCCCGAGCACAGCGACGGCGATCTCGACGTAGCCGATCCCGAACAGCCCGCTCGAGGCAGGAGCAGGACCGTCCGAGGCGTCGGTGAAGGTCACCGGGCCGGCCGTCTCCGAGTCGTCCCCGGGCAGAGCCGAGCTCGACTCCGGCGAGGACGATGACGACGACCCCGAAGCCGAGGGCGAGGACGAGGGCGATGCGACGGCGGACGGCGTACGCGACGGGGCCGGCGACGCCGTCTTCGACTTCGTGGGCTTCGAGGTCTGACGAGGAGTCGGCGCCCCGGTCGTCGCGGGCGCGGCCGGTGCCTGCGCGGTGGCCTCGGGGGTCGCGGTCGGCCGTACGCCCGGCGGATACTTCGCGAAGACCTGGACGCCCCAGCTGGTGCCGTCGACCACCACGAACGCGATCCCGATATGGGTGTAGTCGCCCAGGATGTTGGCGCGGTGCCCGTCGGAGCTCATCCAGCCCCGGTGCATCTCGGCGCCGGTCGGGTAGCCCATGGCGACGTTCTCGCCGATCCCCTGCCACCCCTCCGGCACCTGCTCGGCGAGGTCGGGATTGTGGGAGAGCTCCCCGTCGGCGGCGATCTTGTAGGCCCACGTCCGCGCCAGGCGGTCGAGGGCGGAGTCCCGCGTCAGCGGGTCCAGACCGGCATCGGCACGGGCGGCGTTCGCCAGCCGCTTGATCGTCCCGCCCTCCCCCGCGGACGCCGGACCGGCGCTGAACAGCAGCGCGGCCGCCGCCAGCAACAGAGCAAGGACACAGGACACGGGGCGATGCAGGTGGGGGAACATCCCCGCCAGGGTATCGACCTTTACTTGCGGTCGCTGCGCTCGATGTGGCGCTCGATGTGGGCCGCGATGCCTGCCATCAGCAGGCTCTGCCCGAAGGCCGACGGGTCGTCGGAGTCCGATTCCTCGCCGGGCGCGGCAGGCTGCCAGGTGGCCATCGACGCCATCAGGTGCGGGAACCGCTCCGGATCCGCGTACGTCACGAGCATCTCCTCGAACGACGCGTAGGGGTTGTCCGGGTCGGACAGCGCCGCCTCGACCTCGATCTTCGCCTCGCCCAGCGCGTACTGCGCGACGATGCCCAGGATCGCCAGCTTCTCCTCCGCAGGCAGTGCGACGTCGCGCAGATAGTAGAAGCCCAGGTCGATCCAGGCCAGGCGGTTCGGACCAGGGAGCGTGGCCGCGATCGGGAGGTCCAGGAACCATGGCTTGCGCACCGCCAGGTCGACCTGGGCACGCATCCAGGCCGCCAGACCCTCGCGCCACTCCAGGTCACGGTCGGGCTCGGGCAGGTCGTTGCAGAGCCGGTCGGCGAGCAGGATGAGCAGCTCGTCCTTGTTCTTCACGTGCCGGTAGAGCGCCATCGGCGAACAGCCGACCGCCTCGGCGACCCGGGCCATCGAGACGGCGGCAAGACCCTGCTCATCGGCGATGACGTAGGCGGCCTCGACGATCTGGGCGACGCTCAGCGCCGGCTTCGGGCCACGCCGGCCGGCCGGAGGCTTGCCCCACAGACGGGGGATCAGGTCAGAACTCATCGCATCCATCATGCCCTGCCCTTCCCGAAACCGATTGACGACCCATCCAATCTGCGTATTTTATAAACAGTTAATGCCATACGCTATTAGATCGGACGGCTCATGAGCACAACGACAAGACCTCTGGCACGCCCCTGGTGGCTCTTCCCACTGGGCGCGGCGACGGTGATCTTCCTGGTGTCCGCGCTGCCGCGATATGTGGGTCTGGACCCGTCGCAGTCGTTGGTCGCCACCGACCGCGGGCCCGCCTTCTACCCCGCCCTGGTGACGCACATCTTCTTCGGCTCGGTGATGCTCTGCTGCGGCGTACTCCAGCTGTGGCCGTGGCTACGCGCCCACCACCCGACGGTGCACCGCTGGACGGGGCGCGTCTATGTGGTCACCGGCATCCCGACGGGCGTGGCGGCGCTGGTCACCAGCCAGTTCCCGGCCGCGGGACCGGCCCAGCAGGTCGGCAACACTTTCCTGGGGGTGCTGTTCCTGCTCTTCACCGTGCTCGGCTACCGCGCCGCCCGGCAGCGGCGCTTCAAGGACCACCGCGAGTGGATGTACCGCAGCTACGCGATGGCGTTCTCGATCGTTGCCAACCGCTTCTGGGGCATGGTGCTGCTGATGATGTTCGTGCCCGAGGTGATGACCGGCGCCGACATCGGCACCGAGGACCCCACCCTCGCCAGCGCCGCCGCGGCCTCGGCGTGGGTCAGCTGGGTCGTGAACCTGCTGATCGCCGAGTGGATCATCCACCGGAGACCGCGGCGGCGAGGGAAGCGTCAGGAGAGCGCGTCGCGCAGCGTCGAGCGCCAGACGCCGGTGAGCTCCTCGAGCGGGATCTCGACGGCGCCGCCGTCGTAGGAGATCCGGTAGGCGGAGCCACCGGTCACACCGAGCTTCGTCGCCGCGACCCCGTGGCGCTCGGCCAGCGCGGTGAGCCGCTCGACGTCGTCGGCCTTGACGGTGACGATCGCGCGGGCGACCGACTCCGAGAAGAGCGCGACGAACGGGTCACCCGCGAGGGTCACGGAGACACCGATCCCCGAGGACATCGCCGGCTCGGCCAGCGCCTGCATCAGGCCACCGTCGGAGAGGTCGTGGGCCGAGGTGATGAAGCGGGCCTCGCCCAGGAGCTCGGCCAGGGCCTTCTCGGCGCCCAGGTTCACCCGGGGCGGCAGGCCACCGAGGTGACCGTGCACCACGTGGGCCCACTCCGAGCCGGAGAGCTCCTCGTGGGTCTCACCGAGCAGCACGACGACCTCGTCGGCGGCCTGGAAGTCCGAAGGCGTACGCGTGGTGACGTCCTCGATCACACCGAGGGTCGCGACCACCGGCGTGGGGTGGATGGCGACGTCGCCGGTCTGGTTGTAGAGGGAGACGTTGCCGCCGGTGACCGGGATGCCGAGCTCGAGGCAGGCGTCCTTCAGGCCGCGGGTGGCCTCGGCGAACTGCCACATCACGTCGGGGTCCTCCGGGGAGCCGAAGTTGAGGCAGTCGGAGATGGCCAGCGGCTTGGCGCCGACGGAGGCGACGTTGCGGTAGGACTCGGAGAGGGCGAGCTGGGCACCGGCGTAGGGGTCCAGCTTGGCGAAGCGCCCGTTGGCGTCGGTCGCGAGCGCGACACCGAGGTTGGTCGACTCGTCGACGCGGATCATGCCGCCGTCGGAGGGCTGGGAGAGGACGGTGTTGCCGCGCACGTAGCGGTCGTACTGCTCGGTGATCCAGGACTTGTCGCACAGGTTCTCCGAGGCGACCAGCTTCAGGATCGTCTCGCGGAGCTCGTCGGCGGAGGCCGCCCGCGGGAGCTTCTCGGCGACGTCGGCCTGGAGCGCGTCCTGCCACGACGGGCGGGCGTAGGGGCGCTCGTAGACCGGGCCCTCGTGGGCGACCGTGCGCGGGTCGACGTCGACGATCGGCTCGCCGTGCCAGTCGACGCGGAGCCGGCCCTCGCCGGTGACGGTGCCGATCGTGGCGGCTTCGACGTCCCACTTGTCGCAGATCGCCATGAAGGTGGCCTCGTCCTCGGGCGCGATGACGGCCATCATCCGCTCCTGGGACTCGCTCATCAGGATCTCCTCCGGCGCGAGCGTCGAGTCACGCAGCGGGACCTTGGTCAGCTCGACGTGCATGCCGCCGTCACCGGCGGCGGCGAGCTCGGAGGTGGCACACGAGATGCCGGCCGCGCCGAAGTCCTGGATGCCGCGGACGATGCCGGCGGCGAAGAGCTCGAGGGTGCACTCGATGAGCAGCTTCTCCATGAACGGGTCGCCGACCTGGACGCTCGGCCGCTTCGCCGGCCCGTCCTCGTCGAACTCCACCGACGCCAGGATGGAGGCGCCACCGATGCCGTCGCCGCCGGTGCGCGCGCCGTACATGATCACCAGGTTGCCGGCGCCGCTCGCCTTGGCGAGGTGCAGGTCCTCGTGGCGCAGCACGCCGACGCAGAGCGCGTTGACCAGCGGGTTGCCGAGGTAGGAGGCGTCGAAGACGGCCTCACCACCGATGTTGGGCAGACCCAGGCAGTTGCCGTAGTGGCCGATGCCGGACACGATCCCGGGCAGCACCCGGTGGGTGTCGTCCTCGGAGAGCGGGCCGAAGCGGAGCGGGTCCATGACGGCGACCGGGCGCGCGCCCATCGCGAGGATGTCGCGGACGATGCCGCCGACGCCGGTCGCGGCGCCCTGGTGGGGCTCGACGTAGCTCGGGTGGTTGTGGGACTCGACCTTGAAGGTGACCGCGTAGCCCTGGCCGACGTCGAGCACGCCCGCGTTCTCACCGATGCCGGCGAGCATCTTGCCGGCGGGGGTCTCCTGCGGGATCTCGCCGAACTGCTTCAGGTGGACCTTGGAGGACTTGTAGGAGCAGTGCTCGGACCACATCACCGAGTACATCGCCAGCTCGGCACCGGTCGGCCGGCGGCCGAGGATGCGGCGGATCTCGGCGTACTCGTCCTCCTTGAGGCCGAGCTCGGCCCAGGGCTGCTCGCGGTCGGGGTCACCGGCAGCGTGGTGCACGGTGTCCAGGAGCGGAAGATCGGACGCAACGGCAGCGGACGAAGTCTCGGTCACGGGCAGAAATCTACGTCAGAAGTGCCCAATCCCCCGAGTCGTCAGCCGGCCGCCGATCATCTGGGCAGCCCGCGCCACTCCCGCAGGTCGCGGATCTCACCGAACTCCTCGAGCGCCTGCCGGGCGACCTCGCCGTCCCCGGCGTAGGCGGCGACGCTCCAGCCGTGACCCTCCACCATCTCGGCGGTGACCCAGGAGGCCTCGCCGTGCGGGGTGGGCAGCCGGCGCGGACGCCAGGAGAGCGACATGCCGCCGTCGGGGCGCTGCTCGATCCTCGGGGTCGAGCCGGTCGCGGCGTACTTCTTCTGGCCGGTCTGCCACGTGCTCCAGTAGGCGTAGTGGAGGTAGACCCGGCTGCCCCGCCAGGTGATCGAGCACTCCACGAAGAGGTCACGCGGACCGGTCTCGGTACGGGCGCACTCGCCGCTCCGGGCGGCGTCGTCGTAGCCCGGGAAGACCCACTTCATGCCGTCCTCGCCGCGCGGGTCCGGGCACCGGGTCAGGGACCCGGAGCCGTTGCCGTCCCAGCAGACGTAGGGCGTGTTGGCCTGCCTGGTGGTCGAGCTGACCTGGTCGGCGACCGCGAACGGCCCGCCCACCTGTCCGCCGTAGGCGACGTGGATGATCCCGGCGACCGTGAGCGCGAGCAGCACGGTGATCGCGAAGAGAACCGGCGTCACCCGGTCACGTCGCTGCTGCACAGGCCCCCACCCCTTTGCGATCCGTTCCTTTACCAAGTTAACGCCGCCGCACGGCTTTGGTTAGGGCCCATCAGCCCGGCGGGACCAACGTCCCGGACGTCCGTCACCCGAGACCTTCGCTCGTCGAGCCAGCCGCCCTCTAGTCTTCTATTCGTAGTTATTCACTAGAGAAAGGCCATACGGTGTCCTCCCCCAGCACGTTCAGCCGACGCAGCCTCCTGGCGACCGGGGTCGGCGCGGTCGCCGCCACCGGCCTCGCCACGCCCGCCAACGCCGCCACCGAGGAGCCGTTCCAGGCCCGTAAGGTCAACCGGCCCCGGCGCAGGCCGAACCTCCTGGTCATCCTGGGCGACGACCTCGGCTGGGCCGACCTGTCCTCCTACGGCTCCCCGGACATCGAGACGCCCCACCTGGACCGGCTGGCCGCCTCGGGCGTGCGGTTCACCGACGCCTACTCCGCCTCCTCGGTCTGCTCCCCCACCCGCTTCGGGCTCTACACCGGGCGCTATCCCGGTCGCCTCGCCGGCGGGCTGCCCGAGCCCATCTCGTCGCCCAACAAGCTCCACGGCATCCCGCTCGACCACCCGACGCTCGCCTCGCTGCTGAAGGAGCAGGGCTACACGACGGCACTCTTCGGCAAGTGGCACTGCGGCTACCTGCCCTGGTACAGCCCGACCCGGGTCGGCTGGGACGAGTTCTTCGGCAACTTCTCCGGCGGGCTCGACTACTTCTCCAAGATCAACCACAACGGCGACCACGACCTCTACGAGAACGAGGTGGAGGTCGAGGACCTCCGCTACTACACCGAGATCGTCACCGAGAAGGCCGTCAGCTTCCTCGAGCGCGACCACGACGCGCCGTGGCTCCTCAACCTCAACTTCACCACCCCGCACTGGCCCTGGGAGGGACCCGACGACAAGGCGGTGAGCGATGAGCTGACCGCCCGGATCGAGGACGGCGAGAAGGGCGTGCTCTTCCATAACGACGGCGGCTCGCTGGCGACGTACAAGACCATGGTCGAGGACCTCGACCAGTCGATCGGCCAGGTCATCAAGGCCCTCGAACGCACGGGCCAGCTCCGCGACACCGTCGTCTTCTTCGCCAGCGACAACGGCGGTGAGCGGTTCTCCAACGTGTGGCCGTTCACCGGCGCCAAGTCGAACCTCAACGAGGGCGGCATCCGGGTGCCCACCATCCTGAGCTGGCCCGGCACCCTGCCCGGTCGCCAGGTCAGCGACGAGCCCGTGGTCACGACCGACTGGACCGCGACCTTCCTCGAGCTCGCCGGCGCGACGCCGGCGGAGGACTACCCCCTCGACGGCACCAGCCTGGTCCCACACCTCTTCGGTGGCCGGCCGCGCGAGACCCAGGACCTCTTCTGGCGGATGCGCGGGCAGCGGGCGCTACGCCGCGGCTCGCTCAAGTATCTGCAGCTCGACGGCACCGACCACCTCTACGACCTGAGCGAGGACGTACGCGAGCAGGCCGACCTGGCCCGGAAGCGGCCGGAGGACCTGGCGGAGCTGCGCGCGGCCTGGGAGAAGATCGACGACACCCTGCTGGCGTACTCCTGACGTACGCCTGGGCGAGTCCACTGGTAACTGAGTGACGGTTGTGACTACCGTGACGAAATATGGGGGACTTCACCAGGTTCAAGTACGTCAGACGGGCACTCGGCGCGAGCCTGATCTCCGGCGTCGTCGGCGTCGCGGGGCTGGCCACACCCAGCCCCGCGGCGGCCGCGAACCCGGTCACCCCGGGCAACTTCACCGGCTACGGCTTCGACCAGTGCCAGGCGCCGTCGCAGGCGGCGATGGACCGCTGGTGGAAGCACTCCAACTTCGGCGCGGTGGGGATCTACATCGCCGGCAACTCGCGTGGCTGCCGCACCCAGACCAACCTGAGCGCCACCTGGGTGCGCGCCCAGCAGGCCCGCGGGTGGCGGCTCCTGCCGGTCACGCTCGGCCCGCAGGCATCCTGCAACCCGCACTTCCCGCGCTACCGCGACGACCCGCGGATCAGCGCCAAACCGACCGACCAGTACGCCAAGGCGAAACGCCAGGGCGTCGCGCAGGCCGATGCGACCGTCGACGCCGCCAAGCGCTACGGCATCGTCGCCGGGAGCACGATGTTCTACGACCTCGAGGGCTTCGACATCGGCAACAAGCGCTGCCGTGAGTCGGCGATGTGGTTCGTCTCGGCCTGGAGCTACCGGATCAAGAAGCTCGGCTACCGCCCGGCGCTGTACTCGAGCGCGTCGTCCGGGATCAAGGCGATGTACGCCGTCTGGCACGCCCAGCCGCGCGGCTTCGTCTACCCCGCGGACCTGTGGATCGCCGACTGGGACGGCCGCGCCGGCACCTCGACCCGCTACATCCCCGACTCCCCGTGGAACCCGCACAAGCGCGTCAAGCAGTACCGCGGCCCGCACAAGGAGACCCACGGCGGCACCACCATCGAGATCGACTCCAACTTCGTCGACCTCGGCCGCGGCTCCTACGCGCGGCCGGTGACGCACTGCGGCGGCGTGCCGGTCAGCTTCACCAGCTACCCCGCCCTGAAGCCGCGCACCAGCTCCTACACCCCCTCGCCGATCTACACCAAGGCGCTCGAGTGCATGCTCCGCGAGCGCGGGGGCTTCGGCGGCCCCATCGACGGGACGTACGACGCGGGGCTGGTCCGCTCGATCAACGCCTGGCAGCGCTCGCACGGGCTGACGGTGCGAAAGACCTGGACCCAGGGTGCCTGGAAGACGCTGTGGGCGGCCAACAGCCGCCCGCTCCTGAAGCGCGGCATGTCCGGCGAGACCGTCCGCGACCTCCAGCGCGCCCTCAGCGCCACCACCGCGCCCGAGCGTCCGAAGATCACCGGCGTCATGGACTGGAACACCCAGGTCGCCCTCGTCGCCTACCAGAAGCGCCTCGGCCGCACCACGACCGGGATGGCCACCGAGGTGACCTGGTACGACCTGGCCCACGGCCGCTGAGTCCGAGGTTGTGAAGCCGAGAGTGGTCCATAGGCCACTCTCGGCTTCACAACGCTTCGGGGGTTGAGCAGAACAGGTGCTGCGCGGCGCTCGCGTGGCCGATCGTCCGGGTTCCGTCCTCCTCGGTCCGCGGTGTCGTCGACTCGGGGACGGGCGAGGAGACCACTCCGAGACAGAACCGGACCTCGTCGACGTCGCTCGGGATCGACATCGGTCCTGTTCCGAGATCGGACCCGAACGGGTGGAACCAGGTCAGCGGCAACACCGATGTCACTTCCACCTCGACAACCCCGCCCGCGGGCACCTCCGTGACCCCGACTCGCGGTATCGACTCCCACGTCTGGTCGGTGTCCGGAAAGCCGAAGATCGCCTGCGACAGCAATGCTCCACCGTTGGCGTCCTCGGTGACGTACGCCGCTTCCTCGCGATAGCGGATGCCAGCACCCGCGGGCAACCCGGGCCGGTTGATCAGCATCAGCGGCTCATCACCGTCGTTGGCGAACCGGTAGCTCACCTGGACCTCGGTGCCGCTGACCGTCACGTCGGCGTCGAACGTCGCAGCCGGCGCCGGTGCCGAGCTCGACGGACCGAACTCGCCATAGGGCGAATCCTCAGCGCACCCGCCGAGAGGCATCAGCAGTGCCACCATGAGCACGCCGACACGCTTCATCAGCCCAGGGATGCCGGATCAGAGCAGAAGATCTGCTGGGCCTCGGCTGCCGAGTCGGAGTGGGCGAGACCCGTGACCTCGGCGGGGACGCCGTCGGGGTAGAGGTCGCGGAGGTCGAGGACACCGACGCAGAAGATGACCTCCTCAACCGGGTCCGGGAGCTGCGGGACCGAGTCGTCGTCGAACGGGCGGTACTCCTCGAGCGGCAACGGCACGCGTACGTTCCGCTCCAGCTCCTCGCCCGCCGCGAGCTCGACCCAGCCGACCGCCGGCATCTGGGCGAACGACGTGTCGTCCGGCAGTGCGAAGACTCGCTTGCTGACCTCGGCCCGGCTCCCGCCGCTGCCCAGGACGTAGACGGTGTCCGCCGACGCCGGCTGCAGCGCACCGTTGGCGTACGTCGGCACCGAGTCGACCACGTAGACGTCGACATCCGCGTCGTTGACCACCCGATAGCTGATCTCGAGCGCATCTCCGGCCTTGGCGATCTCCGACTCGAACCGGACCCCGTCGATCTTCCGCTCCCCCTCGGGAGCCTTCGCGCAGCCACTCATCACCAGACCTCCCGCCGTCAACAGCGATGCGAGCATCATCCACCTAGTAGTGGTCACGGTGCGGTGCCCCCATCTCGTCGCGCAGACCGTTCTCGGTGTAGACGTAGGGATGGTCCGGGTCGATCTGCTCGGGCGTGCTCGGGTCGTTGTCGTGGTCGACAGGCAGACCGGCAGCCTCGCGCTCGCGGTTGTTCGTCCCCTGGTTCTCGGGGTCGTCACCGTGATACTCACCGGGCTCGAGCGTGTCGTGCATGTAGTCGTAGACGTGCG
This sequence comes from Nocardioides luteus, assembly GCF_000960475.2. Lineage (GTDB taxonomy): Bacteria > Actinomycetota > Actinomycetes > Propionibacteriales > Nocardioidaceae > Nocardioides > Nocardioides luteus_A. The sequence continues at coordinate 35,508 of NZ_JZDQ02000006.1, read as the reverse complement.
CCATCTCGTGGTAGAGCACCGCGACCGGCGGGCCGTCGACGGGCGTCTGGGGATAACGGTTGCCGGTGTTCATCGTGTCGATGTCCGGCATGTACTCGATCTCGTTGCCGCCCATCTTCCCGTCGGATGCCGAGCTGTTCGGCGTGTCACCGACGTACTCGCGGATGGTCAGGTTCTCCTGCCCGATCCCGAACACACCCGAATCATCGTGTCTACGGTCCAGCGCGGCGAGCATCTGCTGACCCGTCGGCGACGCGGCCAGCATCTCGAGGTCGGCGCGGGTCCGGGCGACGAACTCCGGTGACCCCTCGATCTTGATCCACTCCGGGACCTCGGCGATCTGGACCGTCACGTGCTGCTCGACGTCCTCGTCGGTGTCGCCGGACTCGCCGTGGGCCTTGTCGTCCCCCGTGCCACCGTAGGTGGTGTCGGTCCCCCGGCCGGCGTACGTCACGTCGTCGCCGGCGCCGCCGTGGATCCGGTCGTTGTCGTCACCGCCGGAGACGATGTCGTTGCCGTCACCGCCGACGAGCAGATCGTCGCCATCGGCACCTTCGAGGTAGTCCTGGCCGCGACCACCGCTGATCCGGTCGTTTCCGGCCATGCCGTAGACCGTGTCGTCCCCGCCCGCTCCGGTGGCGAGGTCGTTGCCGCCCTGGGCGTCGATGTAGTCGCGGTCCGTGCCGCCCGAGACCCGGTCGTCGCCGTCGCCGGCGAAGATGTGGTCACGGTCCTGGCCACCGAGGATGCGGTCGCTGCCGCTGCCCCCGTTGAGCCGGTCATCGCCCCTGCCCCCGAGCAGGGAGAGGTTGACGTTGGTGCCCTGCGGGACGTTGATCTCGTCGTTGCCCTCGCCGGCGCGGATGACGATCTCGTTGCCGGCGGGCACCTCGTACATCTGACCGTTGACGGTGACGACCTGTTTCCCGGTCAGCGGGTTGATCCCGACGGTGACCACGTCGTCGCCGCTGCCGGTGTTGATGTAGGTCTTGCCGTCGACGTTGATCATGCCGACCGAGTCGACGTCGGCAGGGAGGTGGAACGGGTCCTGGCCGGACTCGGCGATCGCCGCCATGCTCGTCGACAGGCTCTGCCAGGCAGCGGTGGTGTCGACGAGCACCTGGCGGTCGGCGCCGAGGTCGCGGTCGAGGCCGGTCCGGATCTCGGAGGCCCGGGCGATGGCGTCGGTGACCAGCTTGCTGTCCTCGGGGGTCTCGGGCTCGAACCGGATGTCGCCCGACGGGCTGCCCTGGTGCGGGATGTGGGCAACGGTGGCCCAGGACTGGTCGAGGTGACCTTGGGCGATGCGTACGGTGCCGGCGATGCGGGCCATCGCTGCCGACGCCTTGTCCGCGAGCTCGCGCGCGGTGTCGAGGTCGGTCAGGAGCGTCTTGCGGTGCCCCTCGTAGGACTCGGCCGTCTGCCCCTCCCAGTCGGCGACCACGTCCTTGGAGCCGCTGATGAACGACTCGGTGACGCCGTCGAGGGCCTTCGCGACCGACGACCAGCCTCGCGACGCGTCGTCGATCGAGGCCACGTCGTCCCACAGCTTCCAGGTGCCTTCGGACATCTCGTGCTCCTCAGCGGGGGGTGGGGGTGGGGCCCGGTGACGGGCTCGGCGTGGGCGAGGGTGGCTTCGGACCCGGAGTCGGCTCCGGAGGTCGCGGCAGCGGTCCCGGAGGCAGCGAGTTGCTGGACTGGACGGCCCGGGCGACCTCCTCGTCGGTCGCGGAGATGTCGAACGCACACAGCATGAGCGCGTCGGCGTCGGCCTCGAAGACCGCCGCGAACGACTCGAGTGCGCTGGACGCGGCCTCGACCAACGGCCCGTGGGCAGCCGTCGTGTCGTAGCCGCCCTGGGTGTTGCCGGCATCGCGCGAGGCGACCTGGAGCGCGCCGGCGTTGTCCGTGGTCGCGGCGGTCAGGTCCATCGCCCAGTCGATGCAGCGGTCGGCGAGCCTGACGAGCTCGTCGGGACGTACGTTGATCTGAGATGACATCGGGGCCTCCCTCTTCAACGGGGTTCTTCCCCGGAAGACGCGTGGCTACACGCGAACGCCGCGCCTATCTCATCATCCGAGACAGGCGCGGCGGCGAGGGGCTCAGGAGAAGGGGTTGGGCAGGGCGCCGGGGAGGTCGGCGAGGAGCTCGCGGGCACGGGCGGCGACCTTGTGCTCGACGAGCACCTCGTACTTGGCCGGGACGATCATCTTGACGCTGGAGAAGTCGCGGGTGCCCCGGGTGGCGGCGTAGCCGATCAGCGACCAGACGAGGCCGAAGACGACGCCCAGCAGCACCGTCGAGAGCAGGATGAAGAGGAAGTTCTCGCCGCCGAAGAGCGACATGATCAGGCCGACGAAGACGCCGAGCCAGGCGCCGGAGAGGACACCGGCGAGCGCGACCTTGCTCCAGGTGAGGCGGCCGGTGATCCGCTCGATCTGCTTCAGCTCGGTGCCGACGATCATGCAGTTCTCGACCGGGAACTCGTGGTCGGAGAGGAAGTCGACCGTCTTCTGCGCGGCCGCGTAGTCGTCATAGGTCGCGAGCGACTGGGGGAACTCCAGCTTCAGCGGGCTCTGCGGGCCGCCGACCGGCGAGGTGAAGGACATACGCCCAGTGTGCCCCAGGGAAGGTCAGGATTTGAGGACGCCGTTCGCGATGACATCGAGCATGGGACGTACGTCCCGGGGCTCGAGCGAGGACTGGTCGGCCATGGTCGCGACCCCACCGAGGAGACGACACACGTCGAGGTTGTCGACGCCCTCGCGCAGCATGCCGTGGTCGGCCATCTCGGTCAGGACGCTCTCGTTGGCGTCGGCGTAGGTCTGGCACTTGGTGCGCAGCGGAGAGTCCTCGCAGCCCAGGGAGGCCGTGATCTTGGCGGCCGCGCCCTGATGGCGGGTCAGCAGTCCGACGTACTCCTCGAACCAGGCGAGCAGCTTCTCCCGGCACCCACCCTCGGTCGCCATCGCCTTCTCGACATGGGCGGAGACCTCCTCGATCCAGGTGGCCATGATCGCCTCGTGGAGCGCCTCGCGCGTGGGGAAGTGACGGTAGAGGGTGCCCGGGCCGACGCCTGCGCGACGGGCCACCTCGTCGAGAGGCGCGTCGAGGCCGCGCTCCTTGAAGACGGCATGGGCGACCTCGATCAGCCGCTCGCGGTTGCGCTGCGCGTCGGCTCTCATCCGGACCTCCTCTGTGGCTCCCGCCGCTCTGCGGGGGCCTCACGTTAACAGCAGTGACCGCGAGCACAGATAAATGCATTGCTAACCGGAGACACCCTCCGGTAGTGTTCCATGCAAGCGGAGACTTCCTCCGCTTCACTGTACTCCTTTTCCGTCTCCAACAGGAGCTCTCGAATGACATCCACCGTGGCACCACCCACGCCACCCGCGGCCACCAAGGCCGTCGGTGCCGGGATCGCCCTGGTCCTGGTCGCTCAGCTGATGATCGTGCTCGACGCCGCCGTCGTGAACGTCGCACTCCCTCGGATCGCCAACGACCTCGAGTTCACCCCCGCGGCCCTGACCTGGGTCCTCAACGGCTACACCCTCGCCTTCGGCGGCCTGCTGCTGCTCGGCGGCCGTCTCGGCGACGTCTTCGGCAGGCGGCGTACGTTCGTCGCCGGCCTCTCCGTCTTCACCCTCTTCTCCCTGGCCGGCGGGCTCGCGCCGACCGACGACCTGCTGGTCATCGCCCGTGCTCTGCAGGGCTTCGGTGCCGCGATCGCCGCGCCTCAGGTGCTGGCGCTGCTGACCACCTCGGCGAAGGACGACGCCGGGCGGGCGCGGGCGATCGCGCTCTTCGCGGCCGTCTCCTCCAGCGGTGCCTCCATCGGCCTGATCCTCGGCGGCATCCTGACCGATGTCGCGTCGTGGCGCTGGACGCTGTTCATCAACGTACCCATCGGGCTCGTCGTGCTCGCCCTCGTCGGCCGCCTCGTCTCCGAGACCGCCCGGCGACCGGGACGCTTCGACATCGTCGGCGCCGTGGCCGCCACCGGTGGTGCGGCCGCGATCGTGTGGTCGCTCATCGGCGCCCCCGAGCACGGCTGGACCTCCGCGCGCACCATCGGCGGCATCGCCGTCGGCCTGCTCCTGCTGGTCGCCCTCGTGCTCACCGAGCGCCGCGTCGCCCACCCGCTGCTGCAGCTCCACCTCTTCAACAGCCACCGCCGCGTCGCCGCGTTCATCGCCGCGGTCGGGCTGGTCGGTGCTCAGTTCGCGACGTTCTACCTGACCGTGATCTACCTGCAGGGCGTGCTCGGCATGGGTCCGCTCGCCTCCGGGCTGGCGTTCCTCCCGCTCACCCTGATGATCTTCGCGATGTCCCGGATCGCGCCTCGCATCGCTGCCCGGATCGGGATGCCGCGGGTGCTGGTGCTGGGCGCCACCGGCCTCACCGCGTCGTTCCTGTGGCTGAGCACGCTCTCGGAGTCGAGCACCTACGCCGGCGCCGTCCTGGCTCCGTTCCTCCTCAACGGCGCCTTCGCCTCGCTCGTCTTCACCTCCACCACGGCCCTCGGCCTGGAGAACGTCGACGCCGCGCACGCCGGCTCGGCCTCGGGTCTGGTGCAGACGATGCAGCAGCTCGGCGGCTCGATCGGCCTGGCCGTGATCGCCTCGGTCTACGTCGCCAACGGCACCCCCGGCGAGGTCGTGCCGGGCATGCGTGAGGCGTTCTACGCCGCGGCCACCCTCGGCGCGCTCGGGATCATCGCCTCGCTGAGCGTCGTGCTCCGTCGTCCCTCCGGACTGCGGTCGTACGCCGCCGGGCCGGCCGCGGTCGAGGTCGACTGAACCGTCACCCTCGGGTTCGAGGACGTTGGACCCTCGACACGAGTCGTTCGACCTCTGCCGAACCAGGTCCCGGACCTGGTAACTACACACCATGGGGGGCATCACCAGATACGGGAACGCCCGGCACATCCTCGTCGCCGGCGTCATCGCCATCATCATGACCGTCGCGGGGCTGGCTTCGGCCGGCCCCGCGACGGCTGCCAACCCGGTCACCCCGGGCAACTTCACCGGCTTCGGGTTCGACCAGTGCCAGGCACCGTCGCAGACGGCGATGGACCAGTGGTGGAAGGACTCGAACTTCACCGGCGTGGGCATCTACATCGCGGGCAAGTCGCGTGGCTGCCGCGTCCAGACCTACCTCTCGGCGACCTGGGTGCGCACCCAGCAGGCCCGCGGCTGGCGGCTGCTGCCGGTCACGCTCGGTCCGCAGGCATCGTGCAACCCGCGCTATCCCCGCTACGGCGACGACCCGACGATCAACCCCGACCCGGCCGACGGCTACGCGGCGGCGAGGCGTCAGGCGATCAGTGAGGCCAACGCGGCCGTGGCCGCGGCCCAAGGGTACGGGATCGCGGCGGGCAGCACGATGTTCTACGACCTGGAGGCCTTCGACATCACGAACCAGGCGTGTCGTGAGTCGGCGATGTGGTTCATCTCCGCTTGGAGCTACCGGATCAAGGTGCTGGGCTACCGCTCGGCGATGTACTCCAGCGCGGCGTCGGGGATCAAGGCGATCTACGACGTCCGGCGAGCCCAAACGCCCGGATTCACCTACCCATCGGACATCTGGATCGCCGACTGGGACGGCAAGGCGAACACGTCCACGACGTACATCCCCGACTCCGTGTGGAGCGACCACGACCGGGTCAAGCAGTACCACGGCGGCCACGACGAGACCCACGGCGGCGTCACCATCAACATCGACACCGACTACCTCGACGTCGGCCGCGGCTCCTACGCCCCTGCTGTGGTCAGGTGCGGCGGCGTACGCGTCGACTTCGACTACTACCCCGACCTAGCGCCGGCGACGTCGACCTACACCCCGCCCGCGGCGTACGTGAAGGCGCTCAAGTGCATGCTCAGCACCCGGGGCACCTTCGACGGCGTGATGAGCGGCTACTACGGCTCCGCACTGAAGGCAGCGGTCCACGACTGGCAGCGCGCGCACGGACTGGCTGTTCGGGACCTGTGGACCCGGGGCGCCTGGAAGACGCTGTGGGCCGCCAACCGGCACCCGATCCTCAAGCGCGGCTCCGCCGGGGACCAGGTCCGCGACCTCCAGCGCGCCCTCAACTCCACCACCCGCACCGAGGAGCGGGTCAAGGTCACCGGGGTCCTCGACTGGACCACCCACGTCGGCCTGACCAACTACCAGCGGCGGCTCGGGCGCACCGTCAACGGCTTCGCGACGGACGTCACCTGGTACGACCTGGCCCACGCCCGTTAGGGCCAGAGCTCAGGCGAAGGTCTTCTCGACCAGCGAGGTGAAGAAGCCGAGGCCGTCGGTGCCCGACCCGGTGAGGGTCTCGACCGCGTGCTCGGGGTGGGGCATCAGGCCGACGACGTTGCCGGCCTCGTTGGTGATGCCGGCGATGTCGTTGACCGAGCCGTTGGGGTTCACGTCGAGGTAGCGCGCGACGACGCGGCCCTCGTCCTCGAGCCGCTTGATGGTGTCGGCGTCGGCGACGTACTGCCCCTCACCATTCTTCAGCGGAACCACGATCTCCTGGTCCTTGGTGAACGCTGAGGTCCAGGCGGTCGAGGTGTTCTCGATGCGCAGCTTCTGGTCGCGGCAGATGAACTTGAGGTGGTCGTTGCGCAGCAGGCCGCCGGGAAGCAGGTGGGACTCCACCAGCATCTGGAAGCCGTTGCAGATGCCGAGGACCGGCAGGCCCTTCTGAGCACCCTCGATGACCTCGGTCATGATCGGGGCGAAGCGGGAGATGGCACCGCAGCGCAGGTAGTCACCGTAGGAGAAGCCGCCCGGCAGGATCACCGCGTCGACGCCCTGGAGGTCGTGGTCGCCGTGCCACAGCGCGACGGCCTCGTTGCCACCGACGCGGACGGCGCGCTGCGCGTCGACGTCGTCGAGCGTGCCCGGGAAGGTGATGACGCCGATCTTCACTTGGCAGGCTCTTCCACGCGGACGACGTAGTTCTCGATCACCGTGTTGGCCAGGAAGGTCTCGGCCAGCTTCTCGATCTGGGCGAGCGCGTCGTCGGTGATCTCGGGGATCTCCAGCTCGAACCGCTTGCCCTGACGGACCTCGGTGACCCCGGTGAACCCGAGCCGCGGCAGGGCGCCGAGCACGGCCTTCCCCTGCGGGTCGAGAATCTCGGGCTTGGGCATGACGTCGACGACAACGCGAGGCATGGCCGCAGTCTAGGTCAGGGGTACGTCACGCACCTACTCCCCACAGGTCACTCGATGCCGCGCTCCAGATGGTCGAACCCGGCCACGAGCGCGGCCCGATACCCGGCGTCGACCGCCGCGAGCGGCTCCCCCGCGAGGAGCCGCCCGGCGGCACCAGTGAAGGCCTCCCGGATGACCGCGACGGCGAGCGCCGCCGTCAGTCGTGCCGACGGCCCGTCGTCGGCGACACCCGAGGCCTCGATCTGCGCCGCCAGGTGGTCGCACAGATCGTCGACGAGCTCTCGCGCCCTGGCTCGCAGCGCCGGCGAGTCGAGCACGGTGCGCCAGAAACGGACGTACCGCTGCTCGAGGCCGAGGAACGGGTGGCGCTGCTGTTCGAGGTCGGTCATCAGGTCGCGCAGGGCGCGCATCGGGGTGCGTTCGCCCCGGCGCGCGATCGCATCACCGAACAGGCTCCTGATCTCGGGGACACGGTCGAAGAAGATGTCCTCCTTGCGCGGGAAGTAGTTGAAGACGGTCACCTTCGAGACGCCGGCGGACTCGGCGATCTCGGCGATGGTGACCGCCTCGAAGCCGCGGGCGGCGAACATCTGCGTCGCGACGTCGGAGATCCGTTGCCGGGTCTGCGCCTTCTTGGTCTCGCGGAGCGATGTCATAGGAAAATAATATCCGACTAAATTTTGAGTCTGGTACAACTTTTTGCCATGGATGCTGATGTGACCGTGGTGGGCGCAGGTCCCGCGGGGTTGATGCTGGCTGGTGAGCTCGCTCTTCGCGGAGTCTCGGTCGTGGTGCTGGAGCGGCGCGAGACACCCGACCAGACGATCAGGGCGGGGTCGATCAATGTGCCGACCGCCGAGGCGTTCGACCGGCGCGGGCTGCTGCCCGGGCTGCTCGATGCTCAAGCAGCCAACTTGGCCGCGTTCTCGAAGTTCGCCGGCGGCGGAGCGGTCAAGCCGCCACCGAAGTTCGCGGGACACTTCGCCGGCATGTTCCTCTCGGCGGACCGGTTCGACGACGCCGACCCGGCCTTCGCCGGGCGCGGGCCGGCGGGCGAGGTGGGCTTCGTCAACCAGCAGCAGGTCGAGGCGCTGCTCGGCGCCTGGGTCGCGGAGCTCGGTGTCGAGGTACGCCGCGGGGTGGAGATGACCGGGTTCACGGCCTCCGCGGAGCGCGTGACCGTGCAGACCGGCGGTCGAGAGATGCACACGGGCTGGCTGGTCGGCTGCGACGGGGGCCGCAGCGCGGTGCGCAAGCAGGCCGGGTTCGACTTCCCGGGCACCGGGCCGGAGCTGACCGCCTACCAGGCCGTCGTCGACCTCGACGGCGAGGAGCCGGCGAAGGGCTGGCACACCACCCCGACCGGTATCTACGCGTACGGCCCGACGCCCGGGCGGATCCTCACCGTCGAGTTCGGCGGGTCGCCCGTCGACCGGGACACGCCGGTGACCGCCGCCGAGCTCGAGGCGAGCCTGCGCAGGGTCACCGGTGCGGACGTACGCATCACCGGGGTGAGATCTGCGACGAGGTTCACCGACAACGCCCGGCAAGCGGCGACCTACCGGCAGGGGCGGGTGCTACTGGCCGGCGACGCCGCCCACGTGCACTCGCCGTTCGGCGGGCAGGGGCTCAACCTGAGCGTCGGCGACGCGGTCAACCTCGGCTGGAAGCTGGCGGCCGTCGTCCGGGGCGCCGCGGCCGAGGATCTCCTGGACTCCTACACCGCGGAGCGTCACCCGGTCGGGGCCTGGGTGCTCGACTGGACCCGCGCCCAGATCGCGATCATGCGGCCCGACCCGTACGCCCGAGCGATCCGTTCGGTCGTCGGCGATCTGCTCGGCACCGTGGATGCCACGACCTACTTCGCGAAGCAGATCTCGGGGGTCACCCACCGCTACGACCTGGGCAGCGAGCACCCGCTCGTCGGTCGCAGCGCACCCGATCTCGTGCTCGCCGACGGCAGCCGCCTCAACGAGCACCTCCACGCCGGCACCGGCCTGCTCGTCGACCTCGGCGGCCTGCCTGCGGGCGCCGACACCTGCTCGCTCCCGACGACCCGGGGCACTGACGGCGACCTCCCCGGGCTGCTCGTCCGCCCCGACGGCATCGTGGCCTGGGCCGGAGGGTCAGACGACCTCGACGTCGCACTGAAGAGGTGGTTCGGCACGAGCGCCTGAGGGCCGGACTGCGTCGACCCCTAAACCGTTGGCTATCGGGCAGCGCGGGCTTTACCGTCGATCCTCGTGCGCCACCTGCTGCTCGACATCGCCCCGTTGCGTACGTCGCCGGCTTTCCGCCGATTCTTCATCGGGCGGGCGGTCTCGGGGCTCGGTGGGCAGATCTCGGTCGTCGCGGTGATGTACCAGGTCTGGGAGTCGACCCACAGCCCGTTCTGGTCCGGCAGCGTCGCCCTCGCCCAGCTCGTCCCGATGCTCACGATCGGGCTCTGGGGTGGCTCCGTGGCGGACCGGGCCGACCGGCGCTCGATCCTGATGGCCACGACGATCGCCCAGCTCGTCCTGGCTCTGCTGCTCGTCGGTCAGGCCCTGTGGCTCGGCACTTCACCGGCATCGCTCGGGCCCGTCCTGGCCCTGGTCGGGCTCGTCGCCGCTGTGGGCGCGGTCGCCGCTCCGGCGGGCATGGGCGTGATCCCGCGCCTGCTCCCGGCCGGGCAGGTCGCCGCCGGGCTCGCCCTCAACCGGCTGAGCTTCCAGGGGTCCATGCTGCTGGGTCCGGCGCTGGGCGGGCTGATCATCGGCTACGCGGGCCTCGAGATAGCGTACGCCGTCGACGCCGCCTCCTTCGCCGCCGGCTTCCTCGGGGTCCTCGGCCTCCCGGCCCTCGCTCCCGCCGTCAGGAGGAGCGGCGGTGGTGTCCTGGAAGGACTGCGCTTCGCCGCCACCCAGCCGGTCGTACGCGGCGTGCTCCTCGTCGATCTGGCGGCCACCGTCCTGGCCATGCCGGTGAGCCTGTTCCCGCTGGTCAACGAGGAGCGGTTCGGTGGCGACCCACGGACGCTCGGGCTGTTCCTGACCGCGATCGCGGTGGGTGGCGTCGCGGCCTCGCTGTTCTCGGGTTCGTTCACCCGGCGCACCCGCCCGGGCCTGATCACGATCGGTGCCGCCGCGATCTGGGGCATCAGCCTCGGTGCCGTCGGGCTGGTCAGCTCACCGTGGCTGTGCCTCGCCCTGCTCGCCGTCGCCGGCGCGGCCGACTCGGTCAGCGTCGTCACCCGCGGCACCCTGATCCAGCTCGCGGTGCCGGACGACCTGCGTGGCCGGACCGCCGCGGTCGAGATGATCGTCGGCGCCGGCGGTCCGGAGATCGGCAACCTGCGCGGCGGCGCCGTCGCCCAGCTCACCTCGGGCTCGTTCGCGCTGGTCAGCGGGGGTCTCACCTGCCTGCTCGCCCTGGCCGCCGTCGGCGCCACCGCGCGGCCGATGCTCGCCTTCAGGACCACGTAGGTGCGGGAAGGTCGAAGTTCGCAGTCACCACGTGGCTGCGAACTTCGAGTTCATCGACCGCGTTGCTCCGAACATTCAGGGCACGACCGCAGCTCCCCTGACCAGCCGCCGCGGGCGAGCAGCTCACCGATGCGGACGGCGGTCCGGCACGGATCACCGAGCACCTGACCGTAGGTGATCCGGACCGTCCGCAGACCCCGCACAGCCGCCGCATCCAGGTCACGGGCATGGTCGGCGTCCCGAGACGCAGCGCCGCGGTGGAAGGCACGGCCGTCCAGCTCGACGACCAGGCCGTACGCCGCGTAGGTGACGTCGCGCTCGACGGAGACCCCGGCGACCGAGTCGGCGACCTGGCGTTCTCCCGTCGGCAGACCATGAGCGCGCTCCACGCGCCTGAGGTATTCACGCTCGAGCACCGAGCATGCGCCTGCCGTGAGGTCATCGAGCAGCTCGCGGAGGAGGCGCCGATCGCGCAACCGTCGGCGATGCCCCAGGGCCTCGACCAACGCCCCTGCCCGCAACGCCTTGCTCTGGACCAGGTCGGCGAGCATCGAGAATGCCTCGTTGACGTCGGCAGCCTCCGCGGCCGCATCGATCGCGGCTTCAGCGACCAGCTGTCGCGGCGGATAGGCGGCCCAATCGACGTACCCGTCGAAACGAGCGCGGCGCCGGACGATCACCCCACAGGGCGCACGCACGGTGCGACTCATGGGGACCATCACCTCGATCGGGCCTCGCTCCGGCGGTTTCGGCAGCGCAGATCTCCCGGTCAGAGCGGCCGGCCAGCACGCCAGCACCGCCGCCCACGCACGCTGACCCCACGTCGGATTGCCGGTGTGGTTGACGTAGACACCCGGATGGATCGCGGTGATCTCACGGTTGCGTACGAGACGGCGGATGTCGTGGTCCTGAGCATGCAGCTCACGCAGCTGTTTCCTCGAGATGACCCCGCCCTGGATCTCATCCCGCAGCCGCTCCATCCCGTCACGGTCGGACGGCTGCCTCACTGCGCCCGAGTGGTCCACACCGTCAGTTCTACCCCAACGCTCGCCCCACGAACCCGAAGATCGCAGCCACCGAGTGACTGCGATCTTCGAGCTACGGCACCTGCCGGCGTACGAGATCCCTTACTTCAGCTCGCGCTTGAGGATCTTGCCGGTGGCGGTCATCGGGAGGGCGTCGACGATCTCGACGATGCGCGGGTACTTGTAGGCGGCCATCTGCTCCTTCGACCAGGCGACGATCTCCTCGGAGGTCGCGGTGGCGCCGGGCTTGAGGACGAGGACGGCCTTGATCTCCTCGCCGTGGGAGTCGTGCGGGACGCCGATCACGGCGGCCAGCGAGACCGCCGGGTGGGTCAGCAGGACCTCTTCGATCTCACGCGGGTAGACGTTGAAGCCGCCGCGGATGATGAGCTCCTTGGCGCGGTCGACGATGTAGTACCAGCCGTCCTCGTCGCGCTTGGCGAGGTCGCCGGACCGGAACCAGCCGTCCGAGGTGAGTACCTCGGCGGTGGCCTCGGGGCGGTTGTAGTAGCCCTTGAAGATGTTGTGGCCCTTGATCGCGATCTCGCCGATCGCGTCGGGGGTCCACTCGATGTCGTCCCAGGACGCCGGGTCGATCAGGCGCATCTCGACACCGGGGATCGGGACACCGATCGAGCCCGGGCGCACCGGCTGGCCGTAGAGCGAGAACGACGCCACCGGGGAGGTCTCGGAGAGGCCGTAGCCCTCGAGGATGGTGACGCCGAAGCGCTTCTCGAACTCCTTGTGGATCTCGACCGGGAGGGCCGAGCCGCCGGCGGCGGCGACGCGCAGGTTCTTGGCGAGGGTGGCCACGTCGATGTCCTCGGAGAGGGCGCCGAGGAGGCCCCAGTACATGGTCGGCACGCCCGCGAAGAAGCTCACGCTCTCCTTGAGCATGGTCGCCAGCGCGGCCGCGGCGTCGAAGCGGGGCAGCAGCACGATGGTGCCGCCGAAGGCGATCGCGCCGTTCTGCACGACGGTCTGCCCGAAGGCGTGGAAGAGGGGCAGCACGGCCAGGTAGGTGTCGGGCCGGTCGGCCGAGGCGCCGAAGAGCTCGGCACCGGCCAGCGCGTTGTCGCGCATGTTGCGGTGGCGCAGCTCGGCGCCCTTGGGCTGGCCGGTGGTGCCGGAGGTGTAGAGGATGACCGCGGTGTCGTCCTCGTCGGTGGCCACGGTGTCGAACGTCGGCGGCTGGGTGCCGATGCCCTGGCCGAGGGTGGTCACGCCCTCGATCGGCGAGGCGGCGGTCGGGTCGGCGGTGATCAGGAAGAAGTTGTCGACCCCGGCCTCCTGTGCGCCGGCGTGCGCCTCGGCGCCGATGGCGAGCTCCGGCGTGCCCTCGAAGGCGAAGAGAGCCTTCGCGTCGGAGTCCTGGAGGTGGTAGGCCACCTCGCGCCCCTTGAGCAGCACGTTGAGGGGCACGACGGTGGAACCGGCCTTGAGGATGCCGAAGTAGACCATCGTGAAGTAGGGCAGGTTCGGGCTCATCAGGGCGACCCGGTCACCCGCGCCGATGCCCTTGCTCGCCAGCAGGTTCGCGACCTGGTTGGCGGCACCGTTGACCTGGGCGTAGTTCAGACGGACGTCCCCCAGCACGATCGCGGTGCGCTCGGGATAGGTCGCCGCGGAGTCTTCGAGCAGCGAAGCAAGGTTGTACGTGGACACATGGCCTCCAGTGGTGTGCGTGCTACGCGTCACAACCTACCCGCGCGTAGCCTCCCGGGAAACACGGTCCACAATTTTAGTGAGACACGTGTCTCAGAATCGGTGGCCGGTCAGTTTCTCGTACGCCTCGACGTACTTCGCCCGCGTGCGCGCGACGATCTCCTCGGGCAGCTCGGGCGGCGGACCACCGGCGGCTCGGTCCCAGCCCGACTCGGGCGAGAGCAGCCAGCGGCGGATGACGTCCTTGTCGAAGCTGGGGATCGCGGACCCGGGGTGCCACTGCGCAGCGTCCCAGTAGCGGGAGGAGTCCGGCGTGAGGACCTCGTCGGCGAGGACGATCGTGCGGATGCCCAGGTCGTCCTGGCGTACGCCGAACTCGAACTTCGTGTCGGCCAGGATGAGGCCGCAGCCGCGGGCGATCTCGTCGGCCCGCTGGTAGACCGCCAGGGTCAGCCGGCGCACCGCGGCGGCGTCGTCCTCGCCGATCAGCTTGGAGACGTACTCGTAGGTGACGTTCTCGTCGTGGTCGCCGAGCTCGGCCTTGGTCGCCGGGGTGAAGATCGGCGGGGTGAGCCGGGAGCCATCGACCAGGCCGGCCGGGAGCCGGATGCCGCAGACCTCGCCGGTGCTCTCGTACTCACGCAGGCCCGAGCCGGTCAGGTAGCCGCGCGCGACGCACTCGACGGGAAGCATGTGCAGCTTCTGGGCGATCACCGCACGGCCGGCCACCGACTCCGGCACGTCGGTCGAGAGGACATGGGTCGGCACCAGGTCCTCGAACTGCTCGAACCACCACAGCGACAGCCGGGTGAGGATCTCGCCCTTGTCCGGGATGACCGTGTCGAAGACGTGATCGAAGGCCGAGATGCGGTCGCTGGCGACCATCAGGAGCTGGCCGGCGTACGGGCCCTCCTCCAGCTCGTAGAGGTCGCGCACCTTGCCGGAGTGGAGGTGCTTCGCGCCCGGGATCGCCGGCGCCGCGGGGATGTTGAGTTCAGCCACGGGATCAGCCTAAGAGATCGGCCATCGAGACAGCGCTGCCGGAACCGTTTCTCGCTTAAGTAGACTGTTTCTAGCGATTTAAGCGGGAGGGCCGCCATGGAACGACGACCACAGCCGGATTTCTTGATCATCGGAGCACCGAAGGCCGGCACCACGGCGCTGCACTCGGCGCTCGCGCGGCACCCGCAGGTGTTCGCCACGACACCCAAGGAGCCCAAGTACTGGCTCTGCGACGACGCTCCCCCGCCGCACTGGCGCGGTCCGGGCGACAAGCACTCCCAGCAGGAGTGGGTCTGGCGGCGACAGGACTACGACCGCCTCTTCGAGGCCGCACCCGAGCACGCGGTGCGGGGCGAGAGCACGCCGTTCTACCTCTGGTCCAGCAGCGCCCAGCGACGGATCGCCGAGCACCTCCCCGAGGCGAAGCTGATCGCCGTCGTGCGCGACCCGATCGACCGCGCCTACTCCAACTGGATGCACCTGTGGTGCGACGGCCTCGAGCCCGTCGCAGACTTCCTGGAGGCGTTCGGGCGACAGGACCGGCGCGCCCACGAGGGCTGGGCGCCGTTCTGGCGCTACCGCGAGCTCGGGCTCTACGGCCAGCAGCTCGACCACCTCTACAAGCTCGTCGGCGAGGACCGGGTCCTGGTGGTGCGCTACCGCGACATCGTCGACGAGCCGGCCGCGACCGTCGACCGCGCCTGCCGCTTCCTCGGCATCGAGCAGGGCCACGTCGACCACATCCCGAAGGACAACAGCAGGACGTACGTCGAACCCGGCTGGCGCCCGAAGGTGCTCGGTCCCGTGGTCAGGGGCGGTGCCTGGCTCGGCCAGTTCGCCCCGCCGGAGATCTGGCGTCGGGCCTATCCGCCGCTGCTGCGCCAGCTCGCCGGACCCGGCGACCACCACCGGCCCCGGCTGACGCCGGAGCAGCGCGAGCAGCTCCTGCCGGCCTTCGCCGAGGACATCGAGCTGCTCACCAAGGTGAGCGGACAGGACTTCTCCGACTGGCTCTCCACGACCAGCCGGGGGTCGTTCCAGGAACGGGCTCAGCCGCTCAGCGAACCAGCGTGACCAGGTCGTGGGCGCCGTCCTCGCGGGCGGCCTCCACGTAGTAGCGGATGCGGCCGTCCGGCAGCGCCACGGCGCTGGCGTAGCGGAAGGCGCCGTCGGAGTGGGGGCTGGCGATGGGGGCAGCCTCGGGATCGGCGACCAGACGGGTGCCGTCCCAGCGGGCGATCCCGGTGGTCTCGTACCAGTTCGACTCGGCGTCGGCGCGGCCGTCGTAGAGGACGACGAGCGGGTCGTGGGAGACGACCGTGGTGACCCGCGCACCGCGGGCGTCCCACCGGCCGGGGCGGCCGGCCAGGACCTCGCCGTCGTCGTGCCACTCCAGGCCGTCGGTGCTCGTCAGGTAGCGGGTCGTCATCCGGTCCTCGTGTCCCGGCTCGGTGAGCGGGTGGCAGCACAGCCACATCTGCCAGGTCTGGGTGACCGGGTCGATCGCGATCACCGGGTCCTTGACCGCGACGGTGTCGCTGCCGGGGTGGACGACCCGGCGCTCGCCGTCGGGCAGACCCTCGACGGTGTCGGCGGTGAGGCTGTCGACCCACCAGTGCTTGGAGTCCCAGGTAGCGCAGGAGAGGTAGAGCCGCCAGCCACCCTCGGGCAGCGGCACCAGCACCGGCCGCTCCAGCGACTCGCAGCCGAACTGGTCGCGGTGGACCTCGGTGACCGTCTCGAACCGCACCCCGTCGGTCGACCGGGCGACGCTGACCGTCACCCCGCGGCCGTCGGAGAGCGGACGCCGGTTGCGCCAGGTCAGCCAGAAGACCCCGTCGACCAGGACCGCGCTCGCGGCGCCGGCCCAGTTGCCCGGCCCCTCGCCGGGCGCCGGGATCACGAGCTCGGCACCGTCGTAGGACGGGAGGGACGGAAGCACACCAGTGGTCATGGAGTCATCTTAGTCGAGTCACTCACTCGTCTAAGGATCCACGCGGGGTGGTCCGGAGATGTAACACGTCGTTCGTAGGACTACTCGCCCTGTCGGAACGACCGGATAGTCCGACGAACAGCGTGTTACACGTCCGCCCACTGTGGCATCGTTCGGGCCATGGCCGAGACAGCAGATCAGATCTATGCCCGCGTCCAGGCCGGCGGTGACCTGCCCGCGCCGAGCGTGACCGAGTGGGACGTCTTCCCGTGGGTCGTCCGTGACGGGGAGATCGCCCCCAAGCCGCTCGCCCCGCCCGCCCCCGAGGAGCCTCGCAACGGCGAGGACGGCGTCGACTGCAACCTGTGCGCCACCGACCGGCCCGACGTGATCTGGCAGGACGAGAGCTGGCGGGTCAAGCACCTGAAGCAGTCCGGGCTGCCGGTGGTGCTGATCCTCGAGCCGCTGGAGCACTACGACCTGCCCGATCTCGACGAGCACCAGGCGGCCGAGTTCGGGGTCCTCACCGTGCGGCTCGTCCGGATCATCGAGAGCCTGCCCAACATCGCCCGCTGCCACGCCATGCGCATCGGCGACGGCGCCGAGCACCTGCACATGTGGTTCCTGGCCCGCCCGAAGGACCTGCTCTCCGTCCGCGGCAGCTTCTCGCCCGACTGGGACGACATCCTGCCTCCCGGCCCCGAGGAGATCTGGCGCGCCGACCTCGCCGAGGTCGCCCGCAAGCTCGCCACCCACGGCGGCGAGGCCCTGGTCTGATGGACCTGACCGACGAGGCGGACGTACGCCGCCTGCTGGACGTGATCGAGCAGGAGATCGTCCCGCTGACCCGTGCCGGAGTGGCCGCCGGCAACAAGATCTTCGGCGCCGCGATCCTGCGTCGCGCGGACCTGTCGGTCGTGGTGGCCGAGACCAACAACGAGACCGAGAACCCGCTGTGGCACGGCGAGATCCATGCCATCAAGCGCTTCTTCGAGCTGCCGGCGGAGGACCGGCCGGCGCCGGCCGACTGCCTGCTGCTGGCGACCCACGAGCCGTGCTCGCTGTGCCTGTCGGGGGTGGCCTGGTCGGGGTTCCCCGAGTTCGCCTATCTCTTCAGCCACCAGGACTCGGCCGACTCCTTCGCGATCCCGTACGACCTGGCGATCCTCAAGGGCGTCTACGCCGTCCCCGATCCCGACCGCGACGAGGCCGACCCGGCGCGCGACCTCTACAACCGCACCAACGACTACTTCACCAGCACCGCCCTCGCCCCGCTCGCCGACCCCGAGCAGCTCGCCCGGATCAGCCGGACCTACGACGAGCTCTCGGCGGCGTACCAGGAGCGGAAGGGCGGCGGCGCGATCGCCCACCCCTGACCGGCCGCCGAGCCGCTCAGTCGTTGCTGCGCCAGCGCAGCAGCCCGGCCGCGGCGGAGAGCACCACGACGACGGCACCGTAGGCGTAGGTCGTGGTCGTGAGACCGACCTGCGGCGTCACCAGCCCGGCGATGACGGCAGGGACACCGAAGGCCAGGTAGGACACGATGAAGATCACCGCGAAGACCTCCGCCCGCTCATGGGCCGGAAGCATCGGCACGATCGTGCGCAGGATCCCGAAGAACGCGGTGCCGAAGCCGGTCCCGACGACGATCACGGCGACGAGGTAGGCGGTCGCCGAGCCGGCCAGCAGCGCGAGCAGGCTGAGCACGGTGCCACCGGCCAGCGCGGACGTGCCGTAGAGCGTCGTCGCGCGCGCCGAGCGGTTCCGGAACGCGTACGCCGCCAGCGCGCCGGAGCCGGCGAGGGCCCCGATCGCCAGCCCCTGGACGATGTGGCTGGTGGCGCCCAGCTCGGTGCGTACGATCGCGGCCCCGAGGGAGAGGAACAGACCACCCGTGGCCCAGCCGGCGAAGATCGCCGGGGCGCTGCGGGCGAGCAGGCCCCGGATGGCCGGCGGCACCGCGATCCGCGGACGCAGCGAGGCGAGCAGGCCCTCGTGGCGGGGCGCGGTCTCCGGAGCGAGCCAGACACCGGCCGCGAGCAGGAGGGACAGGACCACGAGGGTGTCGAACACGATGGCCCGCGCGTCGCCGGCCGCCTCCAGGGCCACGCCGGCGACGACCCCACCGACCGCCAGGCCGACCATCGGCGCGACCGCGTTGGTCACGGCCGCCGATCCGGGCCGTGACGGCCGCTCGAAGTCGGCCATGGCGGCCGACAGGGTCGAGAGCAGCAACCCGCTCGCGACCCCCTGCAGGATCCGCGCGTCGAAGAGCACGGCGGCACTGTCAGCACCCTGGAAGAGCGCGAAGCTGCCCGCGAGGAGAAGGAACCCGACGGTCACCACCGGGCGTCGGCCGACATGGTCGGAGACCGAGCCACCCACGAGCAGGGTGACCAGCAGCGCCACGGCATAGACCGCGAAGACCGCCGTCATCACCCAGGGCTGGAGCCCGAGTCCGACCTGGAGGTCGGGATAGAACGGGGACGGGGCGCTGGCCCCGGCCATCATCAGCACGACCGCCGCGAGGGCCACCGCCGCGCCGAGTCGTCGCCCGACGACGGCGTCCGTCGTCGTACTGCTCACTGCTTCTGCCGACATCACCACTCCATCCATTGTTCGAATTATTTCGAACCTTTCAAGGAGCGTACGTGCATTCCGACGACTGTGCAACTATTATCGAACCATGAGTTCTTCCCCGGACCTTCCGCATCCTGAGCGGTCGGAGCTCTCGCTGACGACGGTGCTCTTCGCGCTCAGCGACCCCGAGCGCCTGGCGATCGCCCGCCAGCTGGTCGACGGACCCCTCGACATGGCGGAGTGCCACCTGAGCAACCCGGACGTGCCGAAGTCGACGAAGTCGCACCTGATGAAGGTGCTGCGTACGGCCGGGGTGGTCCGCAACGAGGCCAACGGCCGCGCGCGGCGTCTCTCGCTGCGTCGCGAGGATCTCGACGCTCGGTTCCCGGGTCTGCTCGACGCCGTCCTCTCCGCGGACGACCCCAAGCCGAAGGCCTAGCGACGCCAGGGCGCCGGGCGGCCGTGCAGGAACCACTCCATGTTGCGGGTGATCCATGGCAGCCCGAAGTAGGTCATGAACGGCAGCGTCACGGCCATCACGCCCAGCACCTTCAGCGGCAGCACCCAGTCGGCGACGAACGGCCCGATCAGCCAGTTGGCGAGCAGGCTGACCGGGTAGAACATCAGGAAGATCGTGATCGTCTGCTTCCACCTCGGCGGAGCCGTCGCGACCCCCGAGACCTGCTCGACGTCATAGGTGCTCGGCGGGTCGAACCAGCCCTCGATCCCGGTGCGCCGCTCGATCCGGGTCTCCTCCACGAACGGCTCGCCCGCACCCAGCCACCAGCCGCGCTGGCGGCTGTTGTCCCAGCGCCCGAGGGTCTCGTGGGAGTCGAACCGGTAGAGCAGGTGCCACTGGTCGGAGTCCGGTGCCGGCCGCACCCAGCCCGCCCCCAGGAATCCGGGGAACTCACTGGCCAGCCGGATCCCCGCCTGCATCCAGGCGACCATCTCGTCGCGACGCTCCACGGAGACTCGGCGGGCGATGGTCACGGTTACCGGATCGGACATGCCGTCCATCGTCGCAGGCACGTACGCCGCGTCCCCAGCCCTCGCATAGGTTTGCGGCATGTCTGTGGTGAAGATCAATGCAATCCAGGTTCCGGCCGAGGCAGGCGCCGAGCTCGAGAAGCGGTTCGCGGCGCGAGCCGGGGCCGTCGAGAACTCGCCGGGCTTCCTCGGCTTCCAGCTCCTGCGCCCGGTCGCCGGCGAGGACCGCTACTTCGTCGTCACCCACTGGGACTCGGAGGAGTCCTTCGCTGCCTGGCGCGACGGTGACGCCCGGGCCGCGCACGCGACCCCGCCGGGCGAGGCGCCGCGCAAGCCGGTCTCGACCGGTGCCGACCTGCTGGAGTTCGAGGTCGTGCTGGACGTCAAGCCTGCCTGACGCCGTCCTCAGGCCGACGTGACGTCGGAGACGCCGGGGATGCTGACCCCGCCCCGGCGCACCAAGGACTGCTCACCCCGCTGGACGAACGCGTAGAAGTGCTCGCTCCTCCCCCGCAGCAGCGGCGTGGGTCCGAGGAGCGAGAGGCGGCCGTGGACGAGGCGGCTGGCGGTGCGTACGGCCCGCCATCTCGTCTCGGCCGCGGCTGACCACGGGATGTCGTAGTGCTCGCGGACGACCGGCGGGAGGCTGCCCTGGACGACGGTCCGAAGTGTCTCGGAGGTCGGGGCTCCACCGGGCAGGTGGTAGCCCGCGGAGCCCGCGATGTGGCGTCCGACCAGGCGGGCCTCGTCGACGAGGTAGGGATCGTCCGAGGAGAGCCAGGCGTCGAAGCGGCGGCGGAAGTCGGGATAGGACGCCGGCGCGGCGTCGGCCGGCATGCCGAAGAGACCCGCCCAGGTCACGAACCCGTCGAAGAGCTCCTCGCGCTCATGAGGGCGGAGCGGGCGGACCAGGGCGTCGTACATGAACTCGACCGAGTCGAGCGCGAACGCCGCCGTCCACCACATCAGGCCGGGATCGGTGGCCGAGTAGTGCGAGCCCGCGGGATGGGCCGGGCCTCCGTCGACCTCCATCGTCCCGTCGACGGGCACGTGCCTCTTCGCCGTGAACGCGAGCGCCCTGTCCGCCTCGTCCTTGGTGCCGAGGAAGACCGTCTCCATCAGCCGGGCGGTCAGCGCGAGCCGGGTGTAGGGCGTCGCCCGATGGGCGGTGTGCTGGGCGGTGCCGACGAAGAGCCGCGGGTGCAGACCGCCGATGATCAGCGCCCGCTGTCCCCAGGTGAGGCCGACCACCCGCTGACGCATCGCACGCACGACCATCGAGTCGGCGGCGAAGTACCCGGACATGTCGACAGTCTGCCACCGTGCGGTGACCCGTCGCCGGGGTTCAGGCGGGCTGAAGGGCCGGGACGACGTACTCCCTGGTCAGCGGCGCGAAGTCCGCTCCGTCGGTGATCTCGGTGAGGCTCGCCCAGCGCAGCTCCGCGATCTCGGCGGCCGCGTCGGGCGTCACCTTCCCGGCCCAGGTGAAGACCGTCGAGCGCACCAGGTGTCCCGGCTCGTTGGCGGCATCCGCCTCGAACTCACCGAGCAGCGTGAGCTCCTCGACCAGGAGACGTACGCCGAGCTCCTCCGCGACCTCGCGCACGGCCGCGTCCGCGGCCGACTCCCCCGGCTCCAGCTTCCCGCCGGGCAGCATGAAGCTCGCGGTGCCGTTCTTGCGGACCGTGAGCATCCGCCCCGCGTCGTCCCGGAAGACGACTGCCGCGACGGTGATGACGTTGGGCTCGGACACACGCGAAGCCTCTCACGCGGCCCGCGGAGCTCAGCAGACGCCGGCGTGCCTCGAGTCGCCGGGCTTGCTCGGGGGCGGCGCCGGGGCGTCGTTCGCGACCGCCTCGAAGAGATCGGCGGCCGCAGTCTCGTCGAGCAGCAGGGCATTGAGGTCCTGCGGGTCGGTCTCCGCCGGCGCCGTCATCAGGGTGACGTCGTTCCGCCCGATCCCGTCCAGGCCCGCGGCGAGCTCAGCGAGCGTACGCAGATCCAGGTCGGTCTTCAGTCCCGAACCGGCCGCTTCCAGGATCGCCCGCACCTTGGCGACGTCCGCGAGCGTGCCCCCCGCCAGGATCTTGCCGGTCATCGAGGCGAGGAACGCCTGCTGCCGGGTGATCCGGTCCAGATCGCCGCCGTCGCCGAGACCGTGGCGAAGGCGTACGTAGTCGAGCGCTTGCTGCCCGTCGAGGGTCTGAGAGCCCTGGTGGAACCTCGCGCCCGTGTAAGGATCTGCGACCTTCTGGGGGAGGCAGACGTCGACCCCGCCGAGCGCGTCGACGACGGCCGGGATGGTGGCGAAGTCCAGCTCCACCACGTGGTCCACCGTCACCCGGCACTCCTCGCACAGCTCGCCGGTGACCGACTCCAGCTGCTCGGCGACACAGGCCCCGCCGCCCTCGACGTAGGCCGCGTTCCACCGCTGCTGCCGGGTGCCCTGGCGCTGCCCGCAGGCCGGAGGGGGGACGATCAGGTCGCGCGGGATGCTGATGGCGTATGCCGAGCCGCGGTCGGCCGCGAGATGCACCAGGATCGTGGTGTCCGCGCGGGCGTCGCCACGCTCCCCGCCGACCTCGCATCCGTCGCAGGCGCGGCCGTCGGAGCCGAGCACGAGGATGTCGACCGGCTTGCCGCTGCCCGCGGCCGCGAGTGTGGGCGCGTCGTCCCGGCTCAGCGCGAGCGGAACGGCGACCGCGAGCACGGCGACGGCCGCGACGGCGCCGATGACGGCGACCCAGCGCCGTGCGCGGCGCGGCCGCTGCTCCGTACGGTCCAAGACGGGTGCGGACATGAGGATCTCCTCGAGGAGCTCGGCGCGCTCCGAGGCCGGCACCAGCCCGTCGAGATCCTCCCGGGCGAGCGGGTTGCTCGCGCGCAGCCGGAACAGATCGTCGGTCATCGGCCCTCCTCGGTCGCGAAGTGGTGGGGTACACCACGCACATGTCCCGCCACCGGGGCGGCGTCACCCAGGGCCTGCGCGAATCTGGCCCGAGCCCGGGCCAGCCGCATCCGTGCGGTGCCGGCCGCGATCCCGAGCACCTCGGCCGCCTCGCTCGGCGTCAGGTCGTCCCAGGCGATCAGGGTCAGCAGCTCCCGGTCGGCCGCGGAGAGGGTGGCCAGGGCTCGGCGTACCCGATCCTGTTCGGCGACGCCCGCGGCCGGGTCGGGTACGTCGGCGCCGCCCAGGAACGCCCGCAGCCGCTCCCCCAGGCGCGCCCGGCGCCGGGTGGAACGGTGCTGGTTGAGGAGTACGTTGCGGGCGATCCCGAACAGCCACGGCCGGTAGTCGCCGGCCGGAGCCTCATCGAGCCGCCGCCAGGCGACCAGGAACGTCTCGCTGACCACGTCCGCGGCGTCGGCCGGCTGCTCGACCCTCCGCAGCGCGTAGCCGAGCACGGCCTGGAAGTTGGCGTCGTAGAGCGCGCGGAAGCGCGCCGTGGACGGATCGGCGAGACGTGTCACGCCCCTCCATGTCCGGCTCGGCACCGAGCGTCACACGCCGGTTCGGTCAGATCCTCAGAGGATCTCGCCGGGCACGTAGGCAGCAGCCTCCGGGTGCGCGGCGGTGACGGCCTCCACGCGGCGTACGACCTCCTGGACCTGCGCGACCGCGGCACCGGTGAACTCGATCGGCTCGGCCACGAGCGACTGGATCTGCTCCTCGGTCAGGCCGAGGCGGGGGTCGGCGCCGAGCTTGGCGAAGACGTCGTTCTCGGCCTGTCCCTTGCGCATCGACAGCGCGGTGCCGACGGCGGCCTCCTTGATCGCCTCGTGGGCCTCCTCGCGACCGACGCCGTTGCGGACGGCGGCCATCAGGACCTTGGTGGTGGCCAGGAACGGCAGGTAGCGGTCGAGCTCACGCTGGATCACGGCCGGGAAGGCGCCGAACTCGTCGAGCACGGTCAGGAAGGTCTGGAAGAGGCCGTCGGCGGCGAAGAAGGCGTCCGGGAGCGCGACCCGGCGCACGACCGAGTCGGAGACGTCGCCCTCGTTCCACTGGTCGCCGGCCAGCTCGGAGATCATCGAGAGGTAGCCGCGCAGCACGACCGAGAGGCCGTTGACCCGCTCGGTGGAGCGCGAGTTCATCTTGTGGGGCATCGCGCTGGAGCCGACCTGGCCCTCCTTGAAGCCCTCGGTGACCAGCTCGTTGCCGGCCATCAGCCGGATCGTGGTCGAGAGGTTGGAGGGGCCGGAGACCAGCTGGACCAGCGCCGAGACCGCGTCGAAGTCGAGGGAGCGCGGGTAGACCTGGCCGACACTCGTGAAGACGTTCTCGAAGCCGAGGTGGGCCGCGACCCGCTCCTCGAGCTGGGCCAGCTTGTCGGCGTCGCCGTCGAGCAGGTCGAGCATGTCCTGCGCGGTGCCCATCGGGCCCTTGATCCCGCGCAGCGGGTAGCGGGCGATGAGCTCCTCGACCCGCTGGAGCCCGACCAGCATCTCGTCGGCGACGGTCGCGAACCGCTTGCCGAGCGTCGTCGCCTGAGCCGCCACGTTGTGCGAACGGCCGGCCATGACGGTGGTCTCGTGCTCGGTCGCAAGGCGTGCCAGGCGGGCCAGGGTCGCGACGGCACGGTCGCGGATCACCTTCAGGCTGGAGAGGACCTGGAGCTGCTCGACGTTCTCCGTCAGGTCGCGCGAGGTCATGCCCTTGTGGATGTGCTCGTGACCGGCGAGCGCGGCGAACTCCTCGATCCGCGCCTTCACGTCGTGACGGGTCACCCGCTCCCGGGCCGCGATCGAGTCGAGGTCGACGTCCTCGACGACCTTCTCGTACGCCTCCACGACCCCGTCGGGGAGGTCGATGCCGAGATCCTTCTGAGCCTTGAGCACCGCGATCCAGAGCTGGCGCTCCAGCACGATCTTGTGCTCGGGACTCCAGATCCCGGCGAGGTCGGCAGCGGCATAGCGGTTGGCGAGAACGTTGGGCACCACAGTCACGGTGGACATTCTCCCATGTCCGATGCCCCACCCCACTAACGTGGCGGTATGGCCCTGCGGATGCTCGCCAGCCGGCCCGATCCGGCCCTCTACACCTTGCCCTGGGCGCTCCCCCTGGAGGAGTGGCCCGACGACGTCGTGGTGCCGTTGGCGCGCGGTCTGAGCCGCCACGTCGTACGCATCGTGCGCGTGCGCGGCAACATCTACGCCGTCAAGGAGACCCAGGCCGACATCGCCCGGCGCGAGTACAACATGCTGCGCGAGCTGCAGCGACTCGGCCTGCCGACCGTGGTCGCCAAGAGCGTCGTCACCGGCCGCAAGGACCGCGACGGCAACGACCTCAACGCCGCGCTGATGACCGACCACCTCACCTACTCGCTCCCCTACCGGGCGCTGTTCGAGCGGGGCCTGGCCGCCGACCGGCTGCCCAGCCTGATCGACGCCCTCGTCGTGCTGCTCGTACGCCTCCACCTGGCCGGCTTCTACTGGGGCGACGTGTCCTTGTCGAACGTCCTCTTCGTCCGCGACGCGGCCGGGTTCGCCGCCTACCTGGTCGATGCCGAGACCGGAGAGCTGAAGGCGGAGCTCTCCGACCGGCTGCGCGAGTACGACCTCGAGGTCGCCTACCAGAACATCTACGGCGAGCTCCTCGACCTGCAGGCGAGCGAGTCGCTGCCGGAGGCCTTCCCGATCGACGCGATCGTCGAGCGGCTGCAGGACCGCTACAAAGCGCTGTGGCGCGAGCTCACCGAGGAGCAGGTCTTCTCGGCCGAGGAGATGTGGCACATCGAGCAGCGCATCGAGCGCCTCCACGACCTCGGCTTCGACGTCGAGGAGCTCGACATCACCACCAGCGAGGACGGAGACACGGTGGCGCTGCGCCCGCGGGTGGTCGAGCTCGGCCACCACCGTCGCGAGCTGCGTACGCTGACCGGGCTCGACGTCCAGGACGCCCAGGCCCGGCGGATCCTCAACGACATCTCCGCCTACCGCGCCACCCGCGAGCTCGGCGACCAGCCGATCGAGGTCGCCGCGAGCCGCTGGCTGCGCGAGATCTATGAACCCATCGTCGCCATGCGCCCGCCCGGCGCGGCCGCCAAGCTCACCCCGGCGCAGATGTTCCACGAGATCCTCGAGCACCGCTGGGTGCTCTCCCAGTTCGCCGGCGAGTGGGTCAAGCTCATCAACGCCGCCGAGTCCTACTACGAGGACGTCATCGCCCACCGCCCCGACGAGGCGGTGACCCCACCGCCGGAGGACTGACCGCCGGGTTGTGAAGCCGAGGGTGACCTATGGACCACGCTCAGGTTCACAAACTCGGCGCAGCATAAGGTGGCCCCGTGAGGATCCTTGTCGTTGGCACCGGTGGTCGTGAGCACGCGCTCGCTCTGAAGCTCTCCCAGGAGGGGAACGAGGTGTACGCCGCGCCCGGCAACCCCGGGATCGCGGAGTTCGCGACGCTCCGGGACGTGGACATCATGTCCGGCCCCGAGATCGCCTCCCTGGCGGGCGAGCTGGGCGTCGACCTCGTGATCGTCGGACCGGAGGCGCCGCTGGTGGCCGGGGTCGCCGACGCGGTCCGTGACGCCGGCATCGCGGTCTTCGGGCCGTCGCAGGCGGCCGCGCAGCTCGAGGGCTCGAAGGCGTTCTCCAAGGACGTGATGTCCGCGGCCGGCGTGCCGACCGCGGGCTCGCGCGTGGCGACCACGCCCGAGGAGGCGGCCGCCGCGCTGGACGAGTTCGGCGCTCCATACGTCGTCAAGGACGATGCCCTCGCCGCCGGCAAGGGCGTCGTCGTGACGCGCGACCGCGACGAGGCGCTGGCGCACGCGGCCGCGTGCGAGCGGGTCGTCATCGAGGAGTTCCTCGACGGCCCCGAGGTCTCGCTGTTCGCGATCTGCGACGGTTCCCGCGCCTACGCGCTGCAGCCGGCCCAGGACTTCAAGCGGATCTTCGACGGCGGTAAGGGTGGCAACACCGGCGGGATGGGTGCCTACTCGCCGCTGCCGTGGGCGCAGCCGGACCTCGCCGAGGTCGTGCTCGAGACCGTCGTCCGGCCGACCCTGGCCGAGATGGAGAAGCGCGGCGCCCCGTTCGTCGGGTGCCTCTACGTCGGTCTCTCGCTGACCGCCAAGGGCCCGAAGGTGATCGAGTTCAACTGCCGCTTCGGCGACCCCGACTCCCAGCCCGTGCTCGCGCTGCTGGAGTCCTCGCTCGGCGACCTGCTGTTCGCGGCGGCCACCGGCGCGCTGGACACCGTCGAGGAGCCGGTCTTCTCCGACGGCGCCTCGGTGACGGTCGTGCTGGCCTCGGCCGGCTACCCGGAGTCCTCCTCCAAGGGCGATGTCATCACCGGCGTCGGCAACGCCAACTCGATCAACGACGTGGACGTGATCCACGCGGGCACGGCGATCGTCGACGCCTCCACGCCGGAGGAGCCGGACCACCGCCACCTGGTCACCGCGGGCGGCCGTGTCCTGGCGGTCCGGGCGAAGGGCTACGACATCGACGACGCGCGCTCCCGGGCGTACGCTGCCGCCGACCTGATCAGTTTCGACGGTCTGCAGCGACGCTCCGACATCGCGGCCGAGCCGCTCGGTGTCGTCGAGGGCGCCTCGCTGCTTTGAGCATCGGCGTACGCTCCCGAGCATGACCTGGGTCGTGTTCGGGATCGCCGTCGTCGTCGTGCTCGGCCTGATGATCGCGGCCTGCAACAAGGCCCTGCGCTCCTCGCGCCGCGGCGTCTCCTCCGGGCTCGGCGACGGCCTCGGCAACTTCATCGACGTCTTCGACCCCGGCAACGCCCGCGCCGCACGCGAGCTCAAGGAGCAGGACAACATCGGTCACGTGATCCCCTCGCCCGACGGTGACGACCCGCCTCACGGGGTCGACCTGAAGGCCAGGCGGGTCACCATCCGTCGTCCCAGCGCGCAGCCGTGAGGCTGGGAGTGGCCACGGGCCACTCCCAGCTTCACGACCTCAGGTCAGGGAATTGATGATGACCGTCTCGTCCCGGGCCGGGCCGACGCCGATGACCGACATGGGGGCGCCGGAGATCTCCTCGACGAACTTCACGTAGGCCTGGGCGTTGGCGGGGAGGTCGCTGAACGACCGGGCACCCGAGATGTCTTCCTTCCAGCCCGGAAGCGTCTCGTAGATCGGCTTGGCGTGGTGGAAGTCGGACTGGTTGACGGGCATCTCGTCGTGGCGGACGCCGTCGACGTCGTAGGCCACGCAGACCGGGATCTCGTCGAGGCCGCCAAGGACGTCGAGCTTGGTGAGGACGAAGTCGGTGACACCGTTGACGCGGGCGGCGTAGCGGGCGATGACGGCGTCGTACCAGCCGCAGCGGCGCGGCCGGCCGGTGGTGGTGCCGAACTCGTGCCCGTTCTGGGCCAGGTAGGCGCCGGACTCGTCGAAGAGCTCGGTCGGGAACGGCCCCTCGCCCACGCGCGTGGTGTAGGCCTTCACGATCCCGACCACCCGGTCGATCCGCGTCGGCGGGATCCCGGAGCCGGTGCAGGCACCACCCGAGGTGGCGTTGGAGGAGGTCACGAACGGGTAGGTGCCGTGGTCGACGTCGAGCAGCGTCGCCTGGCCGCCCTCGAGCAGGACGGTCTCGTCCCGGTCGAGCGCCTGGTGGAGCAGCAGCCCGGTGTCGCAGACCATCGGGGCGATCCGGTCGGCGTAGGACAGCAGGTCGTCGACGATCGCCTCGACGGTGAAGCCGCGCCGGTTGTAGACCTTCGAGAGGAGCTGGTTCTTCAGCTCGAGCGCACCCTCGACCTTGCCGCGCAGGATCGACTCGTCGAAGAGGTCCTGGACGCGGATGCCGATGCGGTTGACCTTGTCGGCGTAGGTCGGCCCGATCCCGCGGCCGGTGGTGCCGATCTTGCGCGAGCCGAGGAAGCGCTCGGTGACCTTGTCGAGCTGGCGGTTGTAGTCGGCGATGACGTGCGCGCTGGCCGACAGCTTCAGCTTCGAGACGTCGACGCCGCGCTCCTCCAGGGCGGTCAGCTCCTCGAAGAGGACCGCGAGGTCGACGACGACGCCGTTGCCGATCACCGGCGTCACGCCGGGGGTCAGGATGCCGCTGGGCAGCAGGTGGAGGGCGTACTTCTCCTTGCCGATCACGACGGTGTGACCAGCGTTGTTGCCGCCGTTGAACTTCACGACGTAGTCGACGTGCTCACCGAGAAGGTCGGTCGCCTTGCCCTTGCCTTCGTCGCCCCACTGGGCGCCGATGATCGTGATCGCGGGCATGTGTTGCTCCTTCGCTCCGGACGGAGTCCCTCCGGGCGATGCCCGGCTGCTCGACGCACCATTATCTAGTGTGTGACGATCCATCGCTGGACCCATCGAAAAATGCGAAAAACCCTGGCAAGACCAGGGCTCTTGCGACCACACGCTAGCAAATCCCTGGCCGTACGTCACAGCCAGCCGCGCCGCGCGGCCTCGACACCCGCCTCGAACCGCGAGCTCGCGCCGAGCTCCTCGAGCAGCTCGGCGACCCGCCGCCGGACCGTACGCAGCGAGACACCCAGCCTCCGGGCGATCTGCTCGTCCTGGGCCCCGCTGGCCAGCTCGACGAGCAGCAGACGGCGCTCGGCGCTCGGCAGCTCCTCCAGCTCGGCCGCCGGGAGGGCCCGGTGCCACAGCTCCTCGAAGTAGCAGGTGACCACCTCGACGACGCCCCGCTGGCGTACGTTGACCAGCGGCTGCTCCACCAGGCCGAGCGGGTCGGGGAACATCGCGTGCGTGCTGCCGACGACCATCAGGTGAGTGGCGACATGCGGCAGGATCCGGATGTCCTCACCGATCTCGACCCGCATCCGCAGCACGTCGGGCGAGTGCTTCAGGGCCGCCACCGGATAGATGCCGCGGCACCGGCGACCCGACTTCGTCGCGGCCTCGATGACCGAGATGAACCGCATCTCCGAGGGATGCACGGTCACCGCCGGGCGCAGCCACATCATGTCGCCCGAGGTGGCCGAGACCAGGCGCTCGAAGGTCTCCGGCGTGAACTCGGTCGCGATCACCTCGCCGTCGATCGGATGCTCCTCGCCGATCGTCGTCGGGAGCCGTGCGGCGGTGCCGGCGACGTACGGCACCGACTGGGAGATCTTGAGCAGGTGGTCGTGGGCGTCCTGGGCCCTGGTCGCGGCCCGCTCCAGCATGTGGGCGACCACCGCTGTCGGGCTGAGCACGGTCAACGTCTCGCCGCAGCTGATGACTCCGCTCTCGATCAGGGGCGCGGCCTCCTCCTTCAGCTCGCCCTCGGAGGCGGACAGCGTCGCCGCGACCGCCGCGCACGGCCACCCGGTGAGCGGGAGGAGACGGCTGTAGAGCTGCGCCGCGCCGGGGTCGAACCCCAGCGCGGTCATCAACGTCTCCGACCGGCCGTTCTCCATACCTGGAACTCTAGTGCCAGGTATGGCAGATCAGGCCTCCGGCTTGAGCAGCGGGAAGAGGATCGTCTCGCGGATCCCGGCCCCGGTGAAGAGCATGATCGCCCGGTCCAGGCCGAGGCCGAGACCACCCATCGGCGGGGCGCCGTACTCCAGCGCCCGCAGGAAGTCCTCGTCGAGCTGCATCGCCTCGGGGTCACCACCGGCCGCCAGGAGCGACTGCTGGGTGAGCACCTCGCGCTGCACGACCGGGTCGATCAGCTCGGTGAACCCGGTGCCGCGCTCGACACCGCCGATGATCAGGTCCCAGGCGAGCACCTTGCCGGGCTCCTCGTCGTTGATCCGCGCCAGCGGCTGGGCGATCGCCGGGAAGTCGCACAGGAAGGTCGGCTGGAGCAGGTGGGGCTCCACCAGCTCGCCGCACAGCTCCATGACGATCTTGCCGGCGTCCCAGGCCGGGTCGAGCTCGACGTCGTGCTTGTCGGCCAGGGCCTTGAGCGTGTCGACGTCGGTGTCGGGGGTGACCTCGACACCCACGGCCTCGGAGACGCCCTCGTAGACCGGCAGCCAGGTCCACTCGCCGTCGAGGTCGATGACACCGGCCTCGGTCTCGATCTGGCGCGAGCCGACCGCGTCGGCGGCAGCGAGGTACATCTGCCGCATCTCCTCGGCGATGGTGAACTGGTCGCCGTAGGCCTGGTAGGCCTCGATCATCGTGAACTCGGGGCTGTGCGTGGAGTCGACGCCCTCGTTGCGGAAGATCCGGCCGATCTCGTAGACCTTGTCGACACCGCCGACAACGGCCTTCTTGAGGTTGAGCTCGAGCGCGATCCGCAGGCTCATCGGCTGGTCGAACGCGTTCATGTGGGTGTTGAACGGTCGCGCGTGGGCGCCACCGTGGATGAGCTGCAGGACCGGCGTCTCGACCTCGAGATAGCCGTCGTCCTCCAGACGGCGGCGGATCGCCTGGGTGATCTTCGCGCGCGTACGCACCATGTCGCGCGCCTCCTGGCGCACGACCAGGTCGGCGTAGCGCTGGCGCACCCGGGCCTCCTCGGAGAGGTCCTTGTGGAGCACCGGCAGCGGCCGCAGCGCCTTGGAGGCCATCTCCCAGCTCGAGGCCATGATGGAGAGCTCGCCGCGCCGGGAGGAGATCACCCGGCCGGTGACGGCGACGTGGTCGCCGAGGTCGACCAGGCTCTTCCAGTCCGCGAGCGCCTCCTCGCCCACCTCGGCGAGCGAGAGCATCACCTGGAGCCGGGTGCCGATGCCCTCCTGGAGCGTCGCGAACGCCAGCTTTCCGGTGTTGCGGACGAACATGACCCGGCCGGCGACGGTGACCACGTCCTGGGTCTCCTCGCCGGCCTCGAGCTTGTCCTCGTAGGCCTCGCGCACCTCGGCGAGCGTGTGGGTGCGGCCGACGCCGATGGCGTACGCCTTCTTCCCGGCGGCCAGCAGGCGCTCGCGCTTCTCGCGCCGGACCAGCATCTGCTCGTTGAGGTCCGGTTCGGGGGCGTTGGTGGTCTGCTCAGTCACAGGGCAAGGCTAGGCGAAATCGCTGGTCCGACGCGATTCGGTAGTTCAGCCGAGAAGCGTGTCGTACGCCGTCGGGCTGCTGTCGCGCAGGAACTCGCTGCAGCGCTCCCACTCGTCGGTCTCGCCAATCGCCTTGGCCTGCTCGGCGAGGAGGGCGAGGCTGGTCAGGAAGCCACGGTTGGGCTCGTGCTCCCACGGCACCGGACCGTGACCCTTCCAGCCGTTGCGGCGCAGCATGTCGAGCGAGCGGTGGTAGCCGACGCGGGCGTAGGCGTAGACGGTCACGTCCTCGGCGCCGGACTCCTTGGCTGCCGTGGCGAGCGCGGCCCAGGCCGCGGGCGAGGCCGGGTGGCGGCGTACGACCTCGGCGGGCTCGGTGCCGGCGGACAGCTCGTCGGTCGCGGGGTCGGCGGGGAGGTGGGTCGGCGGCGGGCCGGCCATCAGGTCCTGGTGGGTCATGCCCACCATTGTGCCCGCGTACTCCGCCACCAAATGTCGGTGGTCGGGTGTTGACTGTGCACATGACCGAAACGACGACGTCGGCGACGCCGGGCGACACCGTGGAACATCCGTGGCGCAGCCTGGGCGCGCTGTGCATCGGCTTCTTCATGATCCTCGTCGACATGACGATCGTGACCGTCGCGACCCCGGACATCATGAGGGACCTCGAGGCGAGCACCAACGACGTGCTGTGGGTGACCAGCGCCTATCTGCTGACCTATGCCGTCCCGGTGCTGATCATGGGGCGTCTCGGTGACCGGTTCGGGCCGAAGTGGCTCTATCTCGGCGGCCTGGCGATCTTCACGCTCGCGTCGCTGTGGTGCGGGCTCTCCGACAACATCGCGATGCTGATCGCCGCGCGTGCGGTGCAGGGTGTCGGTGCGTCGATGATGACGCCGCAGACGATGGCGGTGATCACCCGGATCTTCCCGGCCGACCGCCGCGGCGCGGCGATGGCGCTGTGGGGCGCCACGGCCGGCATCGCGACGCTGGTCGGTCCGATCCTCGGCGGTGTGCTGGTCGACCTCGGCGGCTGGGAGTGGATCTTCTTCATCAACATCCCCGTCGGCGTGCTGGCGCTCGTCCTCAACTGGCGGCTGGTGCCGCTGCTGCCGACCCACCCGCACGTCTTCGACTGGCTGGGTGTCGCGCTCAGCGGGATCGGCATGTTCGGCCTGGTCTTCGGCCTGCAGGACGGCGAGCAGCGCGACTGGGACGCGGTGGTCTGGGCGCTGGTCGTCGGAGGCGTGGTCGTGCTCGGTCTGTTCGTGCTGTGGGAGGCGCGCAACAAGCAGGAGCCGCTGCTTCCGCTGGGCCTCTTCGGCGACCGCAACTTCTCGGTCGCCAACATCGCGATCACCTGCATGGGCATGGCGGCCACGACGATGGGCTTCCCGCTGATGCTCTACGCCCAGATCGTCCGTGGCTACGACGCGCTCGAGGCCTCCCTCCTGTTCGTCCCGATGGCGGCGGTCTCGCTCGTGCTCGCGCCGGTGGTCGGCCGGATCAACGACAAGGTCCATCCCCGCTGGCTCACCAGCTTCGGCTTCCTCTGCTGCGCCGCCGCGATCTTCTGGGTCACCCGGCCGATGACCCCCGGCTCGGCCGTGTGGGAGATCCTCCTCCCGATGGGGCTGCTCGGGCTCGGGATGGCGTTCGTGTGGGCGCCGCTGGCGGCGGCCGCCACCCGCAACCTGCCACCGCACCACGCCGGAGCAGGGGCGGGCGTCTACAACGCCACCCGGACGGTCGGTTCGGTGGTCGGCTCGGCCGCGATCGCGGTGCTCATGGACGCCCGCATCAGCGCCAACGGGCTGGACGCGAGCGCGGAGAGCGCCGGCAACGCCGGTGGTCAGATGCCGGCGCAGATCGCCGAGCGGTTCTCCCAGGCGATGGCCGAGGCGACGCTGCTGCCGGCGATCGCGCTGGCGGTGGGCTTCGTGGCGGTGCTCTTCTTCACCACCCCGCGACACATGATGAAGCCGACAGCCTAGGAGAGCGCGACCGAGAGCGGCAGACCCCGGCACGGGATCATGTCGCGGGCCGTGGTGAGCGGAGCACCCGTGGCCAGCTGCGGGTCGGCCGAGACGATCGCCTTGCCGTGGCCGTTGACCAGCGTCGCGCCGGCCTCGCGCAGGCCGGGCAGGAGCATCGTCTCGAGCGTCTCGACCAGGGTGTCGGCCCCGGCGACGCCGACCATGCGGCCGCCGGCGTAGACCGGCATCGTCGTGGTCATGACGTACTCGTCGGTGCAGACGAAGTCGACGTACGGGCCGACGAGGGTCAGCTCCCCCGTACGCTCCGGGGTGCGATACCAGGGCTGGCGGGTGTAGTCGATCGCCTCACCGGTCGCCGGCGCGTCCGCGTCGCCCAGGAAGTCCCGCTCCTCCCCCTGCCACCAGACGAGGTAGAGCCGACGGTCGCTGAGCACGCCCGGCGCGACGACGAACCCGCCACCGACGAGGTTGGGGTTGCGCAGGAACTCCAGGGAGCCGGGTTCGAGCCGCTCCCGCAGGGAGGTGGTGGTGACCGGCCCGGCCTCGAAGAGAGCGGCCACCTCGCTGCGTACGCGCTCCAGCTCGGCCACGATCGGCCCGAAATGCTGCTCGACCTGAGCCACACAGTCGATGGGAGTCATCGTCCTGGTCATCGTCGCACCGCCTCATGGATCTCGGCCAAGCGTTCAAGGGAGTGAGCGACATGCTCGCGTACGCTCTCCCGTGCCCTGACAGCATCCCCCGCTGCGAGGGCTTCGACAAGCTCCTGGTGGCGGGTCGCGGTCGCCTCCCGGAAGCCCGGCTCGTCGAGCGGGATCCGGAGCAGCGCGCCGAAGTCGGCCTCCTGGCGCACCACCTCACGGGTCATCCGGGCCGACTGGGTCAGCGCCGCCACCGACAGGTAGAGCTCGCTGTCGGCGCTGCGCCAGCGGGCCACGTCGCTGACGTTGAGCGGGATCAGCAGGTCGCGCAGGTCCTCGACCTCGTCGGGGTCCGTACGCTCCGCCGCGATCTCCGCACACCCGGTGAGCACCACGAGGTAGACGGTGGCCCGGTCGCGCAGCTCGATCCGCGACATCGCGGCGAGCCGCTCCTCGACGAGGTCGACGCTCTTCGGGGCGCGCACGAACGAGCCACCGCCACGCCCCCGGGTCGTCACCACCAGACCCTTGGCGCGCAGCGCGACCAGCGCCTCTCGCGCGGTGACCGTCGCGACTCCGAGCATCTGCGCGAGCTCGGGCTCGCTGGGGAGCCGCTCCCCGTGAGCGAGTACGCCGGAACGGATCGCCTCGGCGAGCCGGTTCTCGACGCGCGCCGCCCGGCCCTCGTCGCCGATCGGGGCGAAGATGGCCGCGCGGGCTCGGGAGGTCATCACACGCACGCCGAAATCCTAATGTATGGATCCAGATGATTCGGGGCCTCAGATCTGTTCGATTCTGTTCGAATCCGCACAGAACTTCATGAATTTCGTCTTAACCATCTGGATCCATGGGCGTTTCTATGCATAACCTGAGCCCACGACTGACGCAGACTTGGTGTCGGTCACCCAAGATCGTCGGATGTCCAGGGCTTGTGGGGGGCGCTGGGCATCCGACTCCTTGGTTTTGGGCAGGTGGCGGCGTGGATGCCGGCCGAGATACCTCGGTGAGTGCGCACCGACTTCGTGGAGTTCACCGAAGTGAGCGACTGCCGACCGAGGTACCTCGGTGAACGTCCGGGCCGGCGCACCACCGTCTCCGCATGCAACAAGGGCGGGGAGAGCCTCTCGGCTCTCCCCGCCCTGTTTCTC
>NZ_JZDQ02000005.1 GCF_000960475.2 Nocardioides luteus | reverse complement strand
ACCGAAGAGCTTGCGGACCTCGTAGAGGTCCCGCTCCGAGCAGCTGGCGATGTCGACACCCTCGATGACCACCGAGCCCGTGTCGGGCTTGATCAGGCCGATCAGGGTCTTGAGGAGCACGGACTTACCCGTGCCGGACGGACCCAGCATCACGCTGATCTCGCCCGCAGGCAGCGTCAGCGTGACATCCTTCCAGATGAGCTGCTTACCAAAGCTCTTGGTCAGCCCTTCGATCTTCACATCCACACCCATGCCCATGCCTCCACTCGATGGTTATCGTCCGGTCAGCGGGGCGCGAGCCCGGCGACCTTCCAGCCGTTGCCCACCTGTTGCATCCTCACCTCGACGCGCGATGCGCTGACGCTGGGCTCGACCCCAGGCGCCACCGTGGTCTGGGTCAGAAAGACCAGGACCGTGACCCGCGACCCGGCGGCCTTGACCACGCCTGCCCCGGAGAGGGTCGCCTTCGTGGAGATCTGCTTCTGGGTCGCCGCCTTTGCGACGGGACCGTCGAGCAGCTTGGTGTAATCGGTGCGGAACCGTCCGGTGGTCTGGTCCTGGGAGCGTGCGAGGTCGTCCTCGAGCGTGCGGTGGTCGTAGCTCAGCAGCACGGGCACCCGGCTCTTGGCCGCGGCGAGCGCGTCGCTGCGATCGCGAGCGCGGCCCGAGGCCCGGTCGGCGAGCACGCCGAACGCGGCCGCCGCGACCAACCCGACGACCACGAGCACCACGATCGCCCAGCGCAGCAGCAGTCCCCGCTCCAGGTTGAGCCGCAGCCGACCGGATCCGCACGGCAGCGACTGGTCGGTGTGCTCGGTCTCTTCAGAGAAGGCGGTTGCCATCTCGGTCTCCTCGATGGTCACGGGATGAACTCCAGTCCGGATACAAGCCAGCGGCCCTCGACGTTCCGCATCTCGACCTTGACCCGGTAATCACGTTGCTGCGGTGCCTTCGTGCCCGAGTTCGACACCGTGCCGGTCGCTGCGACGAACACCGTCGCCTGCTCGTCGGTCGAGCGCGCCACACCGGCAGAGACGACCTCACCCTCGGCATCGACCTTGTTGGCCTTCAACGCCTTCTGCAGCGCGTTCGCCTGCTGCTTCAGGTCGCTGCGAAAGGAGGCTGTCGCGCCGTCGAGAAGGGTCTCGAAAGCCGTCTCCGAGTCTTCTGCACTGACCGAGATGAGCCGGGTGACCTCGGTGGAGGCCGCCGAGACGGCCTCGGCTCTCTGGTGCTCGGCAGTGACATCCTCGCGCCAGGACCAGGCGCGCTGCCCGGCGAACACGAGCAGCCCGACGCCCAGCACCAGCAGGAGCACGAAGGTCCTGGTGGAGAGTCTCTCCATCGTCCCTACGGCCATCGTCACCACAGCCCGACCGGGTCGAGGAACAGCTGCTTCCAGGAGTTGTCCTCAACAGACGCGTCCGCCGTCCCCCTCGACGACGGCTCGCCTGCCGAAGTCTTCGGAGCGGTCGAGGTCGCGTTCGGGTCGGCGCCCTCGGGCCAACGACCCTTGCCGAACTCCAGCCCGCACGAGGACGGCAATGGCCCGCGGGCGGACGAGTTCGGGCAGGGCAGGTTGCGAGCGCCCCGCACCGACGACGGGTCGTCGGGCGCGGTCTCGCAGTGAGCGAGCGGGTCGACCTTGCGTACGCTCTCCTCGGACGGACTGCGTCGCTCGTCGGTGGACAGGTAGCCCGTCGTGCACGACGGTGGATTGTTGACGCCTGCGCGTAGGTCCAGCTGCACGTCACCCTCCTTGGCCCGCGGGTTGACCGTCTGTTGAAGCCGTCCGATCGTGGCGGGGTACACGACCAGGATCTGCTGAAGCTGCGGAAGATAGGTGTTGAGCACCTCGCCGTTGACCATCAGGTTGTCCAGAAGCATCGGCAGCGTCGTCTGAAGGTCGTTGACGGTCGCTGTGGTGCTGTCCAGGCCCGTTCGCCCGTCGCGAAGCAGCGAGCGCAAATCGGCGTCGTTCACAGCGAGCTCCTTGGTAAGCGCCCGGAGCGACGACATCGACGATACGGTCTGCGGCGCCATCTCCTCCTGAGTGGCCAGCACCGGCTCCAGCGCGCGGATCAGCTCGGTCGTCGAGGTGACCTCCTGCTGGGCCGTGTCCATCAGTGTGCTGGAGTCCTCGATCAGCCGGCCGACGTCCTCGCTGCTCGACCCGAGACCGGTGTCCACCTGGTCCAGTACGTTGCGAGTCTGCCGCTGCGGGACGGACTCGAGCAGGTGGTTGACCGCATCGAGGACCGGGGCGATCTGGGGCATGTCGACGGTGCGTGACTGCGGTAGCACGTCCCCGCCGCTCAGGCTCGCCTCGGTGGCGGACGAAGAGACCAGGGAGACGTACTGCTCCCCCACCGCGGAGGTGCTGTGGAGCTCGGCGTCGACGTTGCCCGGGATCCGGGTGCCGTCGTCGAGGCGGAGCGTGGCGACGGCTGCACGCGGGGTCACCTCGAGGTCGGTCACCTGCCCGACCTTGACGCCCCGGTAGGTGACCAGGGCGCTCTCGTAGAGTCCGCTGGCGTCGGTGAACTCGGCGGTGACCTGGTAGACCCCGATGCCGAGGATCGCCGGAATCCGCGCATAGGTGAAGACCATCAGCCCGAGCGCGAGAGCGGTCAGGCAGGCGAAGACGCCCAACTGCCGCTTCACCAGCCTCGTCAGCAGCATCAGCAGCCTCCCAGGCTCGTGAGCAGACAACCCTCGTCGGACGTGCTCGGGGCTCCGAACCCGGTGAGCCAGGTGTCGGTGAGGCTTGAGACGCGGAGGTCGAACGTCGCGAAGAGGTTGGCGTAGTCGCCGCTGAGCACGTTGGTCGTGGTCATAGCCGGGAACGGGATGGTCAGACCGATCTTGAGCGCCTCGGGGATGGAGTCGCCGACCTTGCCGAGGCTGGTCAGGATAGGCCGCAGGGCGTCCAGGTTCGCGAGGAGAGCCGTGCGGCTGGCCCGGATGACCTTCGTCGCCTGAGCCCCGGTCTGGCCGGTCCGGGTGACGGCACGGACGAGGCTCTGCCGCTCCTCCTCGAGCGTACGCAGCCCCGGTGCGATCTGGTCGATCGCGTTCGCCAAGACCATCCGGTCCCGAGCGAGGCCGGCGGAGAGCCGGTCGAGCGCCTCGAGCGCCTGCACGATCTCGCCCTTGTTGTCGTCGAGCACGGCGAGCAGCTCGTTGGTGCGCCGTACCAGGTTGCGGGTGTCGGGGACCCGGTCGTCCAGCGCCGTCGCCAGCTCGGAGGTGATGGTCTCGATCTGCGACAGCCCGCCGTTGTTGAGCAGCAGCGCCACCGCGCCGAGGACCTGCTCGGTGGCGGGGTAGGTGCCGGTCTGGGTGACCGGAATCCGGGCGCCGTCCTGCAGCACCTCGGTCCGCTCCACCGCTGCCGCGATGCTGCCGGCGCTGCTCGGAGTCGGCGTCTGGGCCGGCGCGCTGACGTCGACGTACTGGGCGCCGAGCAGAGTCTTCTGCCCGATGGCGAAGGTGGAGTCGGCCGGGACGCGGGCCGACTCCATCAGTCGGAGCCTGACCTTTGCCTTCCAGTCCGAGACGCTGATGCCGGCGACGGTGCCGATGACGACGTTGTCCATCTGCACGGCGGAGTTGGGCACCAGGTTCGCGACCTCGTCGAAGGTGACGGTGACGGTGTAGCCGTCCCTGCCGACGCCGGGCTGGCCGGGGAGCGTGTAGTCGTTCGGTTGCAGGCTGCTGCAGCCGGTCAGGCCGACCACGAGTGCGGCCATGGTCGCCAGGATCTGTGTCTTCATCGGTCGCCTCCGAGGTCGGTGCCGAGCAGGCCGGGCAAGAGGGGTTGTACTCCGTCAAGGCCCGCACCCAGGTCAGGCAGCGGTATCGAGGGCCCACCGGGGTCGGCCGGCGCCGGCGCCCCCGGCCCCGCTGTGCCCGGCCCCGCCACTGCCGGTCCCGCCACGCTCTGCTGGGCGCTCTTGATCAAGTCGACGAGCGGGGCCAACGCGTCGCGGCACTGCTGCGCAGTGCCGCCGGCGCCGAGCACGGCACCGCAGACGAGCTGGGCGGCGTCGTTGAGCCCGGTCAGGGAGGCCCGCCCGGTGATCGCCTGCTTGTCGATCACGTTGAAGAGATCGATCAGTGCCGTCGGAGCCATATGCAAGATCGCCGCGAGCTGGTTGGACCGGTCGGCGAGGGCCGCGCTGAGCAGGTTCAGGTCACGTACGGAGCTCCTGATCCGGGAGCGGTTGTCATGGGTAAGCTCGCCAGTCGCCGCCAGCGCCGCAGAGAGCTCCTCGATCGCCTTGGTGAGCTCGCGACGGTTGGCGGCCAGCACCGCGGAGACCTCGCTGAGTTGCTCGGTGAACCCAGCCACGGCGGCATCGTTGACGGCGAGGTTCTTGGTGAAGCTGTTCAGATTCGAGACGGTCGTGAACATATCGGCGCGTCCGTCGGAGAGGGTCGCGGTGGCGCTGCGGAGCCCCTCGACCGCCTCCCGCAGCTGCTCGGCATTGCCGTTGCGGAGGTTGGCGTCCAGGGTCTCGATGGCGGCTCGGAGCGGCTGCTTGCCGGAGCCTGCGGGGGCCAGCGCGGTGGAGAGGTCGGTGAGCTGCTTCTTGACCTCGTCGAAGGAGACCGGCACCGCGGTGCGGTCCAGCTGGATCTGACCACCGTCGGACATCGCCGGACCATGGGTGTAGGCCGGTGAGAGCTGGACGAACCGCCCGCTGACCAGGCTCGGAGAGACGATGGCGGCGTGGGCACCGGCCGGGATCCGCTGCCCGCCCTCGACCTCGATCCCGACATGCACGCCGTCGTCCTGCGGGTCGACCTCGGTGACCCGGCCGACGGCAACCCCGAGGACCTTGACATCGTCACCCTCGTAGAGCCCGTCAGCGTTGCTGAAGACCGCGGTCACCACCGTCGAGCGGGTGTCCTTGACGGTGTAGTAGGCGCCCGTGGCGAGGAGCAGCAGCGCGAGCCCGATCAGGACGCGGCGCAGCAGGAGGCTGGAGGAGATGGTCACTTCACGACCCCCGAGACGATCGGCGCCAGCGTGCCCGGCGAGGTGAGGTTCTGGATGTACGCGTCGAACCACGGTCCCGTCGAGATGGCCTCCCCAAACCCGGTGACGTAGCCGCGCAGCCCGGTGATGGCCTCCTGCAGCGCGGCCTTGTTCCGGTTGAGCACGGTGACCACCGAGTCGAGCTGGCCGAGCGCCGGGCCGAGCGTGGCCCGATTGTCGTCGACAAGGCCACGCAGCTGGGTGGAGAGGTCCTGCACGCTGGCGAGCAGGCTCACCACGACGGCCTGGCGGGCGTTGAGCTGCTCAAGGAGCGACTGTCCGGAGGTGAGCAGGGTCTCGATCTGCTCGTTGCGGCTCGCGAGGACGCCCGAGACCCGCGAGGCACGGGCGAGTAGAGCGCGGAGCTGGTCGTCGTTCTGCTCGACGGCGGCGGTTAGCTCGGTGACTCCTCGCAGAGCGGGGCCGACGTCGTCGCGGGTTCCGCTCAGTGCCGTACTGGCTTGGTCGAGTGCGCCGGCAAGCTGGGTCTTGTCGATGTCGGCCGAGGTGGTCGTCAGCTGGTTCAGGGTGGCGGTGAGGTTGTAAGGCGAGGAGGTCCGCGATGTCGGGATCGTGTCGCCAGCACTCAGCCGTCCGCCGCCGGAGGGGACGAGCTCGACGGCCGCGCGGCCGAGGAGGGTGACGGTGGTGATGCGTGCCTCGGTCTTGCCGCCGAGCTTGACATCGCCGTCGGTGAGGACCAGGTCGGCGACGACCTCGTCGCCGTCGAGACGTACGTCGCGAACCTTGCCGACCTGGGCGCCGGAGACCATGACGGCGTCGCCGCCCTTGAGGCCCCCGGCCTCGGCGAAGGCGGCGTGGATGGCGTCTCCGTTGCCCACGAGCGGGAGCTTGTTGTAGTTGAGGCTGGCGGTGACCACCAGCGCGATCGCCATGGTGCCGACCAGGCCCCGGGCGGCGTTCTGAGCGGGCGTACGGAAGCTCATCACTTGCACCTCTGCGCGTCGGACATGATCCAGGGAGTCGTGATGGTGGCCTCGGTCTGGACCCGGACCCCACACAGGAAGAAGTTGAAGTAGTTGCCGTACGAGGCGGTGTTCTGGATCGCCGCGTAGTGGTTCGGCAGTTTCTGCAGCACCTGTTGCAGGGTGGCCTGCTCCTGGTTGATGCCGTTCGCCGCCTTGGTGAGCTGGGACAGGTCGGCCGCGAGGTCTCCCCTGCCCTCTTCCACCAGTGACCCTGCGCTGCGCGCGAACCGGTCGGTCTGCGCCGCGGCGTCGAGAATCTGGGCGTCCTGCTGCTCTAGACCGTCGAGGAGCCGGCTGAACTGGTCGATGAGCTCCTGGATGGTCTCGCGCTTGTCGTCGAGGGTGCCGACGACGGTGTTGAGGTTCCGGATCACCTCCCCGATCAGCTCCTGACGGTTGCCGAGCGTCGTGGTGAGCGAGGCGGCCCGCTGCACCAGGGTGGAGATGGCGGAACTCTGTCCCTGCAGGATCTTGATCAGGTCGCCGGAGAAGGCGTTGATCTGTGCCGGGGCGAGGCCCGCGAAGAGGGGTTTGAACCCGTTGAGCAACAGGTCGAGGTCCAGGGCCGGCCGGGTTCGGGATATCGGGATGGTGTCGCCAGCCGAGATCGGTCTCGCGTCCGGGTCGGGGCGGCTGAGCTGGACGATCCGGTCGCCGATGAGGTTCCGGTACTGCACCGTGGCCTCGGTCGAGGCGTTGAGCTCCTGGTCCCGGGGGACGTCGAAGGAGACGCGTACGGTCGTGTCGCGCTGAACCGCCAGGCCGGTGACCTTGCCGACGTCCACGCCCGCGATCCGGACCAGGTCGCCCTCCTGGAGTCCCGACACGTTGGCGAAGACGGCGTCGTAGGTGACCCGGTCGCCGGGACGGTGGGCGGCCGTCACCACACCGACCCAGTACGTGAACAGAGCCGCGACCGCTAAGAAGATGCCGAACTTGATCAGGTCGGAACGTTCCCGGCGCCGAAGCTTGCTGCTGCTGGTCACTGCTTGCCTCCTGCGGCGTTGGCGCCACCGGCCAGCAGACCGAGCAGCGTAGTGAGCGTGTTCTCCTGGACCGTGGGCTGCTTGCCTGCGTACGGGTTGGCGCCGGCCGCAAAGGTAGGCACCGCG
Source organism: Nocardioides luteus (assembly GCF_000960475.2). Lineage (GTDB taxonomy): Bacteria > Actinomycetota > Actinomycetes > Propionibacteriales > Nocardioidaceae > Nocardioides > Nocardioides luteus_A. Next base: position 179,578 of record NZ_JZDQ02000005.1, on the reverse strand, counting down.
GCCTGTGCCTCCTCTTCAGTCACGTACGGGAGCCCATAGCACTCAGGACCGCGGGTGTCGCCGATCTCCGGCAGATTGCGCTCGTACGTATAGGGGTCGCGCCCCGGAACGATGCGGGTGATCGTGGTGATCCCCGGATGCGTGCCTCCGACTGCGACCTCGGCAAGCTTGTTGGCCGAGGCCAGACCGAGGATCGTGCACGGCAGCTCCGGGGAGTAGCGCTCCACGACCCCGGTGACCGGCTCGGTCAGCCTCAACGTGGTGGTGAGCCGCTCCCCTGAGCTGTCGAGCAGCCTGCCGGCGCTGTTGTCGAAGGAGTACAGGCTCAGCTCGAACGCGTGCAGCGACTTCTGCTGGGTGGTGAGCGTCCTGCTGGTCACCGCCGCGTTGTCGGCCAGGGCCACCAGGTCGGGCCGCGCGGTGTCGTACGTCTGCGCGACGCTCGCACCCGACCTGATGTCGCTGGTGAGCGTACTCAGGTAAGGGTTGAACGAGGTGAGGTAGCCGTTGATCTGGGTGATCAGGAGCCCGATGTCCTCGCCGCGCTGGTCCACCGCCTGCGAGACAGCGGTGAGGGCGGCGGCAACCTCGGCGGGCTTAGCGGTGTCGAGCACCTGAGTGAGGTTCTCGAACGCCTCGTCGACCTCGACCGTGACCCGGTCGGCATCGATCGTCGATCCGGCTCGGATCCGCGCAGCGCCCGGGTCGCCGGGGTTGAGCTGGATGTACTTCGCGCCGAACGCCGTCGGCGGGACGATCTCGGCGGTCGCGTCGCTGGAGATCTGGTCGAACTCGCCCCGGTCGATGTCGAGCTGGATCGAGACCCCGTCGCCTCCGTCGTTGTGGACGGAGCCGACTCTGCCGATCGCGACGCCGCGGAGCTTGACCGCCGCGCCCGAGGTCAGGGTCAGCCCTGCCCGGTCGGAGGAGACGGTGAGCGGAACGGTGGAGCGGAAGGCACCCTGGTAGGTGGCGACGGTGCCGGCGACGAGCGCGAGGATCAGCGCGATGAAGGTGAGCCCGTAGGTGACGTGACGATCAACCATGCCCCTCACCCCGCGATGTGGACCGACGGACCGCCCCAGATGGCGATGCCGAAGATCAGGTCGACGAACATGATGGCGACGAGGGCCGAGCGCACGGCCCGGCCGACGGCCCGGCCGACGCCGGCAGGCCCGCCCGACGCCTTGAACCCGTGGTAGCAGCACACCGAGACCACGACCAGCGCCATGATCGCGACCTTCAGCATGGACAGGAACAGGTCGCCGGGGATCAGGAACGTGTCGAAGTAATGCTGGTACGTGCCCGGCGCCTCGTCGTAGCCGACGGTCACCACCAGCCGTGTCGCCAGCCAGCACATCATCACCGCGATGGCGTACAGCGGGATGACGGCGATGAGCCCGGCCATGATCCGGGTGGTCACCAGGTAGGGCACCGGCGGCACTGCCATCACCTCGAGCGCGTCGATCTCCTCCGAGACCCGCATGGCGCCGATCTGGGCGGTGAACCCCGCGCCGACGGTCGCTGTGAGTGCGATCCCCGCGATGATCGGAGCCACCTCGCGAGTGTTGAAGTACGCCGAGAAGAACCCCGACAGCGCGGAGACGCCGATGTTGTCGAAGGACGTGTAAGCCTGCAGCCCGACCTCGATGCCTGACGCCGCGGTGAGGAAGCCGATCACGAGAACGGTCCCGCCGATCAGTGCCAGTGCGCCGGTTCCCATCGCGACCTCGGCCAGGAGCCGGACGACTTCCTTGCGGTAGCGGCGGAAGGCATGGGGGAAGTGGGCGTAGGCGCGGCCATGGAAGGCGAGCTGCTCGCCGAGCTCGCGGAGAGCTGATGTGTTGACGGCCATCTCAGGCTCCCGACTTGAGCTGGAGGAACAGGGTGCTGATCACGCTGTTGGCGGCGAACAGGAGCATGAACGCGAACACGACGGTCTGGTTCACTGCTTCCCCGACGCCTTTGGGCCCGCCCTTGGCGTTGAGCCCCAGGTAACAGGCGGTCAGGCCGGCCAGTAGTCCGAAGACAGCTGCCTTGGCCTCAGCGGCGATGAAGTCCGAGAGCCCCACGAGAAGGGTGAGGTCGTTGAGGTAGAGCCCTGGTGTGGCGCCCTGCAGCACCACGGAGAAGAAGTAGCCGCCGACCAGGCCGACGACGGTCACCAGGCCGTTGAGCGCGATGCCCACGAGGGTCGAGGCGACCACGCGAGGGACGACGAGGCGCTGGACCGGATCGATCCCAAGGGTGGTCATCGCGTCGATCTCCTCGCGGATCTTGCGCGAGCCCAGGTCCGCGCAGATCGCGGTGGCTCCCGCCCCCGCGACGACGAGAACGCTGACGATCGGGCCGATCTCACGGACGACGGCGACGGCAGCCCCCGCGCCGGCCAGGTCGACCGCACCGATCTCGATCAGGAGCTGGTTGACCTGGAAGATGATGACCACGCAGAACGGGATCGCGACCAGGAGCGCCGGCCAGAACGAGACGGTGGTGATGAACCATGCCTGGGAGACGAACTCACGGAACTGGAACCTCCGCGTGAATCCCTTCCGGAAGACCGAGACGACGAAGTCGTAGAAGTCACCGAAAGACGCCAGAGCCTTGAAGATCGCGTTAGACTGGAGCGCCTCGGCGGCGATCCTCTGACGCTCGGGCGTCATGCCTCGGACACCGGGCGGTTCGGCCCGGTTGGTCGGGGCGGCGGTCATGAAGCCGGCCGGCCGTTGATCGCGATCACCGGCAGTCGCAGAGCGGCGGGTGCCTCAGCCGGCACCATCGGGTGGTTCGGGCTGGCCGGCGCCGTTCGCTGGTAGGCCGCACCGAGCGGCGGCCGCGGGTCGGCCTCGCCCTTGTTCGGCCACATCGACATGGCGCGCTCGGCCTGTGCCGTGATGGTCAGGCTCGGGTTCACCCCGAGGTTGGCGGAGATCGTCGAGCCGTCGGTGATGTGCAGCCCGGGATGGCCGTGGACGCGGTGGTAGGGGTCGACGACGCCGCTCTCGGCGCTGTCCCCGATCACGCAGCCGCCGAGGAAATGGGCCGTCATCGGGACGTTGAAGATCTCGCCGACGCTCGAGAACGGCCGGCCGTCGATCTTCTCGCTGATGCTGCGGATCGCCTGGTTGGCGACCGGGATCCAGGTCGGGTTCGGCTCGCCGTGGCCCTGCTTCGAGGAGAGCCGAAGCGACCCGCGGCCGAAGCGCCGCTTCTTGCCGAAGACGGTGATCGAGTTGTCGCTGGTCTGCATGACAAGTGCGATGACCGTACGCTCCGCCCAGCTGCGGATCCCCAGGTAGTGGCCGACGAACTGGACCGGATGACGCAGGATCTGGCCGATCCACTTCACCGCCCTGGGCACCCGGCCGCCACCATCGGTCATGACGGTGGTGAGCAGCCCCATGAACCCGGAGCCGGCGCCGTACCGCACCGGTTCGATGTGGGTGTGGTCGTTCGGGTGGATCGAGCTCGTGATGGCGACGCCGTGGTTGAGGTCTCCGTTGGTCCGGGTCCCCGGCCGCGTGCTCGCGGTGCACAGCGCCTCCGAGTTCGTCCGGGTCAGTTCCCCCAGCCGGTTCGAGAGGTCGGGAAGGAGCCCCCGCTGCTTCATGGTGTGCAGTAGCTCCTGCGTACCCCAGGCGCCGGCGGCGATGATGACCTGCCCGGTCGTGATCGTGTGCGCGGTGCGGCGGCGCGATCGGCCCGACTCGTGCGCGGCGATGCGGTAGCCGCCGTCGTACGGGGTGATGCTGTCGACAGTGGTGAGCTCCCTGACCTCTGCCCCGCCCCGCTCAGCGAGATGGAGGTAGTTCTTCAGCAACGTGTTCTTCGCGTTGTGCCGGCACCCGGTCATGCACTCGCCACACTCCAGGCACCCGGTGCGGTCGGGACCGACCCCGCCGAAGTATGGGTCGGCGACAGTCACGCCGGGCTCCAAGGCGTCGTCACGGCCGAAGAAGACCCCGACCGGCGCGGGGCCGTAGGTGTCAGCCACACCGAGCTCGGCGGCGACCTCGCCCAAGATCTTGTCGGGCCGCGTGGTCGTCGGGTTCGGCCTGACGCCGAGCATCCGCTTGGCCTGGTCGTAGTACGGAGCCAGCTCATCGCGCCAGTCGGTGATGTGTGACCACTGGGCATCGCGGTAGAACGCGTCCGAGCGCGGCTCGTAGAGCGTGTTCGCGTATACCAGCGAACCGCCGCCCACGCCTGCACCGGCAAGCACGACCACGTCGCGGAGGAAGTGGATGCGCTGGATCCCGAAGCAGCCGAGCCGAGGCGCGAACAGGAACCTCCGCACATCCCAGGAGGTCGCCGCGAAGTCCTCGTCACGGAACCGCCGCCCGGCCTCGAGCACCAGTACCCGGTAGCCCTTCTCGACCAGCCGAAGAGCGGCGACCGAGCCGCCGAAGCCGGAGCCGACCACGACGACGTCGTAGGTCTGTTCAGGGCGCGATGCTTCCACCGGGCTCTCCTGTCAGTCGTTTGGAAAGTGTTGCCCGTCACACGATCGGGCTTGCGGTAGTCCATCAACGGGCTCGAAGCGGCCTCTAGTGATTGCGCCCAAATGTCGTCCCGCCGGTTGTGCGCCACACCAAGTGACCTCACGTTGTGGCCATGAAGTGGTCGCGGTCACAAAGTGGGATAGCCTGGCGAGCCAGGGCGCGCCTAGCGCCTACCCCGCTCGGAAGGGATCTCAGTTGACCATCGACACATTTCCTGCCGAGCTCGCCGCCTGGCTTCCGGCATTCGTCGCCGACGAGCTACGCCCGGAGATGATCGACGGCTGGGTCACCCGGACGAGCAGCGCGATCCGGGGCGAGCTGCCCGAGCTCGCCTTGGAGCCGGACTTCGTCGTGCTCCTGGACGACGCAGTCAGGGAACACTGGCTTGCCTTCCTGGCCGCGTTCGTCCAACCCGCCTTCCATGCCTACCTGCCGGGAGCGGGCAGCAGGCTGGCCCGCGAGGTCGCCGGTCGCCAGCTGCCGTTGGAGCTCCTGCTCAAGATGTACCGAGCCGCCCAGCAGGAATCGTGGCACTACGTCACCGGCGTGGTCAACGCGCTGCCGGCCGGCCAGATCGACCATGCTGCGCTGCTCATCTTCTTCTGGGGACGCGCGAGCGCATGGATCGACGCGGCGATCACGGATTCCACCGAGATCTTCCATGCCGAGACCTCTCGGCACTCCAAGGGCGTGGCGGCACAACGCTACGAGGTCGTGAAGGCGCTCCTGGCCGGGGAGTCCACCGACGCCCGCCGCACCTCGGCTGCACTGGGCGGCTATCCGATGTCGGTGCAGCACACGGCCCTGATCCTGGAGACGGCCGATGCATACGCGATCGACGAGCTCGACAAGATCGTCCTCGACGTCGCCCGCAGGCTCGGCGGGAGCAATCCTCTCATGGTGCACCCCGGCGGGCGCCAGCTGTGGGCATGGGTCGGCACGCGTGACCAGCCTGACCTAGACGCTCTCGACGAGCTCAGTCCCAGCCTGGAGAGCATCAGCGCCGTCTTGTACGCCGGTGCGCCTGCGCCCGGCCAGGAGGGGCTCGTCAGCAGCCACGACGACGCACGGCGCACCCGGCGGATCGCCGCGAGCGGCGGTGCGTCGGCTCTGGTCACGCGCTACGACCGGGTCGAGCTCCTCGCCCTGCTCGGTTGCAGTCCCGAGGTCGACCGGTTCGTCGACCGTGTGCTGGGGCCGCTGGGATCACCCGATGAGCCGACGGCACGGACCCGCGAGACGGTGCTCGCCTTCCTGTCGCACGGAGGGAACGTGGAGGACGCCGCCGAGGAGCTCTGTGTGCACCGCAACACCGTCCGATATCGGCTCGGCCGGGCCGAGGAGCTGCTCGACCGGCCGGTGGCCAAGGCCGGCGACGAGCTCCGGCTGGCGATCCAGCACCGCGAGTTCTTCCACACACCCGAGAGTCAGGACTGAACCGCCCATCACGGCGGCCCGTTCACACCGTGACAGGTGGGCGCTCAGCCTAGCGCGTGCGACGCCCACTCCGTCGCACGGACCGACCACGAAGGAGCCGGCGGAGGTAGTCGAGCTGAAGCTCGGCCACCTGATGAGCGAGGAGCAACAGAAGGGCATGAGGTGCTCCCCTTCCGGCACGCGCCGCTCGTGGGCACGAGCCCTTACTCGGCTGGCGTCGGTTCCTCCGGCCGTTAGCCACTCCCTGCCTCAAGCGTGGCCCGAGGCGTGACGCCGGCAGTTACTTCCAAGGATCCCCTTGCGGATGACCTGGTTGAACGCTCGGGACTTCACCGACACACTGGTGGGACGGGTTCTTGGGGACAGGGCCCGCGAACTCGTTGGTCAAGGCGACGGCCTCCGTCCTCATTGGACAGTAAGCAAGCTCTCGTTGTCGATCGCGAGCCCCACACTCTGGGCAAGGTCACGCATGACCAACCAGACTTGGTGGGCGATCCGGGTGACGACTTCATCCTGGGACTCGTCGTGGTGGTCGAGCCACCAAATGATGCCAGCATCGACCATGCCCATCAGCCCCGCCATGACGCCATCAGGCGGGTCAACCTGGATGTCAGGGGTGCGCAAGTACGCCGATGTGGCGGCCACAACCTCCCCCAGGAATCGTGTGCGCCCCAGCCGAGCCCGATGAGTTGCCTTGGTCTGCTGGCGGGCGGCCATGAATCGATACAAGTTCGGATGCTCTGCAGCCCACCTCACGGCAGCCTCGATCACACCCTCGATGATCACCGGCGCGGTGCCGCTGTGCCGCATCGCGGGACGCACGGTCTCGATTAGCTGGGTAGCAGCAAATCGCAGCACCTCGCTCTCGAGGTCGTCCTTACTGTTGAAGTGGCGGTAGACGTGAGGTCGCGCCACCCCGGCTCGCTCGGCGATCTGGGCGGTGCCGACCCCGGCGCCGTACTCCTCGATCGCGCCAGCCGCGGCGACCACGATCTGCTCGCGTCGCGGGGCACGGTGGGAGTCGTGCGCGGTCGACCGGCGCACGACGGCCGTGTCCACCCACTTCGAGAGATCCACGGCCGTAATCTAACCCATCGCACTAGCGCGGGTACAGTCGGTACCCGTAACATGGTACAGGTTGTACCCGGCACCCACGACCCCTTTTGGAGGACCCATGCCCGGCCGCCGTTCGCCCTGGATGACCCAGGACCTCGACGACTTCCGCGATCTCGCCCGAACCTTCTGCGAGAGGGAGATCAAGCCCAACATCGACCGCTTCATCAAGAACAAACGCGTCGACCGCGAGCTCTGGACACGAGCGGGCGACCTCGGTCTGCTGTGCGCGTCCATCCCGGAGGAGTACGGCGGCGGCGGCGGCAACTTCCATCACGAGGCGATTCTGATCGAGGAGCAGGCACGCGTCGGCGACAGCAGCTGGGGGGCATCGCTGCACAGTGGCATCGTCGCGCACTATCTGCTGCACTACGGCACCGAGGAGCAGAAGCAGGAGTGGCTCCCCAAGTTGGCGTCCGGCGAGGTCGTCACCGCGATCGCGATGACCGAGCCCGGCACCGGTTCGGATCTGCAGGGAATCAAGACCCGTGCCATTCGCGATGGCGATGACTACGTCATCAATGGCGCCAAGACCTTCATTACCAACGGCTACCACGCGGACATGGTTCTGCTTGCCTGCAAGACCAATCCCGACGAGGCCGCGGCCGGTGTCTCGCTGGTCATCGTGCCGACCAACTCCGAGGGCTTCCGGCGCGGCCGGGTACTGGACAAGATTGGCCTCAAGGGACAAGACACCTGCGAACTGTTCTTCGACGACGTGCGCGTCCCCGCCAGCAACCTGCTCGGCACAGAGGAAGGTCAGGGCTTCATTCAGCTCATGATGCAGCTCCCACAGGAGCGCCTCCTCGTCGCCATCAGTTGCGCCGCATCGATGGATCTGATGCTCGACCTCACGCATGAGTACACGTTGTCGCGCGACGCATTCGGCAGGCCGATCTTCGGGTTTCAGAATACGAAGTTCAAGCTCGCCGAGGTCGCCACCGAGGCCCGCGTGACTCGCGCCTTCATCGACGAATGTATCTCCCTGCATGTGGAGGGCGGGCTCGATGTCCCGACCGCTGCAATGGCGAAGTATTGGGCTTCGGAGCGCGCTCAACACGTTGCCGACACGTGCCTCCAACTCCACGGCGGCTACGGCTACATGGAGGAATATCCGATTGCGCGAGCGTGGACCGACCTGCGGATCAGTCAGATCTACGCCGGCACCACCGAGATCATGAAGGAGATCATCGCCCGTTCTCTGCCGAAGCCCAACTGATTTGGGTCTCGACTCGCGCGTTCGCAACGCCTCACCGGGAATCGGCCGGTGTCGCCACGTCGGTGTCGGTCGCCAGCGAAATGGGCGAGTGGAGGTCGCCCGGGCGGTGCCAGCCCTCCCTGGCCAAAGAAGGCCCGAGTTCGGACCTCAAGCGCAGCACACCCACCACAGTTGATGGACCCCGGACAGACCCTTGAGATCGGTCCGGGGTCCCGGCTTGAGGTCTGACTCCGACTCGACATTCAATTGCCACGTCACCGGATGGTCGGAGCGATCCGGCCACGGCTGGCGTTCGCGCAGCTGACCGCCTGCCCCCGTCGGCCCGACAAAGAGGCGGCCGACCACGCAGGTTGCGCATCCAGAAATGGCGTGCTGCCCGGTGCCGAGTTGTCTCTCGCTCGTCGGCACCTCATGACCGCCATGCGGCGAACCGACGCATGGCGGTCATTCCGCACGCTGCCCGCCTGCCAACTCCTCAACCATCTGCCCCAGAGTGTCGGCGAGTCGCCCCGTACCGGCGCGGACCGCGTCCGGCTCAGGTCCGCGCTGCCTGAGGTCGGTCAGGTTCAGAGGGCGACCGATGTCAATAGTGACGGTGGGCCGCTTGAACAGCCGCGGGCGTCGGCTATAGGCGGGTAGGATCTCTTGGGCCCCTCGCTGCGCCACCGGAATGAGTGGTGCTCCGGACTCGAGCGCCAGTCGCACGGCGCCTGTCTTCAGATTCAGCAGGTGGCCGTCACGGTCTTTCGTGATCGATCCTTCGGGATAGACCACGAGAAGTGCACCGCCGCGAAGCGCTGTCAATGCGGCGCCGAATCCATCCCCGCCATGAGAGCGATCCACCTCCACGTGCCCGGCGGCTCGGAACCACCGTCCGACGATCCCCTGTCCGAACAGACTGCTCTTGGCCAGAAACGCTGGCGTCCGGCCTTGCGCGAGCACCATTTCAGCGATGAGCAGCGGGTCCACATGAGAGACGTGGTTCGCGGCAAGCACAACCCCGCCGCTCGCAGGGATCTGTTCAAGTCCACGCCAGTCCCGACGTCGCACCAGAATCAGCACGGGCTTGCAGACCAAGAAGGCCACCCACCACGCCACGCCCCACCCAGGTCGCGTTCCGGATAACCTCACCGGATTCCCATCATGGGCTGGGCACACAGGTAGTCGGTGCGCACATCGACGGTGGTCGGGTCCTTCTCATCGATGTCGCCTTCGCACGGCGCAGTGCAAAGCCTGCACGAGACCGCACTCTTGGGGATGGGTGCAGGTATATGGAGGTCAGAGCTCCGCCCCCCGATGCCAGTCCAGGCCGCAGTATCCGTTCGGTCCGGACGTCGCTCTCCCAGTCTCTCCTTCCGGCCATCTACCGCGAATTCACAATGGCATTCGCGATCTCTCCTCAGCCCAAATGATCGGCCAGCGTCGGGGCGCGAACCTCGGGAGGTTGTGTCAACGGTTCTCAATCGTCCCGACCCATCACTTGCTCGGCGCCCGCGGCAAAATGTCCAAGGCTGACCACAACGAAGGTAGCCGCGGCTGACCCCGCCTTCTGACCAGCGTCGTCCCAGGCGTCAGCGCGTAGTAGCAGCCGACGTCCTTCACGCTGGGCGACGTGCGCGGAGAATGTGTAGGGACGGTGCAGCCAGAACGGGGCGTGGTACTCGATGGTGAGGCTGCGCGTGACGGCGAGGGAGCCGACCGTGTACAGGGCGAATCCGAAGAGGTCGTCAAAGGCGAGGGCGACCGCTCCTCCGTGCGCGATGCCCGGGGCACCTACTTGGGCGTCGGAGAAGCGGTGGACCGCTTCGACGCCCGCCGCGGTGCGCACGACCTCCAGACCCAGGCCGGCGGGATTGCCGGGCCCGCACCCTGCGCAGTCCGGGGAGTGTGGTGGCAGCCTCTGGCCGATCTCCACCGTGTCCCGGCCGACGAGGTGCTCCGTCCACCGAGAGATCACTTCCACATCGCCGCGCACCTTCCCTTCGCCACTGCCGGCGGGCGCCTGCTGGTGGCCATGGTCGAACATTGCCGCCACGCGTATGCCTCCTCTTCTCTCACCTTGCCTCGAGTTCTCCGAATAGAGCGAGACTTCTCAGATTTCGATGACGGCCAGCTCGCCGTCGGCGTGCAAGGAGCGCAGGCGCTTCTTGTCGAACTTGCCGACCGAGGTCTTGGGCACCTCCGCGACGAAGCACCAGCGCTCGGGCAGCCACCACTTGGCCACCTTGCCCTCGAGGAACGCGCGGAGCTGGCCCGGCGTGGGCTCCCTGCCCTCGCGTACGACGACCACAGCCAGTGGCCGTTCTTGCCACTTCGTGTCTGGGACCCCGATCACGGAGGCCTCCAGGACGTCGGGATGCCCGGCAAGCAGTAGCTCGAGCTCAACAGAGGAGATCCACTCTCCGCCGGACTTGATCACGTCCTTGGTGCGGTCGGTCAGCGTGACGTAGCTCCGTGAATCGATGCGACCGACATCACCGGTGCGCAGCCAGCCGTCGTGGAACTTCTCCCCGTCATCCTCCTCGCCAAAATAGGTGCCGGTGATCCAGGGGCCGCGCACCTGCAGTTCCCCCACCGCTTCGCCGTCGTGAGGAAGCTCATGGCCGGCGTCGTCGACGATCCTCAACTCCACTCCCACCACCGGACGGCCTTGGGTGGCGCGCAGACGCCACCGCTCCTGCTCGTCGAGCGATGCGGGAGGATGTGCGATGGCGGCCAACGGAGAGGTCTCGGTCATCCCCCACGCCTGGAGGATCTGGACCCCGTACTTTTCCTCGAAGGTCTGCATCAGGTGCAGGGGCACCGCAGAGCCACCGCAGGCGACGAGACCGAGAGAGGAGACGTCGTGGCCCGGGTTCGAATCCAAGAAGTTCAAGACGTCGTTCCAGATTGTCGGGACCGCGCCGGCGATCGTCGGCTTCTCGGCACCGATCAGTCGCACCAGTGGTTCGGCCTGCAAGAACCGCTCGGGCATGAGCAGGTCGGCACCTGCCATGAACGCCGCATAGATCAGGCCCCACGCATTGGCGTGGAACATCGGCACGATCGACAGGATGCGATCCTCGCAGCTGACTCGAAGGCCGTCGGCGGCGCAAGCCGCCATCGAGTGCAGGTATGTCGACCGGTGGCTGTAGGCCACGCCCTTGGGGTTGCCGGTCGTGCCGGACGTGTAGCACATGGCCGCTGCTGAATGCTCATCGAGGTCCGGCCAGTCAAAGGTCTCGGGCTGAGCAGCGATGAACTCCTCGTAACCCACGACTGTGACCCCATCGCGGCGCAGCGGGGCGAGATCGACATGGCCAGTCACCACGACGGTGTGCACGCTTCTGATCTGCGGCAACACGGGAGCCAGCAGGGATACCAGACTGCCATCGACGATCACGACTCGATCCTGGGCGTGATTGCCGATGTAGACAAGTTGTTCCGAGGTGAGGCGCAGGTTCAGGGTGTGCAGCACCGCGCCCATCGAAGGCACCGCCACGTAGGCCTCCACGTGCTCCTGGTTGTTCCACATGAAGGTCGCGACGCGCTCGTCGCCCGTGATCCCACAGCCGCGCAACGCGTTGGCCAACTGAGCAGCCCTGCGGCCAACCTCAGCGAACGTGCCGACCTTCACGGACCCATCTGGCTGCAAGGTCCGCACGGTTGCTGAGCCATGGACGCTCGAGCCGTGGCGCAGAATCGCCGTGGTCGTCAACGGGGCATTCATCATCGTGCTCTGCATGAACATTCCTTCATCGTGGGTACATTCGGACGGACATCGATTCGGGCGGGGCTCGCCACGTGTCCGGGAAACAGCCGCCGATCAGTGATCTGCAGTGTTCAAAGAGCTTGCGGCAAGCTCCAGGGACTCGACCAGGCGCAATTCGACTTCCGGCAGTCGACTGGCCATCGAGGCGACGTCGCTAACCCGAGTTCGGACGTGAGTGTCGCGTTGGATCGCGGCGCGTGCGGTATCGGTCCAGGTCTGCGCGCAACGGGTGGCGGCAACTGCAAGCTCTGCGGTCGCGGGGTCGCCGGTCAGCCGTGCGACCTCAGTGCACCCATCGGCGAGCAGGCGTCGGAAGAGCCCGCCACCGGTGCCAGCCTTCTCGATGAAGGCACCAAGGCTGAACAGGAGGATCTCGAGTTCGTCGTCGGGAAGTTCGGTCCAGGTCTCGACGTCCTCCGCCAGCTGAGCGACCGCTGCCAGGCCCTCGGCGCCGATCGCCGCTGCTGTGGGATCGGCGATGCCGTGCAGCGACGGGTGGCGCATGTTGGCGGCGGACTGGCGAAATGCCCCTGCCGCCACGCCCGCAACTGCTGGAACGGAGCGAGGCCAAGTGATGCGGTACGTGCAGTGACGCGTCGGCTGTGGGAAGGCTGTTGAGGCCCGAGCCCGAGCCAATGCTTCGAGCGGTACCTCCTGCACCTCGGCGCGGTCGTTGTCCACGACGAAGGCGATCCCCTTGGCGTCGTCGTAGCCGATCACCACAATGTCGTGGCGGCTCATCTGCAACTGGACCCGCAGGTACGGCAGTTCGGCGATGTCGCCCCACATGAGGCTGGGTCGGCCGGCGTCGACTTCGTCGCGAACCCACGACCATCCCTCCTCGGGATCGTCGGTGGTGAGAACTTGCACCAGTCCGCCGAGGCGTAGAGGCAACTCGACTTCGAAGTCGGCCCCTCGGCCCACCAGATACAGCGGGGGAATGAGGTCGCTCGACCGGAGGTAGGACAGCCCCAAGGCGCCGCCGAGCGCGAACACCAGTCCCTCATCGGGCGGTCCGTCCCACCCGAGACCGTGCCAGTGGAGAAGATCCCGCATGGCGCCCGAACCGCAGTGTCCGCCCATCCGATGGGGGTAGTCCTGGATCAGGGTTCTGAGGGGCATGTGACGTCCTTCGCGTGTTGGCGGGCTGGTTCGGAGATGGGGACTAGTTGTTCCGGATTCGATCCAGGTAGGCCTGGCGGGCCTCCACGTCGACGTCGTCGAGGAACACCGAGTCCGTGCCCAGGGCGGAGCCGAGTCCGGCGGCCACCCGTCCGGGCACGAACTTCATCGCTGCGACCATGCCGCCGGCGAGGCGGGTGACGCGCACGAACGGACGGGGGCGCTCGATCAAGTCGGCCGTCGCCCGGGCAATCTCCTGGGGTTCGGCGTTGCGTAGCCCCTTGGCTCCGGCCGTTCCGGCGACGAGCTCGGTGTTGGTGAAGGTGGGTCGAACGGTGGACAGTTGGACCCCGGACTTGCGATATTCCTGTCGGGATGCCTCGGTGAAACCGATGACGGCGAACTTCGTGCCACAGTAGGTCGCCAAACCGGGCACTGCGAGCTCGCCGGCCAGCGATGCAGTGTTGATGATGTGCCCGGAACGCCGCGGCAGCATCCGTTGCAAGGCGAGTTTTGTCCCGAAGATCACTCCGAGGACGTTGATCTCGACCTGCCGGCGAGTCACAGCGTCATCTTCCTCGTGAGCGTGCCCGGTGGGCATGATGCCCGCGTTGTTGATCAGGACGTCGAGGGAGCCGAGCTGCTTCTCCACCCTGTCGAGGAAGGCCCGAAAGGAGTCGGGGTCGGTGACGTCGAGGCGGGTGACGACAGACAATCCGAGCTCGTCTGCGGCCTCCTTGGCACGTGCCTCGTCGACGTCGCCAATGGCGACGCGGTGGCCTCGTCGGATCAGCTCCTCCGCGGTCTGGTAACCGATACCGCGTGCTCCGCCGGTGATCGCGATCGTCTTGGCTGCCATGGTCGTGGTGCGCTTCGTCACTTGTTGTGCTCCTTGTTCAGGCCGAGGCGTTGACGCAGGCCGCGCCCGGCTGCCGCGCGCAACACCTTTCCGGCGATGGCCGTACGCCGGGAGGAGTACGGGTACCAGGTGAGTTCTCGTGCGAGCACGGGGAGTCGCGGCTCGGTGACCGCTTGGACCCGGCAGTACTTGTGCAGCCCGTAGGCTCCTCCGAGCCGGGCGCCGATCCCCGAGGCCTTCCAGCCACTGTGGGGCAGGGTCATGGCGAAGAGGTTGCTGAAGACGTCGTTGATGTTGACCGCACCCGCGTCCAAACGTCGTGCGACCCGCTGCCCACGAGCGTGGTCGCGAGTCCACACCGTCGCCGACAATCCGTAGGGCGAGTCGTTGGCCAGTCTGATGGCTTCGTCTTCGTCTGCGACGCGCATCACCGGGATTGTGGGGCCGAAGGTCTCCTCGGTCATGCACGCCATCGTGTGGTCCACGTCGACCAGGACGGTCGGCGCGTAGTAGTTCCCGGCCGCACCCCGGGTGCCGCCTGCCAGGACCTTCGCACCGGCCACGACTGCCTCGTTGACGTGGCGATCCGCGATGTCGACCTGCCTCGCGGTGACCATTGCGCCGACATCGTCTCCTGGCGCCACACCTTGGCTCAGCGCTTGTACCCGCTGGGCCAGACGAGACACGAACTCGTCGTAGATTGCTGCCACCACGTACACCCGCTCGACGGAAATACAGACCTGCCCTGCGTTGAACAGACCGCCCCAGGCGACGCCCTCGACCGCACGAGCAAGGTCGGCGTCCTCGAGCACGATCGCCGGGTCCTTGCCGCCCAGTTCCAGACTCAACGGCTTCAACTGCTCAGCACAGCGAACGGCGACCGCGCGACCCGTGACGGTGGAGCCGGTGAACTGTACGAAGTCAGCGGCGTCAACCACTGCTGCACCGGTGTCGCCGGCCCCCGCGACGTGTGCCAGAACGGGCGGGGCGCCGATCTCACGCCAGCCCTCGATGATCCGCGCGCAGGTCAACGGCGTCTCTTCCGAGGACTTGGCAAGGACTGCACTGCCGGCAGCGAGTGCGGGTGCTGCGTCCATGAGGAAGAGGGTGATCGGGAAGTTCCACGGAGTGATGAGTCCGACGAGGGGGTAGGGCTGGTAGGTCTTGGACAGTCTCTTCGGCAGACTCAGCAGACCCGAGGACTTGACCTTCTCATCGGCGAGAAAGTCCTCGGCATGGTCGGCGTAGTAGGTGATGAATTCGCACGACGCTGTCGTCTCGACGAGTGCGTCAGGGCGTACCTTGCCCGTCTCGGCCTGCAGCAGGTCGGTTAGCTCATCGGTGTGAGCCAGGATCCAGTCGCGCCACCGACGCAGCCACCGTGCACGCTGCCGCGGACCAGCCTCGGCCCATGCGTCCTGGGCGAGGCGGAGCTCAGCCGCGACGCGGTTCACGGCCTCACGATCGTCCACGGGGACGGTTCCTACCAGACCGTCGTCGGATGGGTTCCGCACCTCCAGGGTGGCTGCTGTGGTCGTCGTGCTCATCAGGCCTCCTGGGATGAGTGGGACCCGCGGAAAGCTCCACCGGGCCTGGTCTGACTTGTGGGTTGGTCGGTGAATGCGTCATCGACCGGATGCGCGGAGGTATCCACCATCGGTCCATACGTGTCCCGAAGCTCGGCCAGGATGGTGACCAAGGGCAGGTCGTCGAAGACGCCGCGCTCGCGGACGTACTCCATGTGCTGGGTTCCGTCCGCAGTGAAGGCGTGCATCAGAGCGTCGTGCTCGCCGTCGAACTCCACGGGAGGAACACCGAAACGAGCACACAGTTCGGTGTTGAACGCCGGGGTCGCCTTGAGCCACCTGCCATCGATATGGAGGCTGCTGTAGCCGTGATAGACGAACAGGTCGGTGCCGCCCATGCGCGCTCGCAATGCTTCGGTCTGCAAGTGGTTGCGGACATCGGCGAAGCCCAGCCGTGCCGGAATCCCTGCCGCACGGCAAACCGCGGTCAAAAGCACCGCTTTCGGGACACAGTAGGCGCGGCCGGCCTGGAGGACGAAGCTCGCTCGGTAATGGGCGGGATCGTCCGAGACGGTGTAGGGGTCGTACCAGACTTGGTCGCGGACGGCAGCGAAGAGGCGTTTCGCCTTGTCTCGGTCGGTGCGCGCGTCACCGATCGAGGCGGCGGCGAACGTACGGACGGCCTCGTGCTCGATGTCGAGGAATTCGGTCGCCTCCAGGAACGACTCTGGTATCTGACTCACCTGTGCTCCAGGGTGATCGGCAGCCCATCGACGGGAATAGTCGGGTCGGTTATGACACGCTTGCTGAACATGAAGTCGCGAGGGCGGTTGACACAGTCCGCCGCGAGCAGCTCGCCTTGTCGGAGGTAGAAGCACGTGAAGTCGCGGTCCCGGCTCGGATCGCCGCTGAGGACCACTTCGTCGTACCCGGTGTTGAGTCCGGCGATCTGGAGCTTGAGGTCGTACTGATCTGACCAGAACCATGGAAGTGCAGTGATCTCCTTGGACTTCCCGCACATGGTCGCGGCGGCGACCTTGGCCTGCTCGCCCGCGCTGGGGACGGACTCCAGACGGATCCGACGGCCGTATCGCGCCATGTCGTGGCTCGCACAGTCGCCGGCGGCGACGATGCCAGGGTCGCTGGTCCGGGCCCGGTCATCGATAACGATGCCGTCGTCGACAAGCAGACCTGCTGCTGAGGCGAGGTCGGTGTTCGGTTCAACGCCGATGCCGACAATAACGAGGTCGGCAGGGATTGATTCGCCGCTGGACAGAACCACCTCGCGGACCCGGCTATCGCCGGTGAGGGCCTCGACCAGGGCGCCCGTCCGAACGTCGGTGCCCTTCTCCCGGTGGATCCGCTCGAAGAATGCAGAGACCTCGGGAGCGGTGACTCGTTCGAGAACACGCTCGGCCGCCTCGAGAACGGTGACTTCCAGACCCAGCGCACGCAACGAGGCGGCCGTCTCCAGCCCAATGTAGCCCCCGCCGACGATCACGGCCCTGCCCCCGGGGGTGGCGGCCTCTCGAATCAGTTCGACGTCTGCGGCAGTGCGCAGGTAGTAGACCCCGGCCAGGTCGGCTCCCGGGGTGCGAAGCCGTCGAGGACGGGCGCCCGTACACAGAGCGAGTTTGGTGTAGGCGAGTGACTCGCCGCTGCTCAGCACGAGGCGACCTGCCGTGCGGTCTATCCCCTGGACCGTCGCATGCAGTGGTTGTATCTCCTGCTTGGCATAGAACTCCGCGCTGCGGATCGCCAGTTCCCCAAGCGTGCTCCTCCCTGCCAAGTAGGCCTTCGACAGCGGCGGGCGTTGGTAGGGCAGAGCCGATTCATCGCCTACCAGGACGATCTCCCCGTTCCACCCTTCCTGACGCAGACTGGCTGCGAGCTGGGCACCGGCATGGCTTGCCCCGACGATGACGGCCCGCTGCAGGGTCATGCGGTGGGCTTCGGGGTGAGACGGACCATGAGCTTGCTGATGCCCCGTACGAAGTTGGACTGTACGTACTCAGGCTCACCGACGACCTCGATGTTCTCGAAACGCGGGAGCAGCTCTTCCCAGAGGATCCGCAGCTGCAGTTCGGCGAGCCGGTTGCCCATGCAGCGGTGGACGCCGAAGCCGAAGGAGATGTGGTTGCGTGCGTTGGGCCGATCGATGATCAAGTCGTCGGGGCGGTCGAACACACTCTCGTCGCGGTTGCCAGAGGCGTACCACATCACGACCTTGTCGCCCTTGCGGATGAACTGGCCGTTCAGCATGGTGTCGGCCTTGGCGATCCGGCGCATGTAGGCGAGTGGGGTCTGCCAGCGGATGATCTCCGAGACCATGTTCGGGATCAAGTCGGGGTTGGCCTTCAGCTTCTCGAACTGGTCAGGAAACTGGTTGAGTGCAAGAACGCCGCCGCTCATCGAGTTCCGCGTCGTGTCGTTGCCTCCGACGATGAGCAGCACCAGGTTGCCCAAGAACTCCATGGGGCGGTTGATCAGGTCCTTGGTGTTCTCGTTGCTCTGCAACATGGTGATCAGGTCGAAGCCGGGCTCTTCGCCGGCAGCTGTCCGGGCCGCCTTGTCATGCCAGAGCGCGCTGAGACCTCGCGCCATGTCGCGCATTCCTTCGAACACCTCGTCGTTGTCCGACGGCCCGCCGTTTGCCTGTTCCATCGAGGACGCAAGGTCTGACCAGTAGACGAGCTTGTGGCGCTGCTCGTACGGGAAGTCCAGCAAGGTGGCGAGCATTCGGCCGGTCAGTTCGATCGAGACGTTCTGCACCCAGTCGAACGGCTGGTCCACGGGAAGGCTGTCGAGCACCTCCTGGACGCGCGATCGGATCAGACCCTCCATCTCGCGCAGGTTCTTCGGCGTGACCACACCCTGCACGGCCTGACGCTGCAGGTCGTGTCGTGGTGGGTCCATCGCGATGAACATCTCGATGTCGAGGAAACGCGGCGGGGTGCCGATGATGATGAACGGCTCAGCGGAGAAGAGCTCGTGGTTCTTGTCGACTGCGATGATGTCGGCGTGCCGCGTGACGGACCAGAACGGACCGAACGGGCTGTCGGGCTGAAAGTGAACCGGAGCCTCGTTGCGAACGCGTTCGAAGTAGGACTTCCAATGGCCCTGCCGGTATAGGAAAGGATTGCTGAGGTCGATGTCGGCGAGTTCGACGTCCTCGACCGGCGGAATCGGTGCCTCGACGAAGATCTTCTCCCCGTTGGTCCCGGTCATCCATCGCCGAGTCTTGTCATAGATATGCGCGCCCTGGATCTGCCGCTCCATCGGGATGGCTGACTGAACTTTGGCGGTGATCGCGTCGGAAATCTTCATCACGTCGTATCCCTCTCTCATCGTCACATCTGGAATTCAGGCAGTTCGACGGTCAAGCCGTCCCATGAGGTCGAAACCATCATCTGGCAAGACAGCCGGGAGGTCGGTCGACGTTCGGGGTTCATCGCGAGCATCTCCTCCTCGTCCGCGCCGGAGAGGCCGACCTGCTCGGACCATTTCGGGTCGACGATCACGTGACAGGTCCCGCAGGCGGCCTCGCCCCCGCAGTCACCGTCAATGCCGGGAACCGCATTGTTGGTCGCGATCTGCATCAGCGACCGACCTGCCTCCAGCGACGCTTCATGCCTCTCACCGCCGTGCGACACAAACGTAACCACTGCCATAACCAACTCCTGGTGCGATGTCCTTAGGTGCTAATGCCTGGTCACACTCTTGTCGCGGATGGCCGCTGTGACTATGGTCACCCGTGTCAAGATGTTGTGAATTCGGCTCACAAGGGGAGTATGGTGAACCTCGGCGAAGCGGGTGTGCCCTACGTCATGTTCGCGCAACTGCTCGAGAGTCGGGCGGTCGACGCGGACGCAGCCGCGCGCTTCCGCAGCATCATGGCACGCGAAAAAACCGACGAGGCGACCCTGCGGCAGCTGGACGGCCAAGCCCCGGTGCGATGGTTCCGGGAGGTCTACCCCGAACTCGACGCCGACCAGGCAACCCACCTCGGCCACGCGTTCGCAGAACAGGCTCAGTTGACCTCCTTTGGCCCGTTGAGCCTTCCCCTGATCAGTGCAGGCTCGGTATCCGAGATCATGGAACTACTCACCTACCTGCCCTTGATCTCGACAGCCGTCAGTACGCGGTTCCACCCGAACGACGAGGGCCTCACTGTCGGGCTCACAGGCCACACTGGCGATCCGGAGCTGGACTGCCTGGTCGTCACCTACTGCGGTTCGGCGCTCCTGCGATTGATCCAGATGCTCGTCGGCGACGTGTCGAGCGTCAGGCTGCACATCAGTTGGCCAGCCCCGGCCTCCATGGCTCAGCATGTGGACACGCTGGGGGGGCACCTGATCTTCAACGCCCCAATGACGTTCCTCCATGTGCCGACTCCGATGCTGAATGAGGTTTGCCGGTTCTCCGACCCCATCGCGTACCGGCTCGCCATTGCCGATCTGCGGCAATCTCTCGACCACCGAATCGGGGCCACGTCATTCTCGAGCAAGGTAAGAACGTCGTTGGACGAGGGTTCCGGACTGAAAAGTAGCCAGACGGTCGCTGATGAGTTCTCCATGTCCGCCAGCACTCTCAAGCGACGCCTCCGCGAGGAGGGCACGACGTTTCGCGAACTGCTCGAGTCGTCCTTGCTAGAGCGCGCCACACTACGGCTGCTCGACCGATCCATGTCGGTCAGCGAGATCGCCGCTGATCTCGGTTACAGCGACCTCACCAACTTCTCACACGCCTTCAAACGATGGACTGGCCAGTCTCCGAGCCAGTTTCGACAGGCGTGCCAGAGTTGGTGACCGAACCGCCTGCCGAGTGCGCTTGGTCGAAAAGGCGATGTCGACGGGCCACGGAGAGTGCTGTGGCTCGGGCGACGATCTGGTGCTGTGGTCAGCCACTTCTGCTTCGACAAGGCTTGCGTCCCTCCGTCTCCAGAGCCATACCGGCAAGCTCGCACTGAACGCCGAGCAAGACCGGTCACCACCTCACCGCCGATGTGGTAGCACACGCAGCGCTTGATGGGAATGAGGACCACCATGCTCAGACGTCTTCGACCCGACGGACCCGGCCGAGGAACAGCCGCTGGAGGACATCGCGCATCTGCTCGCCGACGCCTGGCCCGAACACGCTCATCGCGCCTTCCCCGACCTGATGTTCCAAACGAAGCTCACCGACCGGCACGGCCCTGGCGTCACGCTCTTCCAGCCATGAGCACGGCAAGTCGAGGCGGGTTGCCCCAAATACTCGCTATCAAGGACGCCCTTCGCCGACATGACAGCATCAAGGTCGGGACTGACCGCCACGTACGTCGGTCGATACACGAGAAACTGGCGGCAAGGCATTCGCAAAACCCGGGGTGCTTCACAGTGCGGCGGCCGGGTCAGGCGCCCTTCTCCTGGAACATCTCGGCCAGCGGGTCTGGCTCGAAGTAGGTCGTCTTGATCTTGAGCCACTCACCGCTGCGGATCATGTCCTCGATGGCTGCGTCGATCTGCTCCTTGCGCGGGTCGCCCGACCGGATCACGAAGCCGATCGGCGCCTGTTTGGCTCGGTAGCGGATCGGCTCGTTCAACGCGATGGGCGCGCGTTTGATGATCGATTCGACGTAGGGAGCGCCAGAGCAGAACACGTCGGCCTCGCCTCGTCCGATCATCTCGACCGCGGCAGCTGCGTCTGGGGCCTTGACGATGTCGACCTGCTGGTACTGGTCTTGGAGGTAGCGTTCCTGGATGGTGCCGGCAACGACCGCGATAGTCTTGCCGTGGACATCGCCCCGCGTGTGGATGGTCGAGTTATTGGGGACGAGGAAGGACACGTACGTCTCGAAGTACGGCGCGCTGAAGTCGAAGTCTCGCTCCAGATCTGTGGTCTTGGTGACCTGGGCCCCGATCATGTCGATCTTGCCCGCTTTCAGGGCCGGGAAGAGCTTGTTGAGCTCCATCTCCACGAACTCGGGCTCGGTGCCCATCTGGTCGGCGACGCCGCGTGCCATCTCGTAGTCGAAGCCTTTGGTCACGCCGTCGGCCTTGTAGTAGGCCGGTTCGGCGCTGGTCACACCGATCCGAAGCGTGCCGCCGACCGAGGCGCTCGCCCTGTCAGTCGCCTGCTTGGTCGTCGTGGGGGCGGGGTTGGCAAGCTGTCCGCCGAAGATGACTGCGCCCAGGAGGGCCAGGGTGCCGGCAGTGGCGACCACGAGCTTGGTGTGGTTCATAGGAGGGGGATCCTGTTCGGGGGATGGGTGAGGCCAGCCGCGCGATCGACACCGAGAACCGAACATGCCAACCACGATGTGGCCGAGTTGTTGCCAAATCCAAAAGGGGCCCTCGCTCTGACGTCCAGAGGTCTGGCGCCAGGGCGAATTGTCGACACCGATTCTGACCGCAAGACGTGAGGTAAGTCATGCCACCCTGTCCACCATGCGGGACTTATCGTCATCAAATGGACCCAAACGGGCATACCTGCCCGGGTATCTGAGTCTCTGTCGTCAGTCGATCGGGTCGTTGTCATCGGCGGTGGTCCTCGACTTCTCTTCTGCCGTGGAGTAAGACGAAGCCGTTGAGTCTCTGATGTTGGCGGACGCGTCTAGCCCAGCGGTGTCCGTGATGGAACTTGTTGGTGTCATTCCGGCAGACGCGCGGCGCCGCCGCACGTGACGATGTACGCGACCGGTCCGCAGGCCGGCTCGCTCCGGTTCGCCAGGCCGTCGAAGGTCTCCAGGAACTCCAGCCCCGCGCGTTCCATCGCAGTACGCCGGTCCAACCGGTGTTACGCGACGCGCGAACGTGTCGCTGCCAATGCCGTTTGCGCGGGCAGGGGCCGCGACGAAGACGAGCACCGCGCCGATGGCGGCGACGACCGGCCATCTGCTGCAGGGATCGGGCAAGCATGTCGAGACGCCTTGTGGGGGTCGGGTCGAAAGTCCGGCGTCAGGGGCTGGGCTCATGTCAGGCTCCGAAGAGCAGGTAGAGGCCCATGTAGGTGTAGAGCACCATCGTGAAGAGCAGCGGCAGCTGGCCGGCGACCTGGTGTCGTCGAGGGAGGATCTCCAGGGCACGGTCATGGGCGGCGATGACACCGAGCACGTGACCGCTGACGATGGCAACCACCTTGGTCGAGGCCAGGAGCGTCGCGTGCTGGGAGAACCAATAGTTGACCTCCCAGTCCGCCGTGCCGAACAGATTCGCCCCGGTTCCGATCGGGTCGCTGATCTGGATCAGAGTCTGTGAGCCGACCTGTACGAAGAAGCTCAGGTAGTGCGCCACCATGTAGCCGACGACGATCGGGACGATGGAGTGCGCAAGCTGACGTGGGACCCGACGGCGATCGGCGCCGTCATCGACCCCTGTTGCCATCGACGCCGCCATGAAGACGACTCCCACCACGGTGACCGCCGTCAGGAGCCCGGCCGTCCCCAATACGGTCTGATCGATGCCGCCGGACTGGACGAACCGGATCCAGGTCACGCTCTCGCGCCAACTGTCGTAGGCGGTGCTCCCGAGAAGAACGGCGACCGTGGCCACGAGTCCGGGTTCGCCCGGGACGCGGGCGAGGTGACGCAATGGACTGATCCAGACCAGGTCGCCTTGGTCGTTGCGCGCCCATGGTGAGAGGTGGGCCAGGAGGGTGGAGTAGACCTCGAACGGGTCGGCGCGCTCGAGCCATCGCTCACCGAAGATCACGCCGCCGAGCAGCATCGCCGCCAGGTAGAACGCGAACCAGGTACGTACCGGACCCAGGTAGGTCGCTTGGGGAGAGACGAGCTCGAGCCAGACGAAGGCGAACAGCCCGACCGCTGCGGGCCAGTAGCCCAGCCAGGCCGGGTAGTGGCGCGTGCCTTCGGAGGGTTGTCGTCCAGCAGCCTTGGAGAGCACGAGGTGCACCGTGCATGCCGGGCTGACGGCGCGGTAGAAGCGCCCGAACAGCAGAGAGGCCGGGACGACCCCGACCCAGAGCCAGACGTAGACCACGCCGAAGGTGGGGTTGTTCAGCAAGTCCGGACCGAATAGCGCGGGCCAGAGCATGAAGCCGAAGAACACCATCCCCAGCACACGGACACTCAGGGTCCAGCTGCGACTATCGAGGATCGCGGCGAGTTCGAAGGGGATGGCTCGTTCTCCGCCGGGGGTCGCGAACCGCGGTGTACGCCACGCCAGGAGCAGAACGACGAAGGACAGCGCGAGGGCGGCGGTGCCGCCCGCTATCGCGAAGGATGCGGGGATGGGTAGGTCTGCTCCCCCGCCCAGGCCGTGCATGGGCAGGATCAGTGGGAACACGTCAGCGGACCTCGATGATGGCGACGACAGCGCTGGTCTCGTGATCCTCGACCTCGACGGTGCCTGGCGTGTTCACGACGATCTCGGTGTTGGTGGTCCCGGCGGCGAACTCGATGAACTGCTCCGGGGCGGAGTGGACGTGCAACTCTCCGGCCCGGTCGGAGTCGACCTCGACCAAGAGCTTCTCTCCGGTGCCGAGCTCGAATTCCTCGACGTTGGGCGATACCTCCTCCCCGTTGATCGTGACCGTGAGGAGCGGCCCGCGATCGGTTGACTCGGGCGCAGTGCCGGCCAGCGCGCCGGACGAGGTGGCCGCCGAAGGGGTCACCGACGTCGTCGCGTCGCTCGGTTCTGCGGTTGGCGCGGCATCCTCACCGGTGCTCCCGCACGCGGCGAGGACGAGGGCGAGCGTGAAGGTCACAGCGGCGGTGGCGCTGATTCGCCCGAAGGGGCGGTGGAACGAAGGCATGGGTGCCTCTCTCGTGAGTCGTGTCCGAAGGGTCGCTCGCGTGCGCCGCGAGAGGTCGCATGGCGTGCACCCGGCGCGGCGAGCACTCGTCCGCAACCGGACGAGGGGGGAGGGTCAGATCACGACGACAGGCGGACCACGACGGGCCACGCCGCCGGTCAGAGGTGCCAGGTGGAGGCGTGGTCGGGTCGGCAGAGCCGCAGGCGCAGCGGGGAATCGTGTCTCGATCGGCGAGAGGTTGCTGCGCGCTATCAGCGCGCCGAGACCTCCGACAGCGACTGCGGCCACCAGCAGGACGAGCCGCCACAGCGCCTTCTCCCCCTGCGCGAGCCACCACGCCACGAGCAATGCACCTAGAAGATGTCCTAGCGCCATCGCCAGATGCGGTCCTGTGAAGTCCTCGATGATGCGCGAGAGCCAATGCGGCGCAGTCCCCGGGGTGTCGGCGTCATCGACAGGTCATAGAGCGAGCCCTGCCTGCCGACTCCGGATGCGTCGGTAGCCTGAACGGAGCCAACGACCACGTCCGCCGGCGAATGATGATGCTCGTGGTCACCACTGTGACCGGCGAGCGCGGTGAGCATCGCGTGAGTCACGAACTGGCCCCCGCCGACCAACACCATCGCTCGGAGCGCGCCGACCGGAATCCCCATCGCAGCGATGGTGACGACCGCAACCCCCGCGAAGACGGCGACCAACCAGGGCACGGAGGGCAACAGCCCGCCGGCCCAGACGTGGCAAAGCACACCGATTCCCACGGCCACGACGGCGGTGACGACACCGCGCGCAAGCCGCAGGCCGATGCCGGCATGCAGATCACCCACACCGCGATCCTGACAGATCGCCGCTCACATCTCCGCATGTGGACCCCGACGGGATCATCATCGGTAACCGTGGTCGATGGGTGCAGCCTGTCAGGGACTTGAGATCGGGAGGTCGACCCCGACCGGCCAAATCTGGAAGAACGGCACGGTGGTGTGTGTCCTTGATGACATGTCGAGGTTGTGCCCCGCATGAGCTGCTCGCCGTCGTAGACGCCACGATAGGACACATCGTGGTGTCAGGGTTTCTTCAGGATCGGCTGCTAACTTGAGCCGCGCCGGACTGTTGAGGATGACGACGCAAGGGGGCGTATGGTCTCGGGAGCCAACGCGGTGTTCTCTCACCGTTTTCGTCGCTTCCCGTTCTCCGGGGGCCGTCCGCGTGTGGTGGTGGCCTTGGTGGCCGCAATCGTGTTCGCGGTGCACCTGCTGAGCATGCACAGCGGACACCACGGTGATTCCGGCCATGGTGTTGTCGAGTCGGTGACAGAGTCGTCGACACCCTCAGCCGCCGATGTCGTGGATGTGCTGACGGTCGACCATCCCCATGACGAGGTGGAGTGCGGCGAGGTCACCCAGTCGCGTCTCGGAGTCACAGCCTCAGCATTGGTGCCTGCGCTGGGCTGCCTGTGGGTCCTCCCGCGTCCCGAGGGACTCATCCGGTCCCAAGGGCCTGTGGGTCAGCCACGGAGCACGCCTCATCTCGTTCGCGAACTCGGAGTGCAGCAGGTCTAGGAGCCAGGGGTCCTGGCGACACCCTTCTATTCCTCCTCCAGCACTTTTCGACTTCATGAACGAAGGAACTTTGGCATGCCCGAAAACATCCACGACTCCCTGACGACGTGCGTCGGCGATACGCCGTTGCTCCGGCTGGGACGTTGCTTCCCGGACCCCGACCGCGAGGTGATTGCGAAGCTCGAGATGCTCAACCCCGCAGGGAGCATGAAGGACAGGCCGGCGCGCTTCATCATCGAATCCGGACTTGCCTCCGGCGACCTGCGACCTGGGATGCGGCTCGTCGAGAGCACCTCGGGGAATCTCGGTGTCGCCCTGGCGACGATGGCCGGACTCCACGGGCTGGCGTTCACCGCGGTGGTCGACCCGAAGACCACCTCGACCAACCTTCGGCTACTGAGGGCAGTAGGTGCCGAGGTGGACCTGGTGACCGAGCGTGACGAGAGTGGCGGTTATCTGCAGACCCGGGTCCGGCGTGCCAGGGAACTGGCGGAATCCAGCCCGGACAGTGTGTGGGTCAACCAGTACGCCAACGATCTCAACTGGCGCGCCTACTACGAGACCAGCGGCCGCGAGGTCCTCGACGCGATCCAGACCCCGGTGGACTACCTGGTGGCGGCGGTCTCCACCACCGGTTCGATCCTGGGACTGGCCAGGCGGCTTCGGGAGCGGTATTCCGCGATGCAGGTGGTGGCTGTCGATGCCGTCGGGTCGGTCATCTTCGGCACGCCTGCGGCGCCGCGTGAGATTCCTGGCTACGGAGCGAGCCGCGTGCCGGAGCTGCTCAGCCGCGGGGAGATCGACCATGTGGTCCACGTCGACGATGCCCGAGCTGCGCTGGGCTGCCGACATCTGGTTGCCACCGAGGGTGTCCTCGGTGGCGGATCCTCGGGGGCGGTGATCGCAGCCATCACCCAGTTCCTGCCGACCACACCGGTCGGGAGTCGCATCCTGACCGTGCTGCCGGACCGCGGGGAGAGGTATCTCGATCTGGTCTATGACGACCAGTGGCTCGAGATGGTCTCCACGGTTGGCGGGGTGGCAGGTCAGCGACTGGATGTCTCCACCCGGGCATGAGAGAGCAACCAGTCCTGCGGCGGACGGACATGGGTCTGCTGTGGATCTCCCAGTTCGTCAACACCGCCGGGTTGATGGCGCTGGTGCCGATCATGCCGCTGTACATGGCCTCACTCGGTGCCTCCGATGCCACCGTCGGGGTCTGGGCGGGGGCCGCGATCGCGGCCCCCGCCCTCCCGCTGGCGATCACCACGCCGTTGTGGGGCCGACTGGGTGACCGCATCGGTCCCAAGTGGATGGTGGTCCGCGCCCTCCTGGGCCTGTGCCTGGCGATGGCGCTGATGGCCGCTGCCGGCAGCCCACTCGGCCTGCTGGCCGCACGGATCGTGCAAGGCACGTTCGGAGGCGTGGTCGAGGCTGCCGCTGCGTACGTGGGATCGGCTGCCTCCGAGGGCAGTCGCGGGCGCGCATTGGGCCGCTCCTACAGCGCCACCGCCGCCGGTGCTCTGGCCGGGCCGGTCGCGGGCGGCATGCTGGTGGCGACGGGAGACCTCCGACCGCTGCTGATCGGGATCGCCCTCGCGGCACTGCTGCTCGGCGCCGTCTGCGTGGTTCGGCTACGAAACCCCCACGATGCGCGGCGGTCGCCGGCGGGGGCAGAACCTGTACGTGCCGGCCTCGTATCGGTAGGCGCCCGGATCGGTTGGATCCCGCTGGCCGGAGGTTTCCTGGCCTTCTTCGGCGTCTATGGGCTGATCCCGATCTATGCCGGCTTCGTCACCGAGCTGGTGGCTGAGCCCCAGCAAGCCGGGCCGTGGGTGGGCGGACTCCATGCGGTGATGTGGGGTGGCACTCTGGTCGGCTCCCTGTGGTGGGGCAGGGTCAACGACAGGACCGGCCTCCCGCTGCGCACGCTCGTCATCGCGAGCGGGATCACTGCGGTGACGGTGCTCGCCCAGGCGGCTGTGGGCTGGCTGCCGGCGCTGGTGCCGCTGCGATTCATCCAGGGCTTCTGCTTCGCGGCGTTGGCTCAGTCGCTGCTGTTGTACGCGTCCCAGAGGGCGGGCCAACACGAACGCGCCGGTTATGTCGGTGTTGCCAACAGCTTCCTCCTCGGTGGGCAGTTCCTCGGCCCGCTCCTGGCCGGAGGCGCGATGGTGCTGTTGACGCCGTCCGTCGGTGTGCTGATCACAGGCATCTGCGTCGCCGCTACTGCCCTGCTCCTCTCCGCGCCGGCCATCGCCGCCGCCCGTGCGGCTGGCAGCGGATCAGCCCGGGTCCCGGCGATTCCCTTCGTCCCGCAGCATTGGCGGACCCGCTCCGGCGGTCGCCTTGCAGGCCCTCGCAGGCCGCGACTCCGCAATTGGAGCCGGCCAGGAAGGCGAGTACGCGGTCAAGGTCCGGGGCACGTCCCAGCTGTCTCGCCGCACGCTGCAACCGCTCGGCCGCGCGACCCTCGTTCGAGAGCCGGCTGATGACGAGTCGACACCCTGTGGCGGGCATGGCGTCAGGGCCTGACCCCGAACACAACGAAGGACAGCCCACCGTACAGACCGCAACCATCATATAAAAACCGCAACTAAACCCCGGATCATGAAGAGCCGTTTACAGAGTATGAGCGGACCGTCCGCACAAAAGCGATCCCTGGTCGCGACTCAGTGGGAGGCGAGCTGTCCGGTGAGTCTGCCGTGGATGTGTGCGCTGGGGTCGTTGAGGCCGATGATCTCGACCTGTTTGCCTTTGTGGGCGTACTTGTTGGTGACGCCGTCGAGTGCGGCGACGGTGGAGGCGTCCCAGATGTGGGAGTGGGTCAGGTCGACGAGGATCTCGTCGGGGTCGTCGGCGTACTCGAACTGGGAGTAGAGGTCGTTGCTGGAGGCGAAGAAGAGCTCGCCGGTGACCGTGTAGTGGGCGTAGGTGCTGCCGTCGGGGCGCTCGATCAGCTCACGCTCGACGTTGACCAGGTGGGCCACGCGGCGGGCGAAGAGCACCATCGCGACCAGCACGCCGACCGCGACGCCGATGGCGAGGTTGTGGGTGGCGACGACGACGACCACGGTGGTGACCATCACGGTGGTCTCGGACTTGGGCATGGTGCGGATCATCCGCAGTGAGTGCCAGTCGAAGGTGCCGACCGAGACGATGATCATCACCGCGACCAGTGCTGCCATCGGGATCTGGCCGACGATGTCGCCGAGGCCGACGACCAGGACGAGGAGGAGCACGCCGGCCATGAACGTCGAGACGCGCGTACGGGCGCCGGAGGCCTTCACGTTGATCATCGTCTGACCGATCATGGCGCAGCCACCCATGCCGCCGAAGAAGCCGGTGATGACGTTGGCGGCGCCCTGGCCCCAGGCCTCGCGCGTCTTGTTGGAGTGGGTGTCGGTGATGTCGTCGACGAGCTTGGCTGTCAGCAGTGACTCGAGCAGGCCGACCAGGGCCATCGCGAGGGCGTACGGGGCGATGATCTGGAAGGTCTCGAACGTCAGCGGAACGTTCGGGAAGAAGCGGGCGGGGAGGCTGTTGGGCAGGTCTCCCTGGTCGCTCACGTTCGGCAGGTCGAAGCCGCCGACAAGCGCGGCGCCGGTGAGGACCACGATGGCGACCAGCGGGCCGGGGACGATCTTGGTGATCTTCGGGGTTGCGACGATGATGCCGAGGCCGACGGCGATGAAGAGGTAGACCATCCACGGCACGTGCACCATGTGGTGGATCTGGGCCTCGAAGATGAGGATCGCGAGCGCGTTGACGAAGCCGACCATCACCGAGCGCGGGATGAACCGCATCAGCCGAGCCGCACCGGCGACGCCCAGGATGACCTGGAACACGCCGGCCAGGATGACGGTGGCGACGAGGTAGTCGACACCGTAGTTGAGTGCGACCGGGGCAACAACCAGCGCGACTGCGCCGGTGGCTGCGGAGATCATCGCCGGGCGGCCGCCGAGGAAGGCGATCGAGACGGCCATGGTGAACGACGCGAACAGGCCCAGGCGAGGGTCGACGCCGGCCAGGATGGAGAAGGAGATCGCCTCGGGGATCAGCGCGAGTGCGACGACGAGGCCGGCGATGACCTCGCGGCGCAGCAGCGAAGGGCTCCTCAGGACGGCGCGTACCGAGTCCTTGGACGCGCCTACGGGCGGCGAGACGGCATGGGTGGACAAGGCGACTCCAAGCAGTGACGAAGGGGGCGAATTGGTCGAATCGTGGCTCCGGGCGCGACGATGCGCCTGCGGCGTCGATTCCGACCCCAGGAAAGTCTGTTGGTGCGGCCCGATGGCGTGCGTAACACACTCGGGCCACACCCCGCACTCTACCCTTACGGAAGGGTAGAGTTGACATCGAGAACTTGCTCTCGGCAGTGACCTTGACCACGCGGGGGCACCGATGAACCCCGGATAGACTCGGCCGATACGGCCAACCAGGTTGGGACGGTCCATGACACAGCGGCACATGCAGATCGGCGAGGTCGCCGAGCAGACGGGCTTGAGCCTCAGGACGATCCGCTACTACGAGGAGATGGGACTGGTCGTCCCCTCGGCACGCTCGACCGGCGGTTTCCGGCTCTACACCGAGGAGAACGTCGCCCGACTGCAGTTGATCAAGCGGATGAAGCCGCTGGAGTTCAGCCTGGAGGAATCCAAGGATCTCCTCAGTGTGCTCGACGCCATCGAGGCCGGCCCCGACCCCGAGGCCCGCGCCGATCTCGTCGGCCGACTCGAGATGTTCCACGAGGCCGCCAATGCCCGGGTCGAGGCCGTGCGGCGGCAGTTGACGATCGCCGAGGAGTTCGCCGCCGAGCTCAGCACAGAGGTCGAGCGCCACAAGGCGACCGCCAACCCTACCGTTACGTGAAGGTAAGCTGGGGTGTGACCACTCGGACATGCCTCAGGAGCGTGCATGAAGTGCCCCCTGCAGTGAGATCGAGCGCCCTCGCGATCGGACCGACGGCAACATCGCCGTCGAGCGCGAGGCCTGCGGCACGGAATGGATGCGCGGCGACCCATTTCGCGCATGGCAACCCAGGCGCCCTCGGCGCCTGATTCAAAGCGACTTCCCTGACTGTAAGCGAGCACACGTTGTCGTCGCGCGACCGGGCGTAGCGTCGCTCCCATGACGACATCCCGTGATCGCGACGAGGTCTTCCTGGAGCTGACGCGGTCGATCTGTCCGGTGTGCAAGCAGACGGTCGACGCGGAGGTGAACGCCCGCGATGGGGCGGTCTACCTGCGCAAACGTTGCTCCGAGCATGGTGTGTTCGAGGCCCGGGTCTACGGCGATGCGGACATGTACGTCGCGGCTCAGCGGTTCAACAAGCCGGGCACCCGACCGCTGCAGACCCAGACCGAGGTGGTCGACGGGTGCCCCAGCGACTGCGGCTTGTGTCCCGAGCACAAGCAGCACGCCTGCCTGGGGATCATCGAGGTCAACACCGGGTGCAACCTGGACTGCCCGATCTGCTTCGCGGACTCCGGCAGCCCTCGGGCCAACGGGCCAGACGGCTACTCGATCACTGTCGACCAATGCGCCACGATGCTCGACGCGTTCGTCGCCGCCGAGGGGGAACCGGAGGTGGTGATGCTCTCGGGTGGTGAGCCGACCATCCACCCCGACATCCTGGCCATGGTCGACCTGGCACAGCAGCGGCCGATCGGGGCGGTGAACCTGAACACCAACGGCGTACGCCTGGCCTCGGACAGAGCCTTCGCCCAGGAGCTCGGGGCGCGCAACCGCCCGGGTAAGAGCGTCAATGTGTACCTCCAGTTCGACGGTCTCGACGCCGAGACACATCTGGCACTGCGCGGCCGCGACTTGCGCACGATCAAGCAGCGGGCGCTGGACAACTGCGCCGAGGCCGGGTTGACCGTCACGCTGGTAGCTGCGGTGGAGAAGGGCCTCAACGAGCACGAGATCGGGCCGATCATCCGCACCGGGCTGGTCCACCCCGCGGTCCGCTCGGTCGCCTTCCAGCCCGTGACCCATTCGGGCCGGCATGTGGAGTTCGACCCGCTCACCCGGTTGACGAACTCGGACGTGCTGCACGCGATCGCCGAGCAGCTCCCGCAGTGGTTCCGCACCGATGACTTCTTCCCGGTGCCGTGTTGTGCGCCCACCTGCCGCTCGATCACGTACCTGCTCACCCAGGGTCATCCCGACGACCCCGACTTCGGGCTGGTGCCGATCCCCCGGCTGCTCACCGTGGAGGACCATCTCGACTACGTCGCCAACCGCGTCATCCCCGACCCCTCGATTCGCGAAGCGCTCGAGAAGCTGTGGAGCGCCTCCGCCTTCATCGGGACGGCGACCAACGACACCCGACTGCGCCAGGTCGCCGAGGCGCTCGACTGCGTCGACGCCTGCGGCGTCAATCTCCCCGAGGCACTGGCCGACATCACCGAGAACGCGTTCATGATCGTGGTGCAGGACTTCCTCGACCCCTACACCCTCAACGTACGTCAGCTGATGAAGTGCTGCGTCGAGGAGATCACGCCCGACGGACGCCTGATCCCGTTCTGCGCCTACAACTCCGTCGGCTACCGCGAGCAGGTCCGCACCGAGATGAGCGGCATCGCGGTCCCCAACGCCGTCGAGCTCGCCCCGCTACTGACCCCGACGCCGTACGGCAGCCGGAAGGCGAGCCGATGACCCGCCCCGCGGATCGCCCCACTGGCCCGGTCCGCACCTGGCTCGCCGACGGGACCATCGACACCGACGAGCTCAAGAGCTGCTGCGCCGCCGGCTACTCCTCCGACCTGGCCGCGCTCCTGCTGGGCGACTCCTACCACCCGGGCGGACGACGACTGACCCGGCGACTGCTCGACGCGCTCTCGGTACGGCCCGGCGACCGATTGGTCGATGTCGCCTGCGGCATCGGGACCACCAGCCTGCTGGCCGCGGACGAGTACGGCCTCAGCGTCGACGGCGTCGACCTGTCCGAGCGCAGCCTCGACCGTGCTCGCGCCACCGCCGAGGCTGCCGGGCTCACCGCCCGGTTCCACCACGGCGACGCCGAGTCGCTGCCCCTGGCCAATGGCGGTTGGGACGTGGTGATGTGCGAATGCGCCCTGTGCACCTTCCCCGACAAGCCCACCGCGATCGCCGGACCCGCGTGCTGCGCCCGGGCGGCAGGACCGGCATCACCGACGTCACCGCCCACCATGACCGGCTCCCGGAGATCCTCACCGGTCTCAGCGCCTGGGTCGCCTGCGTCGCCGACGCCCGCCCCACCGCCGAGTACGCCGACTTGATCACCGCGGCCGGTCTCCGGGTCACCACGGTCGAGGAGCACCCCGAGGCGTTGGTCCGGACCGTGGTGCAGGCAGCCGCCCGCATCGAGCTTCTCCGGATCTACCGGCGCGCCGAGGCCGAACGGCTCGGCCTCGACTTCGACCAGGTCAAACCGGTCTTCACCGCCGTCCAGGACGCCATCGAGGCCGGTACCCTCGGCTACGTGCTCATCGTCGCGGAGAAGCCGGCATGAACAGGGCGCGCATGAACAAAGCCGCCCTGTTGGCCGCCGGCTCCGGCGCCGCCCTGGCCGCCGCCGGTGCGTACGTCGGAGTCGTCACCGGTCGCATCACCATCGACCTGGGAGTCGGCCGCCGCACCCGCCCGCTCGGCCCGATCACGCTCGACATCGCCGCGCCCCGGGAGACGGTCTTCGCCGTCGCCGCGGCGCCCTATGCCGAGCGTCGTCCACGGGCAATGGAGGAGAAGGTGGAGATCCTGGCCCGAGAGGGCCGGGCGCTGATCGTCGCTCACCACACCCCCGTCGGGCTCGGGCTGACCGCCACCACCGTGGAGACCGTGGTGCTCGAGGAGCCCGACTGCATCGGGTTCCAGCTCATGCGTGGCCCAGTACCTCACGTCGCCGAGACCTTCGTCTTCGAACCCACCGAGAGCGGCACCCGACTCACCTACACCGGGGAACTCGCCACCGACCAGTGGCGACTCGGCGGTCTCTGGGGCGACCTGGTCGCCCGCAGCTGGGTCGCCGCCGTAGCGAAGTCCCTCGACGCGATCCGCGCAGAGAGCGAGCGACGCGCGTAGAGCACGCACACGGTCTGATGGTCACAGCCGGGATGCCGCGTCGAGCACCTGGTTGATCGGCGGATAGTCACCGATCCGGTTGCCGATGTAGCTCCACCGCACCTCGCCGTCACTGTCGAGGATCACCACCCCGGGACTGCGAACGGTGTCTCGGGTGATTGCCTGCGGCTTGAACCCGTGCCGCAACGAACGCACATAGGCGGCCGCACCGCGCGGATCCGCCAGCCGCCAGCCCAGCGGTTTGACCGCATCGACGTGGTCGCGGAGACGGTGCTCGGGGTCGAGCAGCAACGGCATGCGTACGCCTCGTTCCTCCCGCAGCCACGTGGCCTGATAGTCCGCGGAACCACCGACCGCAAAGGCACCGAGCTTCTCTGCGGTAGCGGTCCGGTCGACCTCGACCAGCCACTCCTGGCACGGCAGGCAGCCGAAGTAGCGGACGAACTGCACCACGGTCAACGACGCGGTGAGGTGGTCGCCGAGCGACACCGGTTCGCCCGCCGGCGTACGTAGTTCCAGGTCCAGTAGCACCCGGGACACGACTTCGGTCACGCCTATGCTCCTTCAGTAGGGATTCGGGGAGGCTCGCGACGGTAGGCACTCAGGAACCCGATGCTCGACACCACGTCGGGATGGCGAAGTTCGCTGCAATGCGCACGGCGAGTTCCCAGGAGAACGCGCGGTGCAGGATCGCGTCGCTCTGGTTGACCAGCGAAAGCAGGGCGCCGACGACGAGAGCGACCCGGAGCGCAGGGCGACGAGTGCGGCCGCACGCGATCAGCCAGCAGGCCTGCGGCCATTTGCTCCATGCGAGCCTGTCCTCGTCGGCGGGCTGCTGAGATGCGGGCGACATGGCCCCATCTTCCAACGGATGTGCTGCTCCGGACTGTAAGCACGCTCACCGACACGACCCTGCATGCGCCACAAGACTCGGTGCCATCACTGCCGACACAAGAAGGAGCAAGCAGATGAGCACCACCAGTCCCAGCCTGGCCAAGGGCGCCGCCTACGGCGCCGGCGCCGGTGTCGTGGCCTCGATCGTCATGGGGATGTACGCGATGATCGCGTCGCTGATCAAGGACACGGGTTTCTTCACCCCTCTGCACCACATCGCCACGCTGTTCGTCGACCCGAAAGCCATGATGGAGTCGATGACGGGCGCCATGAACGGGGCGGGATCGTTCGAGATCTCGGCAGGCCCGGCAATCCTCGGCCTGATCATCCACATGATGACCGGAGCCATGTACGGCGCCCTGTTCGGTGCCGCGGCCACATGGCTGAAGCAGGTCTCCGTCGCACTGCTCGGCATCGCCGGCCTCGTCTACGGCTTCATCGTCTACCTGATCAGCGCATTCGTGAGCCTGCCCGTAGCCGCAGGCATCTTCGGTGTCGACGCGCTGGGCGAAGGCGACATGAAGGGCATGAACCCGATCAGCGACATGGCCGAGATGGCCGGCACGAACGTCTTCATCCCCGAGCACCTGGTCTTCGGGATCATCCTCGGCGTTCTCTACGCACTCAGTCTCCGGACGAGCACCAAGACGACCGTCAACGCCTGATCGTCACAAACCGGTGAGCCGGGCCACCTCTCCCGAGAGGGACCGGCTCACCCACCAGAGGAACCAAGCACGAAAGGCTGGCACGATGACTCCCGAGCCCCCTTCCTGCCTCAACATCGCCAACCCGGCAGATCTGGCAGGCGGCGCCAGACCCTGGTCGCCGGGCCGACGAGAGGAAGATGTGGACATCGAACGCGCAGCCAACAACCCCGACCGGCCCGACCGGCTCTGGTGCATGGCCGAGGTCGACATCTTCTGCGACCTCGACGCCGCGGAGATGGACGCCATGGCGCGGGCCGCACCGATGCGGACGTTCAAGCGGGGCTCCCTCATCTACACGCCCCACCAGCCCGCCGAGACACTCTTCATCCTCAAACAAGGCCGAATCAGGATCTTCCGGGTCTCTGCCGACGGCCGTGCCCTCACGACCGCCATCGTCGAGCCGGGAACCATCTTCGGAGAGATGATCATCGTCGGCCAGCAGATGCACGACAACTTCGCCGAGGCGATGGAGGACGTCGTGGTCTGCGTCATGACCAAGGCCGACGTCCAAAAGCTCCTGCTCGGCGACCAACGCATCGCCGCCCGCATCTCCGAGACCCTGGGACGCCGACTCGGCGACCTCGAACAGCGGCTCTCCGACGCCGTCTTCAAGTCCGTGCCACAACGCCTCGCCACCACCCTCCTCACCTTGTCCGAGGGCCACGCCACACCGCTCGGCCGAGGACAGCAGGTCAAGCTCACCCATGAGCAACTGGCTGCCCTCGCCGCCACCTCACGCGAGACAACCACCAAGGTCCTCGGCGAGCTCGCCGACCGCGGGCTGATCTCCCTCGGACGCGGCCGGATCGCCGTGAACGACCGGCAGCGCCTCGAGGCCATCTGCGGCGACTGACAGCAACCAACTCGCCGGATGAGGCCTCACCCGAGCGATGCCTGAGTGGGGCACACGCTCAAACCACGAGTCGCCGCGGGCGCATCACGGCAGTCGTCGGTCGATCCACCGTAGGATCGGGCCAATCACTCGGCGATCATGCCAGCCACGGCCGACCACGGCGGCCCGCATCTGCGCCGGGATTCGACGTAAACCCGCCCGGATCCCGCGACGACCTGCGTCGGCACGGAGCACCGCCCGGCGACGTACCCCACCGGGCGCAGTCGAAGCAGATCGAGACCTCGGGGTGCGCGCCCAGATGGACGACCTCCTCGGCACGGAACTCGTTATCGCAGCACCAGCAGCGCCGCCGTTCATCGGCCTCCGGCTCTGCGTGCGTTGGCATGGTTTCCAGCATCCTCCGCGCTACCGACGTGTGCAACCAGGGCGCCCGCGTCAGTAGTGGCACCGGGTGCCCCGCCGTATGGCGGTGCGCTCACCGAGCGGGAAGGCACCGATGCCGGCAGGCAGGTATGGCACTACGGCCAGTCAAACGCGGAGGCGCAGTTCGAGCTCGGGCTCGACCTGATGCTCCGGGGCATCGTGCACCCGATTCATAGCAAGCGGTCCTCCAGCGCTCGGGCTGCACGGGACATCGCTTCACCACAGGCACATGAATCCCAGACCGCGACGGGCTCACCCCTACTGTCCGGCTACTGTCCGGTCGAGAGTCACTCCAGACAGCTGACAACAACGACGCCCATCACGTTTTCGCAGTTCAACCGCATAATTCCGTCGACAGCCATCACCAACTCTTCCCACGGGACCGCTTCCCGCCCTACGGGCCATGAAACCCGCTGACAGCGAGCCGACAGGGCGCAGGTCAGATCGAGCGGCGATACCCTACAACCTTCCACCCCGACTACATGGGTCTCGACGCCACATACAGCCCGTGCGACAAGTCCTTTTTAGAGCGGGTTGCCGAACCGCAACTCGCGCCCATGCTTGCCGACCCGTTACGACGACTACCGACCCCTGAACCCTAACCTCGCGGGCAGCTACTCAACTCTTCAATGCGGTCGGCACGCATGCTACGAAGGTCCGTAGAACGGTCCGCTCACCTGGGCGGGCCGAGCGTCATTTCAGAGCGGTTTGACGAGGTGTGACGGGCGGTGACGAGAGACATGCACGGTGGCGTGAAGTTCTATCGCGGCGCGGCGGCCGCGGCGCGGGCGTATGTCGAAGCCGACCACTCACGGGCCGACGACTACTACCTCGCCGAAGGATCTGGTGTCGCGGCCAGATACGTCGTCAACGTCGATGAACATGATGAACCGGCAGTGATTGCGGCAGGCAACATGGATGGTGAGACGTACAAGCGGTGGGTCGCCGGGTACGACGTCGACACCGGCGTGGCGAAGGGGCGGCTGAGGAAGGATGAGAAGGGGCTGCGGTTCGTCGAGGTCGTTGTCAACGGCCCGAAGTCGTGGTCGCTTGCGGCCGCCGAGCACCCTCAGATCGCCCAGGTCTATGAGGCCGCGCAGGATCGAGCGGTACGTGAGGTGATCAACTGGGTCGCGCAGCACTCCACCACGAGGGTCGGGCCTCGCGGGCGTCAGGTGCAGGTCCCAGTCGACCAGATCGAGGCCGCGGTGATCCGGCACTACACCTCTCGTGCCGGCGACCCCCACCGCCACCTGCACCTGCAGATCAATGCCCGCGTCTTCACGAACGGACGGTGGCGAGGGCTGCATTCGGTCGGGACCGTTGACAGCATCGAGGCGATCAACGGCATCGGTCACGCCGCGGTCGCCTGCGACCCCGAGCTGCGACGCACCCTGGCCGCCTACGGGTACACCCTGCAGGCCGACGGTGAGATCCGCGAAATCAAGCCCTACATCGGTCGGTTCAGCCAACGCTCGGCCCAGGTCACCCGCAACCTCGACCGCTACGAAGCCGAGTGGCGCCGTCAACACCCCGGCCAGACGCCCGGACCGGCGCTACGACGCGGCTGGGACCGACGGGCCTGGGCCGACAACCGGCCCGACAAGGACATCCCGGTCGACGGCGTCGCGCTCGTGGAACGGTGGCGCGCGGAACTCCACGAACTCGGCTACGACCCGCCGGACCACCCCGTGTCCCTCAAGGCGCTCCCGATCGCCAGACTCGACCGGGCCGCAGTCGTCGACCTCGTGCTCAGC
The DNA here is from genome assembly GCF_000960475.2 of Nocardioides luteus. GTDB lineage: Bacteria > Actinomycetota > Actinomycetes > Propionibacteriales > Nocardioidaceae > Nocardioides > Nocardioides luteus_A. Next base: position 141,041 of record NZ_JZDQ02000005.1, on the reverse strand, counting down.
CGCCTGGGCGGAAGGCGATCGGCGTGGAACGCCGCTGACATCCGCGGCGAGGTGGAGAAGATCATCGCCGCTGTCGGGATCATCGCCGAGGGCACCGTACGCCGCGAGCTCGCCGAAGACCTGACCAGCCGGACCGTCGCAGCCTGCACTCCCCTGCTCGACCGCGGCGACGTGCCCGAGCACGTACGCGCCCTCACCTCCCAGCGGGTGGTGCACGTCGAGGAAGCACTGGTCTCCAGACTCGCCAACCGCGCCCGATCCCAGCCCCGGCCGGTTCGGCTCGACGCGCCCCGACATGCTCGAGGGCTCGACGCGGCCCAGCGACGAGCGGCCGCCGCTATCGCCGGCACCGCGCCCCTGGTAGTCATCGAGGGCGCTGCGGGCGCCGGCAAGACCACCACCCTCGCCGCAGCAGAAGCCGCCTTGAGACGAATCGGGCATCGACTGCTGGTCGTCACACCCACGCTCAAGGCCGCACGTGTCGCCTCCCGAGAGATCAAGACGCAGGCCAGCACCGCACACTGGCTCGCGATCCAGCATGGCTTCCGTTGGGACGAGGACGGCCGCTTCGGCCGCGTCCCGAACACCGAGCGCTTCAACGACCCCGGCAGGAAACTCGGGCCCCGCGGGGCCGCCCGCCTGGAGCCCGGCGACGTCCTGCTTGTCGATGAAGCCGGAATGCTCGACCAAGACCTCGCACTTGCTCTGATCACCATCGCCGACGAACACCATGCCCGGGTCGTGCTCGTCGGCGACCGTCACCAGTTGCCCGCGGTCGGCCGTGGCGGCGTCCTCGACCATGCCGCCCGACGGGCGCACCCGACCAACGTGCTCGAGCTGTCCGCCGTGCACCGCTTCACCGACAAGACGTACGGCGCGCTGAGCCTGCGCATGCGCACCGGCCAACGCCCCGGCGAGGTGTTCGACGACCTGGTCGCGCGCGGGGCCATCGTCGTGCACCCGACCGCGATCGAGCGGACCGCTGCCCTGGCCGAGCTAGCCGCCACCAAGACGGCACTGGTCATGGCCGACACCCGCGAACAGGTCAGCCTCCTCAACGCCGCTGCCCGCGAGCAACGATCCACCACGACACCGAAGCAACGACTCGGGCGGACTGCGTCAAAGGACGCCAGCGTGGTCACCGGGCGTGGCGAGCTGATCACGTACGGAGACCGGGTCACCACGCGGCTCAACCGTCGTGACCTCGGCGTAGCCAACCGTGACACCTGGACCGTCAGCCGGGTAACCGCCGACGGCAGCCTGCAGCTCAACGGCAGAGCCGGAACGGTGAGGATCCCGGCCGAGTACGTACGCGACCACGTGGAGCTCGCCTACGCCACCACCGTATACGGGGCACAGGGCGAGACCGTCGACTCCGGCCACGTCGCGATCGACCACACCACCGGCGCCGCCGCGGCCTACGTCGCGATGACCCGCGGCAGAGATCGCAACATCGCCCACCTCGTCGCCGACGACCTGGCCGACGCCCGCCAACAATGGATCGACGTGTTCAGCCGCGACCGTGCCGACCTCGGACCCGCCCATGCCGCCGAGCGCGCCGCCACCGACATCAACACCCACGGGCCACAACCCCGACGGCCACTCGCAAGGTTGCTCTCCCAGGGTGAGCAACCCCAATGGAGACACCCTCAGCAGACATACCCCCTGCGCACGAACACCGCCCCCAGCCGGACCGAGAGCCTCTCAAGCCCCGGAATCGGCCTGTAAGCAACCCCACGAAAGTAAAACTTAGGGGATCTGGGGGATGCCCATGCTCCCCCTTGCTGACCTGCGGAAACCCTGACATCCCCCGAGGCGTACCCCCAAGGTCCCCCCCTGCTCACCCCGGCCTGGGGGTGCGAAAGAGGTAACCTCCGTGCGGATCATGGGAGGGCATGGGCCCGAACACACGCGCGAACAACATTGCACCGATCTCGATCCCCAAGGACTGGGACGACGACGCACTGCTCACCTTCGAACAGTTCTGCACCCTCATCCAGACACCCCAGCGCACCGTCCGCGACTGGAAGCGCCGCAAGGTCGGCGTCCGCTGGAGGCGCCTGGGCCACACCGGCAGGATCTACACCACCGTCGGCGAAGCACGCCGGTTCGTGCACACCGGACAGAACGGCGGGAAGGAGGTGAGAGCCGATGTCGACGACCACTGATCGCCAGACGGCCACGCCCGAAGGCCGAGACCCGCGCCACATCTTCCTCGACGCACAAGAGGTGATGCGGCGCTACGGCTGGGGCAAGACCAGGGGGTATCAGAACCTCAAGGACCGGACTCTTGTCCCCGAACCGGTGCTGATCCACCCGAACCGCTGGCGCCTCGACCAGCTCCTCGCCTGGGAGGAACGCCGAATGGCCGCGGCCGAAGCTGCATTGGAAGCCCATCCCAAGGACGATTTCACGGCGGACGACATCGCGGCCCTGCTGCCCCGGTCGAAGAGACGCCGCCGATCGGCGTAGGCGCCCAGCCTGTGGCAGCATCGCAGTCGCCGCCTACGCTGTGGAAGACAACCCGCACCATCAACAGGAACCGAGCTGGGAGGGGCCGACATGATCCACATCGACATCGACGCCGACCTGAACCTGGTCGACGACGAGGACCGTAATGTCGCTCGCCTCCCCGACCGTCGTCGGTTCCAGCCCGGCGATGTCGCCGTCGCCGGCCGCCCGGGCTTCTGGTCGTGGGTCCTGATCGACGAGATCGCCGACGGCTCGACCTACTTCCGTCAGATCAGCGGCCGCGAAGCCGCCACCCACGGCGATCTCACCGTCTCGGCCTGAGAATCGGCGCGCCCGCTGCGGCGTCCACAGTCGGGACCGCGCGTGGATAGTCTGGAGGACCGTGAGCGACATCATGGTGGCGGCCAGTGCTTGAAGAGCCCGGTCGTACGTTCCAGCGGACCTTCGCGCGACGCGAGCTCCAGTCGCTGAGCACAGGGCGCACGTTCGAGCGGGGGCGCAGTTACGCACTCGACGGGCACGTACGACGGTTGCAGGTCACTGACCATGAGGTGACCGCGACAGTGGACGGCACGGCGGCGTACCAGGTGCGCCTCTCGGCCCAGCACGGTGATGCGGAGTGGAGCTGCACCTGTCCTGTCGGCCTCGACGACGAGTTCTGCAAGCACGTAGTCGCGTTAGGACTGGTCGCGACTGGCGAGATCGTGCCTGACGTGACCGACGACGTCACCGAGGTCGCCGATGAAGTCGATCTCGCTGGCTACCTCACCGGACTGGACCACCAGGCACTCGTCGACCTCGTTTTGGAAAGAGCCGCCGCAGACGGACTCTTCGGCGCACGGCTACGGGCGGCTGCCGCGAGCACCAGCGGCGCGCGACCCGACCTCACGTCCTACCGGCAGGCACTCGCCGCAGCCTTCGACACCGACGGCTACGTCAGCTACCGCGAGGCGTACGACTACACCGCCGGCATCACATCCATGCTCCACGAGCTGCAGACACTGCTGGATGAAGGCCACGCCGCGGACGTGATGACGCTGAGCGAATACGCCGCCCAGCTGGCCCAAGACTCACTGGGCTACATCGATGACTCGGACGGCGGGATGTCGATAGTGGCCGAGCAGATCAGCGACCTCCACCGATCCGCCTGCGTGGACGCACAGCCGGACCCAGTAGCGCTGGCCCGTAGCCTCTACCGGCTCGAGCGCAACGGCGACGATCTGGAAGTGTTCTACGGCGCCGTCGAGACCTACACCGAGATCCTGGGTGACGCGGGACTTGACGAGTACCGGCAGCTGGCCCGATCTGAATGGGAGCACGTCCCTGCACTCGGCCCCGGAGACGACAGGACCTGGTCCTCGGATCGCTTTCGCCTGACCCGCATCATGGTTTCCCTCGCAGAGCTCTCTGACGACGTCGACGAGGTGGTCAACGTGCTGGCACGCGACCAGTCCACGGCCTACCAGTTCGTCCGGATCGCCCAGGTACTGCTGCAGGCCGATCGCCGTGACGAGGCACTGGAGTGGGCACTCAAGGGCTTGTCACTGCACGGCTACCACGACTACCGCCTGGTTGAGATCGCAGCCGAGGAGCACCACCGGCTCGGCCGCGCCTCACAGGCGGTCGAGCTCGTCTGGCAGGCCTTTGAGGAGACGCCCGGAGTGCAGACCTACGGCCGACTGAAGGAGCACGCCGAGCGCGCGGGCACATGGCCCGTCCGGCACGAGCAGGCACTCGCCCACCTCCGCCGGCAGTCGAGCAGTCAACGCGACCGCTCGAACTTGGTCGCCGTCCTGCTCGTCGACGGCGCGGTCGAGGATGCCTGGACCGAGGCCACCCTGGGCGGCTGTCGGCGCGACCAACTGCTGGAGCTCGCCCGCCTCCGCGAGGACGACCACCCTGACGACGCCATCCCCGTATGGCGGGAGGAGGTGACCCGCGAGATCAACGCGATGAACAACTCGTCGTACGCCAACGCCGTAGCCACGATCGAGCGGATCAGCCGACTGCTGAGAACAGCCGGGCGCGAGGAGGAGTTCGCCGCGTACGTCTCCGACCTGGCTACTCAGCACCGACGCAAGCGAAACCTCATGAAGCTCTTCGCCGAGCGGGGTTGGTGACGAAGTCGCAGGTGGCAGTGTTGCAGGTCCTTCCACACCTGCTCAACAGACTTCGTGTAGGGCTGCGGTCGCGGTCCAGGCTTCAGCCGAGCAGCTCGACGTCGACGCCGACATGGTCGCCGAGGCTCTTCAACCCGGTGTCGAAGGTGACCAGTCGCCCGCTGTTCTGAGCAGCCACCGCCAGCAAGTGTGCGTCGGTGACCTGTCGATGGCCACGCAGGGTCGCGAGCCCGAACGCGTCGCCCGTGACCACCCGAACGGCGTCTGGCCAGAAATCGTGGGCACCGTGCTGGGTCAGCTGCTCCAGCATCGACCCCGCGATCTCCGGGGTCGTCGCGAGCGGCATGGCCTTCCGATTGGACGAGATCCTCACGAACCCCGACTCCGTCACGGGCGTCGTGGCCCACCCATCGGCTGCCGCCGACATGAACCACTTGCGAGCCGCCTCGTAGCCGACGTGGTTCGGCCAAGCGAGAGCCACCAAGGCGTTCACGTCGAGCAGGGCGCCACCCTCACTCGTCATCCAGCACCGCTGCGATCTGAGCCGACGTCACTCGCGGCGCGCCTGCTGGCACGTCGAAGGCTGGGAGATCGTCGTCATAGCGGATCCCGACCGGAGTCAACGACCGTCGAGCGAGCTCCGAGATCACCGCACCGACACTCCGGCCATCGGCGGCCGCGATCTCGCGGGCCTCCGCCAGCACGTCGTCGTCGATCGATACGGATTCGGTCATACTTCAAGGGTACGCCCGACGGCTTCACCCAGGGAAGAGATGGCCTACTGCAGGGGCACCGGCGTGATACACGAAGTGATACACGAAGCCTCGAATTCGGCGACCAACAGCGGTCAGCACTGAACCGGGGCGGCACAATATGGCGTTTCTGACCTGCACTTTCTCAGATCATCACCACTCTCGGAGCGTACGCACGATCACGTGGCACCAGTGGCACGCGGCGTAGCCGACCGACAGCAGGACAGGTACGTCCCGCCGCCGCGCCTCCTCGAACGCGTCGCTCCCCCACTCCCACCAGTCCACCGGGTTGTCGGCGTGCTGGAGCAGGTACGGAGAGGTCGCGGACGCGAGTCGGTTGGCCACTCCCCCAGCCTTGCACGCACACGATCCAGTCATGCAACCGTGTCTGAGGACACCTGTTGGTGACGCCGACTCGGTTCTGTACCTACAGGTAGGTACACTGCATCACGTGAGTACACGTGATGACTTGATCGAGGCGACTCGCGAACTGCTGTGGGAACGTGGCTACGGGGCGGCGAGCCCGCGGGAGATCCTGGATGTTGCTGGCGCCGGGAAGGGCAGCATGTACCACCACTTCCGCGGCAAGGAGGCGCTGGCGCAGGCAGCGATCGAGCGGAACGCCGAGGAGATGCAGGCTCAGATCGCAGGCGACCTGGCTTCAGGCGGGAGCGCGGTCGCGCACGTTCGGGCATACCTGACCCGGGAGCGTGAGGTCCTCAAGGGCTGCCAGTTCGGTCGCCTGGTGCAGGACCCGGACGTGGTCGAATCCCCTGTGCTGCGGGGCCAGGTCGAGGAGATGTTCGCGTGGGTTCGCAGCCGTCTCGAGGAAGTCATCTCCGGCGGCGTCGACAGCGGCGAGTTCGCCCCGGGTCTTGACCCGACTCGGACGGCGACGGCGGTCGCGGCGACCTTGCAGGGTGCGTACGTGTTGGCGCGGGCGGCACAAGATGTCTCGGTGTTCGACGATGCGGTCGAGGGCGTGCTGGCTCTGCTCGAAGCGGCGCGCTCGTGACCCTGATCGACGCACCGGTACGTACGGCATGGTCGGCGCGCGGCTGGGCGATCTATCTGGGCTGGATCGTGATCACCTTGGACGGCAGTGCTCTGAACCTTGCCCTTCCGACGATCGCGGACGAGCTTCAGGCACCGGAGGGCGGGATCGCATGGGCGGTCGATGCGTACACGCTGCCGTTGGCGTCGCTGTTGCTGCTCGGCGGGAGCCTCGGTGACTGGCTCGGTGCGGAGCGGCTGTTCCGTATCGGCGCGATCGGCTTCGCCGCGGCCTCGGTCGCGTGCGCTCTCAGCCCGTCGATCGGGTTGCTCATCGCCTGCCGGGCCGCGCAGGGGGTGTTCGCTGCGCTCCTGCTTCCGATGGTCCTCGCACTGATCGGCAAGAGCTTCGAGGACGCCGGACATCGCTCGACCGCGGTGAACATGATCACGGTCTTCGGCGGAGCCGGGATGGCCGTCGGCCCGTTCCTCGGCGGGCTGCTGACCGATACGACAGGCTGGCGGGCGGTGTTCTGGCTCACCGTGCCGTTCGCGATCGCCGCCGCGGTCCTCGTCGGTGCCGCGGACCTTCCCCGCGCCAGGCAGAATCGCTCTCACCTCGACCTGGCAGGGCAGCTCACCGGAACAGTCGGCCTCGTCGCCTTGGTCGCGGGTCTCATCGAGGTCGGCCGCGACACGAGCCCGACGCTCACCTGGGCGCTCCTCGCGGGCGGTGTGGCGCTGCTCGCCGTCTTCGTTCTGGTCGAGCACCGCTCGAGGGCTCCGATGATGCCGCTGGGCGTCTTCCGCAGCCCGGGATTGAGCGGTGCAGTCGCAGGAGGCTTCGCCTTCCAGTTCGGTGCCTACGGACTCCAGTTCTTCCTCGCGGTCTACCTCCAAGCCGCCTGGGGCGTCTCCGCCTTGACCGGCGGCCTGCTGCTGGCCTCCTATGCGATCGGCGTCGTCCTCGCGAGTCTGTTCGCCAACCCATACCTGCTGTCACGGGGAACCCGCCAGATGATCCTCGTCGGCTCCGTGGCCGCGGCTGCCGGGACCCTCCTGCTCCTCGGCGCGACCACAGCCGAAGGCTGGAGGGTTCTCGTGATCGCACAGTTCATCATCGGCGCCGGGACCGCCGTCTACTCGACTGCTCTGAACAAGCGCGCAAGCACCTCGCTCGGCGCTGGCTCGGCCGGCCTGGCCTCGGGCATCTACAACACCGCGCGTCAGGTGGGACAGTCCGTCGGAATCGCGATCCTCGGCACATTCGCCGCTTTCGCGGACGCCCGCACCGGCTTCATCGCCGCGATCATCCTGATCACCGGCTGCGCCGCCGCGATCGCCGTCACTGAGCTTCGGACACGCGCGGCCACGGTCTCGTGACACAGAAGAACCCGCCGCTCACGCGTCGGCCGCGACTCAGTCTTCGAGCGGCCCCAGGGATGGGCCGGCGACGAACCGGGCCGTCGGATCGGCGAGCACGTCCAGCTCCAGGACGACGAGCTCGTTGCGGGCGGGCCGCAGCAGTGGGCCGGGCACGAAGAGGGTGTGCTGCGGCCCGCGGCGCCAGTAGCGGCCCAGGCAGAAGCCGTTGACCCAGGCGATGCCCTTGCCCCAGACGGAGGTGTCGAGGAAGACGTCGACGTCGGGCTCGGCCGAGAAGTGTGCGCGCCACGCGGTGGGGCCGACGCCGGATCCACCGTCGTCGGGTGGGCCTGACTCCCACAGGCGTGGCACCCGGTCGAGGTCGATGGCCAGGACCTCCCAGCCCGTGAGCGGAAACCCGTCCAGCAGAGCCGGCCCGACCAGGCCCTTGTGCTCACCGATGCGGGCGCCGTAGTTGACCCGGCCCTGGTCCTCGACGACCAGCTCCAGCCGGCCGCTCGCGCGCGGGAGCGCGATCGCCCGCTCGTGGTGCTCGCGCTCGAGGATACCGACCGGGGCGCCGTCGAGGAGGACGGCTGCCCGGTCACGTACCTCGCCGAGGGTGAGGACGCCCGGGCCGTCGCCCGACAGCTCCGTTCGGTAGACAGCCAGACGCGTGTCGGTCTCCAGCTCGTCCAAGACGGGGGGCGACTCCCAACGACTCCAGGAGCCCCACGCAGCCGGATCCTCGAACAGGCGCACCGGCTCGCCCAACGCCACCGTCTGCTCGGGGGCGGGAACGGCCGCGCCCGGGACCTCGGCCAGCACCTCCGCATAGCGGGCGATGACGTCGCGGAACGCGAAGTACTTCGCGGTCGGGTTCCCGGCCTCGTCGAGGGGAGCGTCGTAGTCGTACGAGGTCACCGTCGGCCGGTAGATGCCCTTGTCGTTGGCACCGCTGGTCAGGCCGAAGTTCGTGCCGCCGTGGAACATGTAGACGTTGACCGAGGCGCCGGCCGCGAGCAAGGCGTCGAGCTCCGCGGCGGCCTGCTCGACGGGGGTGGTGTGGTGGATGCCTCCCCAGTGGTCGAACCAGCCGTCCCAGAACTCCATGCACATCAGCGGCCCGGTCGGCTGGTGGTCGCGGAGGGTGCGGAGGCGGTTCGCGCTGTCCGACCCGAAGGAGCTGGTACGCAGCACCCCGTCGAGACCGCCGGCGGCGAGCATGGCGTCGACGGGCTGGTCCACGGTGACCAGCGGGACGTCGATGCCGGCGCCGCGGATCATGTCCGCGACGGCCTGCAGGTAGTCCCGGTCGTCGCCGTAGGCGCCGTACTCGTTCTCCACCTGGACCAGCAGCACGGGTCCGCCCTGGTCGACCTGGTGCGGGCGGACGAGGGCGAGGACCTGGTGGAGATACTTCTCGACCGCGTCGAGGAAGCGCGGCTCGTGGCGGCGGATGCCGACGCCCGGCTCCCGGAACAGCCAGGGCGGCAGGCCGCCGTTGTCCCACTCCGCGCAGATGAACGGCCCGGGACGCACGATCGCGTGCATGCCGGCCTCCCCCACCAGGCGCAGGAACCGCGGCAGATCGAGGATGCCGTCGGTGTCGAAGACGCCCGGACGGGGGCTGTGGGCGTTCCACGGGACGTACGTCTCGATGGTGTTGAGGCCCATCAGCCTGGCCTTCTCGATCCGGTCCGCCCAGTGGTCGGGGTGGACCCGGAAGTAGTGCAGCGCGCCGGAGAGGATCCGGAACGGCTCACCGTCGAGAAGGAAGTCGGTCTCGCCGATCGTGAACTCGGGCATGCCTACCTCTCGTGAGGGGACGGACAACCACCGCGGCGCGATGCGCGGCGGCTGTCCGTCCCGTCTGTCGTGGATCAGTTGACGCTGAAGCCCTGGTCGTTGCCGTACTTCACGAGCGCGTCCTGCCAGGAGACCAGTCCGCCGTTGAGGTCGGAGTGGGTCTGGTAGGACTTGCCGACGGTGTCGCCGTAGATCGTGTCGGCGTAGAGCTGGTAGGGCAGGTACTGCCAGCCCTCGACCACCTGGGTGGCCGCGTCGGTGAGCACCTGGTTGACCTGCTGGCCACCGAAGTAGTCGACCTTCTTGTCGACGAACGCCGGGTCTTGAAGATCCGCGACCGTGGCCGGGAAGCCACCGCTCTCCAGGAACGGCTTGATGCCCTCGTCGTGGTTGAGCCAGCGTACGAACGCCGCCGCCAGCGCGGGGTTCTTGCTCTGCTCCAGGACCGACTGGGTGCTGCCGCCGTTCTCGGCGGTCGCCGGCTGGCCGTCGTACGTCGGCATCGGTGCGACGCGCCACTTGCCCGCACCGTCGGGCACCGACTGCTCGAACACGCCGGGCGCCCAGGCACCGAGCGCGATGCTGGCGATGGTGCCGTCGCCGAGCGCCTTGAACCACTCCTCGGTCCAGCCGGGGATGGTGCAGACCAGCTGGTTCTCGACGAGCTGGTCCCACACGCCCGTCCACTTCTTCGTGCCGTCGTCCTGCAGGTCGATCGTGACCTTCTCACCGTCGGCCTGGAACGGCGTGCCACCGGCCTGCCAGATCATGCTGGTGGTGAAGCCGGAGTCACCGCTGTCGTTGGTGATGCACTGCGACGGGTTCTCCTTCTTGATGGTCCGGGCAGCCGCGACGTACTCGTCCCAGGTCTTCGGCACCCCGAGCTTGTGCTCGTCGAAGACCTGCTGGTTGTAGAAGAGCGCCATCGGGCCGGAGTCCTGCGGCAGCCCGTAGAGCCCGTCCCCGGCGTGCACCGAGGCCCACGTCGACGGCGTGTAGTCCGACTCGAACTCGTCGAAGCCGTACTGGCTGAGGTCGACCAGGTCGCCGGGCAGCGCGAACTGCGGCAGCGCCTTGTACTCGACCTGGGCCACGTCGGGGCCGCCGGAGCCGGCCTTGATCGCGTTCTGCAGCTTCGTGTAGTGGTCGTTGCCGGTGCCGGCGTTGACCAGCTTCACCTTGACCTTCGGGTACTGCTTCTCGAAGGCCGCCACCTGGGCCTCGGCGGACGGGGTCCACGTCCAGTAGGTGATGGTGCCGCCCTTCTCGAGGGCGGCGTCGAGGTCGGCGGCCGAGCCTTCGCTCCCGCTGCCGCCCCCGTCGCCCGAGCCGCAGGCGGCCAGCACGGAGGCGGCCGTGAGGGCTGCCGCGACGAGGGCGATCCGGCGGCGGGCTCTGCGCCCACTGATGATCAACATGAGGTTCCTTTCATTTCACTGTTTGACGCTTCCCGCGCTCAGGCCGGACTGCCAGAACCGCTGGAGGAGGATGAAGGCGATGACGAGCGGGGCGATGGTCAGCAGGGAACCGGTGACCACCAGGTTGTAGACGGGCTGCGCGTTCGCGCCCGTCGCCTGACCGCTCCACTGGGTGAGGCCCACGGTGAGCGGGTAGAGCTTCGGCTCGCTCAGCATGATCAGCGGCAGGAAGTAGTTGTTCCAGGTCGAGACCACGGCGAACAGCAGCACCGTGACGATGCCGGGGGCGAGCAGGCGCAGCACGACCGTGAAGAAGATCCGGATCTCGCCGGCACCGTCGATGCGCGCCGCCTCGAGCAGCTCGTCCGGTACGGCGTCCGCGGCGTAGACCCACATCAGGTACAGGCCGAACGGGCTGATCAGGGAGGGGATGATGATCGCCCACACCGTGTTGGTGAGCCCCATGTTCGAGAACATCAGGAACGTCGGTACGGCCAGGGCGGTGCCGGGCACGGCCACCGCGCCGAGGATGACTGCGAAGACCGCCCGCCGGCCGGGGAAGCGGTACTTGGCCAGGCCGTAGCCGGCCGCGGTGGCCAGCAGGGTCGCGCCGCCGGCACCCACCACGACGTAGAGAAGGGTGTTCGCCAGCCAGCGCAGGAAGATGCCGTCGCGGTAGGTCAGCGTGTCGTGGACGTTGCTGAAGAACGCGAAGTGGTCGCCGACCCACAGCCCCGGGCTCGAGAACAGGTCCGCCTGGGTCTTGGTGGCGCTGAGGATCAGCCACACCAGCGGGACCAGCGTGTAGATCAGGAACAGCGCCATCAGCACGGTCAGCAGCGGCGACCGTCGCGGCGCCAGCGGCGAGGTGCTCACCCGGCGCGTCATTTCATCGCCTCACGGGTGCCGCGGAGCTGGACGGCGTACGCGATCACCGCGGTCAGCAGGCCCATCACGATCGCGACCGTCGCCGAGTAGTTGTACTGCTGCCCGCCGAAGGACAGGTTGTAGGCGTAGAGGTTCGGCGTGTAGTAGGTCGTGATGACATTGGGTTCCAGCGTGCGCAGGATGTTCGGCTCGTTGAAGAGCTGGAAGGTCCCGATGATGGAGAAGATCGTGGCGATCAGGATGGCCCCGCGCAGGGCCGGGATCTTGATCGAGAGCACGGTTCGCATGGCCCCGGCGCCGTCGAGCGCGGCGGCCTCGTAGATGTCGTCGGGCACCGTGCGCAGCGCGGAGTAGAAGATCAGCATGTTGTAGCCCACGAACTCCCAGGTCACGATGTTCGCGATCGAGGCGAGCATCCAGTTCTTGCTGAGCGGCGCGATCGAGGTGCCGAACAGGTCGTTGAGGTCGGCGGCCAGGCCGAAGTTGGTGCCGTACATGAAGCCCCACATCAGGACGGCCACGACGCCGGGCACGGCGTAGGGCAGGAAGATCACGAGCCGGAAGAAGCTCGAGGCGTAGAGCCGGGCGCTGTCGATGGCCAGCGCGGCCACCAGCGCGAGGCCGAGCATGATCGGCACCTGGACGACGAAGAACAGCAGGACCCGCAACGAGCCGTCCCAGAACTTGTCGTCGGTGAACACGTCGACGTAGTTGTCCAGACCGACGAACTCCGTGGTGCCGAAGAACGCCTGCGCCCGGAAGAGGCTGAGGTAGGCCGCGTAGCCGATCGGCGCCAGGAAGGTCAGCGCGAAGACCGCCAGGAACGGGCCGACGAAGATCCACCCCTTGGTGTCGCTGCGCGACCACCGACGACCGGGCGCAGGTGATCGCGCGCCACCGCGGGTCTCCCCGCGGCTCTCCAGTTGGGTCACGCCCTGGGACACGGTCCCGCCTCCTTTCACCGCCATTCGGTGGCGGCCTGTTAACGTCAACAGGTACAGTGACGTACGACACATGTTGACGTCAACAGGTTGGCGGAAGGATTATTCGGCGCATGGCGAAAGACACCACGGCCGGCGGACCAGTGACACGGCGCGGGGCCTCCCAGGCCGACGTCGCCCGCATCGCTGGAGTTTCGGGACAGACGGTCTCTCGGGTCGCGAACGGCGCCCGCTATGTCGACCCAGCCACCCGGGAGCGGGTGCTGACCGCGATGCGCGAGGTCGGCTACCGGCCCAACCGGGCGGCCCGGGCCCTGCGCAGCGGTCGGTTCCAGAGCATCGGCGTGATCGCGTTCGAGCTCTCCAGCGTCGGCACCACCCACACCCTCGACGCGATCGCGGCCGCCGCCACCGAGACCGGCTACGCCATCAACCTGCTGCCCGTGCTCGACGCCACCCAGGACGCCGTGCGAGCGGCCTTCGACCAGCTCGGCGAGCAGGCGGTGGACGGCATCATCATCCTGGTCGAGACGCACCGGCTCGACGGCGTCGCCGTGCCGGAGGGGCTCCCGGTGGTCGTGGTCGACTCCAGCGCGCAGTACGACTATCCGATCGTCGACAACGACCAGGCTCACGGCGCGCGGTTGGCCACAGAGCACCTGCTCGACCTCGGGCACGAGACCGTCTGGCACGTCGCCGGCCCCGAGCTGTCCTACTCCGCGCGGCGCCGCCGGACGTCGTGGCAGGGAACGCTCGAGGCCCACGGTCGAACGGTGCCGCCGGTGCTGGCGGGCGACTGGTCGACCGCAAGCGGCTACGAGGCCGGCCTCCGGCTGGCCGACAACGAGGAGGTGACCGCGGTGTTCACCGCGAACGACCAGATGGCCCTGGGACTCCTGCGAGCCCTGCACGAGCGCGGTCGCCGGGTGCCCGACGACGTCAGCGTCGTCGGCTTCGACGACATGGAGGAGGCGGCGTACTTCTGGCCGCCGCTGACCACCGTCCACCAGTCGTTCGACGAGGTCGGCCGGGGTGCGGTCGACGCCCTGATCCGGGAGATCCAGTCCGGCGACCACGAGCACCAGGAGGTCCTGGTGCCGCCCCGGCTGGTTGTCCGGGCCAGCACCGCCGCGCCTCGCGGGACGAACGCATGAGCCGGCGGCCGCACCGGTGGGTGCGATGGCCCGAGCCGCTCACGACCGAGAACGCTCGCGGGCCGCTCGGCTTCGGGGCCGACTACAACCCCGACCAGTGGCCCCGCGAGGTGTGGGACGAGGACGTACGCCTGATGCGCCAGGCGGGGGTCAACATCGTCTCTCTCGGGATCTTCTCCTGGGCCCGCCTGCAGCCGACCGCGGAGACCTGGGACTTCGCCTGGCTCGACGAGGTGATGGACCTCCTGCACGCCCACGGGATCGCCGTCGACCTGGCCACCGCGACCGCCTCCCCGCCGCCCTGGTTGAGTGCCGCGCACCCCGAGATCCTTCCGGTCACGCGCACCGGCGAGACCATGTGGCCGGGCGCCCGGCAGCACTGGCGGCCGACGTCACCGGTGTTCCGGCAGCACGCCCTGGCGGTCGTCGAGGCGATCGCCAGCCGGTACGCACAGCACCCGGCGCTCGCCGCCTGGCATGTCTCCAACGAGCTCGGGTGCCACAACCTCTACGACTACTCCGAGGACGCCGCGGCGGCGTTCCGCACCTGGCTCTCGCAGAGGTACGCCGACCTCGACGGTCTCAACCACGCCTGGGGCACCGCGTTCTGGTCGCAGCGCTACAGCGAGTGGGACCAGGTGCTGCCGCCGCGGCTGACGCCCACCATCCCCAACCCGACGCACCAGCTCGACTTCAAGAGGTTCTCCTCCGACGCCCTCAAGGACTACCTGCGCGCGGAGCGGGAGATCCTCGACCGGCTGACTCCTGACGTACCGGTGACCACGAACTTCATGGTGATGTCCCACTTCAACGGCATCGACTACGCCGGCTGGGCGGACGAGGTCGACTTCGTCTCCAACGACCACTACGTGCTCGTCGACGACCGCGCCCGCGACGAGCTGTCGTTCTCGGCCAACCTGACCGGCGGCATCGCCGGCGGTGACCCGTGGTTCCTGATGGAGCACTCGACCAGCGCGGTCAACTGGCGCGCGATCAACCCGCCCAAGGCCGAGGGCGCGCTGGTGCGGGACTCGCTGACTCACGTGGCGCACGGTGCGGACGCCGTCTGCTTCTTCCAGTGGCGGCAGTCCCTGGCCGGCGCGGAGAAGTACCACTCGGCGATGGTGCCTCACGCCGGCGAGGACAGCGACGTCTATCGGACGGTGGTCCGGCTGGGCGGTCACCTCGAGCGGCTCGCCCCCGTCGTCGGGTCGCGGCGCCGGCAGGCCCGGGCGGCGATCCTCTTCGACATCGAGTCGTCGTGGACCCTCGACCTGGAGGCCAACCCGAGCTCCTCGGTGAGCCATCGGGCGGAGGCGCTCGACTGGTACGCCGCGTTCCTCGCGCTCGGGGTCCGGGCCGACGTCCTGCCTGCCGGTGCCTCGCTCGACGGCTACGACGTGGTGGTGACGCCGGTGCTGCACGTGCTGCCGGCCGCGACCGCCGACCTGCTGCGGGAGGTCGTCGACCGCGGGGGCCATCTGATCACGACGTACTTCTCCGGGGTCGTGGACGAGAACAACCATGTGTACGCCGGTGGCTACCCGGGTGCGCTGCGCGACCTGCTCGGCATCCGCATCGAGGAGTTCGGGCCGCTGCTGGACGGCGACGAGGTCGTTCTCGACGACGGCAGCGTCGGGACGCTGTGGACGGACCGGATCACCGCTGCTCCCGGCACGGAGATCCTCGCGACGTACAAGACCGGTCTGCAGGCGGGCCGTCCGGCCGTGACCCGGCGGGCGATCGGCGACGGGTCGGCGACGTACGTCTCCACGCGGTTGGGTGCGGACGGTCTCGAGCCGCTGCTGGCCCGAATGCTGGAGGCCGCCGGGGTGGACAGCGAGCTGCCCGAGGGGCTTCGCGGCCGGGTAGAGCTCGCCATCCGTACGGACGGCGAGAGGGAGTACTGGTTCCTGGTCAACCGGACCGACGACGTGGTCGGTCTCGGCGAGCCGGGCGACCTCGGCGAGCCGGTGTTCTCCTCGGGTGCCGATCTCGGCGACGCCGAGCTCGCGGGCTCCGGGGTGGCCGTGTTCACCCGCGCCGCCCGATGACCAGCACGACCCGCGGGGTGCATCTCCGCCGTGGCGACACCAGCCTGGTCGTCCGGCTCGACCCCACCGAGCTCCCGTGCATCCTGCACTGGGGACCGGACCTCGGCGAGACCGCGGTCGAGCACGTACCCGACCTCCTCCGCTCGCTGGAGATGCCGAGCCTCGACGGGCCGATCTACCAGCACTCGTGGGCATCCGTGCTGCCGCAGCAGACCAGTGGCTGGGTGGGTCGTCCGGGTCTGCTGGGCAGCCGCGACGGCCAGGCCTGGGCGCTCACCTTCGACTCGGTGGACCACACGGTCACCGAGTCGACCGACCGCACCCGGCTCACCAGCGTCGCGCTGGACGGGCCGGCCGAGGTCGAGGTGACCACCGAGATCGAGCTGTTCGGCAACGGTCTGCTGCGCATGCGTGCCAGCGTGCGGAACCTGGCGGAGACGCCGTACGAGGTGACGCTGCTCGAGCCGGCTCTGCCGGTGCCGGGCGAGGCCGACGAGCTTCTCGACATGGCGGGGCGGCACGCCCACGAACGCACCCCGCAGCGCCACGCGTTCACCCAGGGACAGCACGTCCGCGAGGCCTGGGGCGGTCGGCCCGGCCACGACTCGGCCACCGTGCTGTGCGCCGGCCGGCCCGGGTTCGGCTTCCGTACCGGTCGGGTCTGGGGTGTCCACCTCGGCTGGAGCGGCAACCAGGTGCTCTGCGCCGAGAGCTCCTTCACCGGCTGGAAGCTGCTGCGCGGAGGCGAGCTGCTCATGCCCGGCGAGATCGTCCTGGGCCACGACGAGACGTACGCCTCGCCCTGGCTCTACGCCTCCTGGGGCGAAGGGCTCGACGCCTTCTCCGGCCGCTTCCACGAACACCTGAGGGCGCGCGACGTGCACCCTCGGCGCGAGCGACCCGTGCTCCTCAACACCTGGGAGGCGGTCTACTTCGACATGGACACCGACAAGCTCATCGAGCTCGCCGAGCGTGCCGCCGAGCTCGGCGTCGAGCGGTACGTCCTCGACGACGGCTGGTTCAAGGGGCGGCGCGACGCCACCAGCTCCCTGGGTGACTGGGTCGTGGACGAGGACGTGTTCCCCGACGGTCTCACCCCGCTGGTGAAGACCGTGCAGGGCCTGGGCATGGAGTTCGGGCTGTGGTTCGAGCCCGAGATGGTCAGCCTCGACTCCGACGTGGCCCGGGAGCATCCCGAGTGGATCCTCGGCACCCACGCCGGTCCCGGCATCAGCTCGCGCAACCAGCACGTCCTCGACCTCTCCAACCCCGACGCCTGGGACCACGTGTTCGGCCAGATCTCGGCGCTGGTGGACCGCTACGACATCGCCTACATCAAGTGGGACCACAACCGGGCGCTGACCGGCGCGGGCCGCGGCCGGGACCACCGGCCCGCGGTCCACCTTCAGACGCTCGCTGCCTATCGCCTGATGGACGCACTCCGTGCCGAACATCCCGGGCTCGAGATCGAGTCCTGCTGCGGCGGTGGCGGACGCCTCGACCTGGGAGTCCTCGAGCGGACCGACCGGGCCTGGGTCTCCGACTGCATCGACGCGCACGAGGGGCACCGGCTGGTCCGGTGGACCGGGCTGACCCTCCCGCCCGAGCTGATGGGCACCCATGTGGGAGCGAGCGCCGACCACACCACCGGACGCCGGCACACCCTGCGCTTCCGGGCCGGCACCGCCATCTGGGGACATCTCGGCATCGAGCGGGACCTCACCACCATGCCGGAGGACGAGCGCGAGGAGCTCCGGGCCTGGATCGCGCTGCACAAGCGGTTCCGCGGGCTGCTCCACTCCGGCCGCGTCGTACGGGCGGACACCGTGCCCGGCGGCCTCCAGCTCGACGGCGCGGTCGCCCCCGACGGGCGCGAGGCGCTGTTCCGGGTGTCGGCGCTCGACCACACGCTGGGCCAGCCGGCCGGCCGCATCCGGTTCCCCGGCCTGACCCCGGAGACCGCGTACCGGGTGACGCCGGTGCCTCTTTCAGTGTCGCCCAAGGACCGCCCGCGACCCGCCTGGTACGACGGCGGCACGGTGATGAGCGGTCGGCTGCTCGACGAGGTCGGCATCATCGCTCCCCTGCTGGAGGCCGACGACCTGGTCATCGTGCACCTGGTCGCGGAGGTGGCGTGAACCCAGGGCCGGCCGCTGCGGCACCCCGGGATTCACCGTGCGTTCGCGTCGTGTTGGCCGAGGCACGCGCCACGTGACGTACGGGTCCAGTTGTCTGGATGACGGTGCCTACGTCCCCAGCAACAGGATCCCCCACATGAACAAGATCAAGTTGGTCGTCGCCGGCGCAGCTGCCCTCCTGGGCGTCATCGTCTTCAGCGCACACTTCTCGCACCCCGCGCCCTCCGCCACCGACAAGGCGAGCGCCGCGGTCGGCAGCAGCACCCTCCGGATCGGTGTCGAGAGCACCGAACCCGTCTACTTCCAGAGCGGCGGCGAGACCTTGGGCTTCGACTACGAGATGGCACGCGGCGTCGCCGAAGGCATGGGCGTCGAGCCCGAGTTCGTGCCGATGGACTTCAACGAGCTCTTCCCGGCCCTGCGAGCGGGCAAGATCGACATGATCGGGGCCCAGGTCACGCAGACCTCGGACCTCGAGCGGGACTTCGACTTCAGCGCGCCGTACTTCTCGACGTACGTCGCCTTCCTCACCCCCGAGGGATCGACCATCCGGACACGCCGCGACGTCGACGGGAAGAGGATCGCGGTCGTCGACGGCGCCATCCAGGAGTCCTACCTGCGGGACAAGTACCACGACGTCAAGGTCGTCAAGGCCCCCACCGTGAGCGCTGCCGTCCAGCTCATCGAGCGCGGCGAGGCGGACGCGTTGTTCCACGGAGCCCCGTACGCCCAGTCGATCATCAAGAGCGCCCCCATCGTCCTGGAGGAGCCGATCGTCTACCCCGTCGACGACGCCCCGATCGGGTTCGTGATCCGCTCCGGCGACCCGCGCAAGGAGCAGATCGACGGCGTCCTGAAGGACATGGTCCTCAGCGGCGAGTGGCTGAAGGTCAAGACCGCGTACTTCGAGGCCGACCCGCTCTCCGACGTGTTCGGCGACAAGGGCGCCTGACCCTCTGGCCCGCGAACTACCATCCCTGCGGACCCGGTCGCCGCGGGGATAACAGCACCAGACGCTGACGTACGTTCTCCGCGACCACCTGCAGCACCTGCGTGACCCCCGGCTGCCCATGGCGGGCTGTCCGGGAAAACGCGGTGTCGCCACCCGACGAACTGCCCCGCAGCCCCGGCCGGGGCTGCGGGGCAGCGAAATCTACTGAGTGGCGACTAGACCGGCGACTCCGATGCGCGAGACGTCTTCGGTCGAGTCGATGTGGTCAGCCGGGACGATCGACGAAGTGATCGCGGTCCAGCAGCCTGGACAGCAGCGCTGGCGGAAGACGATCACCTCGTCGACGTAGTGCGCGGGATCGGAGGTGACCTGGGGGCCGGCGTCGGTGGACGGGCCGTCGTAGATCGCGAGTCCGAGCGAAACGTCCCGGGTGACATCGGCGAGACCATGACCGCAGTGGGCGCAGCCGACCGTGTCGCCGTCGATGACGAGGTTGTCATCGATACGACGTGCACGAGCCGTGTCGAGCTTGCCACGGTCCCGGGTCTCGGTCCGCGACCGCTTCCGTCGCTCGTCGCGCATCTCCGCCCGACGGCGCCCGGTTGCTGCATGGTCGACCTCACCCTCGGTGAGGACGACGCCGTAGACGGCGGCGGCGGCGATGGCGCTGACCTTGTCCTCGACGACGTCGTGGCGAACTGCATGCGGGTCGCGCAGAAGCGGGTCGCCGTATCCGCCACCGCCCTGCCAGTTCATGTAGAGGACCTCGCCCGGCGCGAGGTAGGACTGCGCATAGCAGTTCCCGATCTCGACATCGCCGCCGAAGTCATCCAAGGACTGGGGGATGCGGCCCTCGGCGAGAATCTGTCCGATGTCGACCCGGCGGGCGACGGCGTCCAGCCCGGTGTTGCCCGGATAGCCGCCCGCGAGGCCGTTGTTCTGCGAGACGGCCTTGCCGGCCGAGGCCAGCACCAGCCCGGCCGGCTGAGACGACCCGTGCAGAGTGACCGCCAGCGAGGCGCTCACACCGCCGCGCTGGCGTCCCGGGCCACCGGAGTCGGGCTCCTCGCGACGCCACAGGGTGAGCAGAGGATAGAGGAACTCGGTCATCTCGACATCGGGGATACGGCCCATCGGAATGCAGAACAGGCCACCCGTGTCCATGCCGTCCATCTCGGGTCGAGCGCCGAAGCCACCGGCCATCGGCTCCATCATCACGTTGAGGAACGGCGTTGGGACGTCACTGCGCTCGTCGAGCCCGGCCACGACCGCCGTGTCCCACGTCCCACAGCAGGCGGCTTGGACACTCTTGCCCAGATCGGCGGACCGGTCGAGCATCTGCGACAGACACTGGGCGACCAAGGTGCCGGTCAACCACGCGGGGCCGATCGGGCCGCGGCTGACGGCCGCGGGATAGGTCGCGTTGTTGATCGTGCCCTCTTCAGACACGAGGTCGAAGCAGCGCATCAGGCCGCCGGCCGACCACGGGATGTCGTTGGCCAGGATCGGCAGCAGGGCGAGCATCACGCCGCCGCGCATGCCGGCGTAGGTGCAGTTGATCATGCCGGCCTGCGGGTCGGTCCCGGTGAAGTCGAAGGTCAGGTGGTCGTCTTGCTTCGTCATCGCCACGGTGATCTTGTGGACGCCGCGGTCGCCCTCGTGGGACTGGTCCTGGTAGCCGGTCGCCTGCCAGGTTCCGTCGGGCAGTTCGCCGAGCTTGCCGCGTAGCCGGCCCTCGGCGTCGGCCATCATCCGCTTCATCACGGCTTTGACGGTGTCGGCGCCGTACTGGGAGATGACCTCTTCGAGCCGCTTGCGGCCGACTGTGTTGGAGCCGACCTTGGCGCGCAGGTCGAGGTTGACCAGCATCGGCACCCGCGAGCGGCGGATCCACACGTCGACAACGTCGTCCTGGAGATCGAAGTCCTTGACCACCTTGATCGGCGGGGTCGGGAGCGCCTCGGAGAAGACGTCCTGGGCGGCCGGACTGAACGAGCCAAGTCCCACACCGCCGAGGTCCGGTTCGTGGCAGATCGCGCTGGTCCAGGCGAAGAGCTTGCCCTCATGGAAGACCGGCTGGAAGACGATCACGTCGTTCTGGTGCAGCCCGCCGCCGACCCACGGGTCGTTGCAGAGGAACATGTCGCCCTCGCGGATGCCGGGATTGTGGGACCGGTTGCGCAGGGTCCAGTAGATCGCGAGGTCGACGGCTCCGGCGAGCATCGTGTTGTAGAGGCCGACCTGCACCTCTTGTCCGAGCTCGTCGCAGATGGCGAAGTCGAAGTCGTTGGCGTCGGTGACGATCGGGGAGCCCGACATGCGCTTGAGCGCCTCGCCCATCTCCTCGGTGACCGACCAGAGCCGGTGGCGTACGACCTCGTAGGTCAGCGGGTCGAGGTCGTCGATCTGCTCCTGCGTGACCGTGTGGACCTCGAGGGTCTCGGGCAGTCCGGACGTGATCTCGTCGAGGTTCGTAGGACGGCTGGAGAAGTGCTCCGAGCCGGGTATCTGCATCGTCATGTCAGTTCCTCTAATTCCTGGTGGTGATGGTCAGGTTGCCGAGGTGGTCGACGGTGCCGGTCATCTCCGGCGGTACCACGACGGTGGTCGTGGGGACCTCGATGATCGCCGGACCAGTGATTCGATGGCCGGCCCGCAGCTTGCGGTAGTCGTAGACCGGGGTGTCGGCGTAACCCAGACGGGGATCGAGGCAGACCTTGCGGGTCGCGTGGAGCGCCACGGACGGATCGGGGTCGGCAGCCGAATCCACCTTCGGCAGGGCAGGTGAGAACGGCAGCACGCCCGTGCCGCGGACGCGGAAGGTGATCGCCTGGACGCCGGCGGCGCTGAAGCCGGTGCCCTCGCCGAAGAGCTCGGCGTAGCGCTGCTCGAAGTCGCCCGTCACTTGGGTCATCGCCGCCGTGTCGAGCGTGCCCGCCGGGACCTCGACGGCAACCTCTGCGAGCTGCGCGGTGTAGCGCAGGTCGAGCGAGCGGACGAGCTCGATCCGCTCGAAGTCGAGCCCCTGCCGCTCCAGGGCAGATCGCACCTGCTCCTCCAGCGAGGCGAAGTTCTCCATCGCGCGGGCCGGGTCGAGCGGCATCTGGCCAGGATCCGAGAGCTCGGAGGCGAGCACGATGTCGGAGGACGCGAGGCCGTAGGCGGAGAAGGCGGAGGCGACCGGTCCGAGCGGCACGATGCACTCCTTGACACCGACCTCGGCGGCGTAGAAACCGCAGTAGGCGGGGCCGGCCCCACCGAAGGCGTAGAGGACGAAGTCGCGGGGATCGTGGCCGGTCTCGACCACGGTCTTGCGAAGCAGGTCACCGGTCTGGGCGTTCTGGATCGCGTAGATCGCGGCAGCGGCGTCCTCGACGCTGAGGCCGAGGGGCTCGGCGATCTTCAACCGGATGGCTTCGCGCGCCGCCTCGAGGTTGAGCGCCTTGCGTCCGCCGAGCAAGCCCGCCTCCGGGAGGATCCCGAGCACAAGGTTGGCGTCGGTATTGGTCGGCTCGGTGCCGCCCGCGTCGTAGCACGCGGGACCAGGCACCGACTGTGCGCTGCGCGGGCCAACTTGTAGGTTCCCGCCCTTGTCGAGCCAAGCGATGGCACCTCCGCCCGAGCCGATGGCGTGGACCTCGAGGGTCGGCACGTTGATCGGGTGGTGGTTGATGATCGTGCTACTGGTCCGCACCGGCTCACCGTCAACGACCAGACCGACGAGGAATGTCGTGCCCCCGACGTCGGTGGAGATGATGTTGCGGTGTCCCAGCTGCTCGCCGAGCGAGACGGCGCCGACCACACCGCCGGTGAGGACAGAGCCCACCGTGCTGATGGCCGTGGCGGGCGCTTCGGCGGCGGCGATGGCGCCACCGTTGCTCTGCATGACAAGGAGCGGGCCGGCAAGGCCGTGCTCGCGCAGCCGGCCCTCGAGAGACCCGAGGTAGTCGCGCAGGCCGGGACCGATCTGGGCGCTCATCACCGTGGTGGAGCTGCGGGCGAACTCCCGGATCCGCGGGCTCACCTCAGAGGAGAGGGAGACGAACATGCCGGGGTCGATCTCGTGGACGATCTCACGGATCCGCTGCTCGTGGGCCGGATTCTTGAAAGACCACAGCAGCGAGACCGCGATCGCCTTGACGTCGGCGTCGAGGAGCCTACGAACCGCGGTACGCACCGACTCCTCGTCCAGGGGAACGACGACTGTGCCGTCGCGGTCAATGCGCTCGACAACCTCCAGCGCGTGCCGTTTGGGCAGCAGACCGTGGTCCTTGCTCTGCCCCAGGACGTTCTGGAGCTGGTCGGGTGATCCACCGAGGTAGCGGCCCTCGACGTTCATGATGAAGATCGAGTCGCGATGCCCGACCGTGGTCAGGAAGCCGACGGGCGGCACGTTGCCCATGACCAGGGCGTTCAGCGACGAAGTCGTGCCGTGAGCGATGTGATGGGTGTCGGCCAGCATCTGCTCTACCGGCAGGCCGAGCTGCTCGGCCAGCACTGCCAGCACGTCCATCACGCCTTGGGAGTAGTCCGGCGGTGTCGACGGCGCCTTCGCCGCGACGATGTTCCCTGCGTCGTCGTCGAGCACGGCGTCCGTGAAGGTTCCGCCGACGTCGACACCGATGACGTAAGCCATGAGCATCCTCGTTTCGTTGTGTCCGTAGTCACAGACGCTAGATCGATTCGACAGTAACGTCAATAGGTTGACGTATGCGTAAATAGGATGATCTGCCAGATACACATCGGGCCCCCGCGATCACGCGGAGGCCCGAGGAAGGAACGAGTCGGCGCTGCTCAGCCGTCGAGCAGATCCTCCAGGTGATCGAGATCGCGGCGGATCAGTCGCAGGACGTCGCGCGGCTCGGCGCGACTCGCGGCATCGCCATCGGGGTTGCGCAGTGATGCCACGGCCATATCGGCCAACTGCTCGCAGATATGGTCGAGATCGTTGCGCTCGTCAGGCTGATACCACCAGGCGACCCAGTTGTTCATACCCAGGAGGCCGAGCGCGGCCACGCGCGGGTCGACCGGCCGGAACGCGCCCTGAGCGACTCCGTCCTCGATGACTCCGGCCATGGCCTTGAGCACGGCGCGGCGACCGGACGTGTGCGTGGCGGCGATGCCGTCGGGCAGGTCGGCCTCGGAGCGGATCAGGAGCTGGAACCGCGCCGCGCTCTCAGCCTGGCGCCGCACGCTCATAGCGACGATCTCATGCACCTTGCGAGTGGCATCGATGTCATCGCGAGCAGCGATCGCCTGGATGCCGGTAGCGGAGTCCTGGGTGATCTCGGCGACCAGCTTGGCGAGGAGCTCGTCTTTGCTGCTCACGTAGTGGTAAAGAGCCGGCCGGGTCAGTCCGACAGCGTCGGCGATGTCCTGGAAGCTCGTCCCCGCGAACCCACGCTCCGCGAACAGGCGGGTGGCGTGGTCATAGATCTCCTGCTCGACCAGGCTGCGACGTACGCCGGAGCGGGCCGGTTCGGCGTCCTTGGCGGCCTTGGTCTTCGGGAGGGGTTTGCTGGCGCTCATGACGTTGATGTTATCGATTTGACGCTCATGTCAAGCACTATGGCGGTCTCACAGCTCGAAGAGCCCGGCAGCCCCCATGCCGCCGCCGATGCACATGCTCACGACGACGTACCGCGCTCCGCGGCGGCGCCCTTCAAGGAGGGCATGGCCGACCATCCGCGCGCCGCTCATCCCGTACGGGTGCCCGATGGCGATTGCTCCGCCGTTGACGTTGTAACTGTCGGGGTCGATGCCCAGCCGGTCTCGACAGTAGACCGCCTGGGAGGCGAAGGCCTCGTTGAGCTCCCACAGGTCGATGTCATCGATGCTCAGGCCGTGTTGGCGCAACAGTCGCGGGATTGCGAAGATCGGGCCAATCCCCATCTCGTCGGGCTCGCACCCTGCCACCGCCATTCCGCGGTAGATCCCTAGAGGGTCGATCCCGCGGCGGGCGGCCTCGCGGGCCTCCATGAGGACGACGGCGGCGGCCCCGTCCGACAGTTGCGAGGCATTCCCAGCGGTGATCGTCGCCAGATGATTGGGCCGGTGCGGGAGCACCGGCGTCAGCCCGCGAAGGCCTTCGATCGTCGTCGACGGACGGTTGCCCTCGTCAGCTTCGAGATGGAACGGCACGATCTCGTCGGCGAACAGACCGTTCGCCTGCGCCAGGGCAGTACGCCGCTGGGATTCCAGTGCGTACTGGTCCTGGACGTCCCGCGTGACGCCATAGCGTTCCGCGACGGTCTCGGCCGTCTCCAGCATGCCGACATAGATGTCGTGCCCTCGTTCGACGAGCCAGGAGTCCTGCGCGCGATAGGTGTTGCGATGGTCGTTCTGGACCAAGGAGATCGACTCGACCCCGCCGCCGACCGTCACCTGCATACCGTCCACGACGATCTGCTTGGCTGCGGTTGCGATCGCCATCAGGCCTGACGCGCACTGACGATCGAGGCTCATGCCCGGAACGCTGGTGGGTAGCCCCGCCCGAAGAGCGGCCTGCCGTGCGACGTTGTAGCTGGACGTCCCTTCCTGCATGGCGCAGCCCAAGACGACGTCCTCCACTTCGCCAGTCTCGATCGGCGTGCGGCCGAGAGCGCCAGCGATGGCGTGCGCCGCCATCTCCGGTGCAGAGACCTCACTCAACGCGCCTCGGTACGCCTTCCCGATCGGCGTCCGGGCGGTACTGACGACGACAGCTTCACGCATGGTTGCCAGCCTCCGTCGTCGACTGGTTGCGCTTGGCGCCGGGGATGGCGAGTACGACCAAGCAGCCGAAGAGCGCCGGTATGGCGTAGGCGTAGAACTGGCCGGAGACCGGTAGCCCGGTGGCCAGGAGATAGCCACCGTAGGAGGGACCGAGAACCCCACCCAAGCGCCCGGCACCGAGGGACAGACCCAGGGCCGTCGCCCGGCTGGCGGTCGGGTAGGAGGTCCCGACATAGGTGTTGATCAGGATCTGGGTACCTGTGGTGCCGACGCCCGCAATGGCTACGAGGAGATAGACGACAGCGGTCGGCGGGCGCAGCGCAAGCAGCGACAGTGACACTGCCGCACCCAAGAACGCCGCGGCGACGATCGGCTTCGAGCCGAGTCGATCGGCTAACGGCGAGGCAGCCAAGGTTCCGAGGACTGCGCCGAGGTTGAGCACCAGGAGGAAGGACAGCGCCGAGCCGAGGCCGTAGCCAGCCTTGACCATCAAGGCGGGCAGCCATGCATTGGCGCCGAACAGCACCAGCAAGCACAGGAATGTCCCCACCCAGAAGAGCAGTGTGGTCACCAGCAGATCCCTGCCGAAGATCGTGCGAAGCTGTGTCCCTCGTGCGATCGGGACCTCTGCGACGTCGCTGTCGAGCGGTCCGTGGACGCTCTCGTGGTCGATCTCGAGGCCATGGCGCTCGATGACCTCGCGAATCTCCTCCTCGCGCCCCCGTGCACGTAGGTACTCGACCGACTCAGGAAGGAATCGGAGCAAGAGCGGCAGCACGATGATCAGCGGCGCGAGGCCGACGGCGAACATCGCCCGGAAGCCATAAGCGGGGACGATGGCAATGGCGAGCAGGCCGGCGACGGCGCCGCCGATCCCTACGCCGGCGAAGGCGATGGCCGTGTTGAGGCTCCGCCGGTGCATCGGCGAATACTCGACGATGAGCGCGACCACGGTCGGCATGAGCCCGCCGGCACCCAGGCCCACGACGAACCGAAAGAACCCGAACTGGCCCGGGCTCGTCGCGACGGCGCACAGGCCCATCGCCACTGAGAAGACAGTCACGCTCAGGACCATGGTCCAGCGGCGCCCGATCCGGTCCGTCAGGGCCCCCGACCCCAGGGCACCCAACAGCATGCCGAAGACGGCGAGCGATCCTAGGAAGCCGGCTTGTTCCGGGGTGAGGTCCCAGGCCCGGTAGCTCAAGAGGCTCGGCACCACGGTGCCGTACATGATCAGGTCATAGCCCTCGAGAGTCAGTGCCGCGAAGCTCAGTGCGAGGACGGCTCGTGGGGTTCGCCGGACATGGATCCCGGCTCCGGTCGTGGTCGTGGGTGTCTGCATGTCGAACTCCTTTGTCGACGCCGACCGTAGATCCGTGTGACATATTCGTCAATAGTTCGACAAATTCGTAAATTCGGGAGGCGAGCACTCCGCGTCGTAGTGATTGACGGGTGCGTTGACTTTTCGTCGCGCGCGTTGAATCATGAGATGAGACGAAAGGACCCTCATGAACCACGTACGAATCGGCTTGGTCGTCCCAAGCTCCAACGTGACCGTCGAGACGGAGATGCCGGCCATCCTCAACCGCCACCCGCAGGCGAGCTTCTCGTTCCACTCCAGCCGCATGCGGATGGCAAAAGTCTCCCCCGAGCAACTCGCCGCGATGAACGCGCAGCGCGAGCGTTGCATCCTCGAGCTCGGTGACGCTTCGCCTGACGTCATCCTCTATGCCTGCCTGGTCGCCCTGATGTCCGTCGGCCCGGGCGAACACCAGCGAGTTGAGGGTCTCGTGGCCGAGCAGCTCGCGACGGGTGGTGCCGAGGCGCGCGTCCGCTCGAGCGCGGGGTCACTGATCGAAGGACTCCAAGCGCTGTCAGCGCGACGCATCGCACTGGTCACCCCCTACATGAGGCCGCTTGCCGAAAAGGTCGTCGCCTACCTCGAGGCCGAGGGCTTCGAGGTCGCAGACTGGCGTGCGCTCGAGGTCGAGGACAACCGCGACGTCGGTTGCATCCCGGGCGACCGGGTCATGGAGGCCGCGCGAAACCTCGACCTGACCGGTGTAGACGCACTCGTCATCTCCGCATGCGTCCAGATGCCGTCGCTCCCGCTGGTCGAGGCGGCCGAACAGGAGCTCGGTGTGCCGGTGCTGTCCGCCGCAACGGCCGGGGCCTACAGCATCCTGCGTGCCGCCGGGCTCCCGGTGGACATCCCTGGAGCCGGCTCCCTGCTGCGGGCCGACAGCCTGCAGCCCGCCATCTGAACCAGCCGACCCAAAGAAAAGGAACCCGATGAGCCCGCTCTCCGACCAGCACCTGGTCCGCGGCGTCGACCACGCCGCCTTCCCCACCTTCGACCCGGCCGGCACGGTGCGCTTCTACAGGGACACCCTCGGCTTCCCGGTCGTGCACTCGATCTGCGCCGCCGGCTGGGGCCCGGACGACCACCCGGACTTCATCCACTTCTTCTTCGACATCGGCAACGACGATCGGATCGCCTTCTTCTACTACTTCGGCCTGCCGGCGCCGCAGGTGTCGAAGGGCGACGTGTACGCCCAGTTCGGGGATGAGACACCGGAGTGGTTCGTCCGTTCGCGCCACCTGGCGATCCATGTCGACAGCGAGGACCACCTGCTGGAGTACCGCCGCCGCCTCGACGCGAGCCAGTGGCCCGTCGAGATGCAGATCCAGCACGAGACGATCGAGTCGATCTACACCCACGATCCCAACGGCTACATGGTCGAGATCACCCGTGCACTGCGCCCGGTCACCCCCCAGGAGGACCTCGACGCCAACCTCACCATCGATGCCCTCGTCGACATCGCCCAGCGCCCTGGCGCCGGCATGGACGAGCTGCTCGTACGCAAGGCCGAGTTGATCATCGAACGAGCCGAGACCTGGCAGGAGCACCAGAGGGCCCTCGTCGAGGACACCCGGTCCGATCAGGTCGCCGGGCCGGAAGGGCCGGTAGCACGATGACGCACCGTCTCTTTATGCTCGACGTTCCCGAGAACACCCCGATCGCTGCCGTGGCCAGGGACGCGCCCGGCGTCGAGGTCGACAAGCTCGGACCGTACTTCGTCATCGCATCCGAGGACCCGGTCACCATCGATCGCCGGGCGACGGGCGCCCGTCATGCGGTCTGGTACAGCTGCGTCGGAGGCCTCGACGGTTGCCGCATCGCGCAGTGGGACAAGGACGCGCTCCGGCTGGAGCGGCGATGACCGGCACCAGGTCTGACCGGGCGGGCACCGCCACCCGGCTCGGCGCCGGCCGTTACGTCGATGCGATCGACGCGCCCAACGGCGTGGTGACCTCGATCCACGAGCTCGTCACGGCCGATGATGCCAAGGTCACGGGCGTGCTGCGGATGCCCGCGGGCGCGCAGACCGTCGTGACGATCATGCACCCGCGCCAGGATGTCACCCACCACTCGCTCGTGCCGTACCTCCTTCGCTCGGGCTACGCGGTGTGGACCCAGGGTTCGAGGTCTCCCAACAACGACCTCGCCCTCATCCATGAGCAGGCGATCCTCGACTTCGCAGCAGGGCACGTCTTCCTTCGGTCACGGGGTCTCGGCGTCGTGTCTCTGGGCCACTCCGGCGGCGGCACCCTTGCAGCCTTTTACTGCCAGCAGGCGGGCATCGACCCGGCGCAGCGGTTGGCCACGGCACCCTCGGGGCGTCCGGTCGCGCTGCGTGGAGCCGACATGCCGCTGCCGGACGGCGTTGTCTTCCTGGCGCCGCATCCCGGGCAGGGCGCCCTGCTCCGGCGCGTCATCGACCCGTCCGTCGTGGACGAGGCCGACCCCCTGTCGGTCGATCCCCAACTCGACCCGTTCGACGCTCGCAACGGTTACCGAGCGGCCCCGGAGCCGACGACGTACGCCGCCGAGTTCGTCGAGCGCTACCGCCAAGCGCAAGAAGACCGGCTGCAGCGGATCGATGAGGTCGCGCGTCGACACGTCGAGCAGTCTCGTGTCGCGAACGAGGAGTTCCGTGAGAGTGGCGACCCCGCCGCGCGTCGACGCGCCTTGGCGCCGAGGCTGATCATGGTGCATCGGACCGACGCCGATCTACGCAACGTCGACCTCACCCTCGACCCGAACGAGCGGCCGTACGGCTCCCTGTTCGGGCGACGCCCGGACCTGACCAACTACGGCCTCGTCGGCTTCGGCCGACTGAGCACGGCCGAAGCCTGGCTCTCGACGTGGTCGGCGAACACCACGAACGCCGACTTCCTCCGCTGCGCCCCAGGGGTCACCGTCCCGACCCTCCTGCTCGAGTTCACCGGAGACCAGGCATCCTTCCCCGCTGACATCGCGGCGATGAGCGATGCCCTGGCGGCGAGCGACATGACCGTCGATGCCGTGCAAGGCACCCACTTCGGTGGGCCGATCAGCTCCGGCGCACCGACCGGCACCTCGCTGGCGGCGACGCGTATCGAGGACTGGCTCCGCCAGCGATTCTGACCACGACCGCACGAGGGCCCGATCTCCGAGAAGGAGATCGGGCCCTCGTGCTTGTCCCAGGAACGTCAGGACGTTGCACGAACCACCAGGTCGATGCGGCCGCTGGCCAGCGCGGCGACGGCGTGCTCGGTCCAGCGCTCATCGACCCGTGCCGCCACAACCGACCCCGTGTCCCGGCGCAGCCGTTCGCCCAGGTCAAACATCGTGAGCGTCGAGCCAAGGTCGTCCTCAGCACGAAGGAGAACGCGGCCAGCGAAGTGGTTGATACCGGCGCCCAGCCGCTTCACCAGCGCGTCACCTTCCGGGCCCCACGGGTCGCGCACGTCGACAACGACCTCGTCATGGTCGCCAAGCTCCTCGACCGAGACCGACCGCGACGACCATGCCCCGCCGTCACGAACAAGGGGGCGGGACAGGATCCACGGCGTCCGAGCGTCGTCGGGCACCTCGGTGACCGCGCAGCCGGCGTAATGGCTCAGTCCGCGACGTACGACGTCGTCGGCGAGGACCGCGAACCGGTCGACGCTCACCTTCCCTGCGCGTGTCATATAGGCGATGAGCAACTGGTCGACAGGGAGATCGAGCCGGTCGGGGAACGTGTCCCACCAGCGCATGCTGCGCCGGGCGGTGTCTTGGAGATGTTCCACTGATGGTCGGCGCTCGGTCTCGTAGCGGTCGAGTGCCGTCGGCAAGTCCGGCGCCGCGGCAAGGGCGGCATCGAGAGCGATCCCGTCTTCCATGGCGAGCTTCGTCCCGGAGCCGATCGAGTAGTGCGCCGTGTGCGCGGCGTCCCCCAGCAGCACGACGTTGCGCTGATGCCATCGCGCGCACCTGACGGTGCGGAACCGAAGCCAGCGGGTGCGGTTGCCGATCAGGGGATGGTTCTGCAGCTCGTCCTGGAATGCGGCACTGAGGTAGGACAGCGACTCTTCATCGGTCTGGTCGAACGGGGTGCGAGCCGTCGTCAGGTCGAAACCGGCGCGGCGCCAGGTCTCCTCGTCAGTCTCGACGAGGAACGTGCTGCGGTCCGGCGCATAGGGGTAGCCGTGCGCCACGAAGGTGCCGTGCTCGGTCTCGACAGGCACAAACACGGCGCTCGGGAGAGCGAAGTCGGTCCCGCACCACAGGTAGAGCGACTCATGAGTATCGACGGTTGCCCCGAAGGCATCGGCGGCCCCTTCCCGGGTCGCACTACTGACCCCGTCCGCCGCGATCACCAGCTCGACGTCGAGCTCGGCCGCCGAGACTCGCTCGCCGTAGTGCAACCGGACGCCGGCCTCCTCCGCGTACTGACGCAGGACGTCCAGCAGGGTCGAGCGCCCGATGGCGATGAGGTTGTCGACGGGTACCAGTGACCGCTGCCCGCGGACCTTCATCGCCATCTCGTGCTGGAACGACCGCTCGACGATCGCGGCCAGACTCGCCGGGTCGGCCGCCTCGAGGTTGCGCTGGGTCCGCGTCGCGAGCCCGACGCCGAAGCCGAAGGTCTGGTCTGGCGGGCTCTGCTCGTACAGATCCACGGCGCATCCGGGATGGCGCAGCTTGAGGAGGCGAGCGACGTACAGACCGCCCGGACCTCCGCCCAGGACGGCGACGGAACGTAGTTCCACGGTGATGCCTTTCGGCCGACGACAAGTGTCTCCACGGTAGTCTCGTTCTACACGTACGTCAAGAAGTTGACGCTCCTGTCGAATCCGGCATACGGTGCAGACTGATGACGACGGTCACAGGGCCGTCGCGGCGAGATGCCGAGGGGCAGAGGATGGGCAGCATCGACTGGTCGGGACGCGTCGTCCCGTTCCCGCAGGAACTCGTATCGACCTACCGCACGGAAGGTCTCTGGGGGACGCTCCCCATCGCGGCCGAGTTTCGCGCCGTCGCCGAGAAGTACGCCGAGCGCGATGCGGTGATCACCTCAGAGGGGCGGCTGTCCTATGCCGAGCTCGACGAGCGTGCCGACCGCGTTGCCGCCGGGCTCGTCGAGCTCGGCCTCGACCCCGGCGACCGCGTTCTGTTCCAGGTCACGAACCGCATGCTGACGGTCGTCGCGTGGTACGGCGTCCTCAAGGCCGGCCTCATCCCGGTCTGCACGCTGGCGGTGCATCGCGCTCACGAGATCGGAACCATCGCCGAGCGCACCGGTGCCGTTGCGCACGTGGTCGAGGCGGGAACCCGCGGCTTCGACCTCGTCGCCTTCGCCGTGGAGCAGCAAGCCGAGCATCCCGGGCTGAGGCACCTGCTCACGATCGATGCCGACCCTGACCAACCGGGAACACGGATCGAGGATCTCGGCCGGAATCTGGACGCCCCTGCCGCCCGCCAGGTCGTCGACGCCGTCCAGGCGGGCATCGATCCCGACGAGGTCGCGGCCTTCCAGCTCTCGGGCGGCACCACCGGCGTACCCAAGGTCATCCCCCGCCTGCACGCCGAGTACTGGTACAACGCTCGCGCCTATGCCGCCGCCTGGGGATGGGACGAGAACACACGTAACGGTCACCTGATCCCGCTGATCCACAACGCCGGCATCGTTTGCGGGTTGCACGGTCCCCACAGCGTCGGCGGCACACTCATCCTCGCCACCCCCGACCTCTCCGAGGCCCTCCCGCTGCTCGCTGTGTCCGGAGTCACCGACGTGCTCCTCGGTCACGGCCACTACAACGCCATCCGATCAACGGAGTTCGACGCGCTCGCATCGACACTGCGGACCGTGGTGCTCTCAGGAGCGAAAGTGCCCCTTCCGATCTTCGAGCGCCTCGAGGGCCTCGGCATCTGGAGCGGCCAGCTGTTCGGGATGGGCGAGGGCTTCTTCGCGGTCACCCCGCTCGACGCGCCCCGCGAGGCTCGCCTCACCACTGTCGGCTCCGGCCTGTCGCCGGCGGACTCGTTCGCAGTGCTGGAGCCGGGGTCCGAAGTCGAGGTCCCCGACGGCGACGTGGGCGAGCTCTGCTGCGCTGGGCCCTACACGCTGCGCGGATACTTCGACGCGGCCGAGCACAATCTCGGAGCCTTCACCTCGACCGGGCTCTACCGGACCGGAGACCTGGTCTCCGTGCAGACCTACGGTGACCGTCGCTTCCTCTCCGTGGAAGGGCGACTCAAGGACGTCATCAACCGAGGCGGCGAGAAGATCAACGCCGAAGAGGTCGAGGTGCTGCTGCTGCGTCATCCCGACATCATCAGCGCCGCCGTCGTCGCCATGCCCGACGAGAGACTCGGGGAACGGTCTTGTGCCTACCTCGTCGGACACGGAGAGCCGCTCACCATGGCCGATATCCAGAACCACCTCGATGGTCTCGGCGTGGCCAAGTTCAAATGGCCCGAGCGGCTCGAGTGGATCGAGGAGATGCCCAAGACCGCAGTCGGCAAGATCGACAAGAAGCGTCTGCACGCGCAGATAGCAGCCCAGGTCCAGGACGAACGGCGCTCGCTCGCATGAGCGCTCCGGCTGCACTCGTCACGGGCGGCTCAGCCGGCATCGGGCTGGCGATCGCTGCGATGCTCGTCGACCAAGGCTGGTCGGTGACCTTGGTCGGCCGCGACCGCGACAAGCTGGTGAGCGCGGCCGCCCAGCTCGGAACCGACCGGGCCCACGTCATCGCCGCGAACCTGGCGACCGACGTTGCCAGCGATGTGATCGCCGAACACGTAGGCCGCCACGGTCGGCTGGACCTCCTGGTCAACAACGCCGGTGCGGGCCTCATCGGTCCGATACAGCGGAAGACGCCGAAGGAGCTCGATGTGGAGCTCGCCCTGAACCTCCGAAGCACTGTGAGGCTCATCCAGGAGGCTCTACCTCAGCTGAGCGACGCCGCCAGGAGCAACGGCGCAAGCTGGATCATCAACGTCAGCTCGATGACGGCGACCGAGACTCCCCCGTATGCGTCCGTCTACTCCGCCACCAAGGCAGCCCTGGTTGGCCTCTCGAGCTCCCTCCATGCCGAGCTCAGCCCCGACGGCATCCACATCACCGCACTCACACCCGGACTCGTCGACACCCCGGGCACCAGCTGGGCCCCCGAGAACACTCGTGATCGCATGATCCCAGCCGACGACGTTGCCGCGGCTGTTCGCTTCCTGCTGGGCCAGTCACCCCGATGCTTCGTGCCGGTCCTGCCGCTCGTGACGGCGGGAGCGGGCATGCACGAGCTGGTGGACTGGCGCGCGTTCGCCGACGGCTCGAGAAACCAACCGCACTAGCAAGCGGTCGCCAATCACACAGTTCCCCACGCCCGCTCGATGACCTCGATCACCTTCGGCCGCAGGTCGCTGGCCGCGATGACCTCGTCGACCGAGCCGACCTCGACGGCGCGGTGGATGTTGTGCACGTCGTCGAACTCGGCGGCGACCTCGGCGATCTTGTCGGCACGCAGCTGGGCACGGAGCTCGGCGAGCTCGACGACGAGCGCGCCGCGTTCGCCGTCCTCGGCGTGGTCGATGCGCTCCTCGAGCGCGGCGATCCGGGGGTCGGCCGCGGCCCGCTTGGAGACCTCGGCGGCGAAGACGACGGCGGCCGCGGGCGCGCCACCGAGGACCGAGGCGTACGAACCCTCGATGGCGAGGACGGTCATCGACGGGTTCAGGTGCTTGGAGAAGACCACGAACGCGCCGCCGTGGTAGCGGGAGATGACGCAGAAGACGATCGGGCCCTGGAAGTTGACGATCGCGCGGCCGATCTCGGCGCCGTACTCGAGCTGCAGGTTGCGCATCGACTCCGGGGAGCCGTCGAAGCCGGACAGGTTGGCGAGTACGACCAGCGGGCGGTTGCCCGAGGCCGCGTTGATCGCGCGGGCGACCTTCTTCGACGACCGCGGGAACAGGGTGCCCGCGGTGTAGGTGTCCGGGCCGTCGGTCGGAGGGAAGCCGGCGCGGGGCACCGGCTTGGACTCGATGCCGACCAGGCTGACCGGGTAGCCGCCGATCCGGGTGTCGACGACCACCGCGGTGTCGGCGTCGGCCATGCCGGCCCAGCGCTCGAGCATCTCGTGGTCGGCGTCGGCGAGCGCCCGCATCACCGTACGGATGTCGAAGGGCCGCTTGCGGTCGGGGTTGTGCTCGGCCGAGAAGATCTCGCCGACCGTCGCGAAGTCGCCCGGATGCGGGAAGGTCGACACGTCGCGGTCGCTCGGGTCGGCCGTGGCCGCGCGGCGCGGCCCGGTCTCGCCGGGGACCACATAGGTGTGCTCGTAGTGCGCCATGAGCACCCGGAACGCACCGGCGAGGTCAGGCACCCAGTACTGCGCCTGCCCGTTCGGGCCCATCACCCGGTCGTAGCCGCCGATGCCGTGGTTGTCCTCGGCCGACACGCCGCCGGAGAAGTCGAGCGACTGCTTGCCGGTGAGCACCATCGCGCTGTCCGGGGTCATCACCAGGATGCCCTTGGTGTGCATCAGCATCGTCGCCTCGGCGTTCCAGTAGGGCTGGGCGCCGACGTTGATCCCGGCGACGACGATGTTGATCTCGCCGCCGTCCTGGGTGAACTGGACGATCCGGCGCAGCGCGGCGGCGACCCAGTCCATGTTCTCGGTGCCGCTCTCCATCGAGATCCGGGCACCGGCCGAGACCGCGAACCACTCGACCGGGACGCCCATCCGCTCGGCGAGATCGATGGCCGCGATCACCCGGGCACACTCGGGCTCCGAGAGCGCGCCGAGCGACTTGAGCGGGTCACCGCAGAGTACGACGCGGGTGATGCCGTCGGGATAGAGCGGGCTCGGGGTGGTGACGACGGCGACGATGATGCCGGCCTTGTTGAGCCCGGGGGCACGGTCGACGGGCACGAGCGTGCCGGAGTCGTCGAGGTCGTGCTCCACGACCGTGCCGCTGCCGGCCAGGGCGCGCTGGAGCTCATAGGGGTAGACGAGGCCGCGGCGCCGGGCGCGCAGCACCTTGGCGGCGTACTCGTCCAGCGGGGCGAGCGGCTCGGTGGGCGGTTCGATGACGTCGGCCACGACGCCCGCGCCCGGCTGGGCGTGGAAGCGGATCGCCAGCCGGGTCGGCTCGCCGCCATCCGGAGAGGCCACCCGGCCCTCGGCGAGGACCTCCTCGATCCCGGTGCCCTCGCTGAGCGGAGTGATCTTGCTCTGCAGCGCGGTGATCTGGTCGAGGTCCGCCTCGACGACCGGCCACACCGTCACCCAGACGTGGTTGACGTCGAGCTTGGTGCCCTCGCGGCCGCGGGCGGTGCGTACGCGGCGGATCGCCTCGAGGCAGTTCTCCACGGCACGCTCCACGTGCGGCAGCGCGATCACGCGGCCCTCGTCGTCGCGTACGACGGCGAGCTGGCGCGCCTGGGCGGCCGCGACGAGACGGCGGTCGGCGGGGTTGGCCCGGGCGACGCACTCGTAGAGCAGTACGTCGTCGGGCGCGGGAAGCCTGGTGACCTCGAACTCGCTGAGGCGCCACAGGTTGAGCCGGCGACCGACCATCGGGTGCATGCCCCGGACCAGCGTGTCCTCGACCAGCTCGTCGGTCGGGATGTGCGGGGCGCCGTCCGCGTGGTGGCGGTAGGTGAAGTAGTCGATCGGCTGCGGCGCGGGATGGCAGACCGCGACCGAGACGCGGCGGGCACGGCGGGCGAACTCCTGCCCGGCGAGCATCGCGGCCAGCTCGGCCGAGGCCTGGTCCGGATCCGTGGGCGCGTCCGTCCAGCGCAGGTAGATCTCGACGACGTCGTCGTGGTCGGCGGTCATCGCCGAGGTGATGGCGGTGGCGAGCGGGCCGTCCGGTTCGGCGAGCTCCGTGACGTCGCCGATGGTGGAGACCACCCGGGTCGCGCCCTTGTCGTCCGTGGCGTACTCGGCGTGCACCAGCGGGCGCCCGCCGCCATTGCCGGTGACGGTCAGGTCGTGCAGGTCGTAGTCGCGGTAGTGGCGCCGAATCAGCACCTCCAGCAGCGGCTCGCGCTCGGGAAGGCCGTCGACCAGCCGGTCGCGGAGGAAGCCGACCAGCGGCTCGGGTACGGCCGCGAGCGCGTCGATGCGGGCGGCCCGGTCGGGGGCGTCGGGGTCGGTGAGGGCGGCGACCTCGGCCGGTACGCCCTCCAGCACGGCGCGACGCTCGTCGTCGACCGCCGGCTGGTCGAACCAGCCGAACCGGACCGAGCGGGCCAGGTCGCCGACCACGGCGAACCGGAGCTGGGTGGCGCGCACCATCCGCTCGAGCAATGCACGGACCGCGGCGGCGTCCTCGCTCGCCGGCGGCGGGTCGGCGAGCCAGCGCTGCAGCACCCCGATCGCGACGTCGACGTCGGACGGATGCTGCTGGGCGAGGAAGATGCGGAACACCGCACGCTCGAGCTCCGGCGTACGTTCGAGGTCGAGGACCCCGTAGTGCGCGAGGACCCGCTGCAGCTTGTCGCGGAAGTGGTCCGGGAGCGCGCCCCGGTCGGGGTCGAGGCTGCGCAGGTAGGTGTGGAAGTACTCCCGCGAGCTGTGCACCCGCAGCTCGGTGGCCGGCTCGTCCCCGGCCGGGCGGTTGCGGCTGAGCTCGGCGAAGTCGGTGAACAGCGACAGCAGGGCCATCTCGGTGCGGAGGGTCTCCCCGGGCTCACCGGCGGAGCGGGAGGCCAGGTGGGCGGCGAGCAGCGCCGGGCGCTGGTCCTCCTCGACGTCGTAGCCGAGCAGCAGGCTGCTCAGGTCGGCGATCGCCCCGTTGCTGCGGCCGGGCTCGGTGGTGGGCACGGGCAGGTCGAGGTCGGCCAGGCGGGCGGTGCTCGCCTGCTCGCCCTCGGCGCCGCCGGTCGGCTCGAGGCGCAGCAGCGGCGCCGCGGTCTCGACCTGGCTGCCGACGCGGACCAGGAGCTCCTTGACCCGGCCGGTGAACGGCGCGGTCAACGCGGTCTCCATCTTCATCGACTCGAGCACGAGCACGGGATGACCGGCCTCCACCTCGTCCCCGACGGCGAGCGGGGTGGAGACGACGAGCGCCGGCGCGGGCGAACGCAGCATGCCGCCCTCGTCGCGGCTGACCCGGTGCATCACGTCGTCGACCTCGACCAGGTGGACGGGGCCGTGGGTGGCGGTCACCAGCCGGTAGCGGTGACCGTCGACGGTGAGCCGGCCGTGCACCTCGTCGATCCGGTCGAGGGTCGCGGTGAGGGTGCGCCGCTCTCCCCCGGCGGTGATGGTGACCTGGTAGCGGGCGGGCCCGGACTGCCGCACGGTCAGGGCGTACGTCGCCCCGCGCAGCTTGAGCTCGATGGTGCGGGCGGGGTCGTGCTGGATCTGCGGTCGACCACCCTGGGCGGTCTGCAGCATTCGCGCGATCTCGCCGCGCTCGGCCTCGTCGTAGCCCTCGATCGCGGCGGCGACGAGCGCGACGCCGGCATGCCGGGCGGCCTGAAGCCGCCCCTCGCCACGCACCCGGTCGATCCAGCCGGTGTCGGCCCAGACCGGGCTGCCGGTGGTGACCTCGGGCTGGTCGAGGAGGTCGAGGATGAAGCTCTTGTTGGTCGCGCCGCCGTCGATGATGACGGTGGTCTCCCCCATCGCGCGGCGCAGTCGCGCCAGCGCCTGCTCGCGGTCGGCGCCCCAGGCGATCACCTTGGCGATCATCGAGTCGAAGTCGGCCGGGATCGTGTCACCCTCGGCCACACCGGTGTCGACCCGGATGCCCGGCCCGGCGGGGAACTCGAGGCGGCTGATCCGGCCCGGAGCCGGCGCGAAGTCTCGGTCCGGGTCCTCGGCGTTGAGCCGGGCCTCGACCGCGTGGCCGCGCTCGACCGGCCGGTCGCCGGTGAGGGGGACGCCGGAGGCCACCTGGATCTGCAGCGCGACCAGGTCGGTGCCGGTCACGACCTCGGTGATCGGGTGCTCGACCTGGAGGCGGGTGTTGACCTCGAGGAAGGCGAACGTCTTGTCGCCGGGGTGATAGAGGAACTCGACGGTGCCCGCGCCGGCATAGCCGACGGCGTTGGCGAGCCGCTCGGCCGATGCCTTGAGGTCGGCGGCCTGGTCGTCGGCCAGCAGCGGGGAGGACGACTCCTCGATGACCTTCTGGTTGCGGCGCTGCACCGAGCAGTCGCGTACGCCGATCGCCC
The DNA here is from genome assembly GCF_000960475.2 of Nocardioides luteus. Classification (GTDB taxonomy): domain Bacteria; phylum Actinomycetota; class Actinomycetes; order Propionibacteriales; family Nocardioidaceae; genus Nocardioides; species Nocardioides luteus_A. The sequence continues at coordinate 101,763 of NZ_JZDQ02000005.1, read as the reverse complement.
AGGCGGTGCCCTGACCGTCGGCGATCACCTGGACCTCGACGTGGCGGGCATCGGTGACCAGCTTCTCGAGGAACACGACGCCGCTGCCGAACGCCCGCTCCGCCTCGTCGCGGGTGCGCTGGTAGGCGTCGGCGAGCTCGGTGCCGGAGGTGACCTTCCGGATGCCGCGACCGCCACCGCCGGCGGTGGCCTTGAGCATGAGCGGGTAGCCGATCTCCTCGGCGCTGGCCAGCGCCTCCTCGAGCGTGTCGACCCCGCCGCGGCTCCAGGGAGCCACCGGGACGCCGACCTCCTCGGCGATCAGCTTCGAGCCGATCTTGTCGCCCAGCTTCCGCATGGCCTCGGCGCTGGGGCCGATGAAGGTGACGCCCAGCCGGTCGCACAGCTCCGCGAAGGCGGGGTCCTCGGCGACGAAGCCCCAGCCGACCCAGGCGGCGTCGGCCTCGGTGGTGGTCAGCGCCTGCTCGAGGACGGCGAGATCGAGGTAGGGACGGTCCGCCGCAGCTCCCAGCAGATAGGCCTCGTCGGCCTCGCGTACGAACGCCGCTCCGGCGTCGACGTCGGTGTGCAGCGCGATGGTGCGGATCGTCCCTTCGGACGCATCCCGCGCGTTGAGGTCGCGGACGGCATGGATCAGACGCATCGCGGCTTCGCCGCGGTTGACGATGGCAATTCGAGAGACCTGTGGCACGGTGCAGACTTTTTCATCAGGCGCCGCTCCTGTGACCGCTCGACTCCGACAGGCTTCTGATGGATTCCTTGTCGATTTCCTAGTGGACACCGCCCGGAGGCACCCCAGGTTCGCGCCGTTGTCACCCGCTCAGGATGGCCGTTTCCTACAACGCCCGGCGGACGCCGTCGACCGCTGCTTCCGGCCGATCTCAAACTGAGACACCCCGAGATCGCAACTGGGTTGTGATGGGTTTGGGTACCTGAGAGACCAAGAAAGGAGGCACGCCATGAGGGGCGTCATCCAGATCAACTCGCGTCACCTGTCACACGACCTACCGTGCCCGCGGTGCGGCCACCCGGCACACATCTATCTGGCATGCGGGGACGGATGCGATTGCGAGCCCACCTTGATGCCCGGCTCCACACTGCCTGCCGGTCACCTCGCGCCACGAGAAGAGGCCGCCTGACGGGGAGGCTCTCCGGGACATGATCACCTGAGGTCACCCGGTGGTCGCCGCGGCTCGCGCGAAGCGAGTCGCTCCTGCGACCAGCACACCCGCCAGCCAGTCGAAGACGACGTAGCCCGAGGCGACGCCGCTGGGCGGGTTCCCCGCAGGCAGACCCAACCCGGGTACGACGGGCGACCACGTCCAGGTTCCGATGGCGGTGCCGTAGAGCTCGAGGTAGGCGACGAACCACCAGACGCCGGCGAACAGGCCGGCCTGACGGCCTCGGGCGAGCATGACCACGACGAGTGCAGAGCCAACGGCTCCGGAGAGGTCGCGTGTCCCGAGCAGCCCGGCGGCACCGAGCACTGCCCAGGCCGTCGCCACCACCGCCGTCACCCGGACGAAAGCATCTCGGTGCCGGACCAGGAGGGGCACCTGGCTGAGGCGCAGCCCGGTGAGGAACACCAGCCCGTGCCCGGCAGGGACGAAGAGCGGCAGGTTGCCGAGCCGGTAGTCGTAGAGCCCCCAGAGCTGGGCACCGACCACTTCGAAGAACGTCGCGACCGCCACCACGACGAGCGCCTGACGCCGTTCGTGGACGTCGGCCCTGCGGGCCACCACGACGAACAGAGCCGTGCATCCCAGGCCGAGCCATGCCTGACCGCGGGCATCGACGAATCGATCGGCGGCCAGGCCGGCCGTGGTGACGGCCGCGACCGCCACCACGAAGAGGAGCCTCACGCAGAGACGGCGAGCTCGCCCAGCTCCGACCAACCCGACTCGGGAGTCTGGACATGAACGATGTCGGGGGTACGCGAGAGGTACTGCGGCAACGTCCGCCGGGCCTCGCGGAAGTGCTCCGAACCGACGTGTACGCCACCGGCAGCCTCGTCCGCGAACGCCTCGACCAGGACGAAGAGGTTCGGGTCGTCGACAGAGCGGCTCCAGTCGTACCAGAGGCATCCCTCCTCGGCGCGGGTCGCCTCGGAGAACGCGCGTGAGATCTCGATCCAGTCGTCGGCATGCTCGGGCTTCACGGCGAACCGTGCGGTGATGAAGATCATCGCTCTTCCTCTCGGGTGTCGACGCCGGTCTCCCGGCCTGGTCGCAACGTAGGAGGCTTCGCGGTTACCCGACAGGTGCGACCGCTCGAACCGCACCGAACTTCCACGCCATGCGGGAAACCGAGACCAGGACGCCTGCTCCGGGGATCACCCGAAGGCGGCCCGCTCGAACACCGCGTGCAACTGCTGATCGGCGATGACGACATCGACCACGACACGGAACCGTCCCGGCGAGGACGGCGTGCCGCTGAACGTTCCGTCCGGGCCCGCCTCGAACCGGGCGAAGGCTCCGCTGGCGATGCTGACCGCGGCGATCTCCGCCTCGGCGTACCGGACCTGCTTGCCGGCCGAGGCCACCGACAGCGTCAGCGTCGACGGCTGGGCGAGCAGCAGGTCGCCCGACAGCGTGACGTCGTACCCGCCCACCTTCTGTACGTCCCCGTCGGAGACACGAGCCTCGGACGGTCGACGCTTCCCTTGCGGTGCGACGAGATCAGAGCCGAGGACGAGGTCGCCGATCTCCTCGTCGCCGCTGTCGAAGGCCACCACCAGGTGGCCCGGGCCTCCTGGACTGTCAGGAAACGTCGCTTCCCAGGCGCCGTCACCCATCGGCCGCGCCACAGCTCGCTCGAAGTAGCGGAGGTCGGCCGACCAGTACCACGACGTCAGCTCGGCGATGTCTGCCTGTCCGCTCTCGAGCTCGAAGCGGACCCGCCCGGCGCGTCCACCGTCGGCCCGGATGTCGGAGAGCCGATAGCCAGCCTGGTGGTCGACGAGGCCATCGCCCCATCCGGCCACCCCGGCCTTCGTCTCGCCGGTGTGTGACGGTGTCTCTGACGCACCGCAGGAGGGCGCTGTCCACAGGAGCAGCGCCCCCACCGCCGAAGCCAGCGCCCGGTACGTCATGCCCAGGCCCGCTCACACACCATGGCCGTGAGCGGGTCGAGGTCGACGTACATCCGGGTCGCGTCCCGTGCGGCCCGCCTGACCGCCAGCTCCAGCTGCTCACGTTCGTCCAGGAAGCGACGGGACGAGACGGAGACGCCCAGACCCGCGATCACCCGTCCGGCGCTGTCCCGCACCGGGGCTGCCACGCAGGAGACGCCCATCTCGTACTCGTCCACGTCGGTGGCGAACCCCGCCGCCCGCATCCGCAGCACCTCGCGGCGCAGCCGATCCGGGGTGTCGAGCGTGTGATCGGTGAACCTCCGCAGGCGCGGCTGCCGAAGGTAGGCGGGCCAGCGATCGGAGCCGATCGAGGCGAGCATGACCTTGCCGAGGGCGAGCGCGTGAGCGCCGCCGCGGTAGCCCGCCGAGATGTCGCGCAGCTCTGCCGCGCCCCGGCGTCCTCGGGTGTCCGCGATCTCCAGATCACCCTGCTTCCACCAGCCCAGATAGGCACGCGCGCGGGTCTCGTCACGCAGATCCTGCAGCACCGCCGCCAGTCGCTCCGGCTGGGTCCGGTTGGCGACGTAGCCCCGGTACAGCGCGGCGATCTGCGGGCCGAGGGTGTACAGCCCAGACGTGGTCGGCGAATGCTCGATCATCCCCACGTCCGTCAACGTCTGCAGCGCGTAGTAGGTGGTCGACAAGCTCTGCTCGAGGCGGCGTGCCAACACCTTGGCCGATACACCCGCCGGATTCTCGGAGATGATCGCCAGCGTATTGGCGATGTGGATGGCCGAGTTGAGGACTCTCTTCTGTGCAGGGATGCCTTCGACTGCGTCCAGGCTGGTCGTTTCCGTCATGGTTTCCTCCGGTGTAGAAGTAACCCGCCGATTACCTGCAACTGATCAAAGCAAACCGGACTAGTGTGATGGGTCTCACATTGAGACAGGCTCAGGCAGAAACGAGAACGCCCATGCCCAGCGCCATGCCGAACTGGTCCGACGTGCTGACGCACTCCCTCGAACGGCTCGAGGAGCGAGCTTCGTCCGATCCCGATGCCCGGGTCCGCGACGGAATCCTCGCGTCCTGGCGTCGCTCCTACGACAGCCAGGCCCTCGGCGACCGCCTCGACCTGCCTTACGACGACAACCTCAACCTGTCGACCAGGTTGGTCCGCGCCGCCCGCCCCGTCATCGAGAAGGTGCAGAGCGACATCGACGGCAGCCCGCTGACCCTCATCCTCGGTGACAGCACCGGCAAGGTGCTGCTACGGCACTCGGGCGAGCCGTGCCTCGAAGGTCAGCTCGACCGCGCCCTGCTCGCTCCGGGGTTCAGCTATGCCGAGAAGTACGCCGGCACCAACGGCATCGGTACCGCTCTCGAGGATCGAACGACCGCCCTCGTACGCGGCGCCGAGCACTTCAACGAGCAGCTCCAGGTGTTCGCCTGCGTCGGCGTCCCCGTGCGGGACCCCATCACCCGCCGCCAGCTCGGCGTCCTGGACATCACCACCTGGGCCGACCGTGCCCATCCCGCGCTCACGGCACTGGTCCGGCAGGCCGGTGCCTCCATCGAGGACAGCCTCCTCACGATGTCGAGCAGAGGAGCGCGGTCACTTCTGGAGCAGTATCTCCGCTGCAGCCGAGCCGCTGAGGACCGCGTCATCGCCGTCAGCGACGAGGCGTTCATCGGATCGGCCGCTGCCGCCGACCGCATCGGCGGCCTGGGACGACCCGAGCTGTGGGCGCTGACCGTGGACGCGCTCGGCAACTCCGACCGCGCCGAGATCTCGCTCATGTCCGGCACCGAGTACGCCACCACCCTGACCGTGCGCGCCATCCGTTCGTCGTACGGCAGGCTCGACGGTGCGATCGTCGAGATCCCCGCCTCCGCTCCCGCACCACCGGTGCAGCAGTCGAGCCCGCCCCGTCCACGTGGAGCCCACCAGCTCAGCCCGCTGGTCCTCGGCCCCATGGCCATGGTCGGCCGCATGGCGGCCGCGCGACTGCCCGTCTGCCTCGTCGGCGAGCCGGGCACCGGCAAACGCACCCTCATCCAGGACATCGCCATGCGCGAGTTCCCGGGACGTACGGTCGTCGTCATCGACTGCGGAGACGCGGACATCGAGGCCAAGCTCGGATCGGTCGGCGAGCAGCTCGCCGATGGTCATCCCGTCATCGTCCGCGACGCCGACGGACTGGCGTCCGGGCGCCTCGCAGAGCTGGTCAACGGCATGGACCTTCCCTCGACCGGCGGCTGGCTCACCTTCACGACCCGCACCCATCACAAGCGCGCCGAGGGATCCGAGGAGACCGAGAGCGACCTGGCTGCCGCCGGTATCCCGATGATCGCCCTTCCCCCGCTGAGGGCACGCGTCCAGGACCTACGCGTCCTGCTGCCTGACATGGTGCGCCGGTTGAGCCGCGGGCGGGTCACGTCGGTCTCCCCCGAGCTGCTCACCCGCCTCATCCGCGAGCCGTGGCCGGGAAACCTGGCCGAGGTCGTCGAGCTGGTCACCGGGATGATCCCGTCGGCGACCGATTCCGTCCTGCGCGAGCAGCACCTTCCGGCCGACTTCGGCAGCGGGCTGCGGTATCGGCTCACCCCGCTCGAGTGGATGACCAGGGACGCCATCGTGGAGTCGCTGCGAGCCTGCGACTGGGACAAGGCGCGCGCCGCTGAGGCGCTCGGTATGTCGCGGGCCTCGATCTACCGCAAGATCAAGGCCTACAACATCGAGCCCGGCGCCTGACCCTCAGTCGGCTGGCCCGTCCCTGTCGGTGCGCTCCTCACGTTCGACGGGGGACGGCGCCTTCAGCCATGCGTAGAGGCCGACGACGAGCGCGATGGCCACCATCGGGAACACCCACAGGTAGTCGACGATGTGCAACGGCGTGATCATCATTTCTCACAATCCCATCAGGAGAACGAGGCCCGTCGAGGTCAGGCCGACCATCAACAGGAGGTACGGCAGCTGCCCCACCGCGACCGATCGCGGACGGAGCTCCTCGAGCGAGCGGTCGTGGGCCGCCACGACGCCGACGACGTGTCCGCAGACCACCGCGGCGAGCTGGACGACGGCAATCGTCCGGGGTGAGACGACCAGGTAGTCGATCGACGCCTGGGCCGACCCGAAGAGGTCCCACCCGCGACCGAAGGGGTCGGACGCCAGGATCGCTCCGACCTGGCCTTGGAAGATCGCGAACGAGAAGTAGTGGGCCACGGTGTAGCCGACGATGATCGGCACCATCGTGTGCGCGAAGGCTTGCGAGGTGCCGTCGGCATACCGCGAGAAGACATCCGTGGCGCGCATCGCTAACTGGTAGGCACCGGCCACGAGCAGGATGGCGGCGAGCAGGCCGAGGGTGCCGGTGATCAGATAGTCGGGCCGGCCGAGGTCGCGGGTCAGGTCGCCCCAGAACGAGGTGCGGGTCACCCCGTCGAAGGCCGTCGACCCGAGCAGCGTGCACAGCACGGCGATCTGCCCCGGCGGGACCGGCATGGCGGCGAGTCCGGCCAGCGGGTGGCGGACGATGGCCTCGCCGTCCTCCGACCGACCCCATGGTGCGAGCCGCCCGATGGTCGCCGAGTAGACCTCGAGCCCATCGGCGGCGTCGAACCACCGTGGACCGGCCACGGCACCACCGATCCCGTGCACGAGAACGTACGCGGTCACGAACCCGGCCACCACCCGCGGCTCGTCGGAGTGGTCGAAGACGAGCTCCAGCCACAGGAACACGCCCAGCGAGGCGACGGCCGGCCACCGGCCCACGCGCGCCGGGAGCCCTGACCGCCGGAGGCGGGAGGGCACCGCTCTGCGGAGCAGCCGTGCCAGTGCCCGCACCGGGTTGAGGAACCGCCACACCGGCCCCAGGAGCAGCGAGCACGGCACCAGGCCGACCCACACCCACACGTAGAGCCAGGTGGGAGCCGGGTTCGTCGCCACACTCGTCGGACCGAACCACGCGACTGCGAGGAACGCCACCGCACCCACCAGCGCGACAGCCTGTGCGATGTGCGAGGACCGTTCCCCCACCACGACCTGTGTCCACCGAGGGAGCACCACTCCGTCCTCGGTCCCGAACCGGCTCGAACGCCACAGCAGCCCGAGCGCGAGGAAGGAGAAGAGCAGGACCCCCACCGCGACGTACAGGGCGATCCATACCGGGACGGGGAGGTCCGAGCGGTCACCAAGCCCGTGGGTCAGGATCATCACTTCACCTCGATCTCGACGAGCAGCGCGCCCGCTCCCTCCAGCTCCGCCTCGAAACGACCGGGGATGTCGGCGGTGAAGGTGAGCCGGCCCTCCTGGCCGGCCGCCAGGTCGAGGTGCGTGTCGTAGCCGTGCAGGTGCAGCTCGTCCGCGACGTCGCTGGTGACGGCGAGGGTCACCTGCTCGCCGAGGCCGACGGGCTCCAGATGCGCCGGCGGGGACGGCTTCCCGTCCACGACCTCGATCCGGATGACCGTGCCCGTCGGCTGCGTGTCCGCCGGCGAGGGCGTGGCGCTCGCCGAGGGCGCCGCTGCCTCCGTCGACCCGTGCCCGGAGTGGTCCGCCTCCGCGGCGGTGGAGGTCTCCACGCCACAGGCTGCGAGGGCCGAGGCGGTCAGGACGGTGGCGAGGGCAAGCGCGAGACGTGTGCTGATCATGGATGTTGGTTCCTTCCGAGACGACGTTCGTCGGTCACGAGGCGGCTGCTGATGACGAGGGCGAGGACAAGGCCGTGCACGACATGGATCCCGACCATCCACGGCCAGCCGATGAGGCTGCTCAGGCTGGAGGCCTCCGGCTGCGCACCGACGACGGTCCCGACGACCTGGAGGCAGACCAGGTAGAAGAAGCACATGAGGATGACGCCGTGCAGGGCGGCGACGGCGTACAGGGCCCGTCCGGTGACGGGATGGTTACGCGTGCCGAGCGAGAAGATCGCTCCGCTCACGCCGCCCAGGACCACACAGATCCCCAGCCCGCCGACGAACTCCTGCTGGAAGAAGGGCACGGCCTCGCCGGCTGCTGTCGCGGCCTGCGCCACCTCGAGGGCGCCCGGCGACAGGATCGAGACGATCGCGTAGAACGGGGTGGCCGCTCCCACCCCCTGGACCGCGCCGGCCAGGGCGAGCAGCGCGATGATGACCAGGGCCGACAGACTCCCGGCGACCGCTCCTCTCTCGATCGCAGCATCGAACGTCCGCCAGCCCGTCGGCGCCTCGTCGACGTGAGCGTGGTTCCTCATGCTCGTCACTTCCCCTCCGGCTGATCGGCGGGCACGGTCTCCCGGGTCCGGGAGGGCTCCTCGGCGTCGCGCCGGAGGAGCTCCTCGAGCTCGAAGTACTTGCCGCTGAAGAGCAGCCGCGCACCCGTCGGACGCTCATCGCGGTAACCCGACTGATAGCGCCGGTTCGAGGTGCCGGACATGTCGATCGAGAGCATCAGCACGAAGATGCCGATCAGCAGTCCGCCGAGGATGACGGGACCGAGCCCGATCAGCATGTCCATGGAGCTCGTGCCTCCCCCATGCATGGGGAGGATCGTCGGGATGGTCATGATGCGCACTCCTGGTTCAAGGGTGGAAACCCGGTGGTGCCGAGAGAGAGCGGCACCACCGGGTGAATGGGTTCCGTCAGGCCATGGCCGACGGAGTGACGAAGCTCTGGATGGTCACGAAGTTCTCGTGGCCGGCCTCGTCCTGGAGCCGCAGCACACCGGTGAGCTGCATGCGCGACTCGCCGACCGGCATGAGCCGCTCCTTGGCCCACACCGCGTCCGTCATGCTCATCGTCAGCTCCCGCGTCTCGCCCGGGGCGATCGGCGTCGCCGGGGAGATCTGGACGGACCGCTCCGCACTCCCCTTCTCAGCCACCGGGAAGGTGAGCGTGCTCGTCGTGAACGACTCGACAGAGGCCGGCGAGCTTCCCGTGTTCTGCACGGTGACCTTGGCCGTCACGGTGTCCGTCGCCGGGTCGAACGCGGCCTCGGAGGCGTCCGCCGTGACGAACTTGGCGTCGACCACCGCGTCCTCCGGCGCGAAGTGGAGCACCTGCTGCGGCATCTTGTCCGGATAGGCCTGCGCCTGCCACAGCATGCCTCCCACCACCAGGGCGATGGTCGCGCCCATCATGACGTTCATGACGCGGTGGTCCTTCTTCGTGATCAGCCCGTACGCACCACCGTCGGTGTTCAGCGGAATCTGGCTCGTCACGGGCAGACGCGTCACGGTCGGCTTCGGGACGATCCAGTAGAGCAACCAGGCGAAGCCGATCACCAGCCAGATGACGTTCCAGAAGGTGACACCGCCCATGCCGATGTTCTCGAGGTCGGCCGTCTTCCCACTCAGCAGCTTGACGTCGTTGGTGAAGCCGCCGGCGGACTCGGTCACGTCGACGTACTGTCCCGGCCCGATGAGCGAACCCGCGCCATGGATCCCGAAGATGGGATGGATGTGCCAGTGACCGACCCGCCGCCCCTGGAGCACCATCTTGAACTGATAGACCCCGCCCTTCTCGATCTCGATCGCCATCGGCGCCGGAGCGCCGTTGATGGTGCGTTCCTTGATGACGACGGTCGGGCCAGGAGCGATCACGCCGATGAAGCCGAGCTTCGGCTCCGCAAGCTGCTCAGGGTAGGTCTCGAGGATCTTCGCCGTCCCCGTGATGGTGAGCTCCTCGCCCTGGGCGACCTCCTCCGCGGAGTACTTCACGTCCCAGAAGGCGACCGTGCCCATCCGGAGGAACGCCTCCTGGGCCGTCTCCCCGTGGGCCGAAGCCGGCGCCGGCGGCAGAGCGAGCACCACAGCGATGGCAGCGGCCATCACCGCCCCGATGTACTTCAGTTTGCTACGCATGTCGTACTCCTCTCAGAACCGCTTGATGAAGCGGCCGATGGGCCAGATGGCAAGTCCGCGACCGATGGCCTGGCCGACCCAGTAGCCGGCGACGGCGAGGGTGGCTCCGAAGGCCAGCGAGACGTACTGGGTCTCGCCGAGGAAGGTGCGGAGCGACCCGTGCTCGATCATGCGGAGGTATTCCGGTGTCTGACCACGGACGTACTCGATGCCCTGGACGTCGGCGACGGTGACGTGCAGACCCATCCAGTCGATCGGTTGCAGGTAGGGCGCGAGCACCGTGTAGTTCGTGAACCAGAGGATCAGCGCGAAACCGAACGCTCCGACCAGCGAGGTCAGCACGAAGCTCTTCGTCTTCAACAGGACCCAGTCCAGCCAGATGGCGGCGGCCAGGATCATCACCGGCCACACGAAGGCCAGCGGGAAGCCGCCGAACATGTCCCAGTTGAAGATGCGGCCGATCCAGGACGCGATCGTCATGCTGATGGCGGTGTAGACGGCACCTGTCGGCATGCGCCAGGCGAGCCACTGGATGTACTGCAGGGCCGAGGGGATGATGATGACCGCGAACGGGGTCACCATCGGCCACCACTGACGGTCCTTCCAGTCCGTCCAGAAGTCCCAGTCCCCTGCGAACAGGAGCTTGGTGATGTCGGCTGCGGCGGCGACCACGAAGGCTGCCGTGACCCAGAAGACGATGTCCCACTTACGGTCGATGAAGGTGTAACGGCGGTTGAGCAGCTTCCGCAGTGCCTGCGTACGCTCCTCTGACTCCGGCGCCAAAGCTGTGGCACTCATGAGGGCTCCTTGGTTTGGGGATGTGAACGGTCCACTGGTCAGGCGATCGCGGGATCCGAGGTCGTCACGGCTTGTCGTTCCTCTTCGATCTCGTCCTCGATCTGGAGCAGTCGACCCAGGGACTCGGCCCAGAGGGCGAAGATCCCGGATGCCAGCCAGCCGTACGTCACGAACGGCCAGTGGAACGGAGCGGCGAAGATCTCCTCGGTGATCCAGAGGCTGTGGCCCCACTCGTTCATCGCGACCTGCATCATCTCGGTGACCGAGGCGGCGATGAGGAGGAAGAAGGACCAGGGGAAACCCTTGTCCGGCGAGTAGACCTTCGGCAGGCGGGTACGTCCGTAGAGATACGTGCCCACCGTCATCGTGATGCCGAGCGGGAACGCCCAGAAGAACATCACGATGTGGCTGGGGGTGAGCGCGGTGTCGCGAACGGCCGTCTGGTGCCAGACGCCGTCCTGGTTCGGGAAGAAGCTCGCCATGAAGTAGAGCGTCAGCGACGTGGCGCCGATCAGGCCCCAGAAGACGGCGATGCGGCGTACTTCCTCGGCCTTGCTGATCGGCTTGGCCTCAGCCTTGGCGGCCAGGTTCTGGCCCGACTTGATCAACCATCCCCACCAGGCGAGCGTCACGATCGTGACGACGACCAGCTCGCCGAGAAAGAGGTTGAACCAGTACGTCCGGAAGCCATCGCTCGCCGCGTCCAGGCCGTACTCCTTGTACCAGGCGAACTTCTGCTGGTAGATCCGCAGACCGATGAATGATCCGGCGAGCAGGAAGCTCCCGATGAACATCCAGCGCCAGCCGCCGTTCCAGTCGATCGGGCCGCGGCCCTTGGGGAACTCGCCGGACGAGTCCCCGCGAGTGTCCTCCCGGGATTCCGGGGTGATGGTTGTGGACATGGTTTTTCCTTCCGTTTGTCGTGCGGAGGTCCGGGTCAGGGAATGAGGACGGCCCGACCGCGCACCCGTCCGTGGTGCAGGTCGTCGAGCGCGACGTTGGCGTCGTCGAGGGAGTAGATCTGGGAGTGGAGGGTGACCTTCTTGGCTGCCGCCAGCTCCATCAGCTCGGAGAGCTCGGTGTAGTTGCCGACCAGGCTGCCGACGACGCTGATCTCGCTGAAGATGACCTGGAGTGCCGGCACGTTGACGTTGCCGCCGTAGCCGACGACGTAGTAGGTCCCGCCCTGGCGGAGCATGTTCGGGCCCTGGTCGGTGGTGCCGTGCTCGGCGACGAAGTCGATGACAGCCTCGACTCCGTCTCCGCCGGCGAGGTCCTTGACCGCTTCGACGACGTCGCCCTCGCTCGCGTCGACCGTGATGTCCGCACCGATCTGTCTCGCGAGCTCGAGGGCGTCCGGGTTCGTGTCGACGACCACGATCTCGGTCGGGCTGAGCGCCTTGAGCGACTGGATCGCGATGTGCCCCAGACCGCCGGCACCGATCACCACGGTCTTCGTCCCGGCCTGCAGCCGGGGCACGGCCTTCTTCACCGCCCGGTACGCCGTGATGCCGGCATCCGCGAGCGGGGCGACGTCGACCGGCTGCAGGCTCGGATCGAGCTTGATGCAGGCGCGCTCGTTGGTGAGCATGTACTCGGCGTACCCGCCGTCCATGGCAAGCCCCGGGAATCCGGCCGTCTCGCAGTACATGTCCTCGCCGCGCCTACACCCGGCGCAGACGCCACAGGTGATGTGCGGGTGCAGGATCACGGTGTCACCCGGAGCCACCGTGGTGACCGCGGAACCGACCTCGTCGACCCAGCCCGCGTTCTCGTGGCCGAGGATGAACGGGAGGAGGGTGCCTTCGGTGTCGAGCGTGTCCTTCCAGACCTTCTCGATCACGTGGAGGTCGGTCCGGCACACGCCTGCGGCGCCGACCTTGATCACCACGTCGTGCGGCCCGGTGATCCGGGGTTTCGGCACGTCCTCGATGACCAGCTTCGAGTCATAGGTGTAGAGCCGCGCGGCCTTCATGCCACTTCTCCTTCGTCGACGGTGGTGAGCTGTGCGGGGTAGCGCTCCGCGAGCAGCGCCTTGCAGAGATGACCGTTGCCCTCGAAGGACACGGCCATCACGCGGGCAGACCGCCGATGGGCCCGGACCTGCTCCGGACCCACCGGACGGCCATCGGCGGCGATGAGGAAGGGATCGTCGTGGCGACTGCCGACCCCGAGCTCCTCTCGCGTGGTCAGGTACTTCCCGAGAGCGGGAGGGTCGAGGCGGATCACGTCTCCCAGCACGAGATCGACGAGACTCTCGGCGTCGACGCCGACCTCCTCCAGCTGGCGACAGACCTGCTCCTGACGGATCAGCAGGGTCTTGCGCCGGAAGTGGTCGCGCAGGTCCTCGAGGTTCCCCTCGGCCTCACTGGGGAATGCGGTCATGAACCCACCCCTGCTCTGCACGCCGGACTGGATCCGCTCCGACTCGAAGTGGTCCTCGACGGAGACAGAGACGGCGCCCTTCCCGACGACGCGCTCGGCCGCCTGACGTACGTCGTCCACCATCAGCCAGGTGAAGTTCGGCGCACAGAAGTACGTCGGCAGCTGCATGACGATGCGCACGGCTCCGCCGTCCTCGGTGACGGACCGGATGAATCCCATGTCCGTCACCGAGCGGTCGACCTCCGGGTCGTGCACCTCCTCCAGCGCCGCGAGGACGTCGGATGCGGTCGACATCAAGCCACGACCTCGACGAGGGCATCCACCTCTGCGCCGCCGACGACGCCCTCCGGGACCTCGATGTCGTACAGACGCGCGGCATTGAGGCCGAGGACCTTGGCCTTCTGGTCGTCGGTGATGGCGTCGTACTCGCTGCCCTCGGAGAACTGGAAGTCGAGGAACCTCTCGACCAGCCAGCGCGGGGTCCAGATCGCGTAGTCGCTGCCGAAGCAGATCTTGTCCTCGCCGAGCCAGTAGAGGAGCTCGCCCATGATCTGCTCGAAGTAGCGGGGCTTGGCGTGGACGAACGGCATCGCGACGGCCATGCCGGCGTAGACGTTGCGCTCCTGGGTGGCGATCCAGCAGAAGTCCTCGAGCCTCGGCAGTCCGATGTGCTCGACGATGAAGTTGAGGTCCTGGAAGTCGGTGGCCACGTGGTCGACGTCGTGGACGTCGAAGGCGTCCCGGTCGAGCGGCCAGACCGTGGGGCCCTTGTGGATGTGGATGTTCTTGATACCGAGCTCTTGGGACTTCTCCAGGTAGCGGTAGGCCATCGGGTCGGTGAGCGAGTAGCCACGGGAGTCGCCCTGCCACTCCGCGGTGTAGAGCTTGACGCCCTGGATCTTGCGCTCGGAGGCCTCCTTCTCGAGCAGCTCGAGGCCTTCCTCACCGAAGCGCGGATCCCAGGAGGTGTTGAGGATGAACCTGCCCGGGTTCTCCTCCACCAGCTCCAGCGCCTCCTTCTCGCGGCGGAATCCGGTCTTGTAGAACGCGCTCAGGACGGTCGGGTTGAAGATGGCGACGTCGACACCGCCGTTGTCGAGCACGTCCTTGACGACGTCGGCCTTCTCGATCTTCGCGAAGCGCTCCTTCGACCACTTCTCCTCCTCCGGGGAGAGGCCGTTGTGGTAGTCGAAGAAGCACTGGGTCCAGCCCTTGCCATAGTCGTTCAGGCAGTTCTCGTCCGACCCATCCCAGATGTGGATGTGGCCGTCGACGATGAAGTAGTTCTTGCCGTCCCTGGTGATCATGCGGTGTCCTCCTGATGCGATTTCGGCGTGATGGCTGTGCCGACCGGGTCAGCAGCGGTCTGCCGCCCCGGGATCGCTTCAGTGAAGGGCCCGTCGATACCTGTGTCGAGCGTCACACCGTCATCGAGCGCCGCCGTTCCACACCCGTCGGAATCCCCGCCGAATACCGGCTGACACGACGGCGAGAACGGCCCGGAGGTGGCGATACAGGCGCGTTCTCACCGGGTGGCGGGCGCCCGGATCGCCAAATCCTGGGCGCTTTCCGCATGGGGTGATGGCGACGGGCGTTTCCCTCGCCGAGCGCTGTCCAGCCGGTGTGACGGCAGTCACCATTCCGAGACAACGTGCGGCACGAGCCGCGTGTTCACCGGAAGAATCGAGGTCGCCCCATGACATTCGAGACCTTGCTGGTCATGGCGGTCGGTATCGCGGCACTGACCGGTCTGCGGATCGTTCTGGCCCTCATCGGAAGAGGGCATGCCGCCGATCACTCCCAGGTTCCGCTCCCCCGCGGGAGTGCTGAACCCGGCTCCAGGTGTCGCGCGGTGCGCGGAACCGGACGGAACCGCAATCTCCTGTACTTCGTGCCGGCCCTGGAACAGCCGACCTCGGTCACGGAGGCTCAGCACCCCCGAGAGGCTCGGCAGCCAGTGGACGTGCGCCCTCGCGGAGCGACTCGTCTCACCCCGTGACGGGAGGGCTACAACGTCCTGCGAGCGCCGTTGATCTTCTGCCGGAGCCAGGCGGGGATGCGGTCCTCGTCACGGGGGAAGGTCTCGAGGTCGAGCGCGTACAGCCCCGGATGGGCCGGCCAGCGCCAGACCGGCTCGTCGTCGTAGTTGAACACGACCTTCGTCAAGTTCTTCTCCCCCTCGCCCTCGCCGCTGGCGATGGTCCAGCGGGCGGAGAACCAGGCGCCCTTGCCGGGTTCGTACATCACCCGCCTGAGCTCGTCGGTCAGCGCGAGGATGCTGTCGGGCGGCTTGGCGTAGGCGAGGCTGCCGTCGGGTCGGTGCACGTCGATGCGACCGGTGAAGAACATCGACAGGTTGCGGTGGTTGAAGACCAACGTGGACCAGTCGCCCTCTACCTCGTCGGCGAGGTGGAGGGCGATCTCATCGATGAGCTGTTCCTGTCTGACCACAGGAGGAACGGTCATGGCGTTCAACCTACTACCGCTGTCGACCGCATTCCGGGACCATCGTCCCGGGGTTCGGCACGGCGAGGTGTTTCCCACACGTCACGGGACGGTGAGTTCCTCATGGCACCGTGACCGCCGGACCAGGTTCGGGGCTAGGTTGAGCGGGTGACCCGGAACCCGCGACAGTCCCTGGATCGCTCGGTGCTGCGGCTGGGTGCCCGCGTGCGGGAGCTGCGCAAGGCACAGGGCATGACCCTGGTCCAGCTCGCCGAGGCGACCGACCTGTCCCACCCGTTCCTGAGCCAGATCGAGCGCGGGATGGCGCGCCCCTCGATGTCCTCGCTGTTCCGGATCGCGCAGACCCTGGGCACGACCCAGCAGGGGCTCCTGGCGGACAGCGTCGAGAGCGTCTCCACCGGCCCGGCAGCGGTCGTACGCCGCTCCGGCCCCGGCACCGCGGAGGCCTCCAACGGTGCGGTCCAGGCGCTCGTCGCCGGGGCCGACCATGCGTTCATCCCGATGGAGTTCGCCGGCGACGAGACCGCCTGGGACCGCTACTGGCAGCACGACGAGGACGAGTTCGTCTACGTGGTGGGCGGCACGCTGCGGATCGACCTGGACGAGGAGGAGCAGGTCATGGAGACCGGCGACTCGGTCTACATCCCCGGCGGCGTACGTCACCGGTGGGCCAGCGCCGACGGCGGGCTCTTCCGGCTGCTGGTGGTCAAGGAGCAGCGCAGGCGCTGAACCGCCTCAGCCCGGCCGCGATCTCGTGCTCGTCGGCGGTGACGAGCACGCCGTCGCGTACGACGACCCGGCCGGCCACGACCACGTGCCGCGGTCGTCGCCCGGGCGAGGCCCACAGCAGTCCGGCGACGGGGTCGTGGACCCCGGCGTCGGCGACACCGGAGACGTCCCAGACGCACAGGTCCGGCCCCGACCCCAGCCCGGGGCGGCCGAGACCGGCCGCAGAGCCGGCCGTCGCCATCTCGAGCACGTCGGCGGCGGCCAGCGGCGGACCGACCAGCGGCGCCACCTGCATGGCGAGGCGAGCGTCGGCCAGCAGGTGGCCGGCGTCGTTGCTGCCGCCGCCGCTGGTGCCGAGGCCGACCTCGATCCCGGCCTCCCGGAGCGCGGCGACCGGCGCGATCCCCCACCCCATCGGCAGGTCGCAGCCGGGCGCGTGGGTGCCGCTCACCCCGGCCACTGCGAGCCGCCGGATCTCGTCCGGCGTCACGTCGCACAGGTGGGCCAGGGTCACGTCGGGCGCGAGCCAGCCCCACTCCTCCAGCAGGTCGATCGGGCGCCGGCCGTAGCGCTCGGCCGCGATCGCGACGTCGACCTGCTCGTTGGCCTGCGTACGCCGCCGCAGCCCGCGCCGGGCCGCCACCTCCCCGAGCAGCCGGAAGGTCGGCTCCGGGTCGGAGTGGACCCCGGCCGGGCCGACCGCGACCTGCAGCATCCCGTCGGCGCTCACCCCGCCGGGCGCCTCCCCCACCAGCGCCTCGGCGATCAGGTCGGCGCTGTGCGCCGCGGTCTCGGGGTCGTCCCGGGCGGCACCACGGACGAACACCAGGCGGGCGCCGAGCTCCGCCGCCGCCCGGGCGGTTCCCTGCGCCAGCGGCACCGTCTCCTCGGGAGTCAGCGGGGCCGGCCAGGTCAGGTGGTGGTCGGCGACCGTCGTGACCCCGCAGAGCAGCGACTCGGCGAGCCCGGCCCGGGCGGCCGCGTAGGTGAGCTCGGTGTCCACCCCGACCCGGTCGTAGGCCGCGGCCATGGTGGGCAGCCAGGTCGCCATGGGGACGCCACGGGTGCCGGGGAGGGTGCGGAACGCGGTCTGCAGGAGGTGGTGGTGGGCGTTGACCAGGCCCGGCGTGACCAGGCACCCCGAGGCGTCCAGGTCATCGTCGGGCCCTTCGACCTCGAGATCCCCCGCGGCCGCCCCTGTGATCCGCAGCGTCATGCCGACGGCGAGAAGCGAGCGGCCTCCACGATGACCTCGGCCAGCGTCGCGACCCCGGCCTCGAAGCGGGCCTTGCCATCCTCGGCGGTCGCGGTGGTCGGGTCGCCGAGATAGCCGTCGGTGCCGAAGTCGTCGGAGAGCCAGCCGAAGGAGACCGGCTTGCCGAAGCCGATGTGCTGATAACCGGCGAGATGCGAAGGCACCTTCCGCTCGCCTCGATCCTGGTGGACAAGCTCCGGCCGCAGGTGAAGCATCATGGAGGTCTCCCCGTGGCCGCCGTGGATACCGAGCCCGAGCTCGTCCTCCCGCGACGATCGGCCGCCCTGGTCCGGCGGCACCGAGAGGTGCGCGAAGAAAGTGGCCAGCCCGAACTGCTTGCGCAGCTCCCGGCTGGCGACCTGGCCGAGCGCGGAGTTGCCGCCGTGCCCGTTGACGAAGAGCAGCCGGGTGATCCCGGAGGTGCTCAGCGAGCGGCCGATGTCGACGAGCACCCGCATCAGGGTGTCCCAGGAGAGCCAGATCGTGCCGGGCGACCAGGAGTGCTCGTCGGACTTCGTGTAGGCCAGGGGTTCGAGCAGCACCACGGAGGCGCTGCCCGCCTCGGCCACGGCCGCCACGGCGGCTTCGGCAGCCTCGGCGGCGATCACGTAGTCGGTCGAGACCGGCAGGTGGGGACCGTGCTGCTCGATCGCGCCGAGACCGAGGACCGCCACGGTGTCCGGCGGCAGCTCGGCGATCTCCGGCGCGGTGAGGTCGGCGAAACGGGGCATCAGCGGACTCCGATGTTGACGCGGGTGTCGACCAGGGCGTGGTCGGTGAGCTTGCCCTGGTTGAGCAGGCCCTTGGGGTCGCGTTCGCGCGCGACCTCGGTGACGAGCTCGAGGTTGCGGTCGACGTACCACTGGTGGGGCGAGTGCACGCCCACGCCGATCTCGTCGAAGCGCGGGATGCCGGCCAGGACCTGCTCCTCGGAGACGTACTCGGCGACCACCATCGCCAGCGGTCCCCTCCCCATCAGCTCGAGGTGGAGCCAGACCGGCCCGTCGTAGACCTCGCGCACCCGGTCGGCGTCGGTCCAGTAGAGCTCTCCCCCGGTCTCCATGTGGAACCAGCTCCGGTCGCGGTGGGCGCGCTGGAGGAAGTAGACCGGATGGTTGTAGGACATCCCGGAGAGCAGGTCGGTCGCGGCGTAGTCCTCCAGACACGCCCGTACGCTGCCCCCGGCCGCCACGACCAGCGACTCGATCGCGGCGACCGTGGAGGCCTCGGCGATCACCCGCAGGCTGTGCTGAGCCGGGTCGAGATCGACGTTGGTGGTCAGGGTCGGGACCAGCGCGGGCTCGTCGCCCGAGGCCAGCCGCGGCAGCACCGGCAGGTCCAGCAGCCGGCGGTGCACGGCCACCATCGCGTCCCAGCTGTCGAAGGCGGCGTAGACCGCCACCCAGTCCCGCGCGGGATCGGTGCGGACCACCACCGAGGTCACGACGCCGGTCACGCCGTAGGCGTGGATGTAGGGCAGCGTCTCCTCGCCCCGCACGGTGAGGAGCCGGCCGCTCCCGTCCATCGGCGCCACCGTGAGCTCGGTGACGAACCCGTCGGAGGTGGTGCCGTGCTCGATCGTCCCGGTGCCGGCGCTGCCGCCACCGATGAAGCCGCCGATCGTGGAGCCCTTGGTGGAGGGGAAGATCCACAGGTCGCGCCCGGCCTCCCGGGCCACCTTGTCGATCTTCGTCATCCGGGCACCGGCCCCGGCGCGTACGTCGCCGTCGGCCAGCACCTCGATCGCGTCCAGGCCGCGGAGGTCGAGGATGATCCCGCCGGTGAACGGGGTCGCCTGGCCGTAGTTGCCGGTGCCGGCGCCGCGCGGGACGACCGGCACGTCGTGCTCGTAGGCCATCGCCAGCACGTCGGCGACCTCCTGCTCGGTCCGCGGCCGGACGATGGCGTCGGCGACGTAGCGGCCGCTCGGCACCTTCTCCTGGAGGATCGGTGACATCCGCGACCAGTCCGAGGAGAGCTTGACCAGCGCGGCCGGGTCGGTCTCGACCCGGTCCGCGCCGAGGCGGTCGGCGACCTGGGCGGTCACCAGGGACGTGCGCTGCGAGATCGTCATCGGCGTCACTTCATCGAGATCGAGTCGTCGATGAACCGGTTGTCGTAGAGCGACTCCGGGTCGATGTCGTCGGAGCCGATCGTGCCGGCCTGCTTCATGATCGGCGCGAAGGTCTCGACGACCTGCTTCATCCGCTCGCCGTCGATCTGCCCGAAGACCCCCGACTTCGGGTCGTCGTGGACCAGGTCGAGGTCGGTCATCGTCTTGGCGGCGTACGCGGCGACGCCCTCGCTGTAGGTCCAGCCGGTCTGGTAGCGGTCGACGATGTCGACGATGATCCTGTTGGCCCAGTCCGGGTCGGCCAGGTAGTCGATCTCGGCCTGCTGCATCACCGGGACGAGCTTCTCGAGGCAGTCGGCCTCCTTCTCGACGTCCTCGGCGCGGACCGCGATCGGCTCGGGGTAGATGTCGTAGCCGACCTCGGAGAGGAGCTGGTAGCCGATCGGCTTGCCCCAGCTGCTGATCTCCTTCTCGTAGATGTAGGGCTCCGCGGTGGCGAACCCCTGCTGCAGGATCGTGGGCTCGGTGACGAAGCGCTGCGGGGTGCCCTCGTAGGAGAGGTCCGACTGCTTCTTCTCGATCATCCCCTGCGACTCTAGCAGCGCCGGGATCACGTCGCCGGCGGTCACGACCGGGTCGCCGTCCTTCGCGGCGTCGGCGATGGTCTTCGCACCGTCCTGGCTCTTCGGGTCCCACATCAGGATCTGCGGCGAGACGGTCAGCTGGGAGGTCAGGGCCACGGTGGGCTGCTTCGCCGCGGCGGCGATCGCGGCGTCGGTGTTGACCGCCCCGATGAGGATGTCCTTGTCGAGGTACATCGTCGCCGGGACGGGCTGGAAGCCGGTCGCCGGACCGCCCGAGCGGACCTCGATCTTCACACCGGTGTCGACGCCTCCGGAGACGAGCGGACCGGTGACGGACTTCTTGTCGGTGTCGACGGTGTAGCCCTCGCCGACCAGGCTGTACATGCCGCCGTGCTCGGCCTCCGGCTGCCAGTCCTGCTGCATCACCACGGTCGCCGGGCACACGTCGGAGAGGTCCTTCGCGCTGCCCTTCTCCGCCTTCGTCACCTCCCCGGCGCTCGCGGTGCTGGCGGCGCCGGAGTCGCTCCCGCAGCCGGTCAGGGCCAGCGGTACGACAGTGGCCAGTGCGATCAGGGCGGCGGCGCGGCGGTGTCTGGGTCGGTTCAGGGGACGATTCAAGGCGCGGTTCGAGACGCTGTTCATGCGGTGTCCGTTTCGTGAGGGTGGAGGGTCAGCGCTCGCCGTACCACTTGCCGATGACGGCACGGTCGAGAGCTGCGAAGGCCGAGAAGACGACGACCCCGAAGAGGGCGGTGAGGATGATCGCCATGAAGAGCGGCTCCATGCTGAGCCGCAGCGTGTAGACCCGGAGCAGCCCGCCGATGCCGGGGCTGCCCTGCTGGAAGTAGAAGTCACCGACGATCACGCCGATGACCGACAGCCCGGCGGCGTTGCGCAGGCCGGTGAAGATCGCGGGCATCGCCGCCGGCAGCTGCAGCTTGAGCAGCCGCTGCAGCCGGGTCGCCCGGTTGAGGGTGAAGAGGTCGTGGGCCGGCGCGGTCGCCGACTGCAGGCCGAAGAGCGTGTTGGCGATCATCGGGAAGACCGCGATGATCACGCAGACCACGATCCGGGCCGAGATGCCGTAGCCCATCCAGATCCCGATCAGCGGGGTCAGCGCCAGGATCGGGACCGTCTGCAGGATGACGGCATAGGGATAGAGCACCTTCTCCAGCAGCCGGGTCTGGGCCATCACCATCGCCCAGGCCATCCCGATCACCACCGAGATCAGCAGACCGGCCAGCGCGACCTGGACCGACTGCCACAGCGCCGCGAGCATCGGCTGCATGATCTCCGGCCGGCCGAGGGTCTCCCCGAAGACCTGGTGCGGCGGCGGGAGCAGGAACCGCTTGTCCTCGCTCAGGACGACGTACGTCACCAGGTACCACAGCCCCGCCAGACCGCCGGGCGCCGCGATCATCGGCACGACCTTGGCGACGGCCCGGCGCAGCAGTGGCGGCGTACGTCTTGTGGTCGGCTCAACGGGAGCGGCCTCGGTCGCAGCGGCGATGTCCGGGCCCACAACCAGCTCGGTGCTCATGCGTGCTCCTCCAGTGCCTGGGAGACCTGGCCGACCAGGTGGGCGAAGTCGGACTCGAACCGCAGCTCGGGCGGGCGCGGGAACTCCCAGGGCACCGGGATCTCGGCCACGATCCGGCCCGGCCGGCCGCTCATCACCACGACGCGGGTGGAGAGGTAGACGGCCTCGGCCACGGAGTGGGTGATGAAGAGACCGGCGAAGCCCTTGAGCCTGAAGAGCCGCTGCAGCTCGGTCTGCATCGCCAGCCGGGTGATCTCGTCGAGGGCACCGAACGGCTCGTCGAAGAGGGCGAGGTCGGGCTCGGCGACCAGCGCGCGGGCGATCGAGACCCGCATCCGCATGCCTCCGGAGAGCTGGCGCGGGTGCTGCTTCTCGAAGCCGGTGAGACCGACGAGATCCAGCGCCTCCTGGGCAGCCTTTTGCCGCTGTGACTTCGGGAGCCCGCTCAGCTCGCCGATCAGCTCGACGTTCTTCCGGGCGCTGCGCCACTCCAGCAGGGTGGGGTCCTGGAAGACGTAGCTGCTGGTGCCCGCGTCGACGTCGACACGGCCGACAGTGGCCTCCTCGAGTCCCGAGGCCAGCCGGAGCAGGGTGGACTTGCCGCAACCGGAGGGGCCGACGACGGAGACGAACTCGCCGGCGTCGACGCTCAGGTCGACCCCGGTCAGCGCCGTCGTGCCGGTCGGGAAGCGTTTGGTCACCCCGGTGAGGGCGAGCGTGGCGGTGGTCGTTTTCATGTCACCTCGGCATGGGATCGAGATCGAGGACGGTGCTGACGCGGGTGTCGGCGAGCACGCGGCCGCCGTGGACCACTACGCGGGCGGTCCGGGCGCCGGCGACGACCTCGTCGAGAGGTACGTCGGGGACGAGCAGGAAGTCCGCCCGGCTGCCCGGTCCCGTGCCCGCGGCCGGGAGCCCGAGCACGGTGCGGGTGGTCGTCGTGACGGCGGCGAGCGCCTCCGCCGGCCGCAGGTGTCCGGCGGCGACCAGGAGCGAGGTGGTCTCGAACGGGTCCGCCCGGCCGACCGGGTTGAAGGGGTCGCGCAGGTTGTCGGCACCGGCCGCGACCGGCACCCCCGCGTCGAGCAGCGCCCGGAGGGCGGTGAGGCCCCGCGGCACCGCCCCGTCGGCGTCGCGTCCCTGCAGGTAGAGGTTGGTGATCGGAAGGGTCACGATGCCGATCCCCGCCTTCGCCACCAGGTCCACGACGGGACGGCGACGGTCGTGGTCGAGCATGCCGAGGCGTACGCAGTGGGAGGCGGTCACCTGCTGCTGCAGGCCCCGGGCGATGACCTGCTCGGCGAGATCGGCGAGGTCGAGGTGGTGGGTGGTGGTCTGCTCGTCGGTGTGCAGGTCGACGGGGAGACCGGACCGCTCGGCGTGGTCGAGGATGCGGCTGGTCTCCTTGGCCGGCTCCTCGGCCAGGTGGGGGCAGCCGCCGAGGACGTCGATGCCACGGCCGATCGCGTCCTCGATCACCGCGTCCGGGACGTCCTGCCCGGCGAGCAGGCAGACCTGGAGGGTGACCACGCCCCGAAGCTCCTCCCGTAGCCCGAGCAGGGCGTCGACCCCACGCAGCGGGTCGCCGGCGAGGAGCGCGTCGGCATGCGTACGGATCGTGGTGATGCCGTTCGCCACGTAGCGGTGGACCGCCCGCCGGGCGCGGTCGGCGAAGTCGGCTGCGGTGAGCGTGGGGACGAGCGCACGCCACTGCTCGATCGCCGCGACCAGGTCGTTGCCCGCCCGCGGGCCGGGCGTGATCAGCTCCGCGCTCAGCGCCTTGTCCAGGTGGGCGTGCGGCTCACCTGCGCCGGGGACCAGCCGCCAGCCCGTGGCGTCGGTCCCGGGGCCGCCCTCGACCGGCCGGACGACGGTGATCTCACCGGCCGCGAGATCGAGGTCGGCGAGGGTGCCGTCGAGGAGGCGTACGTTGCGCAGGGCGGTCAGCTCCACGCCGGCCAGGGACGCCGGACCGTCCACCGGACCGACCTGTCCCGTACCTCGTGCCCCGGTCATCGGCGCCCCCTCTCCGCTCAAAATGTTGATGAGATGAACATTTTCGAGCGTAAGGAGCGGTTATTTCGGCGGCGTAACCGTTTCGGTCCTCCTCGATGAAACCCGGCTAGGGCGTGTGGCGCACGGCGTCGGCGAGGGCGCCGAGCACCTCGGATCCGGGCGGCGCCAGGTAGGCGACCAGGGTCAGCTCGTCGTCGACGGTGCGCATCTTGGTGAGCTCCAGCTCGACCCGCCCGAGGCTCGGATGGCGCACCACCCGGGTGTGCGAGCCGATCGCGGCCAGGTCACGCCGACCCCACAGCGTACGGAACTCGTCACTGACCGACTCCAGGTCGGCGACCAGCTTGGCGACCTCCGGGTCGGCCATGTCGACGGCCGTCTGCGAGCGGAAGAAGGCGACCGCCTCGGCAGCCTCGGCCTCCCAGCTCTCGGACATCGCGCGCACCTGCGGCGAGGTGAAGGTCTGCCAGATGACGTTTCGCTCGGAGTCGGCGAGCTGGTCCAGGCCGGGGAAGAGCAGCTCCGCGCCCCGGTTCCAGGCGACGATGAAGAAGTGGCGGTCGACCACGAACGCCGGGTTCGGGTCGAGGTGGTCGAGCAGCCGCTGGTAGCGACCGGCGTCGGAGCGCTCCGCGCGCCGCGGCGGCAGCTCCCCCGACAGCTGGAAGAGGTGCTGGGTCTCGAGGTCGTCGAGGCCGAGGACCTCGGCGATGCTGGAGAGCACCTGCCGAGACGCCCGTACGTCCGCTCGCCCCTGCTCCAGCCAGGTGTACCAGGTCACGCTCACCGCGGAGAGGGTCGCCACCTCCTCGCGACGCAGCCCCGGCGTACGTCGGCGCCCGCTCACCCGCAGGCCGACGTCCTCGGGCCGCCGGCGCTCGCGACGGCTGCGGAGGAAGTCGCCGAGCTCGCGGCGCAGGTCGACGGTGGTCACGACCTCCATTGTGCCCAAGCCTGGTGATCCGGCTACCAGCATCCGCTGCATCTGGTTGGCGCCCTCGTGGTTCGTCACGATCGTCGTATCGCCCGACAGATCCCGAGGAACGAGGAAAGACATGAGCAACGTGTTCATCACCGGAGCGACCGGCGGCATCGGCGTACCGACCGTGCGGATGCTCGCGGGCCAGGGCCACCGGGTCTTCGCCGGCGTACGCGACCGCGACCTCGCGCGCGCCTTCGACGACCTCACCGGGGTGGTTCCGGTGGAGGTGGACGTCACCGACGAGGCCTCCGTGACCGCTGCGGCGAAGGCGGTCGCAGCGCAGCTCGGCGCCGACCCGCTCGACGCCGTCGTCAACAACGCCGGCATCATCGTGCAGGGCCCGCTGGAGCTGGTCGAGGGCACCGAGCTGGAGCGGCAGCTGCGGGTCAACGTGCTCGGTCCCGCGACCGTCATCCGGGCGTTCCTGCCGCTGCTGCGTCCCGGCCCCGGCCGGATCGTCAACGTGTCCGCGCCGACCGCGCGCCGGGCCGTGCCGCTGATGGGTCCGATCTCGGCCAGCAAGGCCGCGCTCGAGTCACTCTCGGTGGCACTCCGCGGAGAGCTGGCGCCGTGGGGCATCAAGGTCGTCATCGTCGAGCCGACGGCGGCGGACACCCCGATCTTCGCGCGCGCCCGCGCCGCCGCAGAGGACTCGTTCGAGCGGACCGACCCGCAGGTCCAGCGGCTGTATGCGCCGATGATCGCCGCGGCCGACGAGGCGGGGGCGAAGATGGCCCTGGCCGACCCGGACTCGATCGCGAAGGTGCTGGTCAAGGCCATCACCACGCCTCGGCCACGCACCCTCTACACCGCCGGACGGGGCGCCGGGATGCTGCCCATGATCGGGCGCCTGCCCGATCCTCTCGCCGACGCCGTCATCTCCCGGGCCGTCGGGATCGCGGGGGTGCACAGCGGCTGAGCCTCCGACGCCGGTCACCTGCCCGAGCCTCGGGCAGGTGACATATCGGACGGCGTCCGCGGGTACCGCCCGAGGATGCAGCCGTCATCCACCTCCGATGCGCCGACCGGGCCCGCGGTCCCCCAGGGCGTGTTCAACATCGTCGCGGGTCTGTGGCCGCTGCTGAGCCTGCGCAGCTTCGAGTGGGTGTTCGGGCCCAAGCAGGACCGCTGGCTCGAGTACACGGTCGCCGGCCTGCTCTGCGTCAACGGCGCGGCGCAGATCGCCGCCGCCCGGGCCGGTGAGCCGGTCGCCGCCCGCCGGATCGGCCAGGGCACCGCTCTCACCCTGCTCGCGATCGATCTCGTGTACGTCCCCCAGGGCCGGATCCGCTGGACCTACCTGCTCGACGCCGCCCTGGAGGCCGGTTGGCTCGCGGCGTGGCGAGGAGCCCGCTGATGGTGACGAACGGGGTGGTGCTCGTCTGGCTCTTCACGATGGCCGCCGGAGCGTTCATGTTCGGCACCGCTAGCCGCTTCGGCGCCCCGCCCGCAGCCATCCGCAACTCGCGGCTCCCGGGCCCGGCCCTGCTCTCCCACCCCACCCTGACCGGAGGCGCCTTCGCCGCGTGGCTGGGCTTCATCATCACCGAGGAGCGCGCGTTCGCCTGGGTCGCCGTCGGCATGCTCGCCGCCGGCATAAGCCTCGGTGCCGTCCTGTTCGCCCAGACCATGAAACCTGATCGCTTCGTCCTCGCCGAGGAGACCGACGAGGTCGGTGATCCGGTCCGCCGGCCGTACGACGTCGCCGAGCACGAGATCCCGCGCCCGGTGATCTACGGCCACGGGATCCTCGCCGCGATCACCTTCACCCTCGTCCTGCTCGTCGCCCTCGGCGTCCTCGACTGAGCCCTCGGCGCCGGATCCGGCCGGCGTGGCCGTCACCTGGGCGATGCCACGGCGGCGCTTCCGGGACCTTCCCGAGCAGGCACTCCCGGAGGCGCTGCGCACAGCGTTCTAGAGATTGAACCCGCCGGAGGCCTCGATGTCCTGGCCGGTGATCCAGCCACCGCCGTCGGACAGGAGGAAGGCGATCACGCCGGCGATGTCCTCGCCCTCGCCGATCCGGCCCAGGGCCGTCTGGGCCGCGAGCGGGGCGATGAGCTCCGGGTGCTTGGCGAACCCGTCGTCGCCGAGCCGGGTCCGAGTCGGCCCCGGGGCGACCGAGTTGACCCGGATCCCTCGCGGGCTGAGCTCCTTGGCCAGGTACCGGGTCCACACCACGACGGCACCCTTCAGTGCGCCGTACGCCGAGAATCCGGGCGTGAGTCCCGTCAGCCCGGCGGCGTTGCTGGATGTGTTCACGATGGCGCCTCCGTCCGCAAGGACGGGCAGCAACCGCTGCGTGAGGAAGTAGGGCCCCTTGAGCAGAGCGTCGGAGAGCTCGTCGAACGTCCCGACGTCCATCTGGTCGAAGGGCAGTGCCCGCGAGAGCCCCGCGTTGTTGACCAGGCCGGTGAGACGGTCGGCCTGCCAGACGTCTTTCAGGCAGCGTCGTACGTCCTCCACGAAGCCGTCGAAGGTCTCGACGCTGCCGACATCGAGCGGGAGCGCTGCCGCGGTCCCACCCGACCTCGTGATCTGCTCGACGGTCGCCTCGGCCCCGTCGGGGTTGTTGCGGTAGGTCACGATCACGCCGGTTCCCTGACGTGAGAGCTGGAGAGCCGTGCTCTGGCCGATGCCCGAGCTACCACCGGTGATGAGAGAGATGTTCATGTCTTCGACCCTGGTGCCTGACGAACCGATGCCCTAGACCGTTCCTGGTGATCTCTTGCCTGATCCTGCTCGGTTCGCTCTTTGTGGGCAACGAGGGGCGCTTTTCGTCACCACCGGCCATCCGGTCAAGCACGGGCGACGGATGATCAACTCGGGCGGCCGGATCACGGCGACGATCGAAGGGTGACATCGACTTCGCCGGCTTCGACCGCCACCCCGACCACCCCACCGACCACGACCTCCGGGCGCGCCGCGCCCGTGATCGCGCTCGCCGCCGGGATCGCGATCCTGGTCTCGAGCGAGTTCCTGCCCGCGGGCGTGCTGCCCACGATGGCGCGCGACCTCGGGATCAGCGAGGGCACTGCCGGGCTGGCGGTGGCCGCGACCGCGATCGCCGGGGCGGCCACCGCGCCGACCATCGCCATGGTGTTCCCCCGGATGGACCGGCGTACGTTGCTGGTCGGCCTGCTCGTCGCCGCCGCGGTCGCCAACCTGGCGGTCGCGGTGGCGCCCGGCTTCGTCGTCCTGCTCCTCGGCAGGCTGGTCCTCGGGGCGGCGATCGCCGGCTACTGGTCCTTCGCCTTTGCCGTCGGGACGTACGCATCGCCCGGCCGTGACCACGTCATCTCGACCTCGATCGCGCTGGGTGTCACCGGGGCCACGATCGTCGGCCTGCCGCTGGGCTCGCTGCTCGCCGACGGGCCGGGCTGGCGCTGGGGGTTCGGGGCGGCGACGGTGCTGAGCCTGGTCTCTGCCGCGGCGCTGGCGCGGGCGCTCCCGCCGGTGCCCGCCCACCCGGCGGCCGGGCTCACCATGATGCGTCAGGCCCTCCGCAACCCGCTCCTGGTGGCCGGCGTGGTGGTGCTCGTCGTGGTGGTGCTCGGGAACTTCGTCGCGTACCCGTTCATCCGGATCGCCATCGCCGAGACCTCCCCCGGCGCGGGCATGTGGATGCTGGCGCTGTGGGGCGTCGGCGGGCTCTTCGGCAACCTTGCGGCCGGCCGGTTCTCCCACCGGCTGCGGGCGGTCGTGACCGTGGCGCCGCTCCTCCTCGCCGGCGGGCTGGTGCTGACCGTCCTCGCCGAGAGCACACCGGTGATGGCGCTGGCGATGCTCGTGTGGGGGTTCGGGTTCAACATGGTGCCGGTCGGCACGCAGCTGTGGGTCACCCGCGTCGAGCCCGATCGCACCGAGTCGGCGCTGGCGCTCCAGGTGACCGCGTTCCAGGTGGCGATCACCCTCGGTGCAGCGCTAGGAGGCGCGGTCCTCGACGAGTACGGCGTCGGGCGCGTGCTCCTCATCGGCGCGATCGGTGCGGCCGTCGCCGCGGCGGGCTTCGGTGCGCTCCGCGTCCCGCGCTCCTGAAGGATCCTCGCGCCAGGCCTGCGGCCCGATCCCGTGGGTGGCGGTGAAGGCCCGGCTGAACGCTGCGCCCGACCCGTAGCCCACGGCGTACGCCACCTGCTCGACCGGACGGTCGCTGCCGGCGAGCAGGTGGCGGGCCGCGCGCATCCGTACGTCCCGCAGCGCCTCGCTCGGGCTCTGCCCCAGGCTGCGCCGGAACCGCTCCCCCAGTGCGGACCTCGACAGGTGCACCGACTCCGCCATCGACTCGACGGACCAGGCCCGTCCTGGATCGTCGATCAACGCAGACAGCACCTGGGCCACGGCCGGGTCGAGGACGGGC
Organism: Nocardioides luteus; assembly: GCF_000960475.2. GTDB lineage: Bacteria > Actinomycetota > Actinomycetes > Propionibacteriales > Nocardioidaceae > Nocardioides > Nocardioides luteus_A. The sequence continues at coordinate 72,659 of NZ_JZDQ02000005.1, read as the reverse complement.
GCGGGACCGTCGGTCCCGCGCCCGGTGTCCTCCAGCCAGGAGGCGGTCATCGCGGCGCCGAGCAGCGATGCGTAGCCCGAGGCGAACAGCGCCGACGGCCGGCAGGGGCCCGCCAGCGGGCACCGCCGCACGAGCTCGGCCACGCCGCCGTGCCGGCCGACGAAGTCGCGCACGACCAGCGGGTTCGCGAGCGGGTACGCCACCGCGACCGCCCGCAGGTCGGCTCGGGTGAGCACCGCCCCGTCGTGGGTCGCCAGCCGGTGTCTGACCTGTCCCCCGACCAGAGCCGCGTCGCCCGCGCGGAGCAGGTGCGACTGCCCGGCGGCGGTCAGCACGACCGTGCCGTCGTCGACGAGCAACCAGCCGGCGTTGCGTACGTCCTCACCGGCGGAGCCGGCGGCCAGCTCCTCCTGGTAGGCGAACGTCATCTCCCATGCCGTGCGGTCCTGGTTCACACCTGAGGCAGCGCGCGGCCGCCGCCGGGCTATTCCCGAGCCTCAGTCGGCGATGAACTCGAGGATGTCGGCGACGAGGGCGTCCTGGTAGTCGCCGGCGACGCCGTGCGGAGCACCCTCGTAGACCTTCAGGGTGCCGTCGGACACGAGCTTGATCGCCTTGTCGGCGGCGGCAGCGATCGGCACGATCTGGTCGTCGCCACCGTGCGCGATCAGGATCGGCACGTCGAGCGCCTTCAAGTCCTCGGTGAAGTCGGTCTCGGAGAAGACCTTGACGCAGTTGTACGCAGCGACGAGACCGGCCAGCATCCCCTGACGCTGGAAGTCGTCGATGAGGCCCTGCGAGACCTTGGCACCCTCGCGGTTGAAGCCGTAGAACGACACCGCCAGGTCCTTGTAGAACTGCGAACGGTCGGCCAGCACACCGGCACGAATGCCGTCGAAGACCTCGATCGGCGTGCCCTCGGGGTTGGTCTCCGACTGGACCATGACCGGCGGCACCGCGCCGGCGGTGACGACCTTGCGGACGCGACCCTTGCCATGCTGGGCGGCGTAGCGGACGACCTCGCCGCCGCCGGTCGAGTGGCCGATCACGACGAGCTCGGTGAGGTCGAGGTGCTCGACGAGCTCGGCCAGGTCGCGGGCGTAGGTGTCCATGTCGTGCCCGAGGTCGGTGTTGGTCGAACGGCCGTGACCCCGGCGGTCGTGGGAGATGACGCGGTAGCCGGCGTCGGCGAGCAGCTTGGCCACGGCCGCCCAGGCGTCCGAGCTGAGCGGCCAGCCGTGGCTCAGCACGACGGGCTTCCCGGCGCCCCAGTCGGTGTAGTAGATCTCGGTGCCGTCAGAGGTGGTGAAGGTTGGCATGGTGGGAGTCCTCGCAGTCATACGTCGGTCCGCCGCCCCCATCGCCGAAGCTGTCGCGGTCCCGACGCCACGTCAATCCTCGGCGCTCGGTACCCTCCACCGCCCCGCCCCATCTGCCCGATACCCCACGAATCCGGACACCTTCGAGCGCACCCCGACCGCAACGGACGGGCCGCTTGCGGTCGGCCGCAGCCGGACGGCTCGGGTGTCGGGGCCGGCGGTCTCGACATACGCCTCGACCTCGGCCATCGCCGGCCGATCCGGCACCGGCTCGCCGTCGGTGAACTCCATCTCGCCAATCCAGCGATCCGTGGGCGAGGATGTCTTCGTGATCGACGAGCGCCCCATCAACACATGGCTGACCGACATGGACGGTGTCCTGGTGCGCGAGGAGGAGCCGATCCCGGGCGCCGCCGAGTTCCTGAAGAAGCTCACCGAGGCATCGGTGCCGTTCATGGTGCTGACCAACAACTCGATCTACACCCCGCGCGACCTGCGGGTCCGACTGCTCCGCTCCGGCCTGGACGTGCCCGAGAAGTCGATCTGGACCTCGGCCATGGCGACCGCGCAGTTCCTCGCCGACCAACGCCCGGACGGATCGGCCTACGTCGTCGGCGAGGCCGGCCTGACGACCGCGCTGCACGCGGTCGGCTACGTGATGACGGAGAACGACCCCGACTACGTCGTGCTGGGCGAGACCCGCACCTACTCGTTCGAGTCGATCACCCGGGCGATCCGGCTGATCGAGGGCGGCGCCCGGTTCATCGCGACCAACCCGGACCCGAGCGGGCCGAGCCCGCAGGGCACCCTCCCCGCCACCGGCTCCGTGGCCGCGCTGATCAGCGCCGCGACCAACCGGGCGCCCTACTACATCGGCAAGCCCAACCCGCTGATGATGCGCAGCGCCCTCAACCAGCTCGAGGCTCACTCCGAGACCACGGTGATGATCGGCGACCGGATGGACACCGACATCATCAGCGGCCTCGAGGCCGGGATGCGCACGATCCTCGTCGAGACCGGGTCGACCAGGCCCGAGCAGGTCGAGACCTTCCCGTTCCGGCCCACGCGCGTGGTCTCCTCCATCGCCGACGTACTGCCGCTCGTCCAGCAGCAGGAACAGGATCAGTAGGGCAGCGGGCCCTGGCCCGAGACGTACGTCCCGGTCGGGCCGTCCGGGCCGAGCTGCGCCATCCGGACGATGATCTCGGCACCCTCCTCGACGGTCTGGGTGCCGGTGTGGCCGTTGAGGTCGGTGTCGGTGAAACCGGGTTCGACCGCGTTGATCCGGATGCTCGGGTAGGCCTTGGCGAGCTGGATGGTGGCGGCGTTGACGGCGGCCTTGGAGGCCGGGTAGCTCAGGCCCCGGTAGAAGTAGGTGAAGCCCTCGGGGTCGCTGAGCATGCCGAGCGAGGCCAGGCCGCTGGAGACGTTGACGATGACGGGTGCCGGCGACTTCAGCAGCAGCGGGACGAAGGCCCGGGTCACCCGGAGCCCGCCGAACAGGTTGGTCTCGAAGGTGGCGCGTACGTCCTCGACACTCTCGTCGGCGGCGGTCGGGATGGCGTTGCCGGCCAGCCGCGGTTCGACGCCGGCGTTGTTGACGAGTACGTCCAGGCCGCCGTCGGCGGCGATCTGCTCGGCCGCAGTGGTGACGGAGGCGTCGTCGGTGACGTCGATGCGTGCGAACCGGGCGCCGAGCTCGGCGGCCGCGGCCCGGCCACGGGCCTCGTCACGGGCGCCGACGTAGACGGTGTGCCCGGCGGCGATAAGGCGGCGGGCGGTCTCCTTGCCGAGACCCTTGTTGGCCCCGGTGATCAGTGTGGTGGTCATGTCTCCAGGCTGCGTCGGCGACGCGGCCCTAGGAAGCGGTCCGGTTTTCGTAGGACCGGCAGGGCCAGGACATCGGCTCGGCCATGTCGGAGACTGGTGGGGTGGAGTCATCGGAGTTCGGCCGGGTGCTGCGTCGCTGGCGCGACCGCGTGGAGCCGACCTCGGTCGGCCTGCCGGCGGGCGGGCGGCGCCGGGCCACCGGGCTGCGGCGCGAGGAGGTCGCGAGCCTGGCCGGCATCTCGGTCGACTACCTGACCCGGCTCGAGCAGGGGCGGGCGACCTCACCGTCGGCGCAGGTGGTCGAGGCGCTCGCCCGGGCGCTCCGGCTCCCGGACGCCGACCGTGACCTGCTGTTCCGCCTCGCCGGGCATGCCACTCCCGGCCGGGAGGTGGTCTCCTCGCGGGTTCCGCCCAGCGTGCAGCGGCTCCTCGACCGGCTGGCGCACACCCCGGTCGTGGTCTACGACGCGGCATGGAACCTGGTGATCGCCAACGAGGCCTACGACGCGCTCATGGGAGAGACCACGACCTGGGAGAGCCGCGAGCGCAACGCGGTGTGGCGCAACTTCGTCGGCCCCAGCAGCCGGGCGGTCACCACCCAGGCGGAGACCGAGGCGCTGCAGGCGGGCCTGGTCGGCGACCTGAGGCTCACCGCGGCTCGCTACCCCGGTGACCAGCGGCTGCGACGGCTCCTCGACGACCTGCGCGCCGCCAGCCCGCACTTCGCCGACCTGTGGGAGAGCGCCGACCCCTCCCAGCACCATGAACCGGCGCGCCACAAGATCATCGAGCACCCCACGGTCGGCCGGATCGCGCTCGACTGCGACACGCTGACCGTCGCCGTCGAGGGCCTGCGGATCATGGTCTACACCGCCGAGCCCGGCACCGAGGATGCCGAGCGCCTGGCGCTGGTGACGGTCGTCGGCAACCAGGCGCTCTGAGGCGGTTCAGTCCGCCAGCTCGAACTCGGCTCGTCCCTTGCGCCGGCCGCGTTCGGCCGGCAGTGCGGACCGGAACCGGCGCTGGTACTGCGACGGGGAGATGCCGAGCCGCGCGATGAACGTACGCCGCAGCGCCTCGGGGCTGCCGTATCCCGACTGCGCCGCCGTCTCGGTCACGCTGGCACCGACCTCGAGGCGCATCCGGGCGAGGTCGAAGCGCACCGCGGTGACGTACTCGGAGGGTGACTGGCCGAGCTCGTCGCGGAAGCGCCGGGCCAGGTGGCGCGGGCTGGTCGAGACGAGACGGGCGAGGTCGGTCACGGTCCAGGCGCGGGTGGGATCGGCATCGACCAGATCGGTCGCACGGCGGACGATCGACGCCGGTTGCGCCCGGGCCCGCAGCGGGACCGAGTACTGCGACTGACCGCCGGAGCGCTGCAGGTAGACGAGCAGGAGCTGCGCGACCTGGCGCGCGACGTCGGCGCCGTGGTCGTCCTCGACCAGGGCGAGCGCCAGATCGATGCCCGCCGCGACGCCGGCCGAGGTGAGGATCTCGCCGTCACGGACGAAGATCGCGTCGGGCTCGACCCGCACGCTCGGATACAGACGTTGGAGCTCCGGCGCGAACTTCCAGTGCGTCGTCGCGCGCCGGCCGTCGAGCAGGCCGATCTCGGCGAGCACGAAGGCGCCGCTGCAGATCGAGACCACCCGTCGGGCACGCGAAGCGAGCGCGCTCGCCGCCTCGGTCACCGGGCTGCGTACGAACTCGTGGGGTGGCAGCTCGCTCCCCGGCACGATCACGGTGTCGAGATCGCCCACCTCGTGGGCCGCCCCGTGCACGGAGACCCGGCTGCCGAGCGAGGTCACCACGTCCTTCCCGTCCGGCGAGAGCAGCACGATGTCGTAGCCGTCCACGGCCTGGTTGGCCTCGACGAAGACCTCGGCGGGACCGACGTAGTCGAGCATCTTCACCCCGTCGAAGAGCAGGAACGCGATCCGCCGGCGGACGTGGGACGTGGGCACACGACCATCGGCGGGGCCGCGGTCGGACAGGCAGGGCAGGTCAGCGAACTCGGCTGCTGCCGGCTCCAGCACGGACTTGGATATGTCGGTCACTCCTTCAGGTCAAATACCTTGCGCACAAGGAATCTTACCCGCACTTACCTTGCACGCAAGGCTCTACATCAAAAGGCTTGCGCGCAAGGGGTTGTAGGCTGGGGTCATGACAGAGACTCGCCACAGCCTGGAGCTGAGCGAGCAGCTGTGCTTCTCGCTCTACACCGCGCAGCGGCTCGTGACCGCCGCCTACCGACCGATCCTCGATGCCCTCGGCCTGACCTACTCCCAGTACGTAGCGATGCTCGTGCTATGGGAGAGCTCCCCCATCTCGACCGGAGAGCTCGGCGAGCAGCTCGGCCTCGACTACGGCACCGTCACGCCGCTGGTCAAGCGCCTGGAGGCCGCCGGGCTGATCACCCGCGAGAAGCACCCCGACGACCAGCGCAGCGTCCGGCTCCGCCTGACCGACGCCGGCGCCGACCTGCGCAAACGGGCCGAAGGCGTGCCCGACACCATCGCCGAGGTGATGGCCCTCCAGACCGAGGAGTTCACCATCCTCAAGGACTCGCTCGAGCACCTCAGCGACAACGTCGCCCAGCGGCTGTCCTGAGCGGCCGAGGGGGTCCACCCACTCGGCCGCCCAAGCACAGACCACTGGTCACCGACTCAGAGAACAGACAGAGATCCGGCCCCGAACCTCACCTGGCAAACACGTACGACTTGAGCTCAGGCTCCTTCGGCGTGCGGTTGTGCAGCACGAGCTCTTTGGCGATGGAGGTCATCGAGTTCACATACTCGGTGGCGAACTGCAGCGTGTCCACGCCAGGCATGAACAACTGCGTGCACACCGAACGCGCGACCCTTCCCGGGTCCGACGGACCGTCATGATCCAGCGCGTCTATGGCCAGCGCATAGGCCACCGGGTCGTAGGTTCCGACCGCGATATGTTCGGAAGCGGCATCGAGTGGGCAGACGTCCTGGATCGCGACATTGGTGATGCGACCGTCACCGGTGTGCAGCGAGCTGGTGCCGGTGTCGTCGAGCGCGGGACGTACGAACTCGTCGGTGCGACTGTAGATGTTGGTGTACGAGATGCCGGCGAAGGTCTCTTGCCGCGAGTTGGTTGCCCTGGTGAAGTCCGAGTCCGCCGTCTGCTGCCACAGAGACGGCGAGCAGCCAACAGCCGGGGGGCACAGTGCATTGACCACGAACGATCCATGGTTGGTGGCACCGAAGCCGACGTAGTCATCGACCATGGCACGGATGTCCGGCCAGAACCGGAGGGCGAAGCGGGGCACCAGACCGCCTTGGCTGTGCCCCAGGATGTCGACCTTGCGACCGCTCGTCCGATGAACGTAGCGCACGGCGTGCACCACGTACTCGGCCGAGATCTGCGCATCGGTCATCGCACGGTTCGGCATGGCTACCGTGCAATATGGCCGGCCACTCTGCGTCATCGCCCGCAGCCAGTTCCACTCGAAGTTCTCACCCGGCGTCATCGTGGTGCCGTGGACAAAGAGCACGACCCCGCGCCGAGACTGCTCGACATTCCCGGAGCACACCACGCTCTTGGCAAGGGTCGCCTCCGGCACCGTGAGGGCCGGACCTGGCTGGTCGATCGGAGCGAACTCGTGATCGTCGACCGACACGGACTCGCGGTCGGTCGCCACGGCCGGACCGCTCGACATCGCGAGCGCGCTCAGCGTCACGACCAGTGCGGACGCGATCGACACAGCCGACGATCGCCATCTGTTCCTATTCACCAGACTCCTCCTGCTCCGAGGGCGCGGGCACGAAGCCACTCGCCAAAGCGATACAAATGTGACAGCACTCACATGTATGCTCTGTTTACCCCATTTGATTCAGTCATGCAACGTTTTCAGATATGTCTCTTCTAGGAGGTCCCCATCAGCCAGACACCACTGGGACGACAGCTGGCGGGCCCGAAAGGCCGGCCCGATCCGTTGACCGCGTTCAAGATCGCCCGACGCTGGTTCCAGGCCGGCCGGCGCATCGAGATGCAAGACCTGGCCACCGAGGTCGGCGTCAGCCGGGCGACGCTGTTTCGCTGGGTCGGCGGTCGAGACGAGCTGCTGACCGAGGTGATGTGGTCGCTCGCCGAACCGACCTTGCGCGACGCGGTCGCAGCGGCACCGGGCGAGGGCGGCACGAAGCTGGCCGGCGCATTGGAGAGCTTCAGCGAAACGCTGCTCGCGACGGACTACTTCGCCGTGTTCCTGCGTCGCGAGCCAGAACGGGCCTTGCGCGTGCTGACCACTCGCGCGGGCTCTCTCCAGGGCAGAATGACAGCCGCGATGCAGGAACTGCTGAACCAGCACCTGGACCCGGCCAAGCTGCCCATGGAGCCTCCAGACCTCGCCTACCTGCTGGTGCGAGTGGTGGAGACATTTCTCTACACCGACATGATCACCGGCGCGCAGGCGAATCCGGCCAAGGTCGGCCAAGCGGTCGCGGCGTTGCTACGCGACTGACCCGGACGAGTCAGTCGTTCAGGCGCAGATCGCCCTCGGCCCGGGGCGGCAGGTTGGAGAGGGCGGTCTGGACGAGCGCGACGCGTGCCTTGACCGTGACCGCCCGGCGGAGCCGGCCGACGTCACCGACGTGGCGCTCGACGACCTCGCGGATCTGCTCCTCCGGGAAGGACGGACGACCGCCGACCGGGACGTCGACGTCGGGGAGGTCGGTGAGCACCGGGAAGATCTGGGTGCCGATGCTGTCCAGGAGCTTGAAGCGCTGGAAACGGTCGGTCTCGTCCCAGACCTGGTCGATGTCGGCGCCGCCCTTGCGGAACTTCCGGCCGGAGCCCAGGAAGGTCTTCGCCGTCCCGGTCAGGGCCACGGTGAGCTCATGCTCGGTCAATCGCATGAGCCAAGCATGCCCCGAACCGGGACGGAGACCACCCCTGGGCCGATCACCGATCGATAACACCTGCCCCTGGCCGCCAGGGGCTCAGGCGGCGCTGAACTCCGCCGGGTCCGGGCCGGTGCGACCCGCGCTCTCCAGGGCGTCGATCGCGGCCAGGTCGGCCGCGGTGAGGTCGAAGCCGAACACGTCGATGTTCTGCGCGATCCGTGCCGGGGTCACCGACTTGGGGATCACGACCCGGCCCTGCTGGAGGTGCCAGCGCAGGATCACCTGGGCGGCGGTGCGACCGAGGCGGTCGGCGATCGCGGTGATGGCCGGGTTCTGGAGCATCGCGCCCTGGGCGAGCGGGCTCCACGCCTCCGTCACGATCCCGAGCTTGTCGTTCGCGGCAACCGTGGCACGCTGCTGCAGCGCCGGGTGCAGCTCGATCTGGTTGACCGCCGGTACCGTGCCACCGAGCCCGACGATCCGGTCCAGGTGCTCGGGCAGGAAGTTCGAGACGCCGATCGCGCGGGCCCGGCCCGCGGCGTACAGCTCCTCTAGGCCCTGCCAGGCCCCGACGTACAGGTCACGGGCCGGGGCGGGCCAGTGGATCAGGTAGAGGTCGACCCGGTCGAGGCCGAGGAGCTCGAGGCTCTTCTCGTACGCCTCGACCGGCCGCTCGTGGTCGGCGTTCCAGAGCTTCGTGGTGATGAAGAGCTCCTCGCGGGCGATGCCCGACGTCGCGAGGGCGCGGCCGACGCCGGCCTCGTTGCCGTAGACCGCCGCGGTGTCGATGCTGCGGTAGCCGGCCTCGAGCGCGGCCGTCACGGCCGCCTCGGTCTCGTCGTTCGGCACCTGGAAGACGCCGAAGCCGAGCTGCGGCATCTCGACGCCGTTGTTCAGGGTGATGTCGGGGATGGTCATGAGCCTTCTCTTTTCTTGGGGATCGGGGTTCAAGCAGGAACAGGGACGGACGTACGCCGCTCGCCCCCGGGCGCACGGACGGCGACCAGCAGCACGAGGAGACCGAGCGCGGTGACCCCGGCACCCGCCCACAGCGGCGAGGTGTAGCCGAGTCCGGCAGCGAGGGTGACGCCGCCGATCCAGGCGCCGAGCGCGTTGCCGACGTTGAAGGCGGCGATGTTGGCGCCGGAGGCGAGGGTGGGGGCCTGGTCGGCGTATCCCATCACCCGCATCTGCAGGGCCGGCACCGTGCCGAAGCCGACCGCGCCCATCAGGACCAGCGCGACGACGGTCAGCACCTGGCTGGCGGCGACGAGGGCGAAGACGGCGAGGACGACGGTCAGGGCCGCGAGGAGCACACCGAGGGTGCGGACCAGGTCGCGGTCGGCGGCGCGGCCACCGACGATGTTGCCGAAGAACAGGCCGACACCGAAGAGGACGAGCAGCAGCGGGACGGCGCCGGAGGAGAAGCCGCTGACCTCGGTCAGGGTGAAGGCGATGTAGGTGAAGCCACCGAACATGCCTCCGTAGCCGAGCACGGTCAGGGCGATCGAGAACCAGACCTGCGGGCTGGCGAAGGCGGCCAGCTCCGTGCGTACGGCCGGGGCGGCCTCCTCGTTGCGGCCGGTGTGGGCGGGGACCAGGAGCGCGATGCCGATGAAGGCGATGACGCCGATCGCGGTGATCGCCCAGAAGGTCGAGCGCCAGCCGGCAGCCTGGCCGAGCAGGGTGCCGAGCGGCACGCCGAGGACGTTGGCGAGGGTGAGGCCGCCGAACATGAACGCGATCGCGCTGGCCTTGCGCTCCGGGGCGACCAGCTGAGCGGCGACGACGGCACCGATGCCGAAGAAGGCACCGTGGCACAGCGCCGCGATGATCCGGCCGACCATCATGGTGGCGTAGTCGGGCGAGATCGCGGAGATCAGGTTGCCGATGATGAACAGCACCATCAGGCCCAGCAGAGCGAACTTACGGGGCACACGGGTGAGCGCGAGGGTCAGGGCGATCGCGCCGATCGCGACACTGAGGGCGTAGCCGGAGATGAGATAGCCGGCGGTGGTCTCGCTGACCGCGAAGTCGGCGGAGACCTCGGGCAGCAGGCCCATGATGACGAACTCGGTGAGGCCGATGCCGAACCCTCCGATCGCGAGGGCTAGCAGTGCGACGGGCATGGATGCTCCTTGGTCGAGACGGGTTGCGTCTGTCGATAGTCCGCGTGCGCAGTAGTTGCACGCGCTTCGTATTTATAGTTGCACGCGCGCACTATCCGCGCAACTCGGGTATGCTTGGAGGTGTCCACGAAGGAGGACCCATGGGAATCGCAGACGACGCCGTCGAGATCCGTGCTCAGGGCTGGCGCACGCTGGCGGCCGTGCACGGCCTGATCGAGGCCGCGCTGGAGAAGGCGCTGCAGCGCGAGCACGGCCTCTCGGTCGTCGAGTTCACCGTCCTCGACGCGCTCAGCCGCCAGGACGGCTGGCACATGCGCATGCAGCAGCTGGCCCGCGCCGCGGCCCTCTCCTCCTCGGCCACGACCCGCCTGGTCACCCGCCTGGAGAACCGCAACCTCCTCACCCGGATCCTCTGCGCCGACGACCGGCGCGGCATCTACACCGAGCTCACGCCGGCCGGACGGGCCCTGCTGAAGAAGGCTCGGCCGCTGCACGACGAGGTGCTGCGTACGGCACTCGACGAGGCCGCCGAGATCCCCGAGCTCGCGCCGCTCGTGCACGCGCTCGGATCGCTGTCGCCGGCCTGACGAAGCACGGAAGCCGGGGCTCCGCTCGACGCCACCCGGGGCTGCTCCGGGGGATGTCGCCACGGAGGTGAACGAAAATTCGTTCGCCGTCGCAGGGTGAACGAAGTTTCATTCGCGATCTCGGGGTGAACGAACTTTCATTCACCCTCTCCCGGTGAACGAACTTTCATTCACCATCTCGTGGTGAAGGAATTTTCGTTCACCCGCTGTTCTGCCCAGCCAGAAGATCAGCCCCGCCAGAAGATCAGCCCCGCCCGAAGATCAGCCCAGCCAGCCATTGCGCCGGGCGGCGAGAGCGGCCTCGGTCTTGTTGCGCGTGCCGGTCTTGCCGATCGCGGCGGAGAGGTAGTTGCGCACGGTGCTCGGCGAGAGGAAGAGCCTGCCGGCGATGTCGGCGATCCTCGACCCGTCCTCGGAGGCCGCGAGCACGTCGCGCTCGCGTGCGGTCAGCGGGTTCGGCGCGGCACGGAGCGTGGCGGCGGCCAGGTCGGCGTCGAGGACCGTCTCGCCGCGGAGCACCCGGCGGATCGCGTCGGCCAGCTCCTCGACCGGCCCGTCCTTGACCAGGAAGCCGACCGCGCCCGCAGCCATCGCCTCGCGAACGTAGCCGGGCCGGGAGAACGTCGTCAGGATCATCACCCGGCACTCCGGGATACGCGCGGCCAGCTCACGCGCGGCCTCGAGCCCGCTGATCCCGGGCAGCTCGATGTCGAGCAGAGCCACATCGGGGCGCACCTCGAGCGCGGTCGGCACGATCTCGGTGCCGGTGCCGACCTGGGCCACCACCTCGAGATCATCCTCGAGCCCGAGCAGCACGGCGAGCGCGCCGCGCATCATCGCCTGGTCCTCGGCGAGCAGGATGCGGATCACGATGCCGGCACCCTCGCCTCGAGGCGGAAGCCTTCGGCCCCAGCACGTACGTCGAGCCGCCCGTCGACCGCGCGCAGCCGCTGCCGCAGGCCCTCGAGCCCGCCGGCTCTCTCCCCCGGTCCGTTCGAGCCGACCTCACCCACCGGACCGCCCACCCCGTCATCGATCACGGCGAGCCGGAACTCACCGTCGTCCGCGGTGAGCTCGAAGCGGCAGCTGGCCGCCCCGGAGTGACGGAGTACGTTCGTGGTCCCCTCGCGCACGACCCAGGCGAGCGCCTGACCGGCGATGTCGGGGACCTCGAACGGAGCAGGGGTCGCCGACGTACGGATCCCGGCGGCGTCGAGTGCTCGGAGTGCGCCGTCGAGCTCCTCGGCCAGGGAGAGCGTCTTCATCTGGTCGACCGCGACCCGCACGTCGGCCAGGGCGGCACGCCCGACCTCCTCGATGTCGGCCGCGTGCGCAGCCGCGGCCTCCGGGTCACGAGCCGCCAGGCGGCGTACGGCCTCGGCCTTGACGACCATCACGCTCAGGGTGTGGCCGAGCAGGTCATGGAGATCGCGGGACATCCGGGCGCGCTCCTCGGCGACGGCCGCGCGAGCGAGCTCCTCGCGGGTGCGGCGGAGCTGCTCGACGGCCTCGATGAGACGCAGGAACGAGGTCGTGGTGATGCCGCTGAGGAGGGTGCCACCGACACTGAGCAGGTAGGCGTCGCCGACGCCTTCGATCAGCGCGATCGAGACCGCGACCCCGACCGTGGCCGCGGCGATGGCGACCAGCAGGCGCCAGCCGCGCAGAACCGCCGGCGAGACGATGGCCAGCACTCCCCACACGGTCTGCCAGCCCTCACCCTGCATCGCAGCGAGCACGATCAGGACGACGAGGGCGGGCAGCAGGACGGGCACACGCCCGGTGACCACGAGGGCGACCGCGACGGCGGCGATCCCCAGCACCAGAGCGACCTGGCCGACCGCCGGCAGCACCCCGTCGGAGAGGTTCAGCAGCGGAAAGAGCAGCAGGACCGGCAGCCAGATCAGCACCACGCCGTGGCGCTGGAGGTGACACCACAGGCCGGACACGCTCGTCACCTTATCGCCGCCGCAGACCGGCGATGACCACAACAGCGACGACGACGTGCAGGCTCGCGAGCCCGAGACCGGCGGCCACGGTGAGCGCGCTGGTCGGCGTGATCAGCGAGACCACGGCGATCCCGACGGCGAGCATCGTCCACCGCCTCGTCCCGCGTTCGGAACGGCCCTCCCACCAGCGCAGCAGCGCCCCGCCGGCCAGTCCGATCAGCAGGCTGCTGATGATGACCGAGCCGATCCCGATCTCCTGAGCATCCGCCCCAGACTTCACCGCGAGGTCCACTCCCCCGGCCGCCGTCCACAGCAGCCACACGGCCGTCGCCGCCACGGCCGCGACGGCCGCCACTCCCGCGATCCGCGGCCACCCGACCCGGGTCCGCTGCGCGGTCTCGTTCATCGACGTTGTCATGCGAGCCTCCGTCTCCACCACCCACCGTGAGTGGTGTCTCCAGACTCGCGCCCGCACGACCACCGGCGGCAGATGTGATTGTCGGGACCCGTCGGTGACAAATGTCAGTGGCCTCGTATGCCTAGGCTGAGGCCATGCGCATCGCCATCGTCGGCGGCCACGGCAAGGTCGCCCTGCACCTCCATCCGATCCTGGCCGCCGCGGGCCACACCCCGCTCGCGCTCGTACGCAGCGAGAGCTACCGAGCCGAGCTCGAGTCGCTCGGGGCCGAGGTCGGCATCCTCGACATCGAGAACCAGGACGCCGACGGCTTCGCCGCTGCCTTCGCGGGCTGCGACGCGGTGGTCTTCGCCGCCGGCGGCGGCGCCGACGGCAACAAGGAGCGCAAGCGCACCGTCGACCTGGAGGGCGCGACGAAGTCGATCGCCGGCGCGAAGGCGGCCGGCATCAAGCGGTTCGTGCAGGTCTCGGCGATCAGCGTCGACGAGCCGGTGCCGGCCGATACCGGCGAGGTCTGGAAGGCCTACGTCGAGGCCAAGCGCGACGCCGACATCGCGCTGCGCGACAGCGACCTCGAGTGGACCATCCTGCGTCCCGGCGGGCTCACCGACGAGCCCGGGACCGGGCGGGTGAAGCTGGCCCCGAAGCTCGACCGGCACACCATCCCGCGCGCCGACGTGGCCGCGGTCATCGCCGCCGTCATCGACGACGACGCCACCGTGGGCAAGCAGTGGGAGCTGGTCTCGGGCGACGCCTCGATCGACGAGGCCATCGCCGCCGTCCTCTGACTCAGCGGAGACCGAGCAGCCCTTTGACGTACGCCGCCTGGCCGATGTGCTGGGCGGCGTCGTCGACGACGCTGACCAGGCGCACCGCGGTGGTGACCGGCGGGTCCCAGCGCTCGTCGATGACGCGGGCGAGATCCTCCTCGCTCAGCGAGTCGACGAGCTCGATGGTGGCCGCGTGGACCGCCTCGTAGTAGCCGGTCAGCAGCGTCGGGTCCTCCAGCCGGAAGGCGCCGACCTCCGCGGCTGACTGCCCGTAGCCCATCGCGCGCGGCCGATAGGGCAGCCCGAACCGCTCCACCCAGCCGTCGCGCGCCCACACCTCGTCGGTGCCGGCGAGCGGCGCGATCTGGGCATCCTCCATCCGGGCGATGTGCCACAGGATCCAGGCGATCGAGTTCGCCTCGTCGTACGGCCGCCACAGCAGGTCGTCGACCGAGAGGCCGTCGACGATCGTGGGAAGGGTCTCCGCGATCCGGCCGAAGCCGTCCGCGAGCAGTCGCTGGGGCCAGGTTTCGCTCATGCCTTCCGTTCTACACCGTCGTCCTGCTCCGCGCCGGGAAGCAGACTCCGGGCCTCGCTCCACATCCGGGTCACGATGTCGGCGGCCGGCTCGGCGACGGCGCGACCAGCCGCCTGGCCGGCCCAGTGGTTGGCGCGATCCAGGGGCGCCGTGGCGGCGGGATCGGGAGTTCCCTTGCGCCACCTGGCGACCAGGCGGCGCTGCTGCGGGTAAGGCGCGGGCGAGGGTGCGTCCGGGGCCTCCCAGGAGCGCACGTAGGGCGTCGGAGCGGCGCGGCCGAGCCGTCCGGAGTACGCCCGGGTCGCGACCGTCTCCTCCGGCTCGAGCCCGTCCAGCGAGGCCGCCCAGGCGTCGGCGATCCCGGTCTCGGGCGACCGCAGCAGTGCGCTGCCGACCTGCACGGCGCTCGCACCGAGGGTCAGCGCCGCGGCGACCCCACGGCCGTCGGCGATCCCGCCGGTGGCGATCACCGGCACGTCCACGCCGTCGACGATGTGCGGCAGCAGCGCGAACAGCCCGACGGCCGTACGCTCCGCCGTCTCCGCCTCGAAGACCCCGCGGTGCCCGCCCGCCTCGAGGCCCTGGGCGACGATGGCGTCGGCACCCGCCTCCTGGGCAGCGCGCGCCTCGGCCAGGGTCGTCGCGCAGGCGAACCAGGCGATCCCGGCCTCGTGCAGACGATCGACGTAGTCGGACGGGAAGAGTCCCATGATCGAGGAGACGACCCTCGGCCGGGCGGCGAGCATCGCCTCGCACTGCTCCTCGAACGAGGGCGCGGGCGGCTGCTCGGGGCCCGGCGTACCGAACCTGCCCAGGAACTCCTCCGCGGCCGAGATCCGGGCCGGGTCGTCGTCGAGCGGGTCCGGGATCCAGATGTTCAGCTGGAACGGGCCGGCCGACATCGACCGGAACTCGTCCACCCATTCCGCGATCCGCGAGGGCGAGTCGAGCACCACCCCCGCCGCACCCATCCCGCCCGCATCGGCGACCGCGGCCGCCGCCGCGGGCGGACAGGCCCCCGCCATCGGCGCCTGAAGGATCGGCATCGAGAGGCCGTACGCCTCGCAGAACTCCTGAGCACGTCGTCGAGCGGTCACGTGACCCACGTTAGTGCTCGACGAGCCCGACGTGGCCCCATCGGGGCGTCGGCCCAGGGTCGTCGAATACTGGTGGCGGCATCCGGGTCCGCCCGGCAGGATCTGCCCCATGCGCACCCTCATCTACTCAGCGTTCGTATCCCTCGACGGCGTCGTCGACTCCCCCGGCGGCGGCTCGCCGTCCGAGCAGCACCGCAGCGGGGGCTGGACCTTCAAGGACATCGAGTTCCTGCCGGAGGCCTACGCGATCAAGGCCAGCGAGATGGAGGAGGCGGGCGCGATGATGTTCGGCCGCCGCAGCTACGAGGCCTTCGCGCCGATCTGGCCCGACATCGAGGACTTCGCGGTGGTCAAGGAGATCCCGAAGTACGTCGTCTCGATCTCTCTGGGCGACGACGCGCTCGTCGAGGGCTGGGGCCCGCAGACCGTGCTGCGGTCGCTGGACGAGGTCGAGAAGCTCAAGCAGGGCGACGGCGGCCCGATCCTGGTCGCCGGCAGCGCCGAGCTCGCCCGCAACCTCTCCGACGCCGGCCTGATCGACCGCTACCACCTGCTGGTCTTCCCCGTCGTCCTCGGTGCCGGGAAGTCGATGTGGAGCGAGACCGACAAGGACAAGCAGATGCTGAAGCTGGTCGAGTCGGAGGCCTACGCCAACGGCATCCTCAAGCTCGTCTACGACGTCGTCCGCTGACCTCGGCCAAGGCCCCGGTCAGGGGCACCGCGCGAAGAGGCGCCGCGACCCGGTCCCATACGCCGTGGGATCGGTGAACGCGCATCCGTAGTCGGGCGCGGCGACGGCCGCCCGGTCGAGCACGTCGTCGCCGGCCGGGCGGTCGCCGTGCTCGACCCAGTCGACCAGGTCGCCCCAGGCGGTCGAGGCCTCGGCCGGGCTGAACTCGCAGTGCCCGGCCGAGCGGATCGCCCGCTGGACGACCATGGATCCGCGGTGATGGCGGTTCACCTCACGCAGATAGATCTGCTCCATCGAGAACGGCACGAACATGTCGCCGAGGTTGTGCAGGCTCACCACCGGAGCGGTCGGACGGCCGGAGATCCGGGACGGCGCATCGAGCCGGTGGCTGTAGCGCCCGGCGGGATCGGTGGGGTCGACCCGCTCGATCTCGGCATCCAGATCGACCGGCGAGCTGGGCGTGTAGACGGTGTCCCGGTTGGTCGCGACCCGGCCGATGTTG
Organism: Nocardioides luteus; assembly: GCF_000960475.2. Classification (GTDB taxonomy): domain Bacteria; phylum Actinomycetota; class Actinomycetes; order Propionibacteriales; family Nocardioidaceae; genus Nocardioides; species Nocardioides luteus_A. Next base: position 55,955 of record NZ_JZDQ02000005.1, on the reverse strand, counting down.
AAGGCCAGCGTGCCACCGTCGTCGACCGACGGCAGCGTGAACAGGAAGTCCTTCCACTGCCCGAAGGCCGCCGCCGCACCCGGGCGCGGTCCCCCGCTGCGCTCGATCGTCATCGCCCGCAGCTGCTCGCCCTCCGGCGTCAGCGCGCCGTTCAGCCCCAGCTTCTCCTTGATCACCGGGACGTCGACGCTCTGGTAGTCCTTCGTGTAGGGGTAGGCGTCGTGGCCCGCGAGCGCCTGGGCGCCGAGGTTGTAGTCGACGAAGAAGTCGAAGAGCTCCACGTCACCCAGCTGTCCGCACATCGGCATCGCGCCGTCGTAGAAGCCGGGATACTGCTCGAGCGAGCGCCCGATCACGTGCCCGCCCATCGACACCCCGGTCACATAGATGCGGGTCGCCTCGTGGGGCAGCAGCTCGGAGGCGTACGTCGCCAGGTCCCGCGTCGAGCGCACCCCCGCCCCCACGTCGTAGCCGTTGGTCGAGTAGCTCGACGCCGCCCAGGCGTAGCCCTGCTCGAGGAACGTACGCCGCAGCCCGAAGCCCGGGGTCTCGGGCGTCAGCGTGTAGCCGAGCCCGCGGTAGCCGTGCGCCCACATCACCAGCTCGCCGTTCCAGTCCGCCGGCACCTCGAGGATGTACGCAGCGTGCTCGTGCACGCCCTGACGCACCGTGGTCTCCGCGCCGCCGACGACGATCGGCGCCACCGCCGGGTTGCTGATCGTGTAGCCCGGCAGCGGCTGGTCACCGGGTGGCTCGGGGTCGGCGATCGCCAGGCCGGTCGAGGCGACCAGCGCGGACGCGGTCAGGAGCAGGGCGAGAAGAGCGGCTGACGCACGGGGCATGTCTCCGAGCCTAGGGCTCGTTGTGACTCACGTCACAAGAACAGTGCACGAGGTGCCTCGTGCGGTGCGCACAACGGCTCAGCGCCCGACGGCCTTCCGGATCGCGCCGAACGCAGCCTGGCCGACGCCCTTGATACCGGCCGCGATGAAGGTGGTCCAGTCGAAGTAGTCGCGCCAGAGCACGATCTTGCCGTCGCGCACCGCGAAGGTGCCGCACACCCAGAACTCGGCGGAGACGGAGCCGCGGCTGAGCACGTCGATACGTTCGGTGAGCACCACCGGGCCGTTGGCCGCGATGTTGATCATCCGGACCTCGAAGCCGGTGGTGTATCTCGCCATGACCCGCAGCTGGCGCCCGACCTCGGACAGGCCGCGGGCCGGCGGCAGGGGCACGTTCTGGTAGGTGACGTCGTCCGCACACAACGCGAGCGCCGCGTCGACCTCTCCGGTCTCGAGCGCGGCCAGGAACTGCTCGACGATCTGGATCTCGGTCATGCCGTCACGCTATCGCCGATCGGCCGGCAAGGGCAGGGCTGAGTACCAGGCAGTCCTGGCGGTGCAGCGTGGGGTCGTCGAGCAGCTCCTCGACGGCGATGCGCTCACCGGGCACCCGGCGCAGCACGGTCGAGTCCTTCTCCTTGACGAACACGTCGTGGGTCCGGGCCAGCTCGGCCAGGTAGCCACGGTCCATGTGCTCGATCTCGAGCATCAGCGCCCAGCGCTCCGTGCCGTCGAGCGACGCGGCCGCACCGTCGACCACCTCCCGCTCGAAGCCCTCGACGTCCACCTTCACGCAGAACGACCGCCCCGAGCCGCCGAGCACCTCGTCGAGCGTGGTGACCTCGACGTCGCGGAGCTGCCAGCGCGCCGAGCCGTCATGGCGCTCGTCGTACAGCGACGACGTCCCCGACCAGGTCCGGTCGACCGCGAACCGCGCCGTGCCGGCCCTGTCGGCGACGGCCTGCGAGCGCAGATCGATCGCGATCCCGCGGGCGTCGAGGGTCTTGCGCAGCACCTTGTGCAGCGACGTGTTCGGCTCGAACCCGATCAGCTCCGCACCCTCCGGGATCTCCACCCCGACGAGCATTTCGCCGTAGTTCACGCCGATGTCGATCACGGTCTGCCACTCGTGCAGGCCCAACGCCACCCGCCACAGCTCCAGCGAGCCACGGATGATCCGTCCCTTGTTGGCGATCAGGCCGAGCGCCCGCGGATCGGTCGGCTTCACGTAGATCCGATGGCCGTCTTCGGTCGTCGCGTACGCCATCTCGAGCACCTTCGCATTGGGGTCTTCCGGCCCAGCCGCCATCGGCTGTCGCCGAACCCTAAGGCGCCTACCGAAACGGCAGCCCAACCCTGGGCGACGCAAATCGGACCAGGAGCGTCAGGAGATCTGCTCGACCAGGTTGGCGGCGTACTCCTCGATGCTGTTGCCGTCCTGGAACTGCTCTCCGTCGAGCAGGATGGTCGGGGTGCCGTGGACGCCGTCGGCGGCGGCCGCCTTGGTGGCGGCGTCGGCCCAGGCCTTGCCGTCGAGGTTCTCGATGCGGTCCTTGACCGCCGACTCCTCGGCGCCCGCCTCGACGGCGAGGTCCACGAGGTCGGCAGCCTTCGGGAACGGGCCGGACTCGCTGGGCTGGTTCTCGTAGAGCAGGTCGTGGAACTTCTTGGCGACCTCGGCACCCGCCTCCTCCTGGACGACCGCGAAGGCCGAGGTGGCGAGCTCGGAGTAGGGGCCGATCTGGTCGAGGAGCACGAACGGCCGGTAGTCGACCTGCACCTTGCCGTCGGCGGCCAGCTCGGCGAGGTCCTTGCGGGAGGCGGCCTCGAAATCACCGCAGTAGGGGCACAGGAAGTCCTCGTAGATGACGACCTTGTGAGGCGCGTCGTCGGGACCGATGACCAGGCCGTGCGCGCTGTTGCCGGCGTCGGCCGCGACGACCTTGTCGCCCTCGGAACGATTCAGGCTGAACCAGACGAGGCCGCCGACGACCACGGCGATGACGGCAACGACCGCCGCCACCGTGAGGATCGACTTGCGGGCCTGCTTCTTGCGCAGAGCCTCGAGCTCTGCGGCGGCCTTGGCAGCGCGCGCCTCACGCTTCTCCTTGCGCGAGTGGCTGCTGGCTGAATCCGTGCTCATGGAGCCAACATAGGTCGGTCTCCTGAGGGCATGCTGAAACCACGCCATGGGAACCGTTATCGCATCGTCTCCTAACCCTCCGCAAAGCCGTTGACCAGCGGCGTTATGGTGCTCTGCGTGGCTTCACTGAACGAACGTCTGGTCTGGATCGACTGCGAGATGACCGGGTTGTCCCTCGAGAACGACGCGCTCATCGAGGTGGCGGCCCTCGTCACCGACTTCGATCTCAACGTGCTCGGCGACGGGGTCGACATCATCATCAAACCCCCGGCCGAGGCGCTGGAGCAGATGGACGACTTCGTCCGCGACATGCACACCAAGTCCGGCCTGCTGGTCGAGCTCGAGAACGGCGTGACCATGCGCGAGGCGGAGGAGCAGGTCCTGGCGTACGTCTGGGAGCACTGCGGCAAGGACTCCCGGCCGCCCCTGGGCGGCAACACGGTGGCCACCGACCGCAACTTCCTGGCTCGGGACATGCCCGAGCTCGAGGGCTTCCTGCACTACCGCAACGTCGACGTCTCCTCGATCAAGGAGCTCTCGCGACGCTGGTTCCCGCGGGCCTACTTCTCCGCTCCCCCGAAGCGCGGCAACCACCGCGCGCTCGCCGACATCCAGGAGTCGATCGAGGAGCTCCGCTACTACCGCGAGGCGGTCTTCGTGCCGATGCCCGGTCCGGACTCCGACACGGCCAAGGAGATCGCCGCCCGCCACGGTGCCTCGATCACCGGCCTGACCGATCCCGAGGCCGCCGATTCCACAGATCCGGCCTGATTCCCCTATGCTTTCTGCTGGCTCGGACATGCGCTGTCCGGGTCGATGGTGGGCGTAGCTCAGCTGGTAGAGCATCGCGTTGTGGTCGCGAGGGTCGCGGGTTCAAGCCCCGTCGCTCACCCCGATGAAACCGGCCCCTGACCTTGGCAAAGAGGTCAGGGGCCGGTTTCGCTTTCCCCGCGTGCACGTTGGCGCGCACATATCGTGGGTCGTCCGTAGTACCAACTCCGGATACTGTGAAGGCACTCGGATTTGAACAAGCACGATGCATCCTCGTTGTCGAGGGTCCCTGACACCGAAGAGCTCTGGGCACGCCTGCGCCGGTTCATGGCCAGATGGGGAACCGTCGATGATACGGCCCGCGGCTTGAGCCTGACCTGGGGCGAACAGCATTGGGTTACCGAAGTCGAGATAACCCAAGATGAGCTCTACGCCTACGTCCACGAGTACGTGAACTGGCGTATCGAGCACGGCCTTGACACTGGCCTCGAGAACGGTGTTGACGACGACCGAGAGAACCGTCTGCCGATGCCACTAATGGACTCGTTCGGCGACTGCTTCGGCCCGCAGGACCAGGCCTACTTGCGGATTCGACTTCAGGGCCTGGATTTCGTCGTCGTGCCGGACGCCACGCCCTGACCAAGCGTGTAGGTCCCAACAGTAGGGGTGCACCCATCTGAGCGGCCCGTCCGAGAGGACGGGCCGTTCGTCATTTCAGATCGGCATGCGGGCCAGCGCGCCGTGCTCGAGAGCGACCCAGAGCGCGCCGTCCGGACCGAGGGTGAGTCCGTGCGGCTCGGAGCCCGGGGTCGGTAGCGCGACGGACTCGATCACGCCGTCCTCGGTGATCGACCCGATCCGGTTGGCGCCCCATTCGGAGAACCACAGGCGGTCGGCGCCGGCGGTGATGGCGTGCGGGCGCGCGCCACGGTCGGGCAGGGGATGCTCGGTGATATTCCCGTCGACCGTGATACGGCCGATCTGGCCGGCGGCGATCTCGACGAACCACAGTGCGTCGTCGGGTCCGAGCGTGATGCCGACCGGCGCCGCGTCGGGCGTGGGGAGGTCGTGCACGGTCACGGCACCATCCAGCCCGATCCTGCCGATCGCGTTGGCACGGTTCATCGTGAACCAGAGCGCCTCATCGGGTCCGGCCACGATCGCCGATGGGAACGCCTCGCCGACCGGAAGCGGAAACTCGGCGATCGTGCCGTCGGTGGCGATGCGCCCGATGGCATCGGTCGTGGTCTCGGTGAACCAGATCGCCCCGTCCGGACCTGCGGCGATGCCGTACGGACCACACTCCCGCAACGCGAGCTGGGTCACCGTGCCGTCGACGGCGATCCGGCCGATCCGGTGCGCGTGATACTCGGTGAACCACAGCGCGCCGTCCGGCCCGGGGACGATGATCGTCGGACCGGAGTCGGCCGCCACCTCGAACGTCGCGGGCGATCCTCCGGGGACGAGGCGTCCGATCTCGCCGCTGCCCTCCAGCGTGTACCACAGCGCCTGATCCGGGCCGGTCGCGATGGCGTACGGTCCTCGGCCCGGCACCGGATGCTCGGTGATGCGACCAGTCTGTTCGGGGGTCATGGATGCCTTTCTCCGTCCGACGGTGCCGCCCCAACTCTTGACGCACCGCGGTGCCGGCACAACTGCTTATCGGGCCCCCTTGGAATCCCGGAATTATCTGACTAAAGTCAGGTACATGACGGTGGACACCTCGGTGATGCGCAAGTTCAACATGAGCTACGTCCGGCGCGTGGGAGCGCTCGAGGAGTCCTTCCTCGGCAGCGGCCTCCCCTACGGCACCGCTCGCATCCTCTACGAGATCGGCCTCGGTGCAGGCACGGTGCAGGACCTGAGGAGCCGCCTCGGCGGCCTCGACTCCGGCTACGTCAGCCGGATGCTGCGGACCCTGGAGAGCAAGGGGTACGTCACGATGCACCAGGACCCCACCGACGGCCGGCGCCGGCTGGTCGCACTGACCGAGGACGGCGTCAAGCAGTGGGACGACCTCGAGCGCCGCTCCGAGGAGCGCGCCCATCTCCTGCTCGACCCGCTGACGCCGAGGCAGCGCGACCGCCTCAACGACGCCCTGGCCACGGCCGACCTGCTGGTGCGGGCCGCCACGATCACGATCGAGCAGGTCGACCCGCGCGACCCGATGGCACAGGAGGCGATGGGCCACTACTTCGCCGAGATCGGCGACCGCTTCGGGTTCACCGTCGGCGACGAGGGCTTCGGCGACGACCCCTCCCTGCGGCCGCCCCACGGCGCCTTCTTCGTGGCCGCCAGCGACGGCGCCCCGGTCGCCTCCGGCGCGGTGCGCGAGTTCGACGGCACCGGCGAGATCAAGCGGATGTGGGTCGACCCCGCCTGGCGCGGTGCCGGTCTCGGCTCACGCCTGCTGCGCCACCTGGAGGCCGAGGCGCTGCGGCTGGGTCACCGGGTCGTACGCCTCGACACCCGCGACGTCCTCACCGAGGCGATCGGGATGTACGAGCGGGCCGGCTACGAGCGCATCGACCGCTACAACGACAACCCCCACGCCACCCACTTCTTCCGCAAGCAGCTGGGCTAGGCGTACGTCTCCAGCCGGTCGAGCGGCGGCTGGGCGCTCGGGTGGGCGACGGCGGCCGCGCCGACCGCGCAGGCCGTACGCAGCGCCTGCTCGTCCGGCGCGCCCGAGAGGATCGCGAGGGTGAGCGCCGCGGAGAAGGCGTCGCCGGCGCCGACGGTGTTCACCACCTCGGCGACCGGGGCAGCGGGCACCTTCGCCACCTCGAGACCGTCGACGAACATCGCCGCACCCGAGGCGCCATAGGTCACCGCGACCCGCCTGGCCGCGCGCAGCTCGGGGATCGCGGCGTACTCGGTCTCGTTGACGATGAAGAGATCGACCCGCTCGACCAGGTCGGCCGGGAGCGGCTGCGCCGGGGCCGCGTTGAGCGCGACGAACCCGGGAGCCCGCTCGGCCACGGCCCGGACCACGTCCAACGAGAGCTCGAGCTGCATCAGCACCGCCTCACCGGGCCCGACAGCGATGCCCTCGGCACCGACCAGCGTGTTGGCGCCACCGCAGACGACGATCTGGTTCTCCCCGGCCTCGTCGACGGCGATCAGGGCCGTGCCGGTGGGCGCGCCGACCGTCTCGACGTCTGCGACATCGACACCGGCGTCCCGGATCGTCTCGACGGCCCAGGCGCCGTCGGCGTCGGAGCCGACGGCGCCGACCATGCGTACCCGCGCCCCGAGCCGGCTCGCGGCGACCGCCTGGTTGGCGCCCTTCCCACCGACGTCACGGCGCAGCCGTCCACCGCCGACGGTCTCCCCCGCCCCGGGCAGCCGCTCGACCAGCGCCGTCAGGTCGACGTTGATGCTCCCGACGACGACCAGGTCCTGGGGCGAGCGCACCGGCATCAGGGACGCAGCAGGCCGATGCAGGAGTAGGGCAGGTCGGAGACCCGCTCCAACGGCACGTCGCGCGCCTCGGCGAGCCTCTTGACCTGAACCACGTCGGCGTCCCGCGCCGGGTTGACCAGGATCTTCGCCGGTTCGCCGTGGAGCAGCAACCGGACGGTCTCGTCGACACCGGCCGTGACCAGGCTGACGTCACCGTCCGCGAACCTCTCGGCAGCCCCCTCGACCGCGTCCCAGCCCGCCCAGGTGGGGGTGTGGTCACCGCCGAGGTGAGCCGCGAGGTCGAGCATCACCTTGGTGCGTACGATCGGGAACCGGGCCGCGACCGTGTCGATGAACTTCTTGGACACGTCGGCCGGAGCCAGGCCGGCGTGGAACACCGCGCCGTGGAAGTCGTTGGGACCGACCCGGTCGTCGTCGAGGACCGGATGCGAGACGAGTCCCGAGACGGTCGAGCCGAGGCAGGCCGACGGGATCAGGTAGTCCTCGCGGGTGCCGTAGACGGACACGCTCCGCCCCGGGTCGGCCAGGACCGCGAGCTCCGGCGAGAACGGTGAGGCCAGGTGGGCGTCGAGCGTGGAGTTCGCCTTCTCGACCGACGCGCCCAGCTCCCGGGTGATCGCACCCGTGCCGGTCCAGCCGTCGACGAACATCACCTTGGCGGGGTCGTGGTGCGCGGCCAGGTAGGCCAGTGCGGTCTGGTCGATACCGCGGCCGTGGACCAGCGAGATCGCGTAGTGGGGCAGGTCGAGCCCGTGCACGCGCTGCGCCCAGCGCCGCATCAGCACGCCGATCGGGGTGCCGGAGCGCGCCAGGGAGACCAGCACGGCGTCCTGCCCGCGCCGGGCCAGCACCTGCTCGGTGAGCAGGCCGATGGCGTACGCCACCCGCTGGGCAGATCCGCTCAGCGCCTCCTCGAAGAGCTCCCGATGGGCCTCCGCGTCCTCGTCGGCCGCCGGCTCGTCCTTGTCGGTGGACAGGTCCTTGAGCAGCCAGGCGACGTCGTCGCGGTCGTAGGAGCCGAACGCAGGACCGTGCAGCGGGGCGGGCAGCTGCAGGGCCGGCTGGTCGTGGCGCGGCTCCGGGGCGAACGCGGGGATGGTGACGACCACGACCCGCGGCGCGATCCGGGCGAGCTGGTCGACCAGGCCACCCTCCGCGTGCAGCGCAGGGGTGTCGGCCGGCTCGTCGACCACGAGCACGATCGCCTCGAAGACACCCTCGCGCAGGTTGTAGGCGAAGCGCGGTCCGTCGCCGTCGGCGGGTGCGTCGTGGGACGGGAAGGTGATCGCCGTGCGGATCGCGTAGCCCGGGTCGTCGACGTCGAGCACCGGCGAACGCGTGGTCGTCGAGTAGGTGATCTCGTGGCGCCGGCCCTCGGCCGCACGCCGGTCGGCGAGCGCGGAGGCGATCCGCAGCGGTGCGTACATCAGCTCCTCGGTGCCGAGGATGTGCACCGGGCCGTCGGGGATGCGGCCGGCCACGGCCGCGGCGGTCACCGTGACGGCCGACTCGTAGGAGCCGGAGGAGCTGGGCGTGAAACCGTGACGGCCACCCTCGGGTACGGCGCGCGGCCAGGTCGCGACGACCTGGACGACCTCACCGCGCGGGCGCCGGCTCGGCTCGACCCCGGCCAGCTGACGGAGGTTCTCGACGGTGTCGATGAGCCGGTTGCCGTTGTCGGCGAGGTCCTCGGGCAGCTCGATCTCGCCGCTCGCGAGGGAGACGACGTCCAGGGTGGCGCGCAGCCGCTTGACCGAGCGTTCCATCCGGCCGCGGTCGTCCTCCGAACGCAGGTCGACGAGAGTGGCCACGACGTAGTGCTTGTGCGGGAACTTCTTGTGCAGCGCCCGGATCGTGTTCACGATCGTCTTGCCGGTGATGACCTCGTCGTCGACCAGCACCAGGGTCTCGGCACGTGCCAGGAAGGCGGGGTCGGCGGGGAGCAGCCGGTGGGAGGTGGCGTGCGAGTGCTCCTCGTAGAAGTCGGCCACGGACTCGATGCCGTCGACGACCCGGCGGGTGGAGTGCAGATAGGGCGCCCCGAGCGCGTCGGCGACGAGATGGCCCAGCGCGGTCGCGGTCTCGGCATAGCCGAGCACCACCGCATCGCCGGTGACCGCGGCCCGGGCCTTGGCGCCCAGGCGCAGCCCGGCGTCGGTCACCAGGCGCGGATCGGTCGGGACGTGCTTGCCGAGGACGGAGGAGACGAGGAGCTGTGCACGGCGGGGGTTGCGTCGCACCGCCAGGCCGACGAGATCGGTGATCATCATCCCGCTCGGCGCGTCGGTCGTACGCAGACGCACGCCCAGACGTTCGGCCACCCAGGTCCCCGACCAGCCGCTCGCTTCGTCTCTCACAGGTGACATTCTCCCCCAACGCTCCTCATCCGACTCAACCGCAGAGAGGCCGCCCCTGTCCACTGCGGATCTCGTCCGAATGCCCTGCACGTCCGGTTCGCCGCCCAGAATGAGAACATGTTCTTGTCGTACGTGACGAAGAGCACTAGGTTCCGCACATGTCACCTCGCTCGGGAAGCTTCGCCATCGTTGCCGCCGCGGCGGCTGTGCTCGCGTTCGGGACCTCCCTGCTGAGCCCGGTAGGACCAGCCGGCGCCGACCCGGCGGAGACGCCGCGGCTGTCCCGCGAGGGACGCTGGCTGGTCGACCAGTACGCCCGGACCGTGCTGGTCCACGGACAGAACCTGGTCTGGAAGCACGACCCGTACGTCCCGCCCGACTCGGCCGAGGGCTTCACCGCCGCCGACGCCGCATGGCTGGCCGACCATGGGTTCAACGGCGCCCGGATCGGCACCCTGTGGGCGGGCGTGACCCCGGACGCACCCGGGAAGGTCGACGAGGACTACCTCGACGACTGGCAGCGGGTGATCGACCTGCTCGCCGACGAGGGCATCTGGATGCAGTACGACTTCCACCAGGACATGTGGCACGAGACGTACGGCGGCGAGGGCGTGCCCGACTGGGCGGCGAAGCGGCCTTCGCCCTACAACCTGCACCCGCCGATCAAGCTCTCGTTCCCGGCGACCTACATCACCCCAGAGCTGGCCACCGTCTACGACAACTTCTGGGCGAACAAGGACGGTGTCCAGGACGGCTGGGCCGCGGCCTGGGGCGCCGTCGCGCAGCGGTGGGGCGACCAGCCCTACTCGATGGGCTACGACCTGATCAACGAGCCCTGGGCGGGCCGCGAGTGGCTCTCCTGCCCGGTCACCGGGTGCGCGAGCTCCTACCGGGACGAGTTCCAGCCGGCGTACGAGAGGGCGACGGCGGCGATCCGCCAGACCGATCCCGACGGGATCGTCTGGTACGAGTCACAGCTGCTCGCCAACCAGGTCCCCAACTCCGGCTTCGGGCCGGCGAACGACGACCAGGTCGGCTACTCCTGGCACGCCTACTGTCCCTACGGCTATCTCGACTCCCAGGGCATCCCGGTCGGGGTCAGCGGGTGCAAGGACTACGACGAGACCCACAACCAGAAGGCCCTCGACCAGGCCGAGACGATGGGTGCGACCAACCTGATGTCGGAGTTCGGGGCGACCGACAACACCGAGCTGCTCGCCATCGACACCGCCGCCGCCGACGACCACTTCACCTCGTGGATGCACTGGGCCTACAAGCACTGGGACGACCCGACCACCGCCGACGGCGCGCAGGGCATGTTCGAGGACGACGCCGATCTCTCCACCGTGAAGCCCGAGAAGCTGCGTACGTTGGTCCGCACCTACCCCCAGGCCACGGCCGGCACGCCCGTCGATCTGTCCTTCGACCCCGCCGACGGCGCGTTCCGCTACACCTATCGGCCGGCGCCGGAGATCGACGAGCCGACCGAGATCTTCGTCAGCCCGATCCACTACCCCGACGGCGCGGACATCGCCGTCGAGGGCGGCCGGGTCGTCGGCAGGGCCGAGCACAACCGCATCCTGGTCAAGGCGAGCGGAACCGAACCGGTGACGGTCACGATTGACTAAGGTGGCCGTGTCCCCCTCGTCGGTCCAGCCATCGGAGGAACAGTTGTCCGTCTCGCTCGCCAAGGGACAGTCGGTCTCGCTCACCACAGGTGACGGCAGCAGCATGACGCACGTGCGGATCGCGCTCGGCTGGGACGCGGTCAGAAAGGGACTCTTCGGCGGCTTCCGCGGCGCCGACGTCGACATGGACGCCTCCGCGATCCTCTACGACGGGTCCGGCACCCACATCGACCAGGCCTGGTTCCGACAGCTGAAGTCGCGTGACGGCGCCGTCGTGCACACCGGCGACAACCGCACCGGCGCGGGCGAGGGCGATGACGAGTCGATCATCGTCCACCTCGACCGGGTGCCTCCCGAGGTCGCGCAGATCGTGTTCACGATCAACTCCTTCACCGGGCAGAGCTTCGCCCAGATCCAGAATGCGTTCTGCCGCCTCGTCGACGAGAACACCCGCACCGAGATCGCCCGCTTCGACCTGAGCCAGACCGGCCCGCACACCGCGGAGATCATGGCCAAGGTCAGCCGCTACGACGGCGGCTGGGCGATGACCGCGCTGGGTGAGATCGGCAACGGGCGTACGTTCCAGGACCTGCTGCCGGCGATCGCGCCGACGCTGTGACCTAGCGCTTGAGCTTCTTGATCTCGTCCTTGGCGGCCTGCTGGGCGATCGCCTCGGCCTGGGCCTCCTCGCCGAAGACCCCCTCGACCTTGGCCTTCTCGACCTTCTTGAACTGACGCAGCATGCTCCACGCGATCACCGCGACGGCGACGCAGAGCGCGATGAAGATGCCGAAGGCGGTCCAGCCCGCGACCACGTCCTCGTCCTTCGGCGGATCGGGCTGAGGAGCGGGCTGGGAGGTGTGGAACGACTGCGTCGTCGCAAGGGTCGTCATCGGAAGGCCGGACATGGGGACATTCTCTCACCTTCGCCTGAGAACGGCTCAGGCGGTGACGACCTTGCCGAAGGTGATCTCGCGACCGACCGCGGCCTTTCCCTCGTCGTCGGCGGTGGAGACGTCGAGGCCGGCGAACAGGTCCGTCTCCACGCGCTTCTCGGCCTCGGGCACCGGCACGTAGGAGGTCACCAGCTCGTAGTCTTCGGTCGGCCACGCCTCCTTCTCGATCTCCCGGGGCACCGCGAACCACGGGCCGTCGGGGTCGATCTGGGTGGCGTGCGCGAGCAGCGCCTGGTCACGGACGCCGAAGTAGTCGGCACACTCCACCTTCGTGGTGACCCGCTCGTCCCACCCCGGGTCAGGCTTCCACTCCTCGAGGCGCTCCTCGTAGGGCGAGCTGAGCCCGTGGCTCTTCATCGCCTCGTGCAGCGCGACCGCGCGCGGGTAGTTGAAGGTGTGGCTGTAGTAGAGCTTCAGCGGCTGCCACGGCTCTCCCGCGTCCGGGAACCGGTCGGGGTCGCCCGCCGCCCGGAACGCCTCCACCGAGACCCGGTGGCACATGATGTGGTCCGGGTGCGGGTAGCCCCCGTTCTCGTCGTACGTCGTGACCACATGCGGCCGGAAGGTGCGGATGATCTCGACGAGCCGGCGCGTGCTCACCTCGAGCGGTGTCCGGCCGAAGCAGCCCTCGGGAAGCAGCGACCAGTCCTTGGCCGCCACGTCCTTGACCTCCATGAACTCCTCGACCCAGCCGGAGTCGACGAAGCCGAGCCAGTCCTGCTTGATGCCGAGGATGTCGCGGGCGCGATGCATCTCCTCGCGGCGGATCTCGTGGATGTTCTCCAGGATCCCCGGGCGCTCCATCTTCGGGTTGAGGATGTCGCCCCGCTCGCCACCCGTACACGTCGCGACATGGACGTCGACACCTTCGGCGACGTACTTCGCCGTGATCCCGGCGCCCTTGCTCGACTCGTCGTCGGGGTGCGCGTGCACGTGCATCAGGCGGAACGCCTGCTGGAGCTGCTCTGGCATGGGTTCAATCCTAACCACGCCTCGTCTCACAGTTCGGCTACCCGCTCCCACTCCGCGGACAACGTCGGTGGTAGACGCCCGGGGACGGATGTGCGGTCCTCTTCGGCGGGATGGGACCATGTGTCCGTGAGCACGCCGTCAGCCGAAGAATCCCGCATCGCGACCCGCTACGGCCGTGGCCCGCGCCGTCGCCCGGGCGTACTCCTGCTCGCGCTGATCCTCGCCCTGGTCGCGATGATCGGCTGGTTCGGCTGGGCGCTGTGGATGGCGCTGCACCCCGAGGTCTCCTCCGGGCTGGAGAAGTGGGAGGCGATCAGCGAGAACGAGGTCGAGGTGACCTTCGTCGTACGCCTCCACGACAAGGACGCGAAGCCCGTCTGCACGGTCGAGGCCGAGGACGGCCAGGAGGAGAAGGTCGGCCACCTCGAGTTCACCGCCGGCGAGGGCCGTCAGACGATCACCATCCCGACCGAGCGCCGCGCGGAGCGCGTCGAGTGGGGTGACTGCACGGTCGAGTGACCGTGCAGCCACCCGCAGATCAGCCGGTGAAGACCTCGGTCTTCAGGATCTCGACCTTGAGCGGCCCGCGAGGACCCTCGTAGGTCACGGTGTCGCCGACGCTGGCGCCGATGAGCGCCGCGCCGATCGGGGAGGCGGCCGAGGAGATCTCGACGCCGCCTGCGTACTCCTTCATCTCGATCGAGGCGATGAGGCGGGTCTCGGCCTCGTCGTCGTCATCGCCCTCGAACTTGAAGGTGACCAGCTTGCCGACCGAGACCACGCCGTCGTCCTCGGGGACGGTGGTGTCCGCCTTGCGCAGCAGCGCTTCGAGCTGCTGGATCTGACCCTCGAGCTTGCCCTGCTCCTCACGGGCGGCGTGGTAGCCGCCGTTCTCCTTGAGGTCACCTTCGTCGCGGGCGGAGCTGATCTCGGCGAGGATCTCCTGGCGCCGGGGGCCCTTCAGGTATTCCAACTCGGCGGTGAGCTTGTCGAATGCACCCTTGCTGAGCCAGATAGTGGCAGCCGTGGTCTCGGTCGACTGAGTCATAGCGAGTTACTCCTGATGGGTAGTGAATATAGGTAAGGGGCGCCGGTCAACCCCCATTCACCGGCGCCTTCTCTCCCTGCTGTGCGGGCATATTTCACCCAGCTGAACGTTTCTGCGGGAGATTGTCAGAAGGTTCAGTTTAACAAGGCAACCACACCCGAAGACAGTTCGCGACCGAAACGTTGCGCAATCCGGCCTCGGGACCGTTCCCCGGAACGTCAGGGACTGATCGCGGGATATCCCTTGCTACGCAGCTGTTCGAGCACTCGCTCGGCGTGGTTCTGGCCGCGTGTCTCCAGCTGGAGCTGCACGACGACCTCGGCGAGTCGCAGCCCGGGGTTGGTGCGCGAGTGTACGACCTCCATGACGTTGGCCCCGGTGTCACCGATCACCGACAGCAGGGTGGCCAGCGCTCCGGGCTGGTCGGGGATCGTCACCGCGACCGGGAGGTAGCGTCCGGCCAGCGTCATGCCGTGCTGGATCACCTTGCTGAGCAGCAGCGGATCGATGTTGCCGCCGGAGAGCACCACCACGACCGGGCCCTCGAAGGCCTCGGGGGCGTCCATCAGCGCCGCCACGCCGACCGCGCCGGCGGGCTCGACGACGAGCTTGGCCCGCTCGGCCAGCGCCAGCAGCGCGCCCGAGATCGCCTCCTCCGAGACCGTGCGGATCTCGTCGACGTAGGCCTGGATCATCGGGAAGTTGGTCTCCCCCGGCAGACCGACGGCGATGCCGTCGGCCATCGTCGGCATCTTGTCGAGCCGGATCGGGCGGCCCTCGCGCAGCGAGACCGGGTAGGCGGCGGCGGTCTCCGCCTGCACACCGACCACCTTCACGTCGGGGTGCTTCGCTTTGATCGCGAGCGCCGCGCCGGCGAGCAGGCCGCCCCCGCCGAGCGGGATGACGACCGTCTTCACGTCCGGAGCCTGCTCGAGGATCTCGAGGCCGATCGTGCCCTGGCCGGCGACGACGTCGGGGTGGTCGAAGGGGTGGATCATGACGGCGCCGGTGCGCTCGGCGAAGGCCATCGCGGCATCGAGGCACTGGTCGACGTACTGCCCCTCGAAGATCACCTCCGCGCCGTAGGCACGGGTCGCCTTCTCCTTGGGGATCGGCGCGCCCTCGGGCATGAACACGGTGGACGGGATGCCGAGGCTGGTCGCGGCCAGCGCGACGCCCTGCGCGTGGTTGCCCGCACTGGCGGCCACCACCCCGTTCTTGCGCTCCTCCTCGGAGAGCCGGGCGATGCGTACGAATGCTCCGCGGGCCTTGAAGGAGCCCGTACGCTGCAGGTTCTCGCACTTGAGGATGACCGTGTCCCCGACCATGTCGGTGAGCCAGCGGGCTCCCTGGACCGGGGTCTCGGTGATGTGGCCACGCAGCAGCTCGCGGGCCTCGAGGATGTCGTCGTACGTCGGCTGAGCGTGCATCTCAGGCACCGCCTGCTCCTGGGCTCGGTGGGGGTGGTGAGGTCGGGCCGCTGGCCGGTATCGGAGGCGGTGGCGACGTCGGCGGAGCGGTCGTGTCCGGCGTCGTGGCCGGAACCGCGGTCAGGTGGTTGGCCACCGCGTTGAGGGCCGCCACCAGCGGCACGGCCACGAGCGCACCGGCCACGCCACCGAGCACGATGCCGGTGGCGACCGCGAGGATGACGCCGAGCGGGTGGACCCGGACCCAGCGGCCGAGCAGGAACGGCTGGAGGCCGTGCGCCTCGAGCTGCTGGACCAGGATCACACCACCAAGCATGAGCAGCGCCGTCACCGGGCCCTGGGAGACGAGCGCGACGAGCACGGCGACCGCACCGGCGACGGTGGCGCCGACCAGGGGCACGAACGAGCTCAGGAAGACGAGCACGCCGATCGCGACCACGAACGGGACCCGCAGCGCAGCGGCGATGATCATGATGCCGACCGCGTCGACCGCGGCCACGATGACCGTGGCCCGGGTGAACTGGGTCAGCGAGACCCACGCGACCCGGCCCGAGCTGTCCATCCGGCTGCGCGCGGCGCGCGGCGCGAGCCTGACCAGCCAGCCCCAGATCCGCTCGCCCTCGGCGCAGAAGAAGTAGGTGGAGAAGAGCACGATGAACAGGCCGGCGAAGACGTCGAGGGCCACCCCACCGACCTCGCTGACCCGGGAGAACGGGTTGGAGGCATAGGCCGCCGCCCAGTCCTCCACCGTGGTCTGCACCGTGTTGAGCCAGGTGTCGATCTGGGTCTCGCTCGCGTGGAACGGACCGTTGATCAGCCAGTCGCGGATCTCGTCGAGCGCCTTGACGGTCTGCCCGGCGAGGTCGTTGAAGCCGTTGGCGACCTGGGTGCCGGCGAAGCTCAGCATGGCGATGACCGCCACGAGCACGCCGATCACCACGAAGAGCGCCGAGACGCTGCGCTTCAGCCCGATCCGGCCCAGGCCGTTGACGACCGGGGAGACGAGGGCGGCGATCAGCAGCGCGATGACCACGGGGATCACGACGATGCTGAGGAAACCGAGGGCGCGGACGATCAGATAGCCGGCGGCGACGATCACCAGGAACCGCCAGCCCCACTGGGCCGCCAGCTCGACGCCGTAGGGGACGTGGGTCCGGCTCACCGAGGCCGGAGCGGTCACCGGCTCGGGCGCGGCCAGCTGCTCCTGGCGTTCCTCGCGCAGGCGCTCGAACTGGTTGACCAGGCGCAGCGCGAAGTTCTCGGCCGACTCGCGGGCCTCCGCGGCGGCCTCCTTGGCCACCTCTGCGGACTCGCGCGCGTCGGCCTCCTCCTGGGCATGACGATGCGCCTCACGCGCCTCGCGGTTACGCCTGAACGCCCCTGTCACCCGCTCGAAGCCATCCTTCGCGGTCGACTTCTCGCCCCCGGGTGCATCCCCCTGATCCGTCACCTGACAGAGGCTACCGGGAGGGCGTGAGGTGGGTCGCAAGGTGCCGTGCCGTGGCCGGGTGCGACCGCGCGAGCAGGCCCACCGCGGCGAGCACGTAGTCGCTGTCGACGGCCCGCAGCGGCGCCTCCGGGAGCTGCCATCCACCGCGGAGCGACCAGCGCATCACCCGTTCCTCGATGCCCTCACGACCGTGCCGCAGGACGCCTCCGGAGCCGATCATCACGCCGACCCGGCGCAGGTCGGTGCCGGTGCGCTCGATGACCTTCCCCTGTGGTGAGAGGACCACGCGGGAGCGTCCCGCGTGCCGCTGCAGGGCGGTGCAGATCGCGATCCTCGCCAGGAGCTCGTCGATGTCCTTGTCCTGCTCGGTGCGGGGCAGCCAGTCGGGGTGGTTGCGCCGGTGCTCGACCTCGCCGGAGAGGTCCGACTCGGCGAGGCTCGGGTCGGAGTGGTCGGCCGCCTCGAGGGTCGTGGTCGCCGACCAGCGCATGCCGAGATCGCCCTCGACCGTCCGGGTCACCGGGGTGACGGCCACGACCTCCTCGCGGACGTGCTCGGCCTCGGGGTCGGGGCGGACCACGCTGTGCACGTCGGTGGTGGCGCCGCCGACGTCCACCACGACGACGTCCTCGCCGAGCACCTCGGCCAGCGTCTCGACGCCCTGCAGCACGACATCGGGGGTGGCACCCTGGACGATCCGCCGGAAGTCGGCCCGGCTGCTGAGGTTCTTGCCGCCGATCACGTGCTCGAGGAACATCTCCCGAACCGCCGCGCGGGCGCTCTCGGGCGCGAGCACGCCGATCTTGGGAACGACGTTGTCGCAGGTCACATGGGGTACGTCGGCCAGGATCTCGTCGATCTCGGGGTTCGCGTCACGGTTGCCGGCAACGACCACCGGCCCGCGCCAGCCGGCCGCGGCCAGCTCGCGAGCGGCGGAGACGATGGCCTCCCGGTTGCCCCCGTCGGTGCCGCCGGTGAGCAGCACCAGGTCCGGGGTCGTGAAGCTCAACGTGGCCCCCAGGTCACTCTCGGCTTCACGACCCGCGGTCGCGACCACCGCGACGACCTTGCCGCCGCTGGACAGTGCCACCCGCCGCCCGGCCTCGGCGGTCACCAGCTCCTCGTTGCCGACCACGGCGATCCGGAGCCCGCCGCCCGCCGACGAGCAGGCCAGGACCTCCGCGGTCGCCGCCCGGGCGTCCTTCTCGGTGAGCGTCGCCAGGCAGGCGTCGTACGCCTCCATCACCTCGTGCAGCGACGTCGGCGCGCTCGCCGAGCCGAGGACCTCGCCCGAGACGAGGTCGACGTGGAGCGCCTTGGTCCAGGTGGAGCCGAAGTCGACGCAGACGGCGGTCTGCGGGGCGGCAGCGTCGGTCGCTACGCTCCCCGCTTGCTTCGCATCAGCTCTGGTCAAGGGCCTGCTCGAGGTCCGCGACCAGGTCCTCGGCGTACTCGATCCCGACGGAGATCCGCACCAGGTCGGCGGGGACCTCCAGGTCGGTGCCCGCGACGGAGGCGTGGGTCATCCTGCCCGGGTGCTCGATCAGGCTCTCCACACCGCCGAGCGACTCGCCCAGCGTGAAGATCTTGGTGCGCTCGCACACCGCGAGCGCCTGGGCCTCGCCACCGGTCACCCGGAAGGAGACCATGCCGCCGAAGCGCTTCATCTGCTTCTGGGCGACGGTGTGGCCGGGGTGGGTCTCCAGACCGGGGTAGAGGACCTCGCCGACCTTCGGGTGCGAGGTCAGGAAGTCGGCGACGCGCTCGGCGTTGTCGCAGTGGCGGTCCATGCGTACGGCCAGGGTCTTGAGACCGCGCAGCGTCAGCCAGGCGCCGAAGGGGTCGGCGATCGCGCCGGCGGCGTTCTGCAGGTAGCCGATCTTCTCGGCGATCTCCAGGTCGCGGACGACCACGGCACCACCGACGACGTCGGAGTGGCCACCGACGTACTTCGTCGTGGAGTGCACCACGACGTCGGCGCCGAGGGTGAGCGGCTGCTGCAGGTAGGGGCTGGCGAAGGTGTTGTCGACCACCAGTCGCGCGCCGGCCTCGTGGGCGACCGTGGCGATCGCGGAGATGTCGGCGATGTTGAGCAGCGGGTTGGTCGGCGTCTCGACCCAGACCACCTTGGTCTTGCCGGGCTGGATCGCGGCCGCGACCGCGTCGACGTCGGCGACCTGCGCCGGCGTGTGCGCGATGCCCCACTGGCTCTCGACCTTGTCGATGAGGCGGTGGGTGCCGCCGTAGGCGTCGTCGGGGATGACCATGTGGTCGCCGGGCCGCATCAGGCTGCGGATCAGGGTGTCCTCGGCCGCCAGACCGGAGGCGAAGGCGAACCCCTTCTCGCCGTCCTCGACCGCCGCCAGGGCGCCCTCGAGCGCGGTGCGGGTCGGGTTGGCCGAGCGGCTGTACTCATAGCCGTTGCGCAGGCCGCCGACGCCGTCCTGCTTGTAGGTCGTGGTGGCGTAGATCGGCGGGATCACCGCACCCGTGGTCGGGTCGGGCTCGTAGCCCGCGTGGATCGCCTTGGTCTCGAATCCGGCCTTGCCGAGGTGCTGCTGCTCGCTCACGGTCCGAGCCTACGTCCGATCTCGTCGCGCGGCCCATCCGGGAACGTTCGCGCGTCGAACTGTGTTGGAGACTGGTAGATATCCCGACCACTGGAGGTTCCGCATGTTCGGCCGACCGACTCAGCTCTTCCCCGAGGACCGCACGCTCGCCGGGCGCGACCAGGCGCTCTTCGAGCTGCCTGCGAAGCACCGGGTCCTCGGCACTCCCCTGCTCGCCTCCCCCGAGGACGGGACCGCTCCGGAGGGGTCCGAGGTGGCGTACTTCGGCCTCGGTTGTTTCTGGGGCGCCGAGGAGATCTTCTGGCAGACGCCGGGGGTCTACTCGACCGCCGTCGGGTATCAGGGCGGCACCACCGCCAACCCGACCTACGAGGAGGTCTGCAGCGGTCAGACCAACCACACCGAGGCGGTCCGGGTCGTCTTCGACCCGAAGGTCGTGTCCTACGCGGACCTCGTCAAGAAGTTCTTCGAGGTGCACGACCCGACGCAGGGGATGCGGCAGGGCAACGACGTCGGTACGCAGTACCGCTCGGCGCTCTACTACACCTCCGACGCGCAGCGGCAGACCGCTGAGGAGCTGACCAAGATCTACGGCGACGAGATCACCAAGCGTGGCTACGGCGAGATCACCACCGAGATCCGCGAGGTCCCGACCTTCTACGCCGCCGAGCCCGCACACCAGCAGTACCTCGACCGCGTGCCCAACGGCTACCGCTGCCACGCGAACACGGGGATCCCCTTCCCGCAGACCGCCTGAGGTCAGGTCAGCGGCAGATACATCACGTGGAGGCCGACCCGGCCGTGCGACCTCGAGTCGAACGCGTCCGGGACGGTCCCGATGATCTGGAAGCCGAGAGACTGCCACAGGCGTACGGCGGTGATGTTGGTCTCCACGACGGCGTTGAACTGGATGCCGTGGAAGCCGTTGTCCTTGTGCCAGCTCACGCAGTAGTCGCCGAGGGCCCGGCCGACGCCCTTGCCGCGGGCCTCCGGGGAGACCATGAACGAGGCGGTGCCGATGTGACTGCCGCGGCCGGGGCGGTTGGGGCCCATCTTGGCGCTGCCGAGGATCTGGTCGCCCTCGACCGCGACGACGACGTGGTCATACATCCACAGGTCTTTGGCCTCCTCGGAGGTGAGGCCTTCGGGGTAGGCATAGGTCTCCCCCGCCGCCACGATCTCGGACCAGAACGGGTAGATGTGCGGCCAGTCCACGGCCGTCGCCTCGCGGATCCGCATCAGATGTCCGTCCTTCCGTCGATGGCCTCGCGCATGAGGTCGGCGTGGCCGCAGTGGCGGGCGTACTCCTCGATCATGTGGACCAGGATCCAGCGCAGACTGATCTCCTGGCCGTCCCGTGTCCGTCCCACCGCGATGCGGTCGAGGGAGCCGGCGGCGTCGATGAGCTGGTTGGAGCGAGCGATCGCGTCGCGGAGCAGGCTGCGCAGCGCCTCGGGGTCGTCTTCGGAGGCGCTGGTGAAGTCCCAGTCCTGGTCGTCGTCCCAGGGAGCCGTGTCGAACGGCGCGGAGGGGACGTTGCCGGCCAGGCGTACGCCGAACCAGATGTCCTCCACGAACGCCATGTGCTTGAGGAGCCCGGCCAGCGTCATGGTCGTCGGCGGGAAGGGCCGGTTGAGCTGCTCGTGGTCGAGGCCCGCGGCCTGCCGGAGCAGGGTGGCCCGGTGGAAGTCGAGGAACGTGCGCAGGGTCGTGGACTCGTCCGCGACATAGGGTGCGCCGGTCGGATGGCGGGTGTCCTCGAAGAGTGCCTCGGTCATGGTCGCCAACGTAGCGACGGAGAGTTTCCGCGGCGAATCACTTTCGCGAAACTGAAACGCGTTCTAGATTTGGCGCATGACCTTCGCCGTCGAGAGTCCCGAGAAGCCGCTCCGAGTCGTCGTCTGGTCCACCGGGACGGTGGGGCGTCATGCGATCGCGGGGGTCGACGCCCATCCCGACCTGGAGCTGGTCGGGGTCTGGACCTCGACGCCGGCGAAGGCCGGCGTCGACGCCGGGGAGCTGGCGGGGCTGGGTCGTGAGCTGGGGGTCGTGGCCACCACGTCGCGTGACGAGCTGCTCGCGCTGGCGCCGGACTGCGTCGTGCACGCGGCGATGACCGACGACCGGGTGTTCGAGGCGATCGAGGACCTGACCGGGCTGATCCGGGACGGGGTCAACGTCGTCTCCTCCGGGCCGGTGATCCTGGTGCACCCGCAGGGGACGCTGCCGGACGAGATGATCGCGGGCATCGACGAGGCCGGGCAGGAGGGCGGTGCGTCGCTGCACGTCAACGGCATCGATCCGGGCTTCGCCAACGACGTACTGCCGCTGGTGCTGACGTCGCTGTCGCAGCGGATCGATCACCTCAAGGTGTCGGAGATCGCCGACTACTCGACGTACTTCCAGCCGGTCGTGATGAAGGACCTCTTCGGCTTCGGGGGCTCGCTGGAGGACAAGCCGTTCCTGTGGGAGCCGGGGGTGCTGAGCACGGCGTGGGGACCTGTCGTCCGGGTGCTCGCCGCCGGCCTCGGGGTGACCCTCGACGAGCCGCTCGTCGAGCACGTCGAGCGCCGCCCGGCCGCTCAGGACACCAAGACGGTGTCGGTGGACATCGCCGAGGGCACCCAGGGCTCCGTACGTTTCACCGTCACCGGCACCGTCGACGGCGTCCCGCGCATCACCCTGGAGCACGTGACCCGCACCGATGCCGCCTCCGACCCCGACTGGCCGGTCCCAGCGACCGGCGACGGCTGCTACCGGATCGAGATCACCGGCGAGCCGTCGATGACCCTCGAGCTCAGCCACCACGGCGAGCATGGCGACCACAACGTCTCCGGGATGATCGTCACCGCCCAGCGCCTGGTCAACGCCATCCCGGCCGTCGTCGCCGCCTCCCCCGGCCTCGTCTCTCCCCTCGACCTCCCCCTGATCACCGGCCGCGGCCTCGTCACCCGATGAGCGAGACGTCACTACGGTCGGCCGAGGCGTCAGGTACGCCGGGCGACACGTCACTCGCGCCGGCCGAAGCGTCACCTACGTCGGTCGACACGTCACGTACGTCGGTCGACACG
Source organism: Nocardioides luteus (assembly GCF_000960475.2). Taxonomy (GTDB): domain Bacteria; phylum Actinomycetota; class Actinomycetes; order Propionibacteriales; family Nocardioidaceae; genus Nocardioides; species Nocardioides luteus_A. The sequence goes on along the minus strand of NZ_JZDQ02000005.1, from coordinate 33,291 downwards.
TCACGAAGCCATCTCGGCCGACGCAAGCGACGCCTCGGCCAACCGGAGCGACGCTTCGGCCGACGCACGTGACGTCTCGGCCGACGCCACTGACGTCTCGGCCAGCGCAAGCGACGTCTCGGCCGACCGGCCGGACGTCTCGACATGGAGGAAACGGATGAGCATTCTCGAACGGTTCAGATTGACCGACCACGTGGCGGTCGTGACGGGGGCGGGACGCGGGATCGGGGCGGCGACGGCGGTGGCGCTGGCGGAGGCCGGGGCGGACGTGGTGATCGCGTCGCGGACGGAGCGGCAGCTCCGCGAGGTCGCCGAGAAGGTCGAGGCGGCGGGGCGGCGGGCACTGGTGGTGCCGGCGGACCTGGCCGACACGGCTGCGACGGCGGGGCTGGCGGAGCAGGCGTACGAGGAGTTCGGGCGTCTCGACATCGTGGTCAACAACGTCGGCGGGACGATCCCGAACACGTTCCTCGACACCGACGAGGCCTATCTCGAGGAGGCCTTCCACTTCAACGTGACCACGGCGCACGCGCTGACGCGGGCGGCGGTGCCGTACATGGTGAAGAGCCCGGACGGGCAGCAGTCGGTGGTGTCGATCAGCTCGATGATGGGACGGACCGCCGGGCGCGGCTATCTCGCCTACGGGACCGCGAAGGCGGCGCTGGCGCACTGGACCAGGCTGGCCGCGACCGACCTGGCACCGCGGATCCGGGTGAACGGCATCTTCGTGGGATCGGTGCTGACCAGCGCCCTCGAGTTCGTCGCCGGCGACGAGACCATGCGCGGCGAGATCGAGGCGAAGACTCCGCTCGGACGGATCGGAGAGGCGGAGGACATCGCCGCCGCGGCGGTCTACCTGACCTCGCGGGCCGGACAGTTCGTCACCGGGAAGCTGCTCGAGGTCGACGGCGGCACCGAGGCGCCGACGCTGGACCTCAAGCTCCCCGACGTCGGCGCCTGATCGTCAGCCAATCAGACGGTGACGTCCTTGTGCCAGGACTCGGTGACGTAGTCGGTCACCCAGCCCATCGACTTGTAGAGCCCGTCGGCCCCGGTCGGGCTGTCGGCGTCGACCTCGAGCGAAACCCGGTCCCGGCCGCGCTCGATCGCGTCGCCGATGACGGCGTGGAGCAGCCCCTTGGCCACCCCGCGGCCGCGGGCGTTGCGGTTGACGCCGATGTACTCGACGTAGGTCCCCTCGACCCCGGCCGCGTTGGCGGGTAGCACCGAGGCGACCAGCGAGCCGGCCGGCAGCTCACCCTCAGGCGTGTCGACGTACGCGAGCCACCAGTGGTCCCAGCGGTGGCCGGGGTCCTCGCGGAGGCGCTGTACGAACTCCGGGAAGCTCTCCCGGTAGGAGTTGAAGTGGTCCTGGAAGGACTCCTCGAGGGTCTGGTGGACCGTCTGCAGGTCGGCTGCGACGGGCATCCCGTTCTCGTGGGTCTCGACCGGCCGGATGGTCACGCCCTCGCGGAGCGGGGGCACGGTCTCGTCGGGCAGCACCGGGCGGCTCATGTGCAGCCAGGTGCGCCTGTTGGTGAACTCGGCCGCCGCCAGCCACTCACGCTGCACGGTGTCGTCGGCGAACGGGCTGGCGTCGAGGTGGGACTCGGTGATGCCGCGCAGCTCGGCCATCGCCCGGCCCTGCTCCTCGAGCCAGGCGTAGAGCCCGGCCGCGACCTCGGCCGCCTGGGTGACGGTCCGGTCGACGTAGAGGTAGACGAGGGTGCGTCCGGCGGCGCGATCGTGGGCGATGGCCCAGGCGCGGATGTCGCCCTCGGGGTCGATCGCGACGAGCTGCTGGCGGGTCCAGGAGGCGGGGCCGGCGATCTCGCCGGTGATGGCGTCCGCGTCGACCTTTCCAGACCCTTCGAAGGGTGTCTTGTCGGCTGCTCGGAGCCTCAGAAGAGCGGGTAGATCGTCGAGGTCGGGGACCTTCGTCGTCCATCCGGTAGGGAGTTCCACGGGCGTCTCGCTATGGTCGCTCACCCACCCATTCTCCCAAACGTCAGGGAAGGTCGACCCACTGGTCCGTGCCCGGGACCAGCACAGACGCACCCGCGGTGAGCTCCGCGACGAGCGCTTCGAGGCGTTTCTCCTGGGCTGGCGGGGCCCCGATCCGCAGGGTCACGGCGGCGCCGTAGGCGGTGTCGAGGACGGCCACGCCGGAGGATCGCAGGTCGGTCTCGAGGCGGCCGGCGGCGTCGTACGGGGCCTCGATCGAATACTCCCGGACGAGCTCTCGCCGGAGCGTCCCGACCTCGCCCAGCGCGGTCCGGACGGCGTCGGAGTAGGCCCGGACGAGACCGCCCGCGCCGAGCAGCGTCCCGCCGAACCAGCGGGTCACCACGGCGACGGTGTCCGAGACCCCAGCGCCGCGAAGGACCTCGAGCATCGGGGCGCCGGCGGTGCCGGCGGGCTCGCCGTCGTCGTTGGAGCGCTCGACCGGCTGCGGCGGCGGACCGATCCGGAAGGCGGAGCAGGTGTGGCGGGCGTCCCAGTGCTGTCGGCGCAGCCGCTCGACCACCTCCCGGGCGTCGCCCTCGCTCTCGACCCGGGCGAGGGTGCACAGGAACCGCGAGCGCTTCTCCTCGATCTCGGCGGCGCCGTCGCGGGCGATGGTGAGGTATCCGATCATCTCACCAGATCCCGAGCACGCTGCCGCCGATGCGGACGATGAACCCGGCGACCACGACGATGAAGAAGACACGTACGAACCCCGCGCCCTTCGCCACCGCCGTCCGTGCCCCGAGGTAGCCACCGATCAGGTTGCACACGCCCATCACCAGGCCGGTCTTCCACAGCACCGCGCCCTGCGGCACGAAGACGACCAGGGCGGCGAGGTTGGTGGCGACGTTGGCCATCTTCGCCTTCGCGCTCGCCTCGAGGAAGGAGTAGCCGAGGAGGCCGACGAGGCCGATCACCAGGAAGCTGCCGGTCCCGGGGCCGAGGGCGCCGTCGTAGAAGCCGACCGCGAACCCGACCACCATCGCCCCGATCAGGTGCCGGTGACCGTCGTACCTCAGCTCGGTCGCCTCCCCCAGCGACGGCTTGAAGAGCACCCACGCACCGACGAGGATCAGCGCGACCAGGACGATCGGCTCGAAGACCTCCGCCGGCAGGTACGACGCCACCCCCGCCCCCAGAGCAGAGCCCGCGAACGCGAGGATCATCAGCGGGACGAAGGTCTTCGGGTCCGGCCCCACCCGCCGGTAGTAGGTCGCGGCGCTGATCGAGGTGCCGAAGACCGAGGCCAGCTTGTTGGTCGCCAGGATCTGCACCGGCGCGGCACCGGGCATGAACAGCAGCAGCGCCGGCAGCTGGATCAGCCCGCCCCCGCCGACCACCGCGTCCACGTAGCCGGCGGCCAGCGCCGCGAGGGCGAGAAGGGCAAGTACGTTCAGCGTCTCCTCGGGCACGAGCGCAGGCTACGCGGCCGGATGCTCACCGAGTTAACTCGGTGAGCGTTCACAGCCGCTCAGCCGGCCCACCAGCCACGACCCCCGAACGCGTCCGGATAGCCGCCGTAGGAGTTCGACGTACGCCGCGCCGTCCTGTCGCCCAGATAGGAGCCGACCACGGCGGCACCGAGGTCGTCCAGCTCGGGCGCGACGACGCGCCCCTCGACCCGGCGGGCCATGGAGTCGATGAAGCGGGCCAGGCCGGGATCGTCGCCGAGGCGGAAGAAGGTCGTCTGGGCGCCGAGGCGCCGGGAGTTCTCCAGCTCCTCGACGGACCGCGCGATCGTCACCGGGTGCGGCGGGTAGGAGAACCAGACGTCGCCGCCGGGCTCCAGGTGGGCGGTGGGCTCGCCGTCGGTCACGATCAGGAGCACCGGCTGGGCACCGGGGTGCTTGCGGAAGTGCCGGTTGGCCAGCAGCAGCGCGTGGTGCAGGTTGGTGCCCTTGTCCCAGATCGCGTCGAGGGCGGTGAGCTTCTCGATCTCCATCGTCTGGGCGTAGCGCCCGAACGAGATCAGCTGCAGGTCGTCGTTGCGGAAACGGCTCCGGATCAGGGTGTGCAGGGCCAGCGCGGTGCGCTTCATCGGCACCCAGCGGCCATCCATCGCCATCGAGAAGCTGGTGTCGACCAGGAGGGCGACCGCTGCCTGCGTACGCGCCTCCGTCTCCTGCACCTCGATGTCGTCGACGGTCAGCCGGACACCCGGGCCGCGGCGGCCCTCGCCGACCTCACGGATGACGGCGTTCGTGATCGTGCGAGGTACGTCCCAGGGTTCCGTGTCGCCGAAGGCCCAGGGCCGTGAGGAGCCGGAGAGGTCGCCCGCCGCACCGGCGCGCTGCAGGTCGCGTTCGCCCTGTCGGCCGGAGAGCCGCTTCGCGACGTCGCGGAGCAGGGCCTTGCCGAGCTGGCGCATCGCCTTCGGGGTCAGCCGCAGATCGCCGTCGGAGCCGCGTTCAAGCTGGCCGGAGTCGCGCAGCGCCTGCTCGAGCTCCTGCAGGGTGCGCGCGTCGACCGCGGCCTGGTCGCCGAGCTGGCGGGAGAGCGCGTCGAGGTCGATGTCGTCGAGCCGGCTCCCGGCGTAGGACTGCTGGAGCTGCTCGGAGAGCTGGTCGAGCTCGGCGATGTCCTGCAGCACGCCGGTGCCGTCGCCGAGACCGAGGCCCTCACCGCCGCCGAACTCCTCGGAGCCGTACCAGTCCTCGCCGGGCCGCGCCGCCTGCAGGTTGGCATCGAGCTGCGCCATCTGCTCCATCAGCGCGGGCGAACCGAACGCCTGCGCGGAGAGCTCCATCAGCTCGCGCCGCTGCTCGGCCGACATCGAGTTCAGCATCCGCTGGGCGGCCGCCGAGCGCTGCGCGAGGGTGTCGAGCAGCTCGTCGATGTTCTGCGGGTTCTCGGGGAAGTACTGGCCGTGCTTGGCCATGAACTCGTCGAAGTCGGCGTCGGTGTCCTCACCGCGGTTGTGCTTGTCGAGGAGCGCGTTGAGGTCGCGCAGCATCTCCGCGATCGCCTCGCGGTCCTCGTCGGTGGCCCCTTCGAGCGCCTGCTTCATCCCGGCGAACCGCTGGTCGAGGATCTCGCGGCCGAGCAGGTCCTTGATCTCCTCGTAGGCCTCACGAGCCTCGCGCGATGCCCAGTCGTAGGAGGAGAGCTCGCTGACCGCCGCCGCGGTGTTCGGCGAGAGGTTGTCGATCTGCATCTCCCGGAACGCGCGATCGCCGTCGTCCATGGTGACGTCACGGGCCAGCTGCTTGCGCTCCTCGAGCACCGCCTTGTCCAGCAGCTCACGCACCTGCTGGAGCGTGCCGTCGAGGTTGTGGCGCTGCAGCAGCTCGCGGCGCCTCTCGGCGACCTGCCGGGCGAGGTCGTCGAGCCCGCGCTGGTCCTGTCCCCCGCGCCGCAGGAACTCCCGCATCGCGCGCTCGGGCGAGTAGCCGGACATCACGTCCTCGCCGATCGCGTCCAGCGCCTCGGCGATGTCGACCGGCGGAGCGAGCGGGTCGCCCCCGGCGTACTTCTTGTAGCGGCTCATCGTGGTGCTCCTCAACGCGTGTAACACCCTGTTCGTAGGTCTATCCGGTCGTTCTGATAGGGCGAGTAGTCCTACGAACGACGTGTTACCCGCGGCTGACGCCTCCCGGCTCAGCCATAGATCGTCTCGCCATCTGCCGTGTCCTTGCCGATCTTTCTGGCCAGGAACAGGCCCTCCAGGGCGAGCTCGATGGCGCTGGCCAGCTGGCCGTCGTTCTGGGGGCCGCCGGTGGCCTCGTAGACGCGGTCGCCGATCTGGTCGTAGAGGTCGGACTCGCCCAGGACGGGGAGGCCCTCCAGGAAGGCGCGGGCGGAGACCTTGGTGCCGGTGGTGACCATGCGGCCGTCCTCGATGGCGTCGATGAGCAGCGCGAAGTCGAGGCCCCGGAAGGACTTGCGGACGGTCTCGGCGATGGCCGTACGCAGCAGGTGGGTGAGGATCTCGGCCTCACGGCCCTCCTCGCCGGACTCGAACTCGATCTTGCCGGAGAGCACCTCGACGGCGGTCTCGATGTCGACGAGACGAGCGACCGCTTCGGGCTCGCCCGCCACGGTGGCGCGGTGCAGCGCCGCGGCGGCGACCGTCTCGGCGCCCGCGATCGAGAAGCGCGCCGAGACGCCGGAACGCTGGTCGACCGCAGAGGATGCACGCAGGTGGCGGGTGAAGACGGCGAGAATCTCGAGCAGATGGTCGGGTACGTCGGCGACCAGCGCGGCCTCCTGCCGGATGACCGCCATCTCCGCGGCGAGCTCGCGCGGGTAGTGGGTGCGGATCTCGGCGCCGAAACGGTCCTTCAACGGCGTGATGATCCGGCCGCGGTTGGTGTAGTCCTCCGGGTTCGCCGAGGCCACGACCAGGAGATCGAGCGGCAGCCGCAGCACGTAGCCACGGATCTGGATGTCGCGCTCCTCCATCACGTTGAGCATCGCCACCTGGATCCGCTCGGCCAGGTCGGGCAGCTCGTTGATCGCGACGATGCCGCGGTGGGAGCGTGGGATCAGGCCGAAGTGGATCGTCTCCGGGTCGCCCAGCGAGCGCCCCTCGGCGACCTTCATCGGGTCGACGTCGCCGATCAGGTCGGCGACCGAGGTGTCGGGGGTGGCCAGCTTCTCCGCGTAGCGCTCGGAGCGGTGCTTCCACGCGACCGGCAGCGCGTCACCGGCGGTCGCCGCCAGCCGCTGGGAGCCGACCGAGACCGGCTCGTAGGGGTGCTCACCGAGCTCGGACCCCTCGATGACCGGGGTCCACTCGTCGAGCAACCCCACCAACGTACGCAGCAGCCTGGTCTTGCCCTGGCCGCGCTCGCCGAGCAGGACGACGTCGTGCCCGGCGATCAGGGCACGTTCGAGCTGCGGGATGACGGTGTCCTCCAGCCCGTGCAGCCCGGGCCAGGGGTCCTCTCCGGCTGCCAGCTTGGCCAGCAGGTTGTCGCGGATCTCCTCGCGGAGCGACTTGAACACATGGCCACTCGCGCGGAGCTGGCCCAGGGTGCTGATCGTGGGTGCGGCAGTCACGGACGCAACGCTACGCCGCCGCCCAACCCCTGGGCGGCCGATGCGTCGACGTCCCGGCCCTCCGATGCCGAGGAGCCGACGCTGGCGAGCAGCTCCTCGACCCGCTCCCGGGTCAGCGCGGTGCGGTCGAGCTCCCCCACCTCGTCGAGGATCGCGACCACCTCATGGAGCGTCGCCCGGGCCTGGGCGACCCGGTCGGTCTCGCGCTCGATCACGGCGCGGCGTACGAGGATGTTGGCCTCGCCCCACCGGTTGCGCTCCTCGAGGTGGTGGGCGAGCTCCGGGCGGAGGTGGGTCTCGGCGTCGGTGTAGCGGCCCAGGCCGATCAGCGCGTCGACCAGGGTCAGCCGGGGCGAGGCGGAGGAGTCGACGTCGACCGGCCCGTGACCGATTTCCTCCTCGATCAGCCGCACGGCGTCCTCGTAGCGCTCCATCCGGACATAGACCTCGGCCAGCCCGATCAGACTGCCGCGGGCACGGTCGTCCATCCCGGCCGCGTCCGCGACGGCGTACGCCTCCTCGAGGACCGCGACAGCTTCGTCGAGGGACCCGATCATGCTCAGCGCCTGGCCGCAGTTGGACAGCGCCATCTCCAGGCCGGCGGCGGTGCCGGCCTCACGGAACACCGCGGCAGCGCCACGGAAGTCCGAGATCGCCCGGCTCAGGTCGCCGGCCCGCGCGCGGCTGATCCCGACCTGGTTGCGGATGTAGGCGGCGTCGACCTGCTGACCGGCGCGGAGGGCGGCGTCGAGACCGAGCTCCTGGAGGGGCAGCATCTCGGCGGGTGGGTGCCGCATCGAGAGGGTGAACATCTTGTTGACCAGCTGGTAGGCGGGGCCGAGCAGCTCGGCGCGCACGGCGAGGCGTACGGCGCTCCCCATGGTCAGCCACTCCCGGTCTCCCCAGGCGCGGGCCTGCTGCGCCGTGGCGAAGCTCAACGGCGTGACCCCGTCGACGACGGGGTCGAGGCTCATCAGCCGGAAGTGGCGACCGCCGGCCTCGGAGGCCGCGACCAGCGAGTGGGTGTACCAGCTCACGACCCGCAGCATCGCCTCACCGGACTCCTCCGCGGAGCCCATCTCCAGGGCGTAGTCGCGGATCAGGTCGTGGAGCACGAAACGGCCCGGGCGGTGCTCACGGACCAGGTTGGCGTCGACGAGCTTGTCGACCAGGCGCCGGGCGGTGGCGATGTCGACGGCGAAGAGCGCCGCCATCGCGGGCATGCCGATCTCGTGGCCGGGGCGGAGGCCGAGGAGCCGGAAGGCACGCCGCGACTCCTCGTCGAGGGAGTCGTAGGACCAGGAGAAGACCGCGCGCAGGTCGGAGATGGGATCGAGCGGCGCCTCGAGCGCGGCCAGCCGGCTGGTCTCGCCGTCGAGCTCGGCCAGCAGGTCGGTCAGCGGCAGATCCGGGTAGCGGCTGCACCGCTCGGCCGCGACGGCGAGCGCGAGCGGCAGGTGTCCGCACCGCTCCGCGAGGGCGCGTACGTCCTCCTCGTCCGCCGGCCGGTCGATCAGCCGCTGCCGGAGGAAGGCCACCGACTCCTCCGGGGCCAGCGTGTCCAGCGCGAGCCGCCGGGCCCCCTCCCGGGTGGCCAGGCCGCGCAGCTGGCTACGGCTGGTCACCAGCACCAGCGAGTCACCACCCGGCAGCAGCGGCCGCACGTGCGCGGAGTCGCGAGCGTTGTCGAGCACGAGGAGCATGCGCCGCTGCGCGAGGGTCGTACGCAGCAGGGCGGATGCCGCGTCCACCTCGGCCGGCACCGAGGCGACGTCGACGCCGAGCCCGATCAGCAGGGTCGTGAGCGCCTGGGCGTGCGAGAGCGGCTCGCCCGGCCCGAAGCCGCGCAGGTCGATGAAGAGCTGGCCGTCGGGGAAGTGCTCGGTCCGGGTGCGCGCCCAGTGCACCGCGAACGCGGTCTTGCCCACCGCCCCGATGCCGTGCACGGCGACCACGCTCGGCCAGCCGGCGTCGTGGGAGACGGTGACCGCGTCCAGCAGCCGCAGCTCGGCCTCGCGCCCGGAGAAGCTGGGGATGTCGGCCGGGAGCTGCCTCGGGATCAGGTCCTCCTCGGAGACCCGCTGCGCCGGCACGGTCGCCTGCCCCGGCGCGGCCTCCGCCTCCGGGACGGCCGGCGAGGAGCCGACCAGCAGCCGGGTGAACGTCGCGCGCAGCTCCGCACCGGGGTCGGCGCCGAGCTCGTCGGCCAGCCGGGAGCGGACCTCCTCATAGGCCTCCAGCGCCTCGGCCGTACGTCCCGCGGCATCCAGCGCGTCCAGCATCACCACCCACAGGGACTCGCGCAGCGGGTGGTCGCCGACCACGCGGCGCACGTCGGCGACCGCCTTGGTCGCCCGGCCGGCGGCGATGTCGAGCTCGGCGCGACGCTCCAGCGCGGCGAGGTAGCGGTCGACCAGCCACGGCCGGGTGCGTTCGGCCAGCGACCCGCCGGCCGACTCGTCGAACGGCTCGGCGCGCCACAGCTCGATGGCCTCCTCGAGCCGCGCATAGGCCTCCGGTCCCTGCGCCGCGTCGAGCAGGTCGATGAAGGCGAGCGCGTCCACCGAGGAGCGGGGCAGATCGAGGATGTAGCCACCGGCGGCGCGGCGTACGACCTCCTTGCCGAGCACGCGACGCAGCCGCCCGATGTAGGTGTGCAGGCTGCCGCGCGGGTTGTCGGGGAGCTCCTCGCCCCAGATCCGGTCGGCGAGAACATCGGCGGAGACGGGAGTGCCGGCCTCCATGGCGAGCAACGCCAGCAGGGTGCGCGGACGTCGTCCCGGGACCTCGATGGGCTCCCCTGCGCGGGTGACACGCAGCGGCCCGAGAAGACAGATGCTCACATCCGTCACCGACGTATCCCCGCCTTCCTGAGTTGAGCCTGGCCTTAACAATAGTGCGTGACCTTCGTGCTCTAGGAAGGAAAAGAGACCGGTCTGATACACACTGGGCCCATGTCTCCGTTCGGCCGCACGTCCACCGGATCACCCCTGCCCCAGGAGTGCCCGTGCGGCAGCGGGCGCCGCTATGAGCAGTGCTGCCGCCGGCTGCACCGTGGGGACGCCCTGGCCCAGACACCGGAGGAGCTGATGCGCAGCCGATATGCCGCGTACGCCCTCGGGGACTGGGACTACATCTTCCGGACGTGGCATCCGCGGAGCCGCCCGGACGACCTGGGCGTGGCCGGAGATGACCAGCAGCTGAGGTGGACGGGCCTGGAGATCGAGGGCTCGGGACTCGATGACGACACCCACGGCTGGGTGGCGTTCCGGGCGTCCTACCGGGCTCCGTCGGGCGACGGCGTGCTCGCCGAGCGCAGCCGGTTCGAGGTGCGTGCCGGACGGTGGCTCTACGTCGACGGCGAGGTAGCGGAAGAATGATCCAAACGCACACATTCGCGTGAGTTTGAGGCAGACAGTAGAGAAACTGTTGCCGTTATGTGGACGCAACCGGGTCCGACACGACAGACTCTGACAAGTGACCACTGACGCGACCGAGGACCTGACCGGTCTGGAACCATCGGCGCGCTCGCTCTTGGACGCGGTCATCGCGATGTCGAGCGAGCTCGACCTGAGCGCCATGCTGGAGCGGATCACCCGCTCCGCCTGCGAGCTGACCGGGGCGGGCTACGGCGCCCTCGGCGTCCTCGGCCTCGACGGCGAGCTGCAGGACCTGATCACCTACGGCCACCAGCAGGAGCCGACGCTGCAGGTCGTGGGCAGGAGCCGCGGCCGTCGCGCCCGCCTCGACACCGATGTCGCTGCCGACGTCGACGCCGATGTCGCTGTGGGCCTGGATGCCGGTTCCGATGCGGAGGCCGACGACGAGCCGGCGTCGACGACCCGGCCCCGAGGCATCACCGCGCCCGATCCCCTGCTGATGGTCGCGCCCCGCACACCCGAGGGTGGCAGCCACGCGCTGCGTACGAGCGACCCCGGCAAGCGCAAGTTCATCGAGGTGCCGCTGCGGATCGACGACCGCGACTTCGGCCATCTTCTCCTCTCGGAGAAGGTCGGCGGCGCCGACTTCACCAGCCACGACGAGCAGCTCGTCGTCGCCCTCGCGCGGGCCGCGGGAGCCCAGATCGACAAGGTACGCGAGCTCGAGCTCAGCGAGCAGCGCCGCAAGTGGCTCGAGGCGAGCGCCGAGCTCAGCCGGGCCCTGACCCCGCCCCTGGACCACACCGTCGCCCTCGAGCGGATGTGCGAGACCGCGCTGCCGCTGATGCGCGCGATCGGGGTCGGCGCCGGCACCCGCATCGAGCACGGTCTCGTCTCCGGCGTCGCTTTCGCGCCCGGCGAAGAGGAGCGGGTGCGGGCGGTGACCGAGAAGGTCCCGCTGCTGATCGACCGCCGCATCGTCGAGCCGCTGGACCTCGAGGTCGACGGGCTCTACGTGGTGGTCGCCCCGGTGCGCTCCTCGCTCGCCGGCCGCGGCGCGCTGCTGGCGATCTACGACAGCGCCGGCGCCGCCCACGACGAGCACGAGCGCGAGCTCTTCTTCGGCTTCGCCGGCCAGGCCGCCCTCGCCCTGGACCGCCTCCGCGCGGTCGAGGACCGTGCCGACCTCGCCGTCATCACCGACCGCGACCGGATCGCCCGGGACCTGCACGATGTGGTCATCCAGCGTCTCTTCGCCATCGGGCTCCAGCTCGAGACCCTGGGCCGCAACCCGCAGCGGGTCGAGGACCTGCCCAAGCGGCTCTCGGAGCAGGTCGACGCGCTGGATCAGACCATCAAAGACGTACGCGGCTCCATCTTCGACCTCAGCAACCACGACACCTCCTCGCTGCGGGCGCAGGTGCGCGAGGTCGTCCGGGAGTACGCCGGCGTCATGGACTTCACCCCGGAGATCAAGATCACCGGGCCGGTCGACACGGCGGTGCCCGACTCCGTGCGCAACCACCTGCTGCCGGTCCTGCGTGAGGCGGTCTCCAACCTCGCCCGGCACGCGCAGGCTCACAGCGCCCAGATCGAGCTGAGCCTCCATGACGACGAGATCAAGCTGGTCGTACGCGACGACGGCAGCGGCGTCCCGGAGGAGGCCGAGGAGAGCGGGCTGAAGAACGCCCGCTGCCGCGCGGTCCAGCTCGGTGGTCAGCTCGAGATCGGCCCGCGCTCCCCCAGCGGCACCGAGCTCATCTGGCAGGTGCCGATCAGCGCTGGGGTCTGAGCTCCCTACTGGCCCCGGCGGGGGTGGAGGAGCTCCTTGGCCATCAGCGCCGCCTGGGTGCGCCGCTGGACGCCGAGCTTGGCCAGGATGCTGGAGACGTAGTTCTTGACCGTCTTCTCGGCCAGGAACATCCGGCCGGCGATCTCGCGGTTGGTCAGGCCCTCGCCGATGAGCGCGAGCAGGCGCTTCTCCTGAGGCGTGAGCGCCTGCATCTGCGGCGACTCACCGTCAGGATTGCGCATCTTCTCCATGACCTTCGCGGTCATCAGCGGGTCGAGCAGCGAGCCGCCACCGGAGACGGTGCGGATCGCCTCGACCAGATCGTTGCCGCGGATGTCCTTGAGCACATAGCCCTTGGCGCCCGCCATGATCGCCAAGAAGAGCGCCTCGTCGTCGTCATAGGAGGTCAGGATGAGCGCGAGCATGTCCGGGTAGGCCGCCCGGACCTCACGGCAGACCTCGATCCCCGAGCCGTCGGGGAGGCGGGCGTCGAGCACGCAGACGTCCGGCTGGAGACGGTCGATGTCCTCGCGGGCCTGGGCGGCAGTGCCACCCTGGCCGATGACGGCGATGTCGTCATGGCTGTCCAGCAGCGTCGTCAACCCCTGGCGCACGACCTCGTGGTCGTCGAGCAGGTAGACCCGGATCGTCCTTGTCTCGGTCAACACCGTCTCACTTCCCCCATTCGTTGAAGGGAGACCACGGTATCGGTCAACCCCAGTCCGGTCGATGTGTGAGTCATCCACACTACGGTTTTCGTGCCGCCATGCGGACCAAGCTCCGCGTTGTGTTGTGTGCCGAACACTGTCTCAACTGTCGAGTCATCCTCCCGCGCGAGCACCTCACGCGCCAGCGACGCGGCGGTCGAAGTGTCCAGATGAGCCAAAGGTTCATCCAGAACCAGGACCTTGTGCCCGGCCAGCAGCGACCTCGCCACGGCCAGCCTGGCCCGTTCGCCACCGGAGACCTGGGCCGCGCCGTCGCCGAGCCGCGTCTGCAGCCCGTCGGGGAGCGCGTCGAGCCACTCGCCGAGGTGGGCGCGCCGGATCGCCCGCTCGACCTCCTGATCCGTGGCGTCTGGCTTGGCCAGGCGAATGTTCTCGACGAGGGTGGAGGCGAAGACGTGCGGGTCGTCGTCGACGAGACCGACGATCTTCCGTACGTCCTGGGGATCCATCTGCCGCGTCGCCCGGCCGCCGAGCGTGATCGTGCCGGTGTCCGGGTCGAGGAAGCGCAGCAGCAGCGCGGCGAGGGTGCTCTTGCCAGACCCGGAGGGCCCGACGATGCCGATCCGTGCGCCGGGCTCGAGGTGCAGGTCGGGGATCTCGACGTTCTGGCCGGCTTTCTGGGCGGCTGTCTGGGCGGCTGCCTGGCCGCCGGGGTGGGCGGTGACGCCGGTGACCGTGATCGTGGTGTCGCCGGAGGGTCGCTGGGGGTGGTCCGGGGCCGTGACCGCGGGGCGGCGGCTCGTGAGGGCGTCGAGACGGCGCTGCGCGGCGCGGGTCCGGGCCCTGGCTGCGCCGGCGTCGGCGAGCGTCGCAGCAGGCTCGGCCAGTGCCAGCGGCACCAGGGTGAGGAGCGCGAGCATCGGGCCGTCACCGACGGTCGTGTAGGCGGCGGTCGCGGCGACCGCCGCGCCGGCGGTGACCAGCACCAGGGCCTTGGCCGCGGAAGCGGCGACGGCCGCGGTCGTGGTCGCTCGGGTGGCGATGCGGGCCAGGTCGTCGAGCGCGTCCAGCACCGGCTCGCTCGCCTGCCACATCCGGCGCTCGGTCGCCGTCTGGGTCGCCTCCACCACCTGCTCGGACACTCTGGCCCGCACCGTGATCGAGATGTTCTCGGCGCGTGCTGCTCCTGCGTACGCGATCCCGAAGGCGACTCCCGCCGCCAGCACCGTGGCTGCGGTGAGAACCGCTGCGACCGGGTCGATGAGCGCGGTCGCGACGACCGCGAGGGCCGCCACGACGGCGTACTCCCGCACCGGCAGCCGCACCCTCAGCTCCTCGTCGAGCACCGCGTCGACGTCGTCGACGACGCTCGCGAGCACGTCTCCCCGCCGGCCGGGGAGTGCCCCCGGCACGAGCGGCACCAGCGCGTCGTAGATCTCCACCCGGCGCTTCGCCAGCAGTCGCAGCGCACTGTCGTGGGACCACAACCGTTCCAGGTAGCGCAGCACCGGCCGCGCGATCCCGAACGTACGCACCCCCACCATCGCCGCCACCAGCGTCAGGATCACCGGATGGTACGAGGCCTTGATGATCAGCCACCCCGCCAGCGCCGTCAGCGCCACCCCCGATGCCCAGCTCAGCCCGCCGACCACCGCCGACCCCCACAACGCCACCCGCGCCGAGGCGTCAGGCCCGTCGGCCGAGGCGTCGCTCCGGTCGGCCGAAGCGTCAGGCCCGTCGGCCGAAGCGTCGCCCCCGTCGCTCGAAGCGTCAAGTCGGTTGGCCGAGGCGTCACTTAGGTCGTTCGAAGCGTCAACAGTTGCCCTCTCGGCCGACGGCAGTGACGTCTCGACCGACCGCAGTGACGCCTCGGCCGACGGCAGTGACGCCTCGACCGACCGCAGTGACGTTTCGACCGACGCCGATGACGCTTCGGCCGACCGCGGTGACGCCTCGGCCGACGGGGGCGACTTCTCGGCAGAGAGGGTGATGACCTGGTCGGCGATCTCGATGAGAGCCGGGCGGTGGGCGACGAGGACGACCGCACGGTCGCGGGCGAGGTCGGTGACGGTGTCGGCGATGATCCGTTCGGTGTCGGGGTCGAGATGGGCAGTGGGTTCGTCGAGGAGTACCCACGGGCGTTCGGAGAGTACGACGCGGGCCAGTGCGAGCCGGGCCCGCTCACCGGCCGAGAGCGATCGGCCGTCCTCGGCCAGGTCGGCACCGAGCCCGCCGGGGAGCTCGGCGATCCGGTCGGCGAGCGCGACCCGCTTCAACGCCTGCCACAGGTCGCCGTCGGTCGCCTCCGGCGACCCCAGCCGGAGGTTGTCGGCGATCGTCCCGCTGACGAACACCGGGCGCTGCGGAAGGTAGGCGAACCGCCGCCGCCACTCGTCGCCGGTCGCCGGGGTCTGTCCGTCGAGCTCGACGGCACCGTCGTACGTCTCCTGCAGACCCGCGATCGTCGCCAGCAACGTCGACTTCCCACAACCGCTCGGGCCCACGATCGCGGTGATCCCCCGCTCCGGGATGGTCCCACTCACCGCGGCGAGCGCCGGCCGATCCCGCCCCGGATACGTCACCCCCACCTCCGCGAGAGACACGCCGAGACGTCGCTCCCGTCGGTCGAGTTGGCAGTCGGTGACGTCTCGGCCGACGCCCGCGACGTCTCGGCCGACGCGGGTGACCTCTCGGCTCAGGTCGGCGGTGGCCTCGAGAGTGGCCGTGCCCTCGGCGGCGGCATGGAACTCGGTCCCGACGCGACGCAGCGGCCAGTAGGCCTCGGGAGCGAGCAGCAGGACCACGAGAGCGGTCTGCAGGTCGACCGAGCCGGCGGCGAGGCGTACTCCGATGGTGACTGCCACCAGGGCGACCGAGATGGTCGCGACGAGCTCGAGCACGGCCGAGGACGCGAACGCGATCTTCAGGGTCTCGAGGGTGCGGCGGCGGTAGCGGTCCGTGATCGTGGCGATGACCCCCGACTGCGCACGAGCTCGGCCGAAGGCGACCAGGGTCGGCAGGCCCTTCATCACGTCGAGGAAGTGGCCGGCCAGGGCCGACATCGCGCGCCACTGGCCGGCCGCCTGGTCACGCGTCGCCAGCCCGACCAGCACTCCGAAGACCGGGATCAACGGGAGCGTGAGCCCGACGATGAGACCGCTGAGCGGGTCGGTCCAGACGATGACGGCAAGCACGAGAACGGGCAGTACGCAGGCCAGCACCAGCGCCGGCACGTAGCGCGTCAGATACGGCTCGGCGGCCGTGACGCCCCGGGTCGCCAGGGCCGACAGCGAACCCGAGGCGCCCGACCGGCCACGCAGGATCGCCCCGACCACCCGGCGTCGCAGGTCTGCCCCGACGACACCGGCGGCCCGGGCACCGGCCACGTCCGAGACGACCCCGACGACAGCGCGCCCGGCGAAGACGGCCACGACCGCCAGGGCCCAGCCGCTCACCGACCCGGTGCCGCGGATCGCGGAGATGAGCAGTCCGGTGACGGCGTACGTCTGGATGATCAGCAGCACCGCCCCCAGCACCCCGGCGGCCACGACCGCGGTCAGCGGCCGGCGGGCTACCGACAGCTGAGCACGCAGTCGTGGGTCGTTCGGGCGCATCAGGACAGCTGGATCATCAATGCGCGGCCGGGATGTGGTGGATGGAGATCCGCTTGCGGAAGATCCAGTACGTCCAGGCCTGATAGCCCACCACGATCGGCGTGAACACCGCCGCGACGATCGTCATCAGCTTCAGCGTGTAGGGCGTCGCCGACGCGTTCGTCGTGGTCAGCGAGTTCGCGACGTCGGTGGTCGACGGCATCACGTCGGGGAAGAGCCCCACGAAGAGCCCGGCCACGGCCAGCCCGATCGCGAGGAACGTTCCGGCGAAGGCGAGCCCCTCGCGCCCGACGTACGCAGCCCCGAGCCCGCCCACGAGCGCGAGCGCCGCCAGGACGAAGATCACCGCGGTCGCGGCACTGCCCGTGAGCACCTGGGTCCAGACCAGGAACACGACGGCGAGCACGGCCGCGACGACCCCGACCTTGAGCGCCAGCGCACGAGCCCGGCCGCGGATCTCCCCGTCGGTCTTCAGCGCGATGAAGAGCGCACCGTGGGTCACGAACAGCGACAGCGTGACGAGCCCGCCGAGCAGGCCGTAGGGGTTGAGCAGCGTCAGGATCGTGCCGGTGAACTCGAAGTCCCCGTCGATCGGCACCCCGCGCACGATGTTGGCGAAGGCAACACCCCACAGCAGCGCCGGCACGTAGGACCCGAAGATCACCGCGCGGTCCCACCACCCGGCCCAGGTGGCCGAGGGACGCTGGTGGCGGTACTCGAAGGCGACGCCACGCACGATCAGCGCGATCAGGATGAGGAACAGCGGCAGGTAGAAGCCGGAGAAGAGGGTGGCGTACCACTCCGGGAAGGCCGCGAACGTCGCTCCCCCGGCGGTCAGCAGCCAGACCTCGTTGCCGTCCCAGACCGGGCCGATCGTGTTGATCATGACGCGCCGCTCGCGGTCGTCGCGGGCCAGGACCGGAAGCAGCATGCCGACGCCGAAGTCGAAGCCCTCGAGGACGAAGTAGCCGATCCACAGCACGGCGATGAGGCAGAACCAGACAGTCGTGAGTTCCATCGCAGGCTCCTCAGTACGCGAAGTTCATCGGCTCGTCGGCATCCGACTCGGAGCCGCGCAGGGACGGTGAAGGTGGCTCGACGAACGGGTCCGGCGCCTTCTTCACATACTTCATCAGCAGCCCGACCTCGATGACCGCGAGCACGGCGTAGAGCAGCGTGAACCCCAGCAGCGACATCCACACCTCCCAGGGCTCGACACCCGGCGAGACCCCCTGAGCGGTCGTCAGCACCCCGAAGACCACCCACGGCTGGCGGCCCATCTCGGTGAAGATCCAGCCCATCGAGTTGCCCAGCAGCACCATCACCGGCGCCGAGATCGCCAGCGCAGGGAGCACCCGGCCGACGAACCCGGTGGGCGTCCGTCCCCGGCGGGTCAGCCACAGCACCGCCAGGCCGACGAGACCACCGACGACGCCGAGGCCCATCATCCAGCGGAAGGTCCAGTAGGTGACCGGGATGTTGGGGGTGTAGTCCCCCGGTGAGTAGTAGGTCTCCCCCGGCGTCGCGCCGTACGTCGCGCGGTACTTCTCCTGCAGGTCGTAGATGCCCTCGACCTTGCCGTCGAACGTACCGGTGCCGAGGAAGGACAGCACGCAGGGCACCTCGAGGGCCCACTTCTCGTGCTTCCCGTCGCGGGTGCCGATGGTCAGGACCGAGAACGGCGCGCACGAGTCGGACGTCTCCCAGAGCGCCTCCGCGGCCGCCATCTTCATCGGCTGGACCTCGGTCATGATCTTGCCCTGGACGTCACCCGAGATGGCCACGCCGAGACCGGAGACGACCATGATCCAGGCCGCCAGCACCATGCCGCGCCGGTGCATCGGACGGTCGGCGCCGTCGAGCCCCGGCCGGCGCAGGTAGAGCCAGCCCAGGATGCCGAGCATGAAGGCCGCCGAGGTCAGGTAGGCCGCGAGGATGACGTGCGGGAACGTGCCCAGCTGCACCTTGTTGAACATCACCGCCCAGAAGTCGGTGAGCTCGGCGCGCCCGGTGACCTCGTTGAACTTGTAGCCGACCGGGTGCTGCATCCAGGAGTTGGCCGCCAGGATGAACCACGACGACGCCAGGGTGCCGAGGTGGACGATCCACATGCACGCGTTGTGCAGCGCCCTCGGGAGCTTGTCCCAGCCGAAGATCCACAGGCCGAGGAAGGTCGACTCCAGGAAGAACGCCAGCAGCGCCTCGATCGCCAGCGGCGCCCCGAAGACGTCCCCGACGAAGCGGGAGTAGTCCGACCAGGTCATCCCGAACTGGAACTCCTGCACGATCCCGGTGACCACACCGAGCGCGAAGTTGATCAGGAAGAGCTTCGAGAAGAACTTGGTGAGCCGAAGCCACTCAGGATTCTTCGTACGCAGCCAGATCGTCTCCAGCACGGCGACGAGCATGGTGAGTCCCACCGTGAGTGGGACGAACAGAAAGTGGTAGACGGTCACGATGCCGAACTGCCACCTGGCTAACTCCAGGACGCTGTCCACGGCAGTCACTATGTCACTGCTGCCACAGCGGCCACAGCACCCCCTCTGTAGGCGTTCGTCCCGTGTGTCGTGGCTTACGTCCCTTGTGAACCGGGCCACCAACCACACTCGCGAACGAACAGAAGAAACCCGGCCGCCCTGGGCTCGAGGTCACGACCGCGGGGGGATGATCGCGACCTCGAGTCCGGGACGGCCGGGCTCCGTAGGTCTTCGTGCCACCAGGGCCGCAATCAGATGGGGGAGCTGATGCGGCAACCTGGTGGTCACTCAGTGGTGCAGGCCGAGGCGAACCTCAGCCCGTGAGATCACTATCTCATCATCTGCGGCCAGAGGTTGCGGTCGCGGACGGACTGTTTACGTACTGTAAACAGGTAACCTGCGTATCAGTAGACCTAATACGCGGGCGATACAGCGCTCCCACAGAAAATCCGGTATGCATTTGGATGTACCTTGAGGTGGGGGGTGACCATGTCGGATCGCGAAGGTGTCCTCGCGCGCGTGGTCGACGAGGTCACCGACTACGTCGGTGCGGGCCTGAGCGTGCATCTGGTCGGCCCACGGGGCTCCGGGCGCAGCGAGCTCTGCGCCCTGGTCGCCGACCGGCTCGAGGACGAGGGTCTGTCGGTCTTCCAGCTCAGCGGCCACCGCGCCTGGCAGAACGAGCCGTTCGCCGCGCTGCTCGCCGCCGGCATCGGCGGCGCGGCACCACCCGGGCCCCGGCGGACCATCGGCGAGATGACCGACGCGCTGAGCAAGCAGCTCGGCAGCGGCACCGTCCTGGTGATCGACGACGCCGACGCGCTCGACACCTACTCGGTCGGCGCCCTGCGCAACATCCACCGCCAGCGACGCCTTCTGGCCGTGACCAGCAGCCGCCACCAGCACCCGGTCGCCGAGGACACGCTGATGCTCGGCATCGCCCCGTCGGTCCAGGTGCGCTCCCCCGCGCTCGAGGTCGACCAGGTGCACGAGGTGTGCCGGGCGATCCTGGGCGGCCCGGTGGAGGCCGGGTCCCTGGCGCGGATCGCGATGGCGACCGGCGGACTGCTCGGGCTGGTGCGGGCCATCGCCACCGTCGGGCCCCGGGCAGGGGTGCTGGAGCAGCTCGACGGGCTGTGGCGGCTGCCGCGGCGTACGGGCTGGGCTCCGGAGCTGGCCTCGGCCGTCGAGCCGCTCGTCGCCGGGCTCGACCAGGACGCCTGGGACGGCGCCACCGCCCTCGCTGTGACGGGTCCGGTGCCGCTCGACGAGGCCGAGAAGCTGCTCGAGCGCCGCGTGCTCGACGCGCTCTTCGCCCATGGACTGGCGCGCCACAGCGAGGACGGCCCGGGCAGCGGCGTCGTGGGTCTCTACCCGCCGCTCATCGGCGACTACCTGATCACCGAGGGCTCGGCGTTCGGCCTGGTGATCGCGCGCAACCACCTCGCCGCCGACCAGCGGCTCATCGACCAGCGCACCCACCGGCCACGTGGCGCCGACGCCGCACTGCTCCACCAGCGCTCGCTGCGTCAGATGGCCGACGAGGTCGCCCGCGCGCGCCGCTCCTGGACCGAGATGCCCTCGCCCGAGACCGCGCTTCCGCTCCTCATCGCACTTCGCAACACCGCAGCGCCCCGCGACCAGATCGAGGAGGTCGAGCGGCGCACCCCGCTGACCGACACCCAGGAGTCGGCGTGGATGCTGGCCTGGTTCGCCACCTGGAAGGCGGTCGAGCTGGGCGATCTGGACGCGGCCAAGGCCGTGCTCGACGACGGCCTGACCCGGCTGCCCACCTTCGCCGCGACGCTCGAGGCCTCTCGGGCACACCTGCAGTTCCAGACCGAGTACGTCCCCGAGCTGCCCGACGTCCAACCGGACCCGCGTGACACGGTCGGTCCCGAGATGCTCGCCGTCGTCGCCGCCGAGCGCCTCCTCTCCGCCGGGATGGTCGAGCAGGCGCGCAACCTGCTGGAGAGCCAGCACCCGCAGAACCCGCACCCGGCCGGCCTGCACGCCTTCCTGGTCGGGCTGGCCGACGTGCTCGGCGGCGATCTCGACCGCGGCATCGACTTCGCCCGCGAGCAGCTCGAGGAGGCCAACCAGAGCTCGAGCGCCATGCTCATCCAGGCCCACGCCTACCTCTGCGTGCTCGGCCTGAGCATCGCTGGCCGGCTGACCGAGGCGAGCCAGGCGGCGTTCCAGAGCCTCTCCTCCTCGAGCGTCGCGGCCTACCGCGACGTCGCCCACACCGGCATCCTGACGCTCGGCGCCGAGATCGCGATGGCGCAGGGCCGCCCCGAGTACGCCCGCAGTCTCGCCTCGCAGATCGGCGGCGCGAAGGTCGCCTTCGGCCCGTGGCCCGGGATGGTGGCCAGCATCATGGCCCCGGCCAGCGGCCGGATGCCCAGCCTCAAGGAGCTGTGCGAGCTCGTCGGCCAGCGGCTCGATGCCGGCTACGTCACCGGCGGCATCTTCCTCGCCGTCGAGGCGATCGAGCGCGGTGCCAACGAGAACAAGCACATCACCCGGGCCGCCAGCCTCGCGGCAGGCACCGAGAGCCCGCTGCTGCAGGGCATGGGGGCGTACGCAGCAGCCACCGCCGCCGGCGACATCGACGCCCTCCGCGAGGCGATCGTGATCCTCGCCGATGCCGGGGCCCTGGTGTTCGTGACCCGGGCGGCCATCTCGCTGGCGATCCTGCAGCGCGAGGCGGGCGACCTCACCGAAGCCGCCGAGACGCTCGACCTCGCCTGGGAACGCTCCGAGATCTCCGGCAGCCGATCCGGCCTGTTCCGCCGTGCGGCGGTCCACATCGGGCTCTCCGCACGAGAGAGCGAGGTCCTCCGGCTGCTGCCCGACGGCCCCACCACGGCCTCGCTGGCCGCGGACCTGGAGATGAGCACCCGCACCGTCGAGACCCACCTGCACAACATCAGCCGCAAGACCGGGGTCTCCGGTCGAGAGGACCTCGCCCGGGTGGCGAGCACCTGGCTGCGGCCCGTGCCGAACGGCGACTACTCAGCGGGCGTCAGGCACTTCACCAACGGGTCGTAGAGCGCCTTGCTGGCCTTCTGGTCCGCCTCGGAGAGATCCTCCGGGCTGATCTTGGAGACGTCCTCGGCCTCGACCAGGAGGCGTACCGCCTCGTCGGAGAGATCCGACTCGTAGTAGGTCTTCGCCAGGCAGACGGCCTGCTCGTCGGTCACCTGGTCGCCGCTGCTCTGGGAGATCTGACCCTTGATGTCCGCGACGCTGGGACGATCACCGCCCCCACTGCCGCCGTCACCGCCACCACAGGCGGTCAGCGAGAACAGCGTGGTCAGAAGGGCCGCGGCGATGGCCGACCGGCGATGCCGGCCGACTCGGGCTCCGCTTCGGCGCATGTGGGGGTACGCGATCATGACCACGCATCATGACGTACGCCACCCTCCCCCGCCAGGGGGAGGGTATCGGCGACCTCGCTGATCAGCTCGTCAGGAGCTGGTCAGGAAGAAGAGCAGGTCCTGGCGGGTGAGGACACCGACCGGCTTGCCGTCCTCGTGCACCAGCAGCGCGTCGGAGTCGCCGAGCGTGTGGGCGGCATCGTGAGCATCGGCGCCGGAGCCGATCGAGGGCAGCGGCGGGGACATGTGCTCCTCGACGGAGTCGGTGAGCTTGGCCTTGCCGGTGAACAGCGCCTCCAGCAGGGTGCGCTCCGAGACCGAGCCCGCGACCTCGGCGGCCACGATCGGCGGCTCGGCGCGCACGACGGGCATCTGCGAGACGCCGTACTCCTGCAGGATGTGCACCGCCTCGGCGATCGTCTCGCCGGGGTGGGTGTGGACCAGGTCGGGCAGCCGGCCGGACTTGCCGCGCAGCACGTCACCGACGGTCTGCTTGGCCGCCTCACCGGTCGCGAAGCCGTACTGCGCCAGCCACTCGTCGTTGAACACCTTGGTCAGGTAACCGCGCCCCGAGTCGGGCAGCAGCACGACGATCACGGCGTTCTCGCCCTCCGGCGTGCCGGCCAGCTCGGTGGCGAGCTGCTTGGCGGCGTACGCGGCCATGCCGGCGCTGCCGCCGACGAGCAGCTGCTCCTCGCGGGCGAGCCGGCGGGTGTAGGCGAAGGAGTCCGCGTCGGAGACCTCGATGATCCGGTCGGCGATGTCGCGGTCGTAGGTGTCCGGCCAGAAGTCCTCGCCGACGCCCTCGACCAGGTAGGGGCGGCCGGTGCCGCCGGAGTAGACGCTGCCGGCCGGGTCGGCGCCGATCACCTGGACGTCGGGGTTCTGCTCCTTGAGGTAGCGGCCGATCCCGGAGATCGTGCCGCCGGTGCCGACGCCGGCCACGAAGTGGGTGATCTTCCCCTCGGTCTGGCGCCAGATCTCGGGGCCGGTCTCCTCGTAGTGGGAGCGCGGGTTGTTCGGGTTGGCGTACTGGTTCGGCTTCCAGGCGCCCGGCTGCGAGGCGAGCCGGTCGGAGACGTTGTAGTAGGAGTCGGGGTGCTCGGGCGGCACGGCCGTGGGCGCGACCACGACCTCGGCGCCGTAGGCCTTCAGCACGTTGCGCTTGTCCTCGCTGACCTTGTCAGGGCAGACGAAGATGCACTTGTAACCGCGTCGCTGGGCGACCATCGCGAGGCCGACACCGGTGTTGCCGGAGGTGGGCTCGACGATCGTGCCGCCGGGCTTGAGCTCGCCCGATGCCTCGGCCGCCTCGATCATCCGGGTGGCGATGCGGTCCTTCACCGAACCGCCCGGGTTGAGGTATTCCACCTTGGCCAGAACCAGCGGTCCCTGGCCGGGTTCAGAGGCGCCGGCGCCGTCCAGCGCACGCCCCAGCCGCACGAGCGGAGTGTTGCCGATAAGGTCGAGAAGCGAGTCCACGTACTCCATGGCGACAGCGTATGTCCACTAGGTGAGATCCCCTATATCCCGATACTGAGTGCCCGGTATGAGGGCAAAGACTTTAGAGTGGTCCCCGTGGCGAAGAAGAGTCTGGCTCGCAAGACCGCGTACGCCGGCGGGGGTGTTCTGGCCGCGACGGTCGCGTTCGCCGGGATCCTCGTCGCGGAAGCGGCCCTTGCCGTCCGGGCGACCCATCAGGTCAAGATGCCGGTCGCACCGTCCCCGACGGGGTGGTACGGAGCGCGTCACCCGGGGCGTCCGATCAACATCGCGCTGCTCGGTGACTCGAGCGCCGCAGGCTACGGGATGACCGAGGTCGAGGACACGCCTGGCGCGGTCCTCGCCTCCGGCGTCTCCGAGAAGGCACACCGGCCGGTGCGTCTGCACGACCTCTCCGAGATCGGCGCGAAGTCCTCCGACCTGCACCCGCAGGTCGAGAAGGCGATCGCCGCCGACGCCGACATCGCGGTCATCCTGGTCGGTTCCAACGATGTCATCCGCCGAGTGCGTCCACGGGTCGCGGTGAGCCACCTCGCTCAGGCCGTCACGCGGCTCCAGGAGGCGGGCGTGAAGGTGCTCGTCGGCACCGTCCCCGACCTCAGCACCGCCACGCCGATCCTGCCGCCGCTGCGCTCGATCATGCGGGCCTGGTCGATCCGCATCGCCGCCGGCCAGATCTTCCACGTCATCCGCGCCGGCGGCCACACCGTGTCCCTGGGTGACGTCCTCGGTCCGGCCTTCAAGGCCACCCCCGCGTTCTGGTTCGGCGCCGACCTGTTCCACCCCTCCGCTGCCGGCTACCACGCCCTCGGCGAGGTCCTGGTCCCGCCGACGCTCACCGTGCTGGGCCTCGTCGGCGACGAGAACGCCATCCTGGAGACCTACAACGGCAAGCACGTGATGCCGCTCGCCGCCGCCTCCCTGCGTGCCGTCATCCGGCCAGGAACCGAGATCGACCCCGCCCCGCGCCCCCGTGGACGCGTCGGCCGCAACTGGGCCCGGGCCCGTTCCTTCGAGAACGAGCAGCGCGAGCCCCGCCGCGGCGAGCGCCCCGCCGAGACTCCCCCGCTCGCCGAGTCCCAGCGCTGACCCACCCCGCCGAGGCGTCACGTACGTCGGCCGAGGCGTCACGTAGGCCGGCCGAGTTGGCGCCAGATTGCCATCTCGGCCGACGGGCGTGACGCCTCGACCGACCGGGGTGACGCCTCGACGAAATGAGAACCGCCCCGCGCCTTGTAGGCACGGGGCGGTTGTTGATTGTCAGCGACCCAGGTCTCGACCCGCTTCGCGGGTTCGCAGGCTCACCCGCTGCGCTCGCTCGACCTGATCGCCGTCAATCAATCCTGCTGGAAGATCGCCAGGAGGCGGAGCAGGTTGGTGTAGATCCAGACCAGGCTGACGGTCAGGCCGAAGACGGCGCGCCACGACTCACGCTCAGGGAGCTGGGCACGTACGCCCTGCTCGATCTGGTCGAAGTCGAGGATCAGCATGAACACACCGAGCGCGAGGCCGATGATGGCGGTGATCAGGCCGAGGGTGCCGAAGCCGAAGAGGCCGAAGCTGGCGCCGAAGAACCCGAGCACGAGCTCCATCAGGCTCAGGCCCACCATGCCGAACATCGCGGCGATCACGAAGGTGCGGAACTTGTTGCCGACCTTGATGTTGAAGAACTTGTACGCAGCCAGGGTGCCCGCGAACGCGGCGAACGTGCCGATCACGGCCTGGACGACGATGCCCCCACCGAAGACGGCGTCGAAGGTCTTGCTCAGCGCACCCAGGGCAACGCCCTCGGCGACCGCGAAGGCCAGCACCAGCGCCGGGCTGACCACGCGCTTGAACGAGTTGACCAGCGACAGGATGAAGGCAGCACCGGAGCCGACGGTCGCGGCCAGGTAGAGCGGCGCGAGGTTGGCGGTGGAGTCGATGTCGGGGGTCATGATCCACGTCGCGATGGCGGCGAGGAAGACGACGCCGAGCGTGATCGCGCCCTTCTGCACCACCGAGTCGATCGTCATGGGGGCGCTCGTGATGGGCGCCTGCGGGCCGCCGGTCGACCACTGGCTCGGGTCCTGCCCGTAGCCGGCGTACGCAGCGCCGTTGCCGCCGTAGGTCGCGTTGCCGTAGGCGTTGTGCGACGGCTGCCCGAAGCCCTCTGCCCTACGGAACACCGGGTTGTTGCTCTGCATCTGGGGGTCACTCCTCGAAAGCGACGTGAAAGGTTCCGCCACGGTGGCGGCTCCTGTGGCCAGCGTACCGGCCCTGTACCTCGCTCAACGTCCGGGAGAACCCTGAGGTTCCGTGATGCACGCGACTAGCGCGGTCGCTGCGCGCGGAGACCGTCGAGGATGAGAGCGAGCATGTGCGGCGAGCGATCTTCCGGGCCCGGCGCAGCTCGCCAGAGCGCGCCGGTGAGCTGGAGGAAGTCGGCCGGCTCGGCGTCTTGACGGATGCTGCCGTCCTTCTTGCCCGCGTCGAACAGCTCGCGGATCGCGGCGACCACGGGTCCATAGGTCTGCTCGGTGATCGCCTGGTGCGCGCTCGGGCTGAGGGCGTCGCCGAGGCCGTGCTTCCGTCGCATCGCCTCGACGAGATCGTTCGTCCAGTGACGCAGCGCCTCCAGCGGTTCCATCTCACCCAAGAGCCTGGGTGCGGTCTCGATGATCCGCGCGACCTCGTCCTGGTAGACCGCGAGGACCAGCGCCTCTCGCGTCGGGAAGTTGCGGTAGAGCGTGCCGGCGCCGACGCCGGCACGCTGTGCGACCTGGTTCATCGACGTGGCGCCGTCCTCGGTGAACGCCTCGCGGGCCGCCGCGAGGATGCGTGCCCGGTTCTCCCGGGCGTCGGAACGGACCATGGACGTCTCCTCTTGCTATGTGGAGAACTCTCCACTAACATATATGGAGAACTCTCCACATACTTTAGAGGAGCATCATGCAGTACATCAAGCTCGGCACGACCGGCCTCGACGTGTCCCCGATCGCGATCGGCGCGATGACCTATGGCGAGCCGGATCGCGGCCACCCGGTCTGGTCGAAGGGCGAGGACGAGGCCCGCCCGCTCATCAAGCACGCGCTGGAGGCGGGGATCAACTTCTTCGACACCGCGAACCTGTATTCCAACGGCTCCAGCGAGGAGATCCTCGGCCGCGCGTTGAAGGACTTCGCGGACCGCGATGCGGTGGTGATCGCCACGAAGCTACGGCACCCGATGCGCCTGGGTCCCAACGGCCGGGGGCTGTCACGCAAGGCGATCATGACCGAGGTCGACCACTCGCTCCGGAGGCTGGGAACGGACTACATCGACCTCTACCAGATCCACCGCAACGACCACTCGACGCCGTGGGAGGAGACCCTCGAAGCGCTCAACGACCTCGTGAAGGCGGGCAAGGTGCGCTACCTCGGTGCGTCCTCGATGCACGCGTGGGAGTTCGCGAAGGCGCTGCACCTGCAGAAGGTCAACGGCTGGGCCCGCTTCGTGTCGATGCAGGATCATTACAACCTGCTCGCTCGCGAAGAGGAGCGGGAGATGATCCCGCTCGCCCTGGACAACGGCGTCGGCACGATCATCTGGTCGCCGCTCGCCCGCGGCCGCCTCGCCCGCGCCTGGGACGACGCCCGTTCGACCGCGCGATCGGAGACCGACGGCGCATACGCCGACATGCTCTACTCGCCGGAGCAGGAGGCCTCCAACCGCGCCATCATCGATGCGGTCGGCCGGGTCGCCGACGCCCACGGGGTCAGCCGGGCCCAGATCGCGCTCGCCTGGCTGCACCGTCAGCCGGTCGTGACCGCCCCGCTGGTCGGCGCCGGCTCCATCCAGCAGATCGACGACGCCGTCGCGTCGCTCGACGTGGAGCTCACCGACGACGAGGTGCGGGCGCTGGAGGCGCCCTACACCCCGCGGTACGACTGGCAGGGCATCTCCGACGAGGCCGAGCTCGAGGCGATCCGCCAGCGCGTCCCCGGGATGGCGCTGTCATGACGTCGATCGTCCGCTCCGGCGCGGCAGGCCGTGCCGGAGCGGTCCTGCTCCTGATCGGTCCGCTCCTGTCGTGGGTCGCCGAACTCATCACGGCCGCTGCCTGGCAGGACCCGCCGTACGCGCCGCTGTACAACTGGGTCAGCCATCTCGGGCTGACAGGAGCCCCGCAGACGGCGTTCGGGCAGGTCGGGAACTCGCCGCTCGGGGCAGTCATGGACGCCGGCTGGGTGACGTACGGCCTGCTGCTCATCGTCGGCACGTTCCTGGTCTTCGACGTCCGCAGGGGAGCACGCCCGATCGTCGTTGCGATCCTGGCGACGATCGCCGGTGTCGGCGTCGCACTCGTCGGCACGTTCCAAGGATCGAACGCGAACGTCGAGACCGGACTCATCGCGTTCCACACCGTCGGCGCCCAGAGCGTGATGCTCGCCGGGAACGTGATGGCGATCGTCGTCGGCGCCAACGGCACCCGGATCGGGCTGAGCCACGGCCGGTCGATCGCGAGCATCGTGCTCGGCATCGCCGGCCTGGTCACGTTCCCCGTCTTCATGGCCGATGTCTTCACCGGATGGATGTGGAACGTCGGCCTGTTCGAGCGTGGCGTGATCTATCCGATCATGGTCGGCCACGTGCTCCTCGGCAGCGGCCTGATCGGCGCCCAGCGAAACAGGAGCACCCCTCGCCTGACGGCACAGCCCGAACGGGTCGCGAGCTGAGAAGGGGCGGCCGACGGTCCTTGTCCGTCATCGCAGGACAACCCTGGAGGTTCCAAGCGACACAACAATCAGGGCAAACGGCAGACGGTCTAGCGTGCCCATACTAATTGGTATGCCGGGTCGCACCCGAGGATGGACCGCAGCGGATCTCGAACACGCTGTGTCCGCGTCGTTCACCCTCGCTGAAGTACTTCGTCGCCTGGGCCTTCGGGCCGCAGGCCGCAACTACGCCACGATCCGCAACGCGATCGCTCAGGCAGGCTTGGATACGTCCCACTTCAACGGTCAGGCGTGGAGCAAGAACGTCGTCCTCGGGGCCCGACGGACGCTTGACGCCTACCTGTCCAACACCTACCCGATCAGTTCGCACAGGCTGCGGCTGCGGCTGATCAACGAGGGCATCTTCTCCGCGAAGTGCAACAAGTGCGGCGGCATGGAATGGTTGGGCGAGCCGATACCGCTGGAACTCGATCATCGAGATGGCAACCCGAGGAACAACCAGCTCGAGAACCTTGAACTGCACTGTCCGAACTGTCACGCTCAGACACCCACGTATCGGGGCAAGAATCGCAAGCGGGCGTAGGCCAACGGCGAGCCGGGGACCTTAAAAGTCCTGTCGAATGTGTGGGTTCGAATCCCACCGCCCGCACCAACCACCCATCAAGGCCGACGTCACAAGTAGGTCTGGCGCTGATGCAGCGCGTGGGCGCCGGCGACGCGGTCGATGAAGAGCAGACCGTTGGTGTGGTCGATCTCGTGCTGCAGGCAGCGGGCCTCGAACGCGTCGGTGACGATCTCGACGGTCTCGCCGGTGACCGGGAGCTGGCCGCGTACCTTCAAGCGGGAGGCACGCTTCACGTCACCGGTCAGGTCGGGGACGGACATGCAGCCCTCACGGGCCTTCTCGTTCCGGCTGGCCTCGACGACCTCGGCGTTGCACAGGACGTACGTGCCGTGGTGGGTCCTCGTCTTGACGTGGGTGGAGACGTCGACGCAGAAGACCCGGGCCGAGACCCCGACCTGGTCGGCGGCCAGGCCGACACAGCCGGGCGAGACCCGCATGGTCGCGATCAGGTCGGCGGCGAGCTGGACGGTCTCGGGGGCGGCGGGGTCGACGTCCTTGCCGGGCACGGAGAGGACGTGGGCGGGGGCGCGTACGACATCGAGGACCTTGCCCTCGACACCCAGCTCCGCCTCGGTCCAGGACAGCACCCGTTCATTGATGCTCACAGGTCGTCGGCCTCGATCGGCCGCAGGGTGGCGTCGACGCCGAGCTCCTGGGTGACCCGCTTGACCGACGCCTCGAGCACGGCGACATCGGCGTCCGCCGGCAGCTCGAGCTCGGCGACGACGACGTAGAGCTCACCCGAGAGACGGGTGGTCAGGTCGGTGATGTTGCCGCCGACGGCGGCGATCTCGGCGGTCACTGTGGAGACGATGCCGGGGCGGTCACCCCCGTGCACGGAGAGTACGAAGAGCCGGCCGGCGACGGCGGGAGCCTGCTCCTCGGGGAGCTCGTAGACCGTGACCGTCAGGGTGCCGTCGGACGCGATCGGCTCGAGGTCGGCGCGGATCGCCTCGGTGGTCGCCTCTCCCGCGCAGAGCAGCGTCATCGCGAAGTGACCTCGGAGCCGGGTCATCGTCGAGTCCTCGAGGTTCAGTCCGAGTCCGGCGAGACGGGCGGTGGTGTCGGCGATGATCCCCGGGCGGTCGTGTCCCAGGACGGTGATGGCGTGGATGGTCACCGAACCATTGTCACCCGCGGCCCGCCGATGGCGGACCGCGGGTGACTCAGATGGACCTCTTCTGGCTCCGGCTCAGCCGCGGAACCACTTGTCCTTCCCCTCCTCGGGGGAATCGACCGGCTCCGGAGCGAACTCGGGAGCGTTCTCCGATGCGTTCTCCGACGCGTTCTCCGGGGTGGGCTTGACCGCGGTGTCGCCGCCGCCCAGGTCGTCGTAGGACGTCTTGTCGGGGTCGGCCGGCGGAGCCGGGACCTCGGTCGCGTAGGGGTCGGCCGGCGCGATCGGGTCGGTCAGCGGGTCACCGGTGACGCCCGACTGCGGAGCGGACGGCGTGGGCGGTGCCGGCGGAGCGGGCGGGTAGCCGCCGTACTCGCTGGCCGAGGACGAGTCCTTCGTCGCCTCCGGGGCCTCCGGGGCGGCCGGCGGCTCGGCGACGAAGCTGTCGGCGGCGGGCTCAGGGGTGGACGCCGCGACGTCCTCCGGGGCGGACTCGGGGACCGAGCCGTTGCGGTGCAGCTTCTCGGAGGCGACCCCGGCCGCAGCCGTGACCTTCTCCTTGGCCTGCTCCGCGTAGGGACCGGCCTTCTCCTTCACCGTGGCGGCGTAAGGACCGGCCTTGGCCATGGCGGCCTCGGCGTAAGGAGCAGCCTTCTCCTTGATGGGCGCCGCCTTCTCCGAGGCGGTCGCGAGGGCCGACTGGACGCGCGGGTCGCTCGTGACCTTGTTCGCGCCGGCCTTCAGCTGCTCAGACTTGTTCTTGACCAGCACGCCGACACCGACGGCAGCGATGGCAAGCAGGATGAGCTTTTTCACTTCTTGACCTTCCGAGAGACAGCATTTGGTTCTGTTTTTATGGGTACGCCGGTGAACCCAAACCTAGGCGCCAAACACAAGATCAAGTCCCCCGACATGCCTAGTCTCTAACGGACCAGGCGATTCCGTCGAGGATGTCGGACTCGGAGACGAGCAGGGACTCGACACGCGAGCGCTTCAGGATCCGGCTGAGGATCACCCCACCGGCGGCGATCACGTCGGCCCGCCCGGGGTGCATCCAGGGCAGCGCGAGCCGCTCGTCGACGGTCATCGCGAGCAGTCGGTCGACCAGCCGGTGGACGTCGTCCGGCGCCACCTCGGCGTGGTCGGTGGCGGTGCGGTCGTACGCGGTCAGCTCGAGCAGCCCCATGGTCAGCTGGATCATGGTGCCGCCGACGGCGACCACGGTCCGGGCCCTCGCCGGGTCGACGGGGCAGGCGTCGAGGTGGGCGTCGATGTCACGTACGCAGGCCTCGATCTCCTCCCGCGTGGGCGGGTCGGAGCGCAGGTGACGCTCGTGGAGACGCACGGAGCCGATGTCCATGCTGTCCACCTCGCTGACACCCAGCGTCGGTCCGTCGCCGAGGATGAGCTCGGTGGAGCCACCCCCGATGTCGATCACCAGCACCGGCGGCTGCGGGGTGCCACGCAGGTTGCGGGCCGCGCCGCCGAAGGAGAGCGCCGCCTCCTCGGCCCCGGTGACGACCTCGGGCGTGACCCCGAGACGAGCCCGTACGCCGTCGGTGAAGGTCGATGCGTTGGCGGCGTCCCGGGTGGCCGAGGTGGCCACGAAGCGCACCTTCTCGACGCCGTGCTCGCGGATCAGCTCCGCGTACTCGTCGATGGCCCCGAAGGCGCGCTGGAGCGCCTCCTCCGCGAGCACGCCGGTCCGGTCGACACCCTGGCCGAGGCGGACCATGCGGGCCTCGCGTACGTCCTCGGTGAGGCCGTCGGCGGTGACGGTCGCGATCAGCAGCTTGATGGTGTTGGTGCCGCAGTCGATCGCAGCAACCCGAGTCACTGCTCCTCGTCCTCGAGCTCCAGGTCGACGCACGGGCCGGACTTCCACCACTCGCCGAGGCGCTCGAGCACCTCGTCGCCGAGCGGGTTGACGCCCGGGCCCTGGGCCAGGGCCTGACCGGCGAGGACGTGCAGGCACTTGACCCGGTTCGGCATCCCACCTGCGGAGATGCCGTGGATCTCGGGTGGGTCGCCGAGCTCGTAACGAGCCTCGAGGTAGGCCTCGTGGGCCTTGGCGTAGGCGGCGGCGAGCTCCTCGTCGGTGGCCAGCCGCGCCTCCATGTCCTTCATCACGTGCGTGCCCTCGAGGGTGCCGATCTTGGAAGCGGCACGCGGGCAGGTGAGGTAGAAGGTCGTCGGGAACGGCGTGCCGTTGGGTAGCCGCGGCTCGGTGGTCACCACATCAGGCAGCGAGCACGGGCAGCGGTGCCCGATCTCGTGGATCCCCCGTGGCTCGCGTCCCAGCTGTGCCGTGATCGCGGCCACGTCCTTGGGATCGATCGCCATGTCTTCAGTCTTTCTTCTGCTCTGCTTCTCGACCGGGCGGGTCGATCTCCGACTCCGGCCCGTTCCCTGTCTGCTCCGGTGGGTCACCGGCCAGCAGGACGGAACCCCATGCATCGTCCCACCACGCCTTCGGATGCTCCGCACTGCCCACCTTGCCGGGGTCGGTGAGCTCCGGCTCGGTCTGGATGCGCTCGCCGTTCTCGTCGAGGGCGACGTACGCCGTCTCGCCCGGCATCACGAAGCCGAACCGCTCCCGGGCCTGCTGCTGGACGTAGGCGGGGTCCTCCCAGCGGCGGGTCTGCTCCTCGAGCTGCTTGATGTGCTCCTTGCGCTCGGCGATCTCGGTCTGGAGCGCGTTGATGTCGTGGCGCTGCTGCAGGTAGGCACGCAGCGAGGAGGCGTAGGAGATCACCAGCACGGCGGCCACGACCATGATCATCATCGCCCGGCCGGTCAGCCTGGGCCGGCGCAGCCGCTTGCGCAGCGCCTCGATGCCGCCGACCGATGCCGGACGGGCCGGGATCGGGGCACGCGGCCGTCGCCCCGGACCCTGGGGGGCCCGAGGACCGCGTACGCGCTTGCTCTGACTCTGCTGCCCCGGTCCCTGCGTTGCCACGTCGCTCATCCTCCCATCCACGACCTACCTCCTGACGGCAGACGCGCGGCGGCCCGTGTCCTCAGGAC
>NZ_JZDQ02000004.1 GCF_000960475.2 Nocardioides luteus | reverse complement strand
TGGGGGCACGCCTCTTTCGAGGTGGTCGGCCTTCACGTTCACGCCTGCGCCGAGCCTACCACACAATGCAAAATGAACCCAACCCAATCAGGGACAGGTATCCCACACCAAACCCAGACCGCTGCTGGAACCCCGACAAGTCAGGCAAATGGCACCCAACCCAGACACCCTGGCCTGTAAATCTCCCAACCCGGACAACGTATTGGCCCCACCCGCGCTGGAACCCAGACCCGAGACCAACGGACACACATCCAGATCCCCCACCCGATCCGCGGCCAGCGCAGCGCCCTGATTCAGACCCGCCCAGCCCGCCACAGAGCCAACCCGAGCCACAGAGCCGCCGCAGCAACGAGCACGCCCCACACGATCCGCAACCCGTGCGGCAAGAAGTACTGGGGCAGCATGGTCACCAGCAGAGCGGCAAGCGGGACACCGCTCCACCGGGGCAGCGAGCCGGAGCGCCAGACCGCGACCGCCACGAGCGCGGCGGCGATCGCGATCAGCAGGAGCCCGATGGCGAAGACGGCCATCGCGGTCGGGTCGAGGCGGAAGTCGTTGCCGACGTCGGTCAGGCTGGCGTCACCATCGGCGACCGCGCGCTGACCGATGGCCTTCAGCCCGTAGACCTCGGCACCGTAGTAGGAGATGGTCAGGCCGGAGCCGACGTAGCCCATGGTGGCGGCGAGGAATGCGGTCCGCTCGTGCGGAGTGCCCTCGAGGAAGCCGCGGATCGCGCCGTAGCCGAGCGGGATCAGGATGAGGCCGACGATCGCGCTGATGTGCGCGATGCTCCAGCCGGCGGTGGTCCAGGATGCCGCGCCGTCGAGCGTCGTCTGGTCGGCGCGCGGGGCTGCGGCCTCGTAGACGGCGAAGAGGACGCCGGCGGTTGCGAGAGCGATCGCACCCAGGCGGGTGCGGTGGTCGGGGGAGGTGTGGGGGACGGTCACTGCGGAGCTCCTCGGCAGGCGCGATGAGAGCGGTGCTCTCGGTTGCGAGCGATGATGGCAGCCGCCCGCCTGCCCTGCACGCGATTTTCGCCGGTGGGCAATCACCGACGATCCGGTCGTTGCGATGACATCGCCGATAGGCCAAAGCGCTATCGCACACCATGGTTATGGGCCGCGATACCGCACAGACAACCGCCACGAAAAGAGGGGCTCCGGCGACCGCCGAAGCCCCTCGGGTCGGTTCGAGATCAGGACGCCGCGAACGTACGCCCGATCTTGAGCGCCTGCTCGGTGGCGCCACCGAAGACGAACTCGAAGCGCTTGGCGGTGGTGAAGTAGCGATGTGCCTCGCCGTCGAGGTCGATACCCACACCGCCGTGGATGTGGACGGTGGTGTGGGCGAGGCGGTGGGCCGCGTCGGCGGCCCAGAGCTTCGCGACGGCGACCTGGTCGGCGGCGGGCAGCCCGGAGGAGACCCGCCAGACGGCCTGCCAGAGGGTGAGCCGCTGGGCGAGTACGTCGATGAACCCGTCGGCCAGGCGCTGCGAGACGGCCTGGAAGGTGCCGATGGCGCGGCCGAACTGCTCGCGGGTCTTGGCGTAGGACGAGGTGAGCTCGAGGGCGCCCTCGGTGACGCCCAGCAGCTCAGCGGCAGCAGCGACGGTCAGCAGCTCGCCCAGCCTGTTGGCAGCAGAAGCGTTGCCGATCTGACGGGCGGGTGCCGAGGCGAACGAGACCAGCGCAGTGACGTCGCCGTCGCTGGTGTGCTGCGCCTGGCGGTCCACGCCCGAGGCCGAGGCATCGACCAGGAAGACCCCGACGGTGCCGTCCGGCACCGTTGCGGTGACCAGGAACGCCTCGGCGATCATCCCTGCCCTGACCAGCGTCTTCACCCCGGTGATCGTGTCCCCGGCGGAGACCACGGTGGGGGAGTCGGGCAGGTGGGAGTGCTCCTCGGCGACCGCGGCCGCGAGCACCCGCGACCCGTCGGCGACACCGGTCAGCTCGTCGGCGGCGGTCTCCGAGAGGAGCAGTCCGCACGGCCCGTGCACGGCGAGCGGTAACGGCGCGACGCGCCTTCCGGCCTCGACGAGCACCCGGCACAGCTCGATGAGCCCGAGCCCTGCGCCGCCCTGGGCCTCCGGCAGGTGGAGCCCGAGGAGCCCGGCCTCGCCGAGGGCGGACCAGAGGGCGGTGTCGAAGCGGCCGCGGTCGCCGGCGGCCGCCTCGACCGTACGCAGCCGCTCGGGCGCCGTGGCGTCGCCGATGATCTTCGCCGCGAGCTCGGCGGCGTCGTCGGATTCGGTGGTGAAGGAGAAGTCCATGGTGTGTCCCTGTCGTCAGGTGTCGGGTCAGCGCTTGGCGGCGGGGAGGCCGAGGCCCACGTAGCCGATGATGTCTCGCTGGATCTCGTTGGTGCCGCCGCCGAAGGTCATGACCAGGGAGGAGCGGTGGAACCGCTCCAGGCGGCCGGCGAGCACGGCGCCGGGGGAGTCGGCGGTGATGCCCGCGTGCGGACCGACGATCTCCATGAGCGTTCGGTAGACCTCGGTCGCCAGCTCGGAGCCGTAGACCTTGGTGGCCGACGCCTCGGCGGGCGAGAGCGCGACCCCGTGGTCGGCGTCGGAGGCGAGCTTCCAGTTGACGAGCGAGAGCGCCTCGATCCGGGCGTGCGCCCGGCCGAGCGCGACCTGCACCCACTCGGAGTCGATCACCCGGCCGCCACCGGGAACCACCGTCGAGAGCGCCCACTCCTTGACCAGCCCCAGCGAGTGCACCAGCGGTGCCGCCGAGGTGAGCGCGACCCGCTCATGGTTGAGCTGGTTGGTCATCAGTGCCCAGCCGCCTCCGCGCGAGGAGACGAGGTTCGACGCCGGCACGCGCACGTCGGAGTAGTAGGTCGCCGAGGTGCCGACGCCGGCCACGGTCTGGACCGGCGTATAGGAGAACCCGGCCGACGACGTCGGCACCAGGATCATCGACAGTCCCTTGTGGCGCGATGCCTCGGGCTCTGTCCGGCAGGCGAGCCAGATCCAGTCCGCATACTGGATCAGCGAGGTCCACATCTTCTGGCCGTTGATCACCCACTCGCCGGTGCCCTCGTCGAGCACGGCGCGCGTCTGCAGCGAGGCGAGGTCGGTCCCCGAGCCCGGCTCGGAGTAGCCGATCGAGAAGTGCAGCTCGCCGGCGAGGATCTTCGGCAGGAAGTACGCCTTCTGCTCCTCGGTCCCGAACCGCATGATCGTCGGGCCGACCGTGTTGAGCGTGAGGTAGGGGATCGGCACCCCCGCCACGGCGGCGGCGTCGGTGAAGATCAGCTGCTCCACCATGGAGCGGTCCTGACCGCCGTACTCCTTCGGCCAGCCGATCCCGAGCCAGCCGTCGGCGCCGATCTGCCGGATGGTCGAGAGGTAGACCTCCTTGTCGGCCTCGTCGCCGAACTCGCCGGAGGCCCGGGCGAGCGCTGCGCGCCGCTCCGGCGTGACCAACTGGGCGAAATAGGAGTTGAGCTCTGAGCGAAGTTGCTCCTGGGCGGGTGTCAAGGCCACATGCATGTGATAAAACTAGAACAGGTTCTACCATTTTGGATAGACCCGGCGAATAGACCTGGCGAACAGGCTCAGACCAGCGGAAGGTACGACGATGGCCGACCCCACCACCCAGACCCGCACGCTCGACCACGGCTCCCAGCCGGAGCGCTTCGCGCGCGGTTGGCACTGTCTGGGCCTGGCCAGCGACTTCAAGGACGGCAAGCCCCACGCCGTCGAGGCGTTCGGCGGCAAGCTGGTCGTCTGGGAGAACACCAAGGGCGAGCTGGGCGTGCTCGACGGCTACTGCCGCCACATGGGCGGCGACCTGACCCAGGGCACCGTGAAGGGCGACGAGGTCGGCTGTCCGTTCCACGACTGGCGCTGGGGCGCCGACGGCCGCTGCAAGCAGATCCCCTACGCCCGCCGCGTCCCGCTGCGCGCCCGCACCAAGGCGTACGAGACCGTGATCCGCAACGACTCGCTGCTGATCTGGCACGACCCCGAGGGCTCGAAGGCCGACTACGACATCCTGCCGCCGGAGCTGCCCGACATCAGCAACCGCGAGGTCTACACCGACTGGATCTGGAACACCGTCCCGATCAAGGGCAGCCACTGCCGCGAGCTGATCGACAACGTGGTCGACATGGCGCACTTCTACTACGTGCACTTCGCGTTCCCGACCGACTTCCGCAACGTCTTCGAGGACCACACCGCGACGCAGTACATGGCGTCCAAGGGCCGTCCCGACGTCGCCGGCGGCTACGGCGACGCCGACATGTTCCTGAAGTCCGAGGCGACCTACTACGGCCCGGCGTACATGATCAACTGGCTCGAGGTCGACTACAAAGGCTTCGTGACCGAGGTGATCCTGATCAACTGCCACATCCCGACCGGTCCGGACTCGTTCCTCCTGCAGTACGGGATCACCGTCAAGAAGCCCGAGGGTCTCGACGACAAGACTGCCAACTTCATCGGCAAGAAGTACGCCGACATGTTCGGCGACGGGTTCCTCCAGGACGTGGCGATCTGGGAGAACAAGGCGCCGGTGCAGAACCCGCTGCTGTGCGAGGAGGACGGCCCGGTCTACCAGCTGCGCCGCTGGTACGAGCAGTTCTACGTCGACGTGGCCGACATCGAGCCCGAGATGCGGGCCCGGTTCGAGTTCGAGGTCGACACCACCAAGGCCAACGAGTTCTGGCACGAGGAGGTCGCCGAGAACCTCCGCAGGAGCGAGGCGGAGAAGGCCGAGACCGAGGCTGCCGCGTCGAGCGACGCCGGGGTCAGTTGATGGCCTCGTTCGTGCCGACGTCGCCGGAGACCGTCGAGGACCAGCGGCTCTACACCCAGGCCCGGCTGGTCGAGGTGGAGTGCCTCGACTGCCTCGCCCGCGTCGGCGTGAAGAAGAACAGCGAGCACCAGACCTCCGTCCAGTGGACGGCCGAGGCGCAGGCCCAGTGCCCGGATCTCGTACGCCGCAAGGCCGCCGCCGACGGCGCGCGGCTCGTCCACGCCCGCTGCCCTCGTCTGGCGGCGTCCATCGAAGCAGCCGTCGCCGACGGCCGGATCCAGATCGGAGCCGAGGATGGCTACTGACTCTTTCCTGCTGCCCGTCAGCGACGTCGTCAAGGAGACCGCAGACGCCCACTCGATCGTCTTCGAGCTGCCCGAGGATGTGAAGCACGCCTTTCAGCCGAAGCCGGGGCAGTTCCTCACCGTCGCGGTGCCGAGCGACCGCGACGGCCTGGCCGCGCGCTGCTACTCGCTCTCCAGCGCGCCGGGCGATCCCCTCACCGTGACCGTCAAGCGCACCGTGGACGGCTACGCGTCCAACTGGATCTGCGACAACCTGCAACCCGGCGACACGCTCCGCGTGCTCCCGCCGAGCGGCATCTTCACCCCGGCCGACATCGACGCCGACTTCCTGCTCTTCGCCGGCGGATCGGGCGTCACCCCGATCATCTCGATCGCCCGCACGGCTCTGCGCGAGGGCACCGGGCGGATCGTCGTCTTCTACGCGAACCGCGACGAGCGCTCGGTGATCTTCGCCGAGGAATGGTCGCGGCTCGCCGCCGAGCACCCGGACCGGCTCCAGGTGGTCCATTGGCTCGAGTCGGTCCAGGGGCTGCCCACCGGGGAACAGCTCAAGGCGTTCGCGGCCGACCATCTGACGTACGACGCCTTCGTCTGTGGGCCGGCGCCGTTCATGAAGGCGACGATCGCGGCGCTCAAGGAGCTCGACTTCCCGCGGGCGCGGCGACACCAGGAGAAGTTCGCCTCCCTGGGTGGCAACCCGTTCGGTGACGTCGCTCCGGTCGAGGAGGCCGAGGCGGAGGTTGTCGAGGGCGAGAGCGCTGTCCAGCAGCCGGTGAGCCTGGAGATCGAGCTCGACGGCACCACGACGACGTACGACGACTGGGACCCGGGCACCCCGATGCTCGACTTCCTCGAGTCGAAAGGGGTCAAGGCGCCATACTCGTGCCGCGAGGGCGAGTGCTCGGCCTGCGCGTTCCGGCTGCTCGAGGGCGAGGTCAAGATGGTGCGCAACGACGTGCTCGAGCAGGAGGACCTCGACGACGGGATCCGGCTCGGCTGCCAGTCGCTGCCGACCACGGACACCGTCCGCGGCACCTACTCCTGAGGGACTCACGCGAGACACAGATCACCAACCGGTTGCCAGGTCGACGCGCCTGGCGCGATAGTGTCGCGCTGCCCGAACCACATCCCGCGGGTCATCCGTAGCGAAGCAGATCGGTTGATCGGTGGGCACAAGCGAGGTTTCCCCCCAACGTGTTCAATCGCAACTTCTACGCCGCCCAGGACGACCGGCGTTTCGTCGTCGGCTACGCCCTCGACCTCGGCTTCAGGGTCTTCGACGCCTACTCCGCACCTGGTCAGCCGCTGAGCGAGATCACCACGACGGCCTCGGCCTCGCTGCTCGCCGCGCGGCCCTCGTTCAAGCTCTATGCGCCCAACACCGGCCCGGAGCCGGTGATCACCCGGGTCGAGCTGGACGAGTCCGACTTCGGTCCGTCGGCCTATGAGTACCAGTGCAACGGCTGGGGCCTGATCGGCCTCAACTTCGGTGGCGTCGTCGGTCTCGGCGGCCTCGGCTGGAGCACGCTGACCACCATGGCGGAGGCCCGCGCGGCACGCTGGCACGCCGTCGAGCCGATCGGCCCCGCTCCCTCGGAGTGGAACTGGCCGGCCGTCGACGAGGCGGCGATCAAGATGTTCGAGGCGATCACCTCGATGGCCGGCTCCGCCGTCGGCGACAGCCCGATCCTGGCGGCAGCGGGGCAGCTCATCAAGGACAAGGGTCTGCTCTACGAGTCCGGCGGCGGGCTGCACGCCCGGCCCGGGCTCGGCTGAGCCCCGCCTCGGATGTTGATACGCCGGGCGTATCAATGCCCGGCAAATCGATACTTCCCAACATCAGGTCGGCGCTCCTAGATTCTCGGGCATGGACGTCACCTGTGCAGCCAGCCTGATCCCGAGCAGCCGCGAGCGGGTGGCGTCGTGAACGCGGTCGACGTGCACCATGTCGTCTCCGGCCGGGCGGACGGTCCGGTGGTGGTGCTGTCCAACTCGCTGGGCGCCACCCACACGATGTGGGACGAGAACCTGCGCGATCTGGAGCGGCACTTCCGCGTGGTTCGCTACGACACCCGCGGACACGGGGCTTCGCCGGTTCCGCCCGGCCCGTACACGATCGACGACCTGGCCGACGACGTCGTCGCCCTCCTGGACCGCCTCGGTGTCGAGCGGGCCCACGTCGTGGGCCTCTCGCTCGGCGGCATGACCGGCATGCGGCTCGCCGCACGCAACCCGGACCGTGTCGACCGCCTCGTCCTGCTGTGCACCGGGGCACACCTGGCCCCCTCGTCCGCCTGGACCGACCGGGCGGCGACGGTGCGTGCGGACGGCACCCGGGCCGTCGCGGAGGCGGTCGTCGCCCGCTGGTTCACACCGGCCTTCCTCGAGACGAATCCCGAGGTGAAGGCCGCCTGCGAAGCGACCGTCACCGCCACCCCGGACGAGGGGTACGCCGGTTGCTGCGAGGTCATCGCCGCCATGGACCTGCGCGCCGACCTGCCCGAGATCACCGCGCCGACGCTCGCCATTGCCGGTGCCGACGACCCCGCCACGCCGCCTCCGCACCTGAAGGAGATCGCCGACACGGTCAAAGACGGCCGGCTGCTGGTGGTCCCCGACTCGGCGCACCTGGCCAACGCGGAGCAGCCCGCGACCATCACGCCCGCGATCATCGGCCACCTCGAAGGGGTATGAGGGCCGCCCGCTGCGGGATAACCAGGTGCGGCCCGGTGCCCGGCCTGACTAGGTTCGGGCCGATGCGAGAACCCGATGCCGCCTTCGCGGACCCCCGTCAGGCCGTGCTCTACGACGTCCTCGACGACGACCGTTCCGACCTGGAGGTCTACGTCGCGATCGCCCGGGAGGTCGGCGCCCGTCGCGTCGTCGACGTCGGTTGCGGCACCGGCTCGCTCGCCGTGCTCCTGGCCGGCGAAGGGCTCTCCGTCGTCGGTGTCGACCCTGCCGCAGCCTCCCTCGATGTGGCCCGCACCAAGCCGTACGCCGACCGGGTCACCTGGATCCATGGCGACGCCACGGCTCTCGCCGGTCGTCCCGATGAGGCCGACCTGGTCGTCATGACCGGCAACGTCGCCCAGGTCTTCGTCGCCGACGAGGACTGGTCCGCGACGCTCGCCGGCGTTCACGCCGGCCTCTGTCCCCAGGGCTGGTTCGTCTTCGAGACCCGCCGGCCGGAGGTCCGAGCGTGGGAGAGCTGGGACGTCGCGCCCACGACCGTCGACCTCCCGGACGGCCGCACCGCAGTCGTCTCGCGCACCGTCACCGAGGTCGACCTCCCGTTCGTCACCTTCGTGGAATCGACCACCATCGGCGAGGAGACCCTGACCTCGACCTCCACCCTCCGCTTCCGCGACCGGGCCGAGATCGAGCGCGACCTCCGCTCTCACGGCTTCTCTGTGAGCGACGTACGCGACGCCCCGGACCGTCCGGGGAAGGAGCACGTCTTCCTCGCCCGCGTGCGGGACTGACGGACGCGCCGCTGTCGTACGCCCGTCAGTTCGACGTCGTCGGTTTACCTTTGGCGAGTGGCGAACACAAGCGAACCAGGCAGCGCGGTCGAGCGCGCCGTGGCGGAGATGGACGCGCGTCTGCGGGTGACTCAGGCGGTGGGCGCGTTGATCCTGTTGGTGGTGACGTTGACCGCTCCTGTGCTGGTCAGCATCGACGATTCGACTGGGAATGATCACCGAAACGTCAAGGCAGTCTGGTCGGCGTTGTCCTATGCGAAGCTCCTGGTGAGCAATCCGGATGCCGACTTCGGAAGCCACACCTCTCACGTCGTCGTGTTCGTAGGGCTGATCGCCACGATCGTGCTCTGCCTGTTCATGCTGGTCGGCGTCCTGTCAGTGCTGATCCCCCTCTCGGCAAGACCGCGAAGGTTCTGGTCGCTGGTCAGCATCGCGACTGCGGTCGCACCAGTGGTGACACTCGTCGGTCTCGGTCTCTCTTCGGGTGACTCCGAGTTGACGGCGACATGGACGACCTTGGCCCCTACGGCGCTCGGCCTCTGGGTCCTCGCCGCAACTGCACGTCAGGCATCCTCGTGAGTCAGCTGCTCGCAGGTGCCGTCCGGACGGCGAGTGTGTTCGAAGCCGGTCCGAACGCCATGACCGCGAACTCCGAGACCTCGAAGGTCTGAGAGCCGTGCCCGACCGCCCTGAGATCGTCTGTATCTGTGACTCCACCCGGTTCGTGAAGGAAATGGCGGCGGCGAACCGTGAGCTGACCTTCGCCGGCGCGATCGTCCTCGCCCCGGGCGTCTTCGTGCACGCCGAGGAACGCGACGCAGGCAGGTCGGTCACCGATGAGCAGAAGACCGCGCTCGACGTCCTGCATCTGCGCAAGATCGACCTGGCCGACCGGGTCCTGGTGGTCAACCCGGGCGGCTACGTCGGTGAGTCCACGAGCCGGGAGATCGCCTACGCCCGGGACACCGGCAAGCCGGTCTCGTTCACCGATCAGCCGTCCGACCGAGCGACGAGCAGGTAGCCGGCGCCGTCGGCGTCGACGGTCGAGGTCTCGACGGTCAGTCCGACGCTCTGCAGCTGGGCGACGAGCTCCTCGTAGCGGTAGG
Source organism: Nocardioides luteus (assembly GCF_000960475.2). Classification (GTDB taxonomy): domain Bacteria; phylum Actinomycetota; class Actinomycetes; order Propionibacteriales; family Nocardioidaceae; genus Nocardioides; species Nocardioides luteus_A. The sequence continues at coordinate 179,581 of NZ_JZDQ02000004.1, read as the reverse complement.
GCCAGAACGACAGTCGCTCCGCGCACGTGTGGAGCGATCCGTCGGGCCTCACCTCGGTGACGGCGATCTCCATGTGGTGCTCCTGATCCCAGTCCGGAGCGATCTGGGTGTGGTAGATGACCACGGCGTCGCGACCGTTGCGGCGGATCAGGCGGTCGCGGACATCGATCCGGGTGCCACGAGCGCGCACGACCTCCCACATGCGGGAGGTGAGCACGAGACGTCCGCCCGGACGCAGCAGCTGGGCCATGGAGGCGAGCGCGGCCAGCCGGCCGCGCTCGCCCTCGGCGTGGCCGAGGGAGTTGCCGATGCAGAACACCAGGTCGAAGGAGGACGCCTCGAGATGGTCGCCCAGGCCCTCCCAACTGACCTGGCGTGCGTCGAGACGTACGCCGTGCTCCTCGGCGAGCGCTGCCGTTCGACGGATCATCCCGGCGCTGGCGTCCGTCGCCACGACGTCCAGACCGTGACCGGCGAGACCGACCGCGAGCTGGCCGGTGCCGCAGGAGCAGTCGAGGACGCGTGCGTGCGGCGGCAAAGGGGCCACCAGGTCCTCGAACCTCGCCGCCGCGCCGACCGGGGAGAGGTTCTCGTCCCGGATCAACCACTCGTACGCCTCGGACAGTGCGCCATAGCCGGCCACAGTGACCACCTCCGTCGTCCAGCGAACCAGACCCGAAGGCCGCGATGCCACTGAGTTTGCGGCGGGCTCAGCCCTCTGCGGGCTGTGGCGTGAGCACGTCGAAGACCACCTCGTCCTCGAGCCCGGAGGCCAGGCGCCAGACGGCGTCCGCGATCTCGTCGGGGTCGAGGGTGGCGTACGGGGCGGGGGTTCCGGGTTCGGTGAGCATCTGGTGGATGTCGCCGCGCTCGATCAGGCCGCCGAGGACGAGGGAGCCGACGTGGACGCCGTCCTCGGCGACCGCGGCGGCGAGAGTGCGGGCGTAGGTCCGCAGCGCTCCGGAGGCCGGGGCGTAGGGGCCGAGGAAGGGCAGCGGGACCAGCGCGCTGACCCCGGAGACGTAGACCAGGGAGCCGCTGCCGCGGGAGCGCATCGCGGGCAGGACCAGGGAGGCGACCTCGGCGGCGGGCTCGACGATCTCGGCGGTCGCGCGGCGGATCTCGGCAGGGCCGGTCGCGAGGATGTCGACCGTCGGCGCGCTCAGGTCGTTCGCGCCGGGGCCGTGGTAGACGACGTCGATCGGACCGAGCTGGGCGGTGATCTCGGCGAGGGCGCGGCTGATGCCGCCGGGCTCTCGTAGGTCGGCGGCCACCGCGACGGCCGGCACTCCGCTGGCTGCCAGCGTCTCCAGGTAACCCGGATGGCGGTCGGCGCTGCGGGAGACCAGCCCGACGGCGTACCCCTCCTTGGCGAACCGCTGCGCCACCGACATCCCGAGGCCGGGACCTGCGCCCAGGACCGCGATCGTGCTCATCTACTTCTCCCTCATGGGTAGGTTGCTGATGTGAGCAACCCTCGCCGTCCGGCGGCGATCGCGGAAGAAGGCACTTCAATGTCAGATGGGAACACCGATGTGCCCCGGCACATCGTGAGCGTGGCGCTCGGGCCCGGGCTGCCGGAGCTGGTGCCGGCGGGAGACTACGAGGCTTGTCCGGTGACGCAGACGCTGCAGATGCTCGGTGACAAGTGGACGCTGCTGGTCCTGGTGATGCTCGCCGAGCGTCCGCACCGCTACAACGAGCTGCGGCGCCGGGTCGAGGGTGTCAGCCAGCGCATGCTGACCCGGACCCTGCGCACGCTGGAGGAGGACGGGATCGTGACGCGTACGGTCTTTCCGACGATCCCGCCCGGCGTGGAGTACGCCCTGAGCGACCGCGGCCGCGACCTGCTGGTCCCGCTCGCCGGCCTCGCGGACTGGGTGATCCGCGGCCAGGCGGCCTGACGCCTCAGAACCCGCGGGTCCAGAAGACCTCCTCGTGGAGGTGGCGGGAGCGCCAGCCGTCCGGCGTACGCACGAAGCTGTGCCGGTAGCGGCCGCCGACCTCGACGACGCGCTCGCCGCCGGACCCGTCGGCGATCACCATCGGGTTGTCGAAGTACGCCACGACGTCCGCGCCCTCGTCGGTGAAGGTGATCGACACCTGCCCGATCGTGTGCAGCCGCTTGCGGGAGAACGCCGGCAGCATCTCGGCGAGCCACTTCTTGACGTCGGCGACCTCGCCGACGGTGCCGCCGGACTCGGAGTAGTCGATCGTGGCGTCGGGGGCGAACACGGTGTCGAGCGCGTCCCAGTCGCCGTCGTCGACGGCCAGGGTGTAGCGGGTCAGAGCGTCGGTGATCTCGGCGCGGTCGATGAGCTCTTGGACGCCGTCGATGTGCGCGGTCATGGCAGGTCTCCTTCAGCGAGGTGAGAGGACGATGACCGGGATCTCCCGGTCGGTCCAGGTCTGGTAGGTCTCGAAGTCCGCGTACGTCTCCAGCAGCCGTGGCCACAGCGCGGCCCGCTCGGCGGGGTCGGCGACCCGGGCCCGGACCAGGCTGCGGCCGCGACGGGGGAGGCGGACGGCGACGTCGGGGGTCGCGCGGAGGTTGGCGACCCACTGCGGGTCCTTCGGCAGCCCGCCCTGGGAGCCGACGACGACCAGGTCGGCGCCCGACCTCATGAACAGCAGGGGAGTGGTGAACGTGCGGCCCGACCTGCGCCCGACGTGCTCGAGCAGCAGCACGGGCGCGGGCTTGCGCCAGCCGGCCATCACCCGCCACCGGCCGCCGACCCGGCCGTCGGTCAGCTTGAAGAGCGCGGCGTTGGCGCGGGCGCCGTACTTGATGATCCTCGCCGTCAGCGGCGAGTCCAGGCCTGGCGGACGATCGGGAGAAGGCGACATGGCGAACACTCTGGCAGAAACTTAGAACACGTTCTAGTGTTGGCACATGCGCTTCACCTATGCCGAGGCAATGACGCAGGCCGACTACTACGCACCGCTGGCTCAGGCGGCGGAGGCGGCGGGCTACACCAGCATGACCGTCGCCGACAGCCTGATCTATCCCGAGGAGTCCGACTCCACCTATCCCTACACCGACACCGGCGACCGGGAGTTCCTGCAGGGCAAGGAGTTCATCGAGGCGTTCATCCTGTGCGCCCACCTCTTCGCGGTGACCGAGAAGCTCCGGCTGACGCCGTTCGTGGTGAAGCTGCCGGTGCGTCCGCCCGTGCTGGCCGCCAAGCAGGCCTCGAGCCTCGCGTTCCTCTCCGGCAACCGGCTCGGTCTCGGCGTCGGGCTGTCCCCGTGGCCGGAGGACTTCGCCGCCCTCGGCGTCGACTGGAAGCGCCGCGGCAAGCGGATGGACGAGTGCATGGACATCCTGCGCGGCCTGACCGACCCGAGCGGCGACTTCTTCGGGTACGAGGGCGAGTTCTACGAGTTCGCGCCGCTCCAGCAGCGTCCCGCGCCGACCGAGAGGATCCCGCTCCTCGTCGGCGGTCACGCCGACGCCGCGCTGCGCCGGGCGGTCCTCAAGGGCGACGGCTGGATGCACGCCGGCGGCGACGGCGAGGAGCTCGACCGGCTCCTGGTTCGCCTCGCCGAGATCCGGCGCGAGGAGGGCGACACCCGCGACGACTTCGAGGTCCACGTGATCAGCTACGACGCGTACGACCTCGATGGTGTGAAGCGGCTCGAGGACAAGGGCGTCACCGACTGCATCGTCGGCTTCCGCGACCCCTACGTGAAGGGCGCCGACCCGGAGCCGCTGGAGAAGAAGATCAAGCATCTGGAGTGGTACGCGGAGAACATCATCGCCAAGGCCAACGGATGACCTCGCCGGAGCCCAGCGCGGCGTACGGCCTGACCGAGCCGCTCCAGCAGGCGATCGCGGAGGCGGAGGAGCTGATCGCGAACGCGCCCTTCATCCGGACCGAGGCCGACCGGCTCGAGGGCTACGAGTACCTCTCCGGCCGGATCCGGATGGCGATGCAGACCGCGTTCGACTACGACCTCGAGCAGCCGCTCTTCGTGAACCCGACCCACCAGTTCTCCAAGCAGGGCCTGGACAACCCCGACGCCGTCTATCTCAACGCCTACCTGCGAGAAGGCGTCGAGTACGTCGTCCGCGGCCGTCGCGGGACCAGTGCCGACCTCTCGTTCCAGGTGATGGGCGGCGCCTACACGGCCGACTCCGCCGCGACCAGCCTGATGGCCTTCGACGACCGCAAGCTCCAGGTCGACGACGACGGCTCCTTCGAGTTCACCTACACGGCCGAGCCGGGGGCGAAGACGCTGATCGTGCGCGAGGTCTTCAACGACTGGGACACCGAGACCCGCGGCACGATCACCATCGAGCGCCCCGACACCCTCGGGCGCCCGCGCCGACCGCTCACCCAGGAGCTGCTCCGGAAGAAGTACGAGGTCGCGGCCCGGTCGCTGACCGGCTCGATCCAGACCTGGTTCGCCTTCCCCCAGTTCTTCCAGTACAAGGAGCCGGTCAACACGCTCACCGTCCCGGCACGCACGCCCGGCGGGCTGGAGTCGCAGTTCTCCTCGATCGGCCACTACGAGCTGGCCGAGGACGAGGCGCTCGTCGTCGAGGTGCCGCGGTGCGACGACTGCTCCTATCAGGGCATCCAGGTCGGCTCGGACTGGTACGCCTCGACCGACTACGAGACCCACCAGACGAGCCTGACCAAGGCTCAGGCGGTCACCGATCCGGACGGCGTGATGCGGTTCGTGATCGCCGAGCGCCCACCGCTGGACGGGGAGCCGATCGCCAACTGGCTCGAGACCACCGGCCACCGCACCGGCTCGCTGATGCTGCGCTGGCAGCGTCTGGAGCGCGACCTGACCGCCGCGGACGGACCGGTCGTGCACACGGTGTCTCTGTCGGACGTACGCGGCCTGCTGCCGCACACTGCAGCGCTGTCGGACGAGGCCTATGCGGCGCGGATCGCGAGGCGGCAGCAAGCCGTCGCGCGGCGGATGATCAGCTGAGCTCCTCGGCCGTGCAGAGCGCGGCCAGGAGGGCCGCGAGGAGGCCGAGCGCCACCAGCGGCGGCAGGGCGACGAGCACGAGACCCGAGGCCAGGACGATCGGGGTCGCGACCAGACGGACCCGGGGCCACCCACCGGAGGCCCGGCGGATCGCCCCCGCCGACGCAGCGAGCGCCGTCGCGGTGCCGCCTGCGAGCGCCCAGCCGCCGACCGCACCCAGATGGTCGGCGTGGACGTGGCCCATGGCGGACTCGATGCCGAGCGCGGTCACGATGATGCCGACGATGATCGGGAAGTGCAGGTAGGTGAAGAGGTCACGCGCCATCCATGCCCGGTGCGGGTCCTGGAGGTCGTGCAAGCGGGCCTCGAGGCGCTCGAGCGTACGCGTGAAGTGCAGCCACCACAGGGCGATCGCGATCGCGATCGCCAGGACGGCGCCGAGAACGTGGTACCAGTCCAGCGGCTTGCCGGAGATGCCCACGCCGATCGCCACGATCGACTCGCCCAGCGCCAGGATGACGACCAGCCCGTGCCGCTCGGCGAAGTGCGCCGCCGACGGGAGCATCCAGCCACCCTTGCGAGCCCCGACGAAGATCGCGAGCAGGTCGTAGACGACGGCGGCGAGCCAGACCCACGTGCGCGTGTCGTCGCTGACGAACGCGCCGATCGCCAGCAGGGCGACGGTCGGCAGGACGGAGGTGAGCGCGGTGAGCAGGAGCTGGCGCTGGAGCGCCCGGCTGCCGCCGGCACCGAGCAGGTAGGCGCCGAGATGGGTGAGGCGTACGACTGCGTAGCAGACCACCATCGTCAGTGACGCCGGGATGCCGCCCGGCTCCTCGTGGAACGCCTCCGGGATCGCCAGGCTCACCACGAACATCGCGACCATCGCGACGATGAACGCCGCCCGCATGATGCCGCTGTCGGCGCGCACCTGGTTGGCGAGCCAGGCGAACGATGCCCAGCCGAACCAGAGCAGCGAGAGGACGATCAGGCCGTGGAGCACGCCGATCGGCATCTCGGAGTGTGCCATCAGCGCCGTGACCTGCGTGAAGGCGAAGACGAAGACGAGGTCGAAGAAGAGCTCGAGGGTGGTGACCCGGTCGCCCTCGTTGCTCTGCGCGATACCGAGGCTTTTGTGTGATGCCGTGGTCATGCGCACATGGTGCCGCACGCGGCGGCGAGGTGCATGCGCATTCGCACGCGGAGATGCTGAACCCTAGGGGGTATCCGAACAGGATCGCCGCACGTCAGCGGCCAGTTGCGCGCAGGATGCTCAGCGAGGAGGGGACGCGACGCGCTGGCGTAGGGCCCCTATGATTGCGGCCCATGGCCAGCCCCCACCATGAGCCACCGGCGATTCCGGGTTTCCGGTTTCGCCGGCTGATCGGCGTGGGCGGCTCCTCCGAGGTCTTTCTCTACGAGTGGCAGCAGGAGAAGGTAGACGCCGTGGTCAAGGTCTGGAACGACCGGCTCAGCGCCGAGACGCAGGACGTGCTCGCCAGGGAGACCAAGGAGGTCGCCGAGCTCGCCGCCCATCCGCATGTGCTGCCGCTGCACGCCGTCGGCGTCTCCGACGACGACCGCAGCTTCGTGGTCATGGACCATCGCTCCGGCGGTGACCTGCAGGCGCGCTGGAAGAGCGGGCGGCTACCGGTCGCCGAGGCGCTGAGCATCACGATCAAGATCGCGGGTGCGCTCGACGTCGCCGCTCGCCACGGGATCCTGCACGGCGACGTGAAGCCCGCGAACATCCTGCTGACCGGCGCCGGGGAACCGCAGCTGGCCGGCTTCGGGGCGCTCTCCTCGGCCGGCCGTCCCGCCGGCGCCGACTCGACCTCGCTGCCGTGGATGGCGCCGGAGATGCTCTCCGAGCCGCCCGAGCCGAGCGCCTGGGCGGACATCTGGAGCCTGGCCGCGACCTGCTACACGCTGCTGGCGGGACGTACGCCGTTCGAGGGCGGTTCCGATGGCCCCGAGGCGCTCTCGGAGCGGATCCGGGAGCACGAGCCGGTGCCGATCGACCGCGACGACGTGCCGGCCTCGTTCGAGGCGGTGCTGCGCAAGGCGATGTTCAAGCGTCGCGCGGGGCGGCACTGGAGTGCCGCCGACTTCGCCAAGGCGCTCCAGGCGGTCGAGGAGGAGCTCGGGCTTCCGGTCACTCCGCTCGCGGAGATGCGCGAGCCGGGGGACGAGACCGTCGAGGAGCCGGAAACTCCTGAGGTTCCTCGAGCTCCTGAGGTCCCTGAGGTTGCCGAGGTCGCCGAGCGTGTCGCGGTGGCACCCGAGCCGGTCCCTGCGGAGGCCGAGTCGCCCGGAGCGGGGGACACCGCGGAGGTGCCGATCGTCACCGGCCCGGTGAGCGGCCCCGTGAGTCAGCCCGTGAGTCAGCCGGTGAGTCAGCCCATGGTCGACATCATGATCGAGCCCGCGCCGATGCCGGAGCAGACCGACGACGACGTCCTCGGGCACCGCGTCGACGTCGACCGGCTGGCGCGCCTGCTCGCCTCCGCGCACACCCAGCTCCCGATCTCGGTCGCCGTCCAGGGCCTTCCCGGCAGCGGCCGGTCGACCTTCCTGCGCAAGGTCCAGGAGCGCATCGAGTGGCTCACCGACCACGACGAGGCCTACGCCGCTCGCACCCGGCACGTACGCATCGACGCCCGTCAGTACGCCCACGGCGACGTGGCGAGCGGAGTGCTCGACAAGGTGCGTGGCGCCGGCAAGAGCGAGCCGCCGCCGCTGGTCGCCAAGCACCAGGCCGCGCAGCGGCGGACGGCCGAGCTGCGGGCGGCGCTGGCCGGACTGCCCGAGGAGGACGGCCACCGCGGCAAGCGGCGTACGCAGCAGCCGATGACCGCCACCATGGCGCTCGCGGCGATGGACCGGGAGGTCGCGGCCTACGAGGCGGCGCTGCGGGCGGCGCCACCGGGACCGCCGCCGCCCCCGCCCACCGGCGCGCCGTCCGGTTCGCCGGCTCTCCGGACGTACGTCTATGTCGACGACCTGGACCGCTGCGACCCCGCGACGGCGGCCGGGGTGCTGCGGGCCGTCGACGAGCTGAGCGCTCAGGATGGTGTCGCGGTCGTCGCGGCCGTCGACGCACCGGCGCTGCAGCGATCGCTCGGGGGCCGGGTGGCCGAGCCTGCCGCCTATCTCTCCCGGCTCTTCGACGTGCCGTTCGCGCTCCGGGCGTTCGCCGGTGATCCGGCGGTGCGGTTCATGCGGTCGCTGATGCGCCAGGCCGTGCCGTCGTGGCCGTCGGCGCTGGCGACTGGCTCCGGCGATCAGGCTGCCCGCCGGAATCGGGTCCAGGCCTTCGAGATGACCCCCGGCGAGGCGCTGTTCACCAGCGAGCTGGCGCGCTTCTGTGCGACGCCCGGGGGAGCCAGGAAGCTGCTCGCGGTCTATCGGTTGGCTCGCACGGCCCCGGTGCCGGGCGCGACCACCGACCCCGGCGGCCACCAGGCCCTCGGGATCCTGATGGCGATCCTCGTCGGGGCGCCCGCACAGGCGGGCGAGGTGCTCGGCGCCGTCGTCGAGTCCCTGGCCGCGGGCGAGGACGGCGCGACCTTCCGCACGCTGCTCGAGAAGGTCGCGCGCGAGCACACGTCCGGGTGCGGGCGGGCGACCTGCGGGTCGTGCGCCGACTGGTCCCGTGTCCTCCGCGCCCACGCCGATCTCGTCCGCGCCCATCAGGTGCCGCAGGAGATCGGGGCGTACGCCGAATGGGTCGACGAGGTGGCGAGGTTCAGCCTCCCGGCCTGACCCCTTCCGCGCTGAACCCCTTCCGCAAAACTGAAACACGTTCTACTCTAGGCGCCATGACTGGACTCCTGGATGGCAAGGTCGTCGTGCTCTCGGGGGTCGGCCCCGGCCTCGGTCGCTCGCTCGGCGAGCAGGCCGCGCTGATGGGCGCCGACCTGGTGCTCGCCAGCCGCACCGAGAAGCGGCTGCAGAAGATGGCCGGCGTCATCGAGGAGCACGGACGTCGTGCCCTGGTGGTGCCGACCGACATCACCGACGAGGACGCGCGGCGCCACCTGGTCGAGGCCGCGCTGGAGGAGTTCGGCCGTGTCGACGTGCTCCTCAACAACGCCTTCGGCATCCCGCCGATGGACCCGCTGACCCAGATCCCGCTGGACGCGCTCCGGCTGGCGCAGGAGTCCAACGTGTACGCCCCGCTGCGGCTCTCCGCGCTCTTCGCCGACGCGCTCGCGGCCACCCCGGACAAGCCCGGCGGTGCGATCGTGATGATCAACTCCGCGGTGCTCTACCAGAGCCAGCCCGAGTTCGCGGGCTACAAGCTCTCCAAGGGCGCCCTCGCCCACCTGGCCTCCTCGCTGGCCACCGAGCTCGGCCCGCGCGGCATCCGGGTCAACTCCGTCGCGCCGTCCTACATCTACGAGGACGTCAACAAGGCCTACTTCGACTGGATCGCCTCCGAGTCCGGCCGGACCCATCAGGAGGTCTACGACGAGAAGGCCGCCCCCACGGACCTGAAGCGGCTCGCCACCCCCGAGGAGGTCGCCCGGGCGGTGCTGTTCCTGGGCAGCGACCTGGCCTCCGCGGTCACCGGGACCGTGCTCAACGTGGACTGCGGGGAGTTCCATGACTGAGACGGTTCCTCGCGAGCGGGCGGACGTCGGGACGTACGAGGACATCTGCGCCGCCGCCACCCGCACGACCGGGCTGAGCGACTTCGGGGGGACCGACCACGAGGAGGGGCTGCGACTCCTCGTCGAGGATCTCGCCTCGCCCGAGGCCGGGCTGACCCCGGTCGGCAACTACTTCCACCGCGCCCAGGTGAAGTCGGCCCTCGTCGGCCGGCTGATGACGCAGGCCCGGCTCGCGGAGTTCCCCCAGCACCAGGACGTACGCATCGAGCGGCCGATCTTCGTCACCGGGCTCGTCCGCACCGGCACCACCGCCCTGCACCGGCTCTTGGCCGCCGACCCGGCGCACCAGGGTCTGGAGACCTGGCTGACCGAGTTCCCCCAGCCTCGGCCGCCGCGCGAGACCTGGGAGGACGACCCGGTTTTCGACGCGCTGCAGAACGCCTACCGGCAGCATCACGTCACCAACCCCGAGTTCATGGGGATCCACTACATGGACGCGACCAGCGTGGAGGAGTGCTGGCGGGTGCTGCGGCAGAGCGGCAAGTCGATCTCGTTCGAGTCGCTGGCCAACGTCCCGCGCTACTCGGCCTGGCTGGCGAAGCAGGACTGGCGCGACGCGTACGAGCACCATCGCCGCTCGCTGCAGCTCATCGGGCTCAACGACACCGACAAGCGCTGGGTGCTCAAGAACCCGTCCCACCTGGTCGCCCTCGACGCGCTGATGGAGGTCTACCCGGACGCGCTCGTCGTGGTCACCCACCGGGACCCGGTGGTCTCGGTCGCCTCCGGCTGCTCGCTCTCCGCCGAGGCGACCGCGGGCATGTCGACCACGTTCGTCGGCGAGACCATCGGGGCGACCCAGCTGGAGATGCTCTCCCGATCCTGGCGCTCCTTCGGCGAAGCCCGGCAGCGTTATGACCAGGCGCAGTTCCTCGACGTCGACTACCGGGGATTCGTCAAGGACCCTGTCGGCACCGTCGAGGGCATCTACGCCCACTTCGACATCCCGTGGAGCGACGCCGCCCGCGCCGAGGTCGCCCGCATCGACGCCGAGTCCCGCTCCGGGAGCGCCCGGCCCAGGCACGACTACCGCCTCGCCGACTACGGCCTGACGGAGGACGAGGTTCGCCAGGCGTTCACCTTCTGATCCGGCGTGACCTGCACGGTGGGCCATCGATGTGCTCTAGGGTCCCACGCGAGCTCGCGAAGGTGCGGCTCGTACTGCCCAACCCACGGGAGTCGTGTGATGAGTCACGCCGCTGCGGTCCTGGCCTCCGAGCCGACGGACGCGCCTGCCAGGCCGTCGGCCCGGCTGGTCGCCGTCCTCGCCCTGCTGGCCGCCTTCGCGGCGTCGATGAGCCTCTACTTCGCGACCACCCAGGCGCTGTCCTACCACGCCCGTGACGAGGGCCCGAACGCGTCGTACGCCATCACGCTCCACGGCGGCGAGCTGCCCACGATCGACACGCCCGTGGCCCAGGACAGGGACCGCTTCCCGCAGATCACCCGCGGCGCGAACCGGGAGGAGTTCGATCGCCACCGGATGATCTGGACCGCCAACCATCCGCCGCTCTACTACCTCCTCGGCGTGCCGTGGGTCGCGCTCGCCGACACGCTCGACAACCCACAGGTGCTGATCGCCGGGATGCGGGTGACGAGCGCTCTGGCGTACGGGGCGCTGGTGTTCCTGGTCGGGCTGATCGCCTTCGAGGTGACCCCGCGGCGACCGGCCGCCGCGCTGCTGGCCACCGCGATCACCGCCTCCCCGGCGGTGCTGGCGGTCTCGGCCGGCTTCATCATGAACGACAGCCTCGCGGTGGCCGCCTCGTCCCTGACCGTGCTCGCGACCCTGCGCATCCTCCGCCTCGGGGTGACCCGCAACCGGATGATCGTGATGGCCGTCGCCGGCACCCTGGCCGCGGCGACCAAGGCACCCGGGGTGATCACGGTGATCATGTGCGGCGCCGCGCTCGGAGTGACGCTGCTGCTCCGCGACCGTGGCCGGAAGGGCTTCCTCCGGGCGACCTGGCTGACTGCGATCGCCACCGGGGTGCCGGGCCTGGCGATCGGCTGGTTCTACGTACGCAACATCGTGCTCTACGGCGACGCGACCGCGAGCACGGCGCTCCTGGAGCGCTACCAGCGGGTCCAGGTCGACACCTGGTTCGAGGTGATGACCGCGCCGCGCTTCTGGCACGGCTGGTACGACCATCTCTGGGTGCCGTATCAGCTGCGCGGCACCGGCCTGCACTGGGTGATCGACACCATCACCCTCGTCGCGCTGCTCGGCCTGGCTCTCGGGGTCGGCGCGCGCCTGCGGGACCACGGGCGTGAGCAGGGCCTGGTCGTCGGCGCGCCCCGGGTGCCGTCGGTGGCGACCGTCGGTCTGCTCGTGCTCATCGCGCACGCCTTCGTGATCATCGTCAACCTCGCCCAGTTCCGCTCCGGGGGAGGGAACCCGCACGAGCGCTACCTGATGACGATCATGCCGCTGGTGGCGATCGTGCTCTCGGTGGGCCTGCTGGCCATCGTCGACGCACTGCCGTGGGGCGAGATCCGCCGGCGCGAGGAGATCGCGGCGGCGCTGATCTCGGCGTTCCTGATGGGGATGGCCGCCGCGACCTTCTCCGTGTCGGTGCGCACGCAGATCCACCTGGGGATGGATCGGATGCTGCCCGAGATCAGGCCACTGCCGTACGTGGTGCTAGGGGTCGGCGCGCTCTGCGCGGCCGCCGCCGTCGTGCTGCCGCTGGTCTGGGGCCCGCCGACGCGGAGGCGCTCTGTCGTCGGGCGCAGCGAGGCGATCGCAGCCGAAACTGTCGGTGGTCCCGCGTAGCCTTGGTGTCATGCGTCCTGTCACCGATCTCGAGCGTCGTGTCGCCCCGTTCAAGGTGGTCTCCGACTACCAGCCCTCGGGCGACCAACCGGCGGCGATCGCGGAGATCACCAAGCGGATCAGGGACGGCGTCAAGGACGTCGTCCTCCTCGGCGCGACCGGCACCGGAAAGACGGCGACGGTGGCCTGGACCGCCGAGCAGCTGCAGCGTCCGATGCTGGTGCTGCAGCCCAACAAGACCCTCGCCGCCCAGTTCGCCAACGAGCTGCGTCAGCTCTTCCCGGACAACGCGGTCGAATACTTCGTCTCCTACTACGACTACTACCAGCCGGAGGCGTACGTCCCCCAGACCGACACCTACATCGAGAAGGACTCCTCGATCAACGAGGAGGTCGAGCGGCTGCGTCACTCGGCCACCAACTCGCTGCTGACCAGGCGCGATGTGATCGTGGTGAGCACGGTGTCGTGCATCTACGGTCTCGGCACCCCGCAGGAGTACGTCGACCGGATGATCCGGCTGCGGGTGGGTGAGGAGCACGACCGCGACTCGATCCTGCGCCGGCTGGTGGAGATCCAATACACCCGCAACGACCTCTCCTTCACCCGCGGCACGTTCCGGGTGCGCGGCGACACCCTGGAGATCTTCCCGGTCTACGAGGAGCACGCGGTCCGGATCGAGTTCTTCGGCGACGAGATCGAGCGGCTGATGACGCTGCACGCGGTCACCGGCGAGGTGCTCACCGAGGACCAGGAGCTCTACGTCTTCCCGGCGACCCACTACGTCGCCGGTCCCGAGCGCATGGAGCGCGCGATCAATGGCATCGAGGCCGAGCTCGACCAGCAGTTGAGCACCTTCGAGAAGCAGGGCAAGATGCTCGAGGCGCAGCGGCTGCGGATGCGTACGACCTACGACATCGAGATGATGCGCCAGGTCGGCTCGTGCTCCGGGATCGAGAACTACTCGATGCACATCGACGGCCGCGAGCGCGGCTCGGCGCCCAACTGCCTGCTCGACTACTTCCCCGAGGACTTCGTCCTCGTCGTCGACGAGTCCCACGTCGCGGTCCCGCAGGTCGGCGGGATGTATGAGGGCGACATGTCCCGCAAGCGCAACCTGGTCGAGCACGGGTTCCGGCTGCCCAGCGCGCAGGACAACCGCCCGCTGAAGTGGGAGGAGTTCCTGGACCGGATCGGCCAGACCATCTACCTCTCCGCGACCCCGGGCGACTACGAGCTCGACAAGGTCGGTGGCGACACCGTCGAGCAGATCATCCGCCCGACCGGCCTGATCGACCCCGAGGTGATCATCAAGCCGACCAAGGGCCAGATCGACGACCTGATCGGCGAGATCAACGACCGGGTCGCCAAGAACGAGCGCGTCCTGGTCACCACGCTCACCAAGAAGATGTCCGAGGACCTCACCGACTACCTCCTCGACGCCGGGATCCGCACCCGCTACCTGCACTCCGAGGTCGACACCCTCAAGCGGATCGAGCTCCTCCGCGACCTGCGGCTGGGGGAGTACGACGTCCTCGTCGGCATCAACCTCCTCCGTGAGGGCCTCGACCTCCCGGAGGTGTCGCTGGTCTCGATCCTCGACGCCGACAAGGAGGGCTTCCTCCGCTCGGACAAGTCGCTGATCCAGACGATCGGCCGTGCGGCCCGAAACGTCTCCGGCCAGGTGCACATGTACGCCGACAAGATCACCCCCTCCATGGAGTCGGCGATCGAGGAGACCAACCGCCGTCGCGCCATCCAGATGGCCTACAACGAGGCCAACGGCATCGACCCGCAGCCGCTGCGCAAGAAGATCGCCGACATCACCGACATGCTCGCCCGCGAGGACGAGTCCACCCAGGAGCTGCTCAACACCTGGGCCGGCACCGAGGCCAAGGGTCGAGCCGGTAAGACGGCGGCGAAGTCCCCGACCCCGATGCTCGGCGACGCCGCCCGCGAGGCCCGCGAACGCGGCCTCGTCGGCCTGCCGTCCTCCGACCTGGCCCAGCTCATCGGCGACCTCACCGACCAGATGAAGGGCGCCGCCGCCGAGCTCCAGTTCGAGGTCGCCGCCCGGCTGCGTGACGAGATCTCCGAGCTCAAGAAGGAGCTGCGGCAGATGATGGAGGCGACGAAGTGAGGAGGGAGCCGGCGTAAGCCCCCGTCGCGCCGAAGGCGCCATCTAGGGTTTACGCCGGCTCCCGACGAACGAGGAGCGGCGCGCGAGCGAAGCGAGCGCGCCGGCGACGAAGTAGCCGCTTCGCGAACGACCCACCACGAACGACCCACCACGAACAAGCCTGGCGTCGACGATCGCTCACCCGCACGTCGCGCTCTGTTCACCGCCTGTGAGCCGTGGGCCGCGTGTCCCGTCAGTTTCGCGAGCTAGCGTCGGAAGCGTGTCTGTCCCTCGGGTCTCCATGTCCCAGTCCACGATCTGCGTCCTGCTCCTGGGCGTGCTCGGCTTCGCGATGAGCGCCCAGGTGGCGATCGCGATGCCCGCCCTGTTCAAGGCGGACGAGCGGGCCCATGCGGCGTACGCGGTGGCGCTCTCCCAGGGAACGCTGCCGACGATCGACACCGACATCCCCGACGACCCGGTGCGCTACCCGCAGCTCGCCGAGAGCCTCTTCGGGGCCGACGAGGCCCACCGCGACATCTGGGTGGCCAACCACCCGCCGCTGTTCTACGTGATGAGCCAGCCGCTGGTGTGGCTCGGCGACGCGGTCGGCTCCCCGGGGCTGACCCTGCTGGGGATGCGGCTGCTCAACGCCCTCGGCTTCGCCCTGACCACGGTGATGGTCGGTCTGCTGGCGCGTGAGCTCGTGCCCAGGCGCCCCGCGGTGCCGGTGATCGCGGCCGCGATGTGCATCGGCTGTGGCGCGATGACGTTCCTCGGGGGCGGGATCTACAACGACGGCTGGTCATCGGCAGCGGCCTTCCTGACGCTCTTCCTCGGGTTCCGGATGATCCGCCAGGGGGTGACTCGCGAGCGCCTGATCGCCGCGGCCGCGGTCGGGGTCGCGGCGGCCGGGCTCCGCTCGACCGGCCTGGTTGCGGTCTTCTTCCTCGGCCTCTGCGTGCTGGTGGCCATGTGGCTGCGGGAGCCGTCGCTGCGTACGTTCCTGCGGGGTTCCTTCTGGCGCGCGGTCGCGATCGCGGCGTGCATCGGGATGGCACCGGTGGTCGTGTTCGGCTGGTTCTACGTGCGCAACATCCAGATCTACGGTGACGCGACCGCGTCGAGCTCGCTCTTCGAGAAGTTCGGGCGCGAGCCCAACGGCACCACGCTGTTCCAGCTGGTCAACCCGGAGTTCTACGGTCACCTCCTCGGGAGCCTGTGGACCGACGGCAACATCGCGAACACCTGGAGCCAGGCGGCGGTCATCGTGCTCACGCTCACCGTGGTCGGCCTGGTGCTCGATGCGGCCGCGAAGGCCAACCCACGCCGCACCGGTGTCCTGCGCCGCATCAGCCTCGCTCCGCAGAGCACGATGCAGCACCGCCAGGACCTGGCGATCTGGGCCCTGCTGGGCGGCTACTGCCTGCTGATCCTCGTCAACGTCGCCGGGTTCATCGCCGGCGGCGGCTGGATCCACGCCCGCTACGCGGTGCCGTTCCTGCCGTTCCTCGCCGCCGGCGCCGGGCTCGCCGCGCTGCGCCTGGGTCGCGTCTTCCCGCTCCGATCCATCCCGACGGGACCGCACCCGGGGCCGACCGCGATCGACGAGGCGCGCGACCTGCGCATCGGCCTGGGCGTCTCGCTGGCCTTCATGGTCGTGGGCCTGGTCTGCCACCTCGACACCGAGCAGTACGTCGACGGGCCGGTCAGCAGCACCTTCGCGCTGGTCGCCCTGGTGGCGGCCGACCTGGTGATGTTCGCCGTCGCCGCTTACGTCGCCACCGAGCTGCGCAGGCGGATGCGACCCGGCACGTTCGACGCCGCCCGCACCCTGGCCGCGCCGGTGCAGACCGGGGCTGTGACCGAGGTCGCTCCCAGCCGTCCACGGGCCAGCACCGCGACCTCGTCAACCCCGAAGACCCCGTAGCATCCCTATGTGAGCCACGAAGATCCCCAGTCATCCGCACGCTCATGGCTCGTGTGGGGCATCGGCGTAGCGGTCTACGGGCTGGCGGTCTTCCATCGCAGCAGCCTCGCCGTCGCCGGGCTGGTGGCCACCGAGCGCTTCGGGATCGGCGCCAGCCAGCTGGCCGTCTTCACGATGCTCCAGCTGCTCGTCTACGCGCTCATGCAGGTGCCGGTCGGGCTGCTGGTGGACCGGTTCGGGTCGCGTACGGTCCTCTCGGCAGGGGCCGTGATCCTGGCCGTGGCACAGGCCGGCTTCGCCTTCGCCGACTCCTACCCGCTGGCGCTGCTGGCACGTACGTTCGTGGGGATGGGCGACGCGATGACGTTCATCTGCGTGCTGCGGCTGGTGCCGTCGTGGTTCCCGACCCGCAAGGTGCCGCTGGTCAGCCAGCTGACCGGCACCATCGGCCAGATCGGCGCGATCGCCGCCGCCGTCCCGATGACCTGGGCGCTCGGCCACCTCGGCTGGACCCGCGCCTACCTGACGGCCGCCCTCATCGGCCCGGTCCTGCTGGTCCTCCTGCTGCTCTTCGTCCACGACGGCCCGGGCACCCGGCACCGCCGCGGCATCGCGCTCAACCCGCGCGAGGTCTTCCGGAGCCTGAAGGCGTCCTGGTACCAGCCCGGCACCCGCCTCGGCTTCTGGATCCACTTCTCCACCCCGTTCAGCTCCCACCTGATGGGGCTGCTGTGGGGCTTCCCGTTCCTGGTGACCTCCGAAGGGCTCTCCGACACCCTCGCCGGCACCCTGCTCTCGGTCACCGTCGTCGCCGCCCTGGCCGCGGGCCCGGTGATGGGGATCCTCGCCGGCCGCCATCCCTGGCACCGCTCGACGCTGGCGCTGACGATGATCGCGGTGATCGCATCCGTGTGGACCCTCGTGCTCGCCTGGCCGGGTGAGGCGCCGCTGCCGGTCCTGCTGCTCCTGATGTGCGTGGTCGGTTTCGGCGGCCCCGCCTCCATGATCGGCTTCGACGTCGGCCGCACCAGCAACCCGCCCGCCCGCATGGCCAGCGCCAGCGGGATCATCAACCAGGGCGGCTTCGTCGCCGCGCTGCTCGTGATCGTGCTGGTCGGCTGGATCCTCGACTGGCGCACCGCGGGCGACTCGACCTCCTACACGCCGGAGGCGTTCCGCTGGGCGATGTCGGTGCAGTACCTGTTCTGGGGCGTCGGCGTGGTGCAGATCTGGCGCCACCGGCGCGACGTGCGGCGGCGTACGACCCGCGAGCAGGTCGCTGCCGGCTCCTCGATGGTCGCCGACTGAAAGCGATCGACACCGTTCGCCCAGACGTCACCTGAACGGCACCGAGGAGCACTAGCTTGTCGAGGTGCCCACGCCTCCGCGCTCGCTGTCCCAGGTGACCGTATGCCTGCTCCTGCTGGGGGCGCTCGGCTTCGCGATGAGCGCGCAGTACGCGATCGGGATGCCGGCGCTGCTGAAGGCGGACGAGAAGCAGCACGCGGCGTACGCGATCGTGCTGTCCCAGGGCGTGCTGCCGACGATCGACACGAACACCCCGGCCGACCCCGTGCGCTATCCGCAGTTCGCCGAGGCGCTCTTCGGGCTCGACGAGCCGCGTCGTGACATCTGGGTCGCCAACCACCCGCCGCTGTTCTACGTGATGAGTGTGCCGCTGGTGTGGCTCGGCGACGCCGTCGGCAACGTCGGCGTGACGCTGCTGGGGATGCGGCTGCTCAACGCGCTCGGCTACGCGCTGAGCATCATCCTGGTCGGGCTGCTGGCCCGCGAGCTGGTGCCCAGGCGCCGGGTGGTGCCGGTGCTCTCCGCGGCGATGGTGCTCGGCTGCGGCGCGGTGACCTACGACGGCGGCGCGATCTACAACGACGGCTGGGGCACGGTCGCGGCCTCGCTGACGCTGCTCCTGGGCTTCCAGATGGTCCGCGAAGGCGTCACCCGCGACCGGCTGATCTGGGCGACGGTCGCCGGCGTCGCCGCGGCCAGCTTCCGCTCGACCGGCCTGGTGGCGGTCCTCGTGCTCGGTGGCTGTGTGCTGGCCGCGCTGTGGCTGCGCGACCCGACCCTGCGTACGTTCCGCCGGGGTGTGCTCCTGGCCGCCCGGATCGGGCTCGCGCCGGTGGTCGTGATCGGCTGGTTCTACGTACGCAACATCGTGCTCTACGGCGACCCGACCGCCTCCGCGGCGCTCTTCGAGAAGTTCTCCCGGCAGACCCACGGTGACACGCTCTTCCAGCTGGTCAACCCCGAGCTCTACCTGCACCTCTACGGCTCGCTGTGGGCCGACGACGTCATCCCGAAGATCTGGATCGTGGCCGCCGCGGCGACGCTGGCCGTCACCGTCACCGGCATGGTGGTCGACGTCAACGCGAGGGCCCGGCCGCGGCCCGACGGGATGATGCGCCGTGTCGTGTTCCCCGGACCGGAGCCGACGCTCCTGGAACGCCGGCTGAACCTGGCCGTGCGGGCGCTGATGGGCATCTACTGCGTCATCATCATCATCAACCTGGCCTCCTTCCACGCCGGCGGCGGCTGGATCCACGCGCGCTACGCGATGCCGTTCCTCCCGGTGATCGCCGCGCTGACCTCGCTCGCGCTCCTCCGCGTCGGCCGGCGCTGGGTCCGCGGTGTCGACGAGGAGACGGTCGACCTGCGGATCACGCTCTACGCCGGCGCCGGATTCATCGTCTCGGCGATGGTCGCCCACCTCCACATCCAGCAGCGGATCGACGGCCCGGCCGACGCCTCCTGGCTGTTCGCGCTGATCGCCGCCGACCTGGTGATGTTCCTCGTCGCCGCGTACGTCACCGCGCAGCTGCGCCACCGCCTGCGGCCGGAGGTCTTCGGCCTGACCGCGCAAACCGTGCCGACCCCGCGGCCCGCGGGCGAAGTCTTCGCCCGCCGGACACCTGACGACCAGTCATCTGTTGCCGCGGTGAACATCTGAGCGGCGATGGTGGCGTTCCACCCCCACGCTGAAGGAGCACCTGTGGTTGACATCGATCGTCGTCGGTTCCTCGGACTCGCCGGCGGCGCCGCCGCCCTGACCATGCTCGACCAGAGCATCGCGCGAGCCGCCTCCATCCCCGCCGCCCGCCGGACCGGAACGATCCGCGACATCGAGCACGTGGTCGTCCTGATGCAGGAGAACCGCAGCTTCGAGCACTATCTGGGCACGCTGCGCGGCGTCCGCGGCTTCGGCGACCCGCACCCGGCGATCCTGCCCTCGGGCAAGCCGGTGTGGCACCAGCCGAACGGGAACGGCGAGCTGCTCCCGTTCCACCCGGAGGTCGACGACCTGGGTGCCGCCTTCCTCGAGGGGCTCCCGCACAGCTGGCCCGACGGCCAGCAGGCGTTCAACCGCGGTCGCTACGACCAGTGGGTGCCGGCGAAGGGCACCACCACGATGGCGTACCTCGAACGGCAGGACGCGGCGTTCCACTTCGCGCTGGCGGACGCGTTCACGGTGTGCGACGCCTACTACTGCTCCTTCATCGGAAACACCGACCCCAACCGCTACTACATGCTGTCGGGCTGGACGGGCAACGACGGCAAGGGCGGCGGGCCGGTGCTCTACAACGACGAGGCCGGCTACGGCTGGACCACCTACGCGGAACGGCTCGAGGCCGCCGGCGTCAGCTGGAAGGTCTACCAGGACGAGGGCACCGGGCTGAACGCCGAGGGCGAGAACTGGTGGGGCTGGACCAAGGACGCCTACATCGGAAACTACGGCGACAACTCGCTGCTCTACTTCACCAGCTTCCAGGACGCCCAGCCCGGCGACCCGCTCTTCGAGAAGGCCCGCACCGGCACCCGTGCGATCGACGGCCAGGACTACTTCGAGATCCTGCGCGCCGACGTCGAGGCCGGCAGGCTGCCCTCGGTCAGCTGGATCGCGGCGCCGGAGGCCTTCTCCGAGCACTCGAACTGGCCGACCAACTACGGCGCCTGGTACATCTCCAAGGTTCTCGACGCGCTCACCTCGAACCCCGAGGTATGGGCGAAGACCGCGCTGTTCATCACCTACGACGAGAACGACGGCTTCTTCGACCACCTCGTCCCGCCGCACATCAGCAGCCCGCTGGTGCCGGGGGAGTCGACCGTCTCGACCGAGCACGAGCTCTACACCGGCTCCCACGGCGACGGCCACTATGGTCTCGGCCCGCGGGTGCCGATGTTCGTCGTCTCGCCCTGGAGCGTTGGCGGCTACGTCGCCTCGGAGACCTTCGACCACACCTCGATCCTGCGGTTCATGGAGGAGCGCTTCGGGGTCGCCGAGCCCAACATCACCCCGTGGCGTCGCGCCGTGTGCGGCGACCTGACCTCGGCCTTCGACTTCTCCCGCACCGCCGAGCCGCCGGCGCTGCCGGACACGAGCGCGTGGGAGCCGGCCGACCGCGAGCGGCACCCCTCCTACTCCCCGAAGACCCCGGCGAAGGGGACGATGCCGAAGCAGGAGCGCGGCACCCGCCCGGCGCGACCGACCCCCTACCGGCTCGAGGTGATCGAGACCGCCGCAGCGGGCGCGATCGCCGTCGAGATCCGCAACACCGGCACCGTCGGCGCCCACTTCCAGGCCCGGCTGCTCGCTCCGCAGGGCGCGCCGCACAGCTACACCGTCGGCGCCGGCGAGAGCATCACCGTGCGCTGGCCGGTCAGCGGCGACTACGAGATCCACCTGCACGGCCCCAACGGGTTCTTCCGCTCCTACGCCGGCACCGCCGGCGCGGACCCGGCTCCCGCCACCGTGCGGCAGGAGGGTCGCACCCAGCGGCTCACCGTGGCCGCGCCGAAGAAGGCCGAGATCACCAGCGCGTACGCAGGCAGGATCCGCTCGCCCCACCTCGACACCCGCGCCACCGGAGGCTGGTACGACCTGACCCTCACGGTCCCGGGCACCACCTGGGCACGCGGGTTCGCCGGCCACCTGGAGAACGGACGTCCCTCCGTGAGCGACCCACAGCTGGGCGCCTAGGCGGGATCGGTGGGCCGGTCCTTCTCGGACTGGTCCACCTGCGGGTCGAGGATCGGGGCGGCAGTCTCGGGGGCTGCCTCGATCTCGGCCCGCTCGGCCTTCTTCGCCGCCTTCTTGGCGGCCTTCTTCTCGAGGCGGTGCACCTCGCGCTGCACGATCGCCTCGCGGCGTACGCCGGTGCCGACCAGGTTCACGACGAGGAAGAGCATCGGGTAGATCGGCCAGGGATGCCCGCCGGGTCCGCTGGTGAACAGCCAGATGCCCCAGGTGATGAGGCTGACCATCAGGAAGGTGGCGATCGCCTCCTGGAACTCCTTGCGGTACGCAGCCGCCCCCTGCTCGCGGAAGCTGAGCGCCTCGGGCAGGTTCTCCGCGGCCTCCGCCGGAACCGGCGAGACGACCACCAGATCGTCGACCAGTGCGGGCAGCTCGCCGAGCGTACGGGCCTCGAGCAGGGTGCCGACCCTCTCGTCGTGCTCCTCACGGGTCAGCCGGCCGTCGGCGAAGGCGTCGGCGAGAACGGTGCGCACCACCTCGCGATCGGCATCGGAGGCGCGCATGCGTGCGTTGTCGGTCTGCCTCGGATCGAGACGGAACCGGGTCCAGAAACCCTCCACACCACCAGCCTAGACGCCCAGCCCGACACCGTCTGTTGAAGCGGCTGCATTAGAGTGACTGGCGCTGGCTACCTGCTAGTATAGAACACGTTCTAGTTTTCTCTGCCCAGTTTCGAGGGAGGTGGCGGATGCGGATCGCTCTGCTGTCGTATCGCAGCAAGCCGCACGTCGGCGGTCAAGGCGTCTATATCCGCCATCTGAGCAGGGAGCTCGCCAAGCTCGGGCACACCGTGGAGGTCTTCTCCGGGCAGCCCTATCCCGATCTCGACCTCGACGGGGAGGGCGTCACCCTCACCAAGGTGCCGAGCCTGGGCCTCTACGAGGAGCCCAACCCGTTCGGCAATCCGAAGCTCTCCGAGATCCGCGACCTGGTCGACGTCGAGGAGTGGGCGCGGATGCGCACGGGTGCCTTCCCGGAGCCGCTGACCTTCGCCAAGCGCGTCCTCAAGGTCCTGAAGGAGCGCACGGACGACTTCGACATCGTCCACGACAACCAGACCCTGGCCACGCCGCTGCTCAGCATCGAGCCCGAGCTCGGCCTGCCGCTGGTGACCACGATCCACCACCCGATCTCCTTCGACCGGCGCATCGAGCTGGAGAGCGCCGAGGGCTGGAAGAAGAAGTTCGGTGTCTGGCGCTGGTACTCGTTCGTGAAGATGCAGGCCAAGGTCGCCTCGCAGCTCCGCCACGTGATCACGCCCTCGGACAACTCCAAGCGCGACATCCTCACCGACTTCGGCGTCCCCTCGGAGCGGGTGCAGACCGTGCACCTCGGCGTCCCCGAGGAGTTCGTGCCGCCGACCACGCCGCGCGTCGAGGGCCGGATCCTGGCCATGGCCAGCGCGGACGCCCCGCTGAAGGGCATCGCGTTCCTGCTGGAGGCCTTCGCCAAGCTGCGCACCGAGCGTGACCTCGAGCTGGTCCTGGTCTCCAAGCCCAAGAAGGGCGGGCCGACCGAGCAGCTCATCGAGAAGCTCGCGATCAAGGACCACGTACGTTTCGTCAACGGCATCTCCGACGCCGAGCTCGTCGAGCTGATGGGCTCCGCGGAGATCGCCTGCGTGCCCTCGCTCTACGAGGGCTTCTCGCTGCCCACCGCCGAGCTGATGGCGTGCGGGACCCCGCTCGTCGTCTCTCGCGCCGGCGCGATCCCCGAGGTCGTCGGCCCCGACGACCTGTGCGCGAAGCTGGTCACCCCGGGCGACACCGAGGAGCTCGAGCAGGCCGTCGCGGCGCTGCTCGACGACCCCGAGCGCCGGGCCCGCTACTCGGCCGCGGGGCGCGCCCGGGTCGAGGAGCACTTCTCCTGGCACGCCGTCGCCGAGCGGATGACGGCCCTCTATCAGCAGTCCATCGACGAGTTCCACACAGACGAGAGGAAGTGAGCCGTGCTCACCGTTGACTTCGACCGCCTTGGCCTGAAGGCCGGAGAGCGCGTGCTCGACATGGGTGCCGGCGGTGGCCGGCACGCCTTCGAGATGTATCGCCGCGGTGCCGACGTGATCGCCTTCGACCAGGACGCGGAGGAGCTCGCCAAGGTCTCGGAGTGGTTCTTCGCGATGCGCGAGGAGGTCCCCGAGGGCGCGAACGCCGAGGTGAAGGAGGGCGACGCGCTCTCCCTACCGTTCGCCGACGGTGAGTTCGACCGGATCGTGGCCGCCGAGGTGCTCGAGCACATCCACCACGACGTCGACGCGATCAAGGAGCTCGTCCGGGTGCTCCGGCCCGGCGGCACCCTGGCCATCTCGGTGCCGCGCTGGCTGCCCGAGGTCGTCAACTGGAAGCTGTCGGCGGACTACCACAACACCACCGGTGGCCACATCCGCATCTACACCGACCACGAGCTGATCGACAAGGTCACCAAGGCCGGCCGCCCCAACGACGGCACCCCCGGCGAGGCGATGATCTTCGAGGGCAAGTCCTACGCCCATGGCCTGCACGCGCCCTACTGGTGGCTGAAGTCCGCCGTCGGCGTCGACAACGACAAGCACGTCTTGGTGAAGGTGTATCACCAGCTCCTGGTCTGGGAGATCATGAAGAACCCGCTGCCGCTGCGCCTGGCCGGCAAGGTCCTCGACCCGGTGATCGGCAAGAGCATGGTCCTCTACTTCCGCAAGCCGCATCCGGTCGCCTCCGACCCGACCACGGCCGACTGATTCGCGGATGAGAGTCGAGATCCCGTACGTCGACGGGGTGCTGACCCCTGCCCAGATCGTCGCCACGGCCGGGTCGATCGCCCGCGCCCAGGAGCCGTCGGGCGCGATCCCGTGGGTGCCCGGCCAGCACACCGACATCTGGAACCACGTCGAGGCGGCGATGGGGCTGCTCGTCGGTGGCCTGGTGGAGGAGGCCGAGGCTGCGTACTCGTGGATCCCGACTCTCCAGAACGCCGACGGCTCCTGGCCGATGAAGATCGTCTCCGGGGCTGCGGTGGAGACGATCGGCGAGTCCAACATGTCCGCCTACTTCGCGGTCGGGCTCTGGCACCACTGGCTGATCCGGCGCGATCGGGCGTTCGTGGAACGGCACTGGCCCTCCGTACGCGCCGGGCTCGACTTCGTGGTCGGCCTGCAGCTGCCCTTCGGTGGGATCGCCTGGACGCCGCGCGACCCGTTCGCGCTGCTCACCGGCTCCTCCTCGATCTACCAGTCGCTGCGCGCCGGCGTCGCCCTGGCCGACCTGATGGACGACCCGCAGCCGGAGTGGGAGATCGTCGGCGGCCGCCTCGGCCACGCGCTGCGCCATCACCGCGACTCGTTCGAGGACAAGTCGCACCACTCGATGGACTGGTACTACCCGGTCCTCGGCGGCGCCGTCGTCGGCGCGGCCGGGCACGACCTGATCCGGTCCCGCTGGGACCACTTCGTACGCCCCGGCCTCGGCGCCCTCTGCGTCGACACCAACCCGTGGGTCACCGGTGCGGAGACCTGCGAGCTGGTGATGGCGCTCGACAACCTCGGTGACCACCGCCGGGCGCTGACGCTGCTGACGGACATGCAGCACCTGCGCGCCGAGGACGGCGGCTACTGGACCGGCTGGGTCTACGAGTCGCCCGACTACCCCAACCCGAACCCCAACGCGTTCTGGCCCGAGGAGCACTCGACCTTCACCGCCGCCGCCGTCATCCTCGCCGCGGACGCGCTCGGGGAGCGCTACGGCGGCTCCACCGCAGGCTCCGGGATCATGCGCGGCACCTCCCTCGCGGCTCCGTTCGAGGAGCTGGCGCTGGAGTGTGGGTGCGAGACGAGCCCGGCCGGGGTCAGCTGAGCCGGCGCAGGACCCGCAGCGACCCGACCGCGTCGATCTCCTCGAACTGCCTCGAGGCGAGCGCGGGGAGGTAGATCTCCTCGTACGGCGGCCGGCCGCCGTCGGCCGGGTCGGGGAACACGTCGTGGACCAGCAGCAGGCCACCCGGCATCACCTTCGGCGCCCAGCCGCGGTAGTCAAGCTGCGCCGGCTCCACGCCGTGGCCGCCGTCGATGAAGAGGAACGAGACCGGCGTGGTCCACCACCGGCTCACGGTCGTCGAGGTGCCGATCACCGCGACCACCTCGTCCTCCAGGCCGGCCTGCTCGATGGTGCGCCGGAAGGTCGGCAGCGTGTCGAGGCGTCCGGTGGAAGGGTCGACCAGGGTCGTGTCGTGGTGCTCCCAGCCGGCCTGGTTCTCCTCGCTGCCGTGGTGGTGGTCGACGGTGAAGACCGTGCCACCGGTCAGCTTCGCCGCGGCGCCCAGGTAGACCGACGACTTCCCGCAGTAGGTGCCGATCTCGACCGCCGGGCCGTGAGGCAACCGCTCCACGGCGTACTCGAACAGCGCGATGCCCTCCTCGGGAGGCATGAACCCCGTGGCGTCGAGAGCGTGCTTGAGCAGTTCCGCGGGCATCTCAGGCGTAGACACCCGGGCACCCTAGCCGAGCCGCCGGGCGTCGGCGACAATCCGGTCCATGACGAACACCCAGGGCGCAGCGCCGGCATCGGCCGGGCACTCGGTGCTCGTCGTCCCGGTGCCCGAGCTGGAGACGTACGTCCTGGAGCGGACACGCCACTACGACGACTCGTTCGTGTCGACCGACCCGGCGTTCGTCCATGCGCACATCACCCTGCTCGCGCCGTTCCTCGCCTCGCCCACCAGCGACGACCTGAGGCTGGTCGGGAAGATCGCGGCCGCGGCACGGGCGTTCGACTTCGTGCTCGAGGACGTACGCCTCTTCGCCGGTGGCACGATCTATCTGCATCCCGAACCCGCGGAGCCGTTCGCCGCGCTGACCGCCGAGCTGAGCGCGGTGTTCCCTCAGTGCCCGCCCTACGACGGGCTCTTCGAGCCGGTGCCGCACCTGACCGTCGACCACGTCGCCGGGGGAGTGGACCTCGGCTCGACGCGTACGTCTCTGGCTCCTCACCTGCCCGCGCGCTGTCGCGCGGACCGGATCAGCCTGCAGTGGTACGCGAACCACGACTGCCGGGTGATCGCCGAGTGGCCGCTCGGAGGATGATGGCTCCGCGTCAGGGTGCCGGCGCGGACATCGCCTGCATCACGTAGCCGATCGCCACCAGGATGGTCAGGCTGCTGATGGCGATGCCGGCGATCGCTGCCCAGCGGCCGCGACGCTTGTCGTCGGCCGTGCGGAACAGACCGATGACGCCGAGGATCAGCCCGAGCGGGCCGCACATCAGCACGCTGGCCAGCAGCGACGCGACCGAGACCCCGTCGAGCGGCGCGGCGTAGAGAGACCAGGCGTGGGCCGGTTTCTCGGCCGCCGGGGAAGGCTGCTGAGGAGCCGTCGGCTGCGGAGCGACCGGCTGGGGAGCGACCGGCTGGGGAGCGACCGGCTGGGGCGTCGGGGGCCGCGGGGCGGCCGGCTGAGGACGCGGCGTCTCTGTCGCCGTGGGCTGAGCGGGCGGAGGCTTCGGCGCCGCGGGCCGCTGCCGGGAGGAGAGCACCGAGTTCGCGGCTCGGGACTGACGCGTGGCCTGACGGAGCCGGTTGGCGGAGGGCCGCACCCGAGCAGTCGCCGGCGGCACCGGGCCGGGCGCGCTGCTGTCGGCCGGCGGAGTGGTCCACGCAGGCCCGCTGGTCCACGCGGCCCGCCAGCGGCGGTCGCGGCTGAGCGGCGGCGTGCCGGCGGCAGGCTCAGGTGCGCTCGCCGGCGTCACCGGGGGAGTGGCTTCTCGCCGGCGCCGGGCGAGCTCCTCGTCCAGGGTCGCCCGGGCGACGGGGTCGAGAAGCACGTCGCGCGCACGGTTGATGCGCATCATCAGCTCGCCGTCGGCGGCGCGGCCGCCACGGTCGGGATGGAACTGCTTGGCGAGCTCACGATGGCGCGCGCGCACGGCCGCATCGTCCGCGTCCGGACCGATCTCGAGCACGGCATAGGCGTCGATGAACTTCCCGCTCACTCAACGCCCCCCACGCACAGTCCTTCGATCGTCTGTCTCAGATATCCCAGAGCAGTGAAATCCTAGAGCAGTCACGGCAAGATACTGGTTTCGCCACGGGAAATTGACCGAGGGCCACCCGATCGGATGGCCCTCGCAGTGGAGCGGACGACGAGGCTCGAACTCGCGACCTCAACCTTGGCAAGGTTGCGCTCTACCAACTGAGCTACGTCCGCTTGCGAGAAGAACAGTAGCGGATGTCGTCCGTTCACCTCCAACTGGGGGTCCCGCGTGTCACGCACCTCCTTCGGGAACATCGGACGACGGCGTACGCCTCTCGATCTGCTCGACCAGCTGTGCCACCTGGGCCTGGTGGGCCGCCCGCAGATCCTCGAGCCGCTCGCTCGCGTGGGCCCGCTCACGCTCCAGCTCGGCTCGGGTGGCATCGCGATCCGCCTTCGCCGCTGCCTCGCTGCCGCGGAGGTCGGCCACCTGGTCCCGCAGCGCCTCGATCTGCTCGCGGGCGGCGTCGCGCTGCGTACGCAGGGCCGTGGTGGTCGCCTCCGCGCTCGCCGCTGCCTTCTCGGACGCCTTCTTCTCCGCGATCAGCTGCTCCTGCAGGCGCGCCATCGCCTTCTCGGCGTGGTCGGCGCGTGCCGTCTCGCTGCGCCGGCGCTGCACGGCCGAGGCGTGCTCGCCCCGGAGCTTGTCGAGGTCATCGGCCAGCGCCGCACGGGCGGACGTGGCCTCCGCGAGCTGCTTCTCGAGCGCGGCGATCGTCGTGGCTGCGGTCTCGGCAGCGGTCGCCGCCTCGGACTCGGCTCTCTCCAGCGCCACCTGCGCGGCGTGGCGCGACTCCTCTGCCGCGCTCGTGGCGGCCAGTGCCTGCCTCAGGATGTCGGCCGAGCGCTCCGACTCCTCCAGCGCCTCCGCTGCCGCGGCATCCGCCTCGTCGCGCTCCGCCTCGGCCGTACGCTGCGCCTGCTCGGCCCGCACGGCCCGGGCGCTCGCCGCGGCGATCTGCTCCTGCGCCTCGCTCTGCACGGTGGCGATCTGGGCCTCGGCCGCGGTGAGGTCGCCGAGCGTACGCAGTTCCTCGAGCGCCTTCGGGAGCTGGTCGAGGAACCGGTCGGCGAGCTGGGTGAGCTGGGTGGTGATCTCCGCTGCCCGCTGCTGGGCTGCCTGGACAGGCCGTGCGGCCTCTTCGGGCGACCGTTCCTCCGCGAGCCGCTGCAGGCGCTTCCGCTCGCGCCAGGCGGCGGCCCGGTTGTGGGTCGGGTCGTCGCAGTACTCCGGCGGCCGGCCGCTCCCGTTCTCCGAAGCCGCCGCTGGCAGGGGACAGCCGGGGAATCGGCAGAGCTTCTCGTCGACCACGATCGTTTCCGTCATTCCGTCATCCTAGCGTGACGAAAGACGTAACGAATACGAAACGAAGCCTTTTTGAGACCCAGGAACGCCACACAACATAACCGGCATTATGATGTGCGCTTGTGAGCGCGATCGAGCATGGTCCCCAGGCCCCCACCACAGCCCTCTCGGTGACGGAATCCGTCAGAGAGCTCTTCCTCGAAGACCTGAACGAGCTCCCCCAGGAGAAGAGGGCCGACGCGCTCGCGAGGAGGTTCCTGCTCTCCTACGCCGGACACACCCGCGCCGCGTACGGACGAGACCTCGCCGACTGGTTCGCCTGGTGCGCGGCACTGGAGATCGATCCGCTGGCCGCCAACCGGGCGATCGTCGACGGCTACGCCCGCCACCTCGAGACCCGGCGGAGCCCGGCGACGATCGCCCGGCGGCTCTCCGCGATCGCCGGCTTCTACCGCTACGGCGTCGCGGAGGACGTCCTGAGCTCGTCCCCGGCCGAGCACATCAAGCGCCCCAAGACCAGCAACGACTCCCAGACGCTGGGCATGGACAGGGGAGAGGCCCGGGCATTCCTCGCCGCGGCTCGGGATCACTCCAGCCGCGCCGCCGCGCTGGTGACGCTCCTGCTTCACGACGGCCTGCGCATCTCCGAGGCGCTGGGCGCCGACGTGACCGACCTGAGCCACTCCCGTGGCCACCGGGTCCTGACGATCACCCGCAAGGGCGGTGCCCGTCGCGACGTCGTGCTCAACCCGGCCACCTCCCAGGCGCTCGACGCCTATCTGGACGCGCGAGCAGACGGACCAGTCTTCGTCACCAGCACCGGCAACCGCTGGCACCGCTCCGAGGCCTTCCGGCTGATCCGCAGACTGGGTGCCTCCGCCGGCATCGAGCACGGCGACAAGCTGTCCCCGCACAGCCTCCGCCACACCTTCGTCACCCTAGCCCGCGAGGCCGGCGTACCTCTCGAGGACGTCCAGGACGCCGCCGGCCACGCTGACCCGCGCACCACCCGCCGCTACGACCGCGGCCGTCACAACCTCGACCGCCACCCCGCCTACGCCCTGGGCGCCTTCCTCGCCGACTGAGTGCGAGCAGACCCTCCCCAACCGCACCTTCGCGGCGGTAGCCTTCCGAGAGCCCGTCAACGCTGACGAAGGAGATCCGGTATGAACCAGGAACTGACCAGCGACTACGTGGTGGTGGGGGCCGGATCGTCGGGCGCCGTGCTCGCGGCGAGACTCAGCGAGGACCCGAGCGTCCAGGTGACGCTGCTCGAGGCCGGGCCACGCGACAAGAGCATGAACATCCACATCCCGGCGGCGTTCTCCAAGCTCTTCCAGTCCGAGCACGACTGGGACTACTTCACCGAGCCGCAGCCGGCGCTCGGCGGCCGACGGATCTACTGGCCGCGCGGACGGATGCTCGGCGGCTCGTCCTCGATGAACGCGATGATGTGGGTCAAGGGCCTCCAGGCCGACTACGAGGAATGGGGCGCGGCCGCCGGACCCGAGTGGGGCTGGGACGTCGTGAAGCAGACGTACGCAGAGCTCGAGGACGTCGAGGACGCCACCGCCCTGGACGGCACCGGTGGCCCCGTCCGCGTCGAGCGGCAGCGCAGCCCCCGGCCCTACACCGAGTCCTTCCTCCAGGCCGCCGAGCAGGCCGGCTACCCGCGCGGCCGGGCCAACGGCCCCAACCCCGAGGCGTACGTCGAGACCATGGTCACCCAGCGCCGGGGCGCGCGGTGGAGCACGGCCGCGGCCTACCTCAAGCCCGCTGCCAGGCGTGCCAACCTGAACGTGGTCACCGGCGCGCAGGCGTCCCGGGTGATCTTCGACGGCGCCCGCGCGACCGGTGTCGACGCCGTCGTCGACGGCCGGCGCACGACGATCACCGCACGGCGCGAGGTGATCCTCTGCGGTGGTGCGATCAACACCCCGCAGCTGCTGATGCTCTCCGGGATCGGTCCGGCCGCCCAGCTGAAGGACCTCGGCATCGACGTCCTCCACGACGCGCCGGAGGTGGGGGAGAACCTCACCGACCACCTGGTCGCCGGGATCGGCTGGGAGGTCGAGCAGGGCTCGCTGGCGACCGCCGAGTCGCTGCGTCACCTGGGCAACTACCTGCTGCGCCGGCGCGGGATGCTCACCTCCAACGTTGGCGAGGCCTACGGCTTCCTGCGCTCACGCCCCGACTTGGACGCGCCCGACATCGAGATGATCTTCGCGCCGGTCGGCTTCTTCGACGAGGGCCTGGTGCCGTTCGCGGGCGAGGCCGTCGTCGCCGGCCCGATCCTGGTCGACCCGGCCAGCCGCGGCCGGATCACGCTGGCCTCCACAGACCCGTCGGCCAAGGCGGTCATCGACCCGCGCTACCTCTCCGACCCCGAGGGCAGGGACCGGGCGGCGATGGTCGAGGGCGTCCGGGTCGCTCTGGAGATCGCCTCGCAGCCCGCGCTCAAGCCCATCCTCGGCAAGTTCCTGCGCCCCGACGTACCCGTGGACTCGTCGGCGGACGAGGTCGCCGACGCGCTGCTGGCCCGGCACGCCCACACCCTCTACCACCCGACCGGCACCTGCCGGATGGGCACGGACGAGGCCAGCGTGGTCGACCCCCATCTGCGCGTACGCGGCGTCGAAGGCCTCCGCGTCGCCGATGCCTCCGTGATGCCGAGGATCGTGCGCGGTCACACGAATGCGCCCGCGATCCTGATCGGGGAGCGCGCCTCGGAGCTGATCGCGAAGGATGCTCAGCAGGCCCGTTGAACCCACCCGTGACTCAGGTCACACTGGGCTCATGACGGATTCCTACGCTGCCGGAGAGACCACCACCCCGCTGCTGGAGGAGACGATCGGGGTCAGCTTCGACCGCACCGTCGCCAGATTCGGAGACCGGGAGGCGCTGGTCGAGGTGGCGACCGGCAGACGCTGGACGTACGCCGAGATGAACCGCGACGTCGACGCGCTGGCCGTCGGTCTCCGCAAGGCCGGGATCGGGAAGGGCGACCGGGTCGGCATCTGGGCGCCCAACTGCGCGGAGTGGACGCTGACCCAGGTGGCGACCGCGAAGATCGGCGCGATCCTGGTCAACATCAACCCGGCCTACCGCACCCACGAGCTGGCGTACGCGCTGACCCAGTCCGGCATCAAGCTCCTGATCTCCGCGCAGGAGTTCAAGACCTCGGACTACCGGAGCATGGTGGCCGAGGTCAGCGGCGACTGCCCCGACCTCGAGCGGACCGTCTTCATCGGCGACCCGGAGTGGGCCGCGCTCCTCGAGGCCGGCGCCGGCGAGACGCTGAGCGAGCACGTCACCGACGAGCTGAGCCCGGACGACCCGATCAACATCCAGTACACCTCGGGCACCACGGGCTATCCCAAGGGCGCGACGCTGAGCCACCGCAACATCCTCAACAACGGCTACTTCACCACCGAGACGATCGGCTTCACCGAGCACGACCGGCTGGCGATCCCGGTGCCGTTCTACCACTGCTTCGGGATGGTGATGGGCAACCTGGGCTGCATCACCCACGGGGCCACGATGGTCATCCCGGGCCCGGCCTTCGACCCGGCGGCCACCCTGCAGGCGGTCCAGGACGAGCGCTGCACGGCCGTCTACGGCGTACCGACCATGTTCATCGCCATGCAGAACCACCCTGACTTCGCCACGTTCGACCTGAGCACGCTGCGCACCGGGATCATGGCCGGCAGCCCATGCCCGGTCGAGGTGATGAAGCGGTGCGTCAACGAGATGCACATGAGCGAGGTCTCGATCGCCTACGGCATGACCGAGACGTCACCGGTCTCGACCCAGACCAGGCGGGACGACGACCTCGAGCACCGCACCGCCACCGTCGGCCGGGTGCACCCGCACGTCGAGGTACGCGTCGTCGACCCCGCCTCGGGCGAGGTGCTTCCCCGCGGTGAGGCCGGCGAGTTCCAGACCCGCGGCTACTCGGTGATGCTCGGCTACTGGGCCGACGAGGAGAAGACGCGGGCGGCGATCGACGAGGAGGGCTGGATGCACACCGGCGACCTCGCCGTGATGAACCCCGACGGCTACTGCAACATCGTCGGCCGGATCAAGGACATGGTCATCCGCGGTGGCGAGAACATCTACCCCCGCGAGATCGAGGAGTTCCTCTACACCCACCCCGACATCGAGGACGTCCAGGTGATCGGCGTCCCCGACGAGAAGTACGGCGAGGAGCTCTGCGCTTGGGTCCGGCTGCGTCCCGGCGCCGAGCCGATGACGGCCGAGACCCTGAAGACGTACGCCACCGGCAAGCTCGCCCACTACAAGATCCCGCGCTACGTCCTGGTCGTCGAGGAGTTCCCGATGACCGTGACCGGCAAGGTCCGCAAGGTCGAGATGCGGGAGAAGACCGTCTCTGAGCTCGGGCTGTAGAGCCTCAGGTCAGCGACGCCGCCGCGACCGCGGTGTCCTCGCCGTCGAGGGTGATCTCGACCCGCTCGACGTCGGCGATCGGCACCGCGGAGGAGGCGTCGAGCCCGAGCGTCTCCCCGCCCGACCACGTCCACGAGCCGGCGACCGTGCGGGCGCCGTCGCGCCCGACCAGCACCAGGTCGTACGTCACCGGCTCACCTTGGAACTCCGACGACGCCGGCGGGCTCTGCCCCGGCTGGGGCGGGTAGTGACAGCTCCATTTCAGCTTGGTGCCCCAGGAGGTCGGGGTGACGACCAGCTGGGCCCACATGTCCACGCTGCCGACGGGTCGCAGGTCGACGGTGCGTACGTTCGTTCCTGTGGAGGCCGACGGCGTGGCGGAGCCGGGCGGGGTGGCGAGCGGCTCCCGGGCGCCGTCACGGTCGAGCAGCAGGCCGCCGATCGCCGTCCCGCCGGCGAGGAGGACGACGGCGGCCGCGGCCGCGAGCCCCCGGCGGCGCAGTCGCGCCCTGCGTACGGCCCCGGCCAGGTCCGCGAGCGGCGGTGCGGCGACCTGCGCGGCCGAGTCCTCGAGGAGCTCCTCGGCCTCCTCGCGCGAGAGCGCACCGAGCAGCCCCGGCATCCCGGCGAGCTCGGCGACGGCGTCGCGGCACAGGGCGCAGCCGGTCAGGTGTCGCTCGTAGGCCCGCCGGTCGCTCGGGCTCAGCGCCCCGAGTACGTAGGAGGCGTCCCACTCGGCGAACCTCTCGTGTGCGGAGCCATCCAGGTCGTTCATGAGGTGACCCCCTTCTCTTGCAGGGCGAGACGCAGGGCTCGCAGACCGTAGTGCAGCCGGGACTTGACCGTTCCGGGCGGGATGTCGAGCTCGCGGGCGAGCTCGGCGACCGACCGGCCGCCGTAGTAGGCCCCGACCACCACCGCCCGGTGGTCGGGGGAGAGGGCGAGCAGGGCGTCGGCCACCACCCACGAGTCGAGCACGGCCTGGGTCTCGTCGGCCCGGGTGCCCTCGGGCGGTGTCTCCGCGGCGTACTCCCGCCTCCGGCGCGCGCTGCGCAGGTCGTCGATGACGAGGTTGCGGGCGGTGGTGAACAGCCAGGCGCGTACGCCCTCGTCGGGCCGCTGCAGCACCTCCGGGTTGCGCCAGGCGCGCAGCAGCGTCTCCTGCACCACGTCGCGGGCCTCCTCGGCGTCGCCGGTGCGGCGTACGACGTAGCGGTAGAGCGCCTCGGAGTGGGCGTCGTGCACCGCTACGAGCAGCTCGTCCTCCGCGCCCATGTCACCTCCTCGCACACCCCTAGCGTCCCAGATCAGCCCTTGGCGAGCTCGAGCGAGAACTCGACGCTGCCGGTGTCCTCGACCTTCACGAAGCCGAGGTTCGGCGCCTCGACGCCGAAGTCGGCGAAGGTGATCGGCACGCTGCCGACGACCTGAAGAGCGTCGGCGTCGCCGCCGACCTCCGCTTCCACCGTCACCGACGTCGTCACGCCGTGCACGGTGAGGTCGCCGACCAGCTCGACCTCGGTCGCACCCGCCTCGAGAGCGGCGGGCTCGGTGAGCTCGAAGGTGGCGGTCGGGAACTTCTCGGCCTCGATCGCGTTGTCGCGGAAGTAGCCGTCCCGGTTGCCCGAGTCGGTGGCGATCGTGGCCACCTTGACCTCGATGCTCGCCTCGGTGACCTCGCTGTCGGAGATGGTGACCTGGCCGGTCACGTCCTCGGTGCGGCCGGTGACGGTGACGTCCTCGCCCTGCAGCACCTCGTCGAGGCGGTAGCCAGCGTAGGAGCCGTCGGAGACGGCCCAGGTCCCGGTGGTGTCGGTGCCGGCTGCGGGTGCTGCCGACGCGCTCAGGCTGGGCTCGTCGGCTGCGGCCTCCTCGGCGCGGTCCGCGTACCAACCCGGTCCGAAGATCGCCGCGGCGCCCCCGACCACGACCACTGCTGCACCGATCCCGACTGCTGCTTTCGTACGTGTCCGCACGCCGCTTCCTCTCGCCACGAGGCCGACCCGATGCCGGCCTTCACCCCTACTACGGAGCGCTGCGGCGAACGGTTCAAACGAGTCTCCGTGACGGGTGACACAATCGGTCGCGGCCCCCGATCGACCCCAAGGAGACTCCCCATGCCCCAGACCCCGCTCGAGCTCTTCGGCACCGAGGTCCTCATCGGCGATGAGGACCGCGCGATCCGAGACACGGTGAGATCCTTCGCGGAGAACGAGATCAAGCCGCACCTCGCCGACTGGTTCGAGGCGGGCTCGGTCCCGGTCAAGGAGCTGGCTCCCGAGCTCGGCAAGCTGGGCGTACTCGGCATGCATCTGGAGGGCTACGGCTGTGCGGGCACCAGCGCCACGGCGTACGGCCTGGCCTGCCTCGAACTCGAGGCCGCCGACTCCGGGATCCGCTCCCTGGTCTCGGTGCAGGGGTCGCTGGCGATGTTCGCGATCTGGAGGTGGGGGAGCGAGGAGCAGAAGCAGGAGTGGCTGCCGCGGATGGCGGCGGGGGAGGCGATCGGCTGTTTCGGGCTCACCGAGCCCGACTTCGGCTCCAACCCGGCCGGGATGCGTACGCGTGCCCGGAAGGACGGTGACGACTGGGTGCTCTCCGGAACGAAGATGTGGATCACCAACGCCCCCGTCGCCGACGTCGCGGTCGTCTGGGCCCAGACCGACGAGGGCGAGAACGGCAAGGGGATCCGCGGGTTCGTGGTCCCCACCGACACCCCGGGCTTCTCCGCCCCGGTGATCAAGCAGAAGCTCTCCCTGCGTGCCTCGGTCACCGGCGAGATCGTCCTGGACTCGGTCCGGCTGCCGGCGTCCGCCGCGTTCCCCGAGGTCAGGGGTCTGAAGGGGCCGCTGTCCTGCCTCAACGAGGCCCGCTTCGGGATCGTCTTCGGCGCCGTCGGCGCGGCCCGTGACTGCCTGGAGTCGGCCATCGCGTACGCCGCCTCCCGCGAGATCTACGACAAGCCGCTGGCCGGCTACCAGATCACCCAGACCAAGCTCGCCGACATGACCCTCGAGCTCGGCAAGGCGATGCTCCTGGCGCTGCACCTGGGACGGCTGAAGGACGAAGGCACCCTACGCTCGGAGCAGATCTCGCTCGGCAAGCTCAACAACGTCCGCGAGGCCATCGCCATCGCCCGCGAGTGCCGCACCATCCTGGCGGCCAACGGTGTCACGCTCGAATACCCGGTCCTGCGCCACGCCAACAACCTCGAGTCGGTCCTGACGTACGAGGGCACCAGTGAGGTCCACCAGCTCATCATCGGGCAGGCGCTCACGGGGGAGTCCGCCTTCCGCTGACGCGGCCTTGCACGAGCAGCGCCTCGCGGGGTGAACGAGTCTTCGTTCACCCCGCGAGGCATCTCGGCACGGACCGGGTCAGGCGGTCAACGCCTCCGAGGTCGGGACGGAAACACCCGAGTCCCTGCGGGTCTCCCGCAGGATCAGCAGGCCGCTGATCGCGATCACCAGCGCGGTGAAGCCGTGGATGCCGAGAGCGGCGGCGACGGTGCCGTGGTGGGTCAGCACGTTGATCATGTCGCCGAACGGGGCGACGGCCTCCATCAGCAGGACCAGGCCCAGGGCGCGGCGGTGGCCGGTCACCAGCAGGATCCCGGTCATCAGGCCCATCGAGAGCTCCCGGATGCCCTTCATGACGAGGAACCCGCCGCCGTCGCCCTCGGGCCAGGTGGGCAGACCGACGCCGGGGGCCGTCGTCTCGGGACTCAGGATGAAGGAGAACCCGAGGTAGAAGGCGAACAGGGTGACGGCGGTGGCGAGGATGGTGTTGGCGGTCTTCAGTGACATGGTGCTTCTCCTTGTGGGGTTCGGAAGGGGTGCTCAGCTCAGGGCGGTGACCAGGAGCGCGAAGGCGGCGACGATGACGGCGACGCGGAGGTAGTGCCAGCGTTCCCAGCGGTTCAGCTGCGTCCGCCAGTCCTCGGGCCGGTTCTCGGGGGTCCAGGCCTTGTTCCGGTTGTTGATCGGAACAAGCAGCAGGACCGACATGACGACGCTGAGGGCCAGGAGCGCGCCGGCGGTGACGACGAGGGCAGTGCCCTGGTGGTGCCACCCGGCGACCGCCCAGATGCCCACGAGCACGAGCGAGCCGATGTACCAGACCGGCATCACCGCGCCGAGCATCCGGCCGCCGTGAGCGTGGCCGAGCTGGCTGCTGTCCTCCGGGAGCGCGTTGAGGATCCGGCTCATGATGAAGGCGACGGAGAACTCGACGCCCACCATGACGCCGACGACCACGGTGGTGACGATCTCGAGTGTGCTGAACATGACGCTCCTTGGAAACTAGCATTGCTAGAACGAGGTTCAACGCTAGCAGTGCCGCCGCTCGGATGTCTAGCAGTGCTAGGATTCGAGTCATGTCGGTACAGGAGCGCAAGCAGCGCGAGCGGGCGGACCGTGAGCGACTCATCGTGGCCACGGCCCGTGAGCTCGCCGAGCAGCAGGGTTGGGACGCGGTGACCACGCGCCGGCTCGCCGAGCGGATCGAATACAGCCAGCCCGTGCTCTACAGCCACTTCCGTGGCAAGCGCGAGATCATCGGCGCCGTGGCGCTGGAGGGTGCCTCCGAGATGGCCGTGGCGATGCGCGCGGCCACCGCGGCCGCCGACACCCCACGCGAGCGCGTCGCCGCGCTGGCTCACGCCTACCTCGACTTCGCCGACCGCAACCCGGCGGTCTACGACGCCCTGTTCCAGCTCGACGGCGGCCTGGCGTACGCACAGGACGACACCCCGGAGCAGCTCAAGGACGCCTTCGCTGCACTGATGGAGACCCTGAGTGAGGTTGCCGGTGACGGCGTCGACCCGGGGGTGTTCACCGAGGTCTTCTGGGCCTCCCTGCACGGGATCGCGACCCTGAGCCGGTCGAGGCGACTGCTGCCCGAGGACGCGGAGAAGAGACTCGAGCTGCTGGTCGACCGCCTCGCCGTGCTCTGAGGACCCCCGTCAGTCGCGCGGGACCAGGAAGGAGGCCCGCCAGAGCTTGCGGTCCTTCTCCGAGACCATCCCGTGCTCGGTGAGGTAGGGCATCATCTTCTCGCCCATCCAGGCCAGCGTCGCGCGGTAGTGCTCGTTGCCGAGCGCCTCGCGCCGGGCCGCCATCGGGTCCAGCCCGACGGCCGAGTAGCAGTCCGGGTGGACCAGCGAGCGAGCCATCACATAGGCCGCACGGGCGGTGAGGTTCTGGTGCAGCCGGAGCTGCGTACGCCCGATCTTCTGCGACATCGCCGCGGCCAGCTCCTCGCGGGCGAAGGTGACGTGGCGGGCCTCCTCGGTGACGTGGATGCGGGAGGCCATCCGGGTCAGCGGCTGGCAGCGCTCGTCCTTCATCAGCTCGCGCTGCCACCGGTCGAGCGGTTCCTCGCCGACGAGGGTCGCGGAGAAGACGCTGGGCCCGTGCAGCAGGGGAGCGAGCTTCCCGATACGCAGGACGGCGGGCCGTGGGCCGTACGCCGGTGCGCCCATCGCCGCGATCGCCCGGCCGAACATGACCGAGTGACGGGTCTCGTCACCGATCTCGGTCAGCGCGTACTGCGTGCGCGCCGTGCGCGGGTCGGCGCCGTAGACCTCGCGGAGCAGCAGCTGCATCAGCAGCACCTCGAACCACAGCCCGACGCTCATGATGCTGGCCACCTCGTGCCGGGAGAGCTCGATCTGCTGCTCCTGGCTGAGCCGGTCCCACATCGGCGTGCCGTAGAGGGAGACGCGCTCGGGCTGCATCCACCACAGCCCGTCGACGGGCGCGGCGTCCCAGTCGAGATCGACCTCCGGGTCGTAGGACTGACGCGCGGTGGAGCGCAGAAGCCGGTCGGAGGTCGGGTCGGCGATGGTCATTCTTCTCCAGACTGAATTACGTGTTACCGAGAGTTACGGGTAGTTGCTAGAGTGCATGACATGACACGGAACGTCAAGGACGACGGCCGCTCCTCGCGCTGGGACTCCCACCGCGAGACCAGGCGGGCAGAGCTGGTCGCAGCAGCCGTACGTGCCGTCGACTCGGGCGGCACCGACGTCTCGATCGCCGACATCGCCGCGGAGGCCGGCGTCAGCAAGCCGGTGCTCTACCGCTACTTCGCCGACAAGGCCGAGCTGCACGGCGCGGTGGGGATGTGGGCCGCGCGGCAGATCCTCGACGCGGTCGTCGACGCCGTGCTCGCCCCCGCGCCGACCCGCGAGCGCGTCGAGGCCGGGGTCGCTGCGTACGTCGAGACCATCGCCGGCCACCCCAACGTCTACCTGCTCCTGGTGCGCCAGCACACCGGCGGGACGGATCCGCTCGCCGACGGCAAGCAGCTCATCGCGGCGACCTTCGCACGCCTGCTCGGCGACACCTTCGGCCGCCTCGGCGTCGACGCCGCCGGCGCCGAGCCCTGGGCCCACAGCCTGGTCGGGATCGGTGAGTCGGCGGGCCAGTGGTGGCTCGACCGGCGCACCATGTCGCGCGCCGCGTTCACGCGCTATCTCAGCGAGTTCGTCTGGCACGCGCTGGAGGGCACCACGGCCGAGTACGGCGTCGACCTGAGCGCCTTGGACCGCCCCGAGATCGTCACCCCGCTGCGAAAGAGCCCCCGATGAGCGAGCACGAACCCCAGCACCTCTACGACGGCCCCGCCCGCCTCGAGTCCGACCAGGACTCCTGGGAGGTCGAGGTCGCCCTGCGCGGCGCCTTCCAGCCGATCGACGGCCACTTCCACTGGTACGGCCGTGTCGCCACGGCCCTCGACGGTGTGCGCAACGGCCAGACCGTCACCGTCCGCACCGATCACGGCGCGGCCGAGGGCCGGCTCTCGGACCTCGACCCCTGGGGCCGGTTCCGCGTCTCCGGAACGGGCAGGCCGCCCTTCTGAGGCAGCCCTGACCTCAGCGCACGAGCATGAGCGCCGCCGCGCCGATCCCGACCACGACGATCAGCGAGCGCAGGACCGTGGCCGGCAGCCGCCGCCCGATGTGGGCCCCGACGTACCCGCCCACGACCGAGCCTCCCGCCAGCAGTCCCACGGCCAGCCAGTCGAGGTCGGCGATGGCCAGGAAGATCACGGTTGCGACCACGTTCGAGGCCATCACCGCGAACGTCTTGAGCGCGTTGACCGTCCGGAACTCCAGGTCCGTGCCGAGGCCGAGCACGGCCATCATCATCACGCCCGACCCCGCGCCGAAGTAGCCGCCATAGACCCCGGTCAGCGTCGCGAAGACCGTGGTGAGCCCCGAGATCCGCACCCGCGGCTCGTCATCGGCGGCATGCTGGCGCAGGAACCGGCTCAGCCGCGGCTGGACCCCCACCAGTACGCAGGTGCCCAGGATCAACCAGGGCACGACCGCCTCGAACACCGAGCCCGGCAGCCACAGCAGGAGCAGCGATCCGACGATGCCGCCGCCGGCCGCCGTCACGAGCACGGCCGCGGTCACGCCCGGATGCTCGGCCAGCTCGCGCCGGTAGCCGAAGGAACCGCTGAGCCCGGCCGGCGTCATCCCGACCGTGTTGGAGGTGTTGGCCACCACCGGCGGCAGCCCGACGGCGACCAGCACGGGGAAGCTGAGCAGCGAGGCGACACCCACCGTGGAGGTGAGGATGCCCGCGCCGAGGCCCGCGGCGAGCACCGCGAGCTGGTCGGCCCAGGTCATCAGTCGCGGAGCAGGGCGACGTCGCTGACGAGCATGACGTGCCCGTGCATCGCGGCCGCGGCGGCCTCGGCGTCGCCCGAGGCGATCGCGTCGGCGATCTTCTGGTGGCCGGCGAGCGAGGTCTTGGGCCGGTCCGGCTGGGAGAGCGACTCGATGCGCGTCTCCCGGATCAGCTCGCTGATCTCGGTCATCATCTGCTCGAGCAGAGGGGAGTGGGCGGCCTCGGTGACCGCCCGATGGAAGAGCTCGTCACCCTGGACGCCGCGGCCGCCGCCCTCGATGTCGGCCTCCATCGCCTTCAGTGCCGCGTCGATGTGCTCGAGGTCCTCCGGCGTACGCCGCTGCGCGGCCAGCGCGGCGATCTTGGTCTCCAGCGCATCCCGGGCCTCGATGACGTCGGGGATCCGCTCGGCGTGAGCCCGGATCGCATCGGTGATGCGCTCGACCCTGGGCTTGTCGGTCAGCACCGTGCCGTCGCCGTGGCGCACCGCGACGACGCCGATCACCTCGAGCGCGACGAGGGCCTGGCTGAGGGTCGCCCGGCTCACCCCGAGACTCGTGGCCAGCTGTCGCTCCGGCGGCAACCGGTCGCCGGCCTTCAGGCCCTTCTCCGAGATCCAGGCCGTGATCTGCTCCGCGACCTGCTCGTACAGGCGGGTTCGCTGCAGCGGACGCGGAAAGCGCGCGGACTCACTCATGACTACAGAGTATGGACGTCAGGGCGGATTGACCTATTGGCTAGGCCACCAATGTCTGTGGGACACGTCACAACGGGGACGTGGCCGCCCCTCGGGAGGGAGCGGCCACGTCGGTCGTCGTACGGTGTCAGGCTGGTCAGCCCACGTGCACGCCGCCTTCCGGCCCGTCCGTCGCCAGCTCGGTGTGCTTGACGTTGAGGAAGATCCAGATGACCGCGGAGGCCGCGAGCATCATCATGGAGCCGACCAGGAACGCCGCCTGGGCGCCGGAGGTGAACGTGCCCTGGAACAGCGCGCCCTGGAAGAAGGACAGGTCGCTGCCCGGGATCAGGGCGTTCGGGTCCATCCCGGCCTTGGTGATGCCGTCGCGCAGCGGAGCAGCGATGTCATGACCACGGTCGTTGCTGAACTGGAGCGCCACCGTGCTCAGGATCGCGAGGCCGAGCGCACCGCCGACCTGCTGCATCGTGTTGAGGACGCCGGAGCCGATGCCCGAGTCCTCGGTCCGCACGTTGTGCACCGCGGTCAGGGTGAGCGGCACGAACACCATGCCCATGCCGATCGCCATCAGGATGATGTACGGGAACAGGTTGGTCCAGTAGTTCACGTCGGCACCGACGGGGTTGCCCGCGCCGAGCGCCGAGAGGACGGCCGAGGGGCTGTCGTCGACGTCGATCCGGGAGAACATGAACAACGAGATCGCGGCGAGCAGGGTGCCCGTGCCGGCGAGGTAGCGCGGAGCGATCCGGGCCACCAGGTTGGACGACACGGCTGCACCGATCACGATGCCGAACGAGAACGGCAGGAACGAGAAGCCGGCCTCGAGCGGGCTGAACCCCTTGATCTGCTGCACGAACAGGCTCAGGTAGAAGAACATCGCGAACATCGCGGCCGGGGCGATCATCATGGCCACGAAGCTCGTGGCCCGTGTCCGGTTCGCGAAGATCCGCATCGGCAGCAGCGGGTGGTCGACCCGCGACTCGATGACGACGAACGCGATCAGCAGGGCGACGCCCGCGACGAGCGAGCTGATGGTCTGGACGTGGTCCCAGCCGTAGGCCTCCTCGCCGGCGCGGGAGAGACCGAACACGATGCCCAGCAGGCCGAGGGTGCCGGTGATGGCGCCCGGGATGTCCAGCCAGCCGGTGTGCTTCTCCGACTCCCGCAGGATGCGGGGAGCCGCGAAGGCGGCGCCCAGGCCGATCGGGACGTTGATCAGGAAGGTGAGCCGCCAGCCGTCGACGCCCAGGGGCTGGTCGAGGCCGGTGAGCCACCCGCCGAGGATCAGGCCGATCGCGGCGCCGATTCCCGACATGGTCGCGTACGCCGCCATCGCGCGGTTGCGCTGCGGACCGGCGGGGAACGTCGTGGTGATCAGCGCGAGCGCCGCCGGTGCGGCGAGCGCGGCACCGACACCCTGCAGGCCTCGCGAGCCCAGCAGCAGTGCCTCGTTCTGCGCGAGACCGCCGAGCAGCGAGCCGATCGCGAAGACGGTGAGGCCGCTCATGAACAGGCGGCGCCGTCCGTAGAGGTCGCCGAGGCGGCCGCCGAGGAGCAGCAGGCCACCGAACGCGAGCGCGTAGCCGGTGACGATCCAGGTCAGGTTGGCCTGCGAGATGTCGAGGTCCCTACCGATGTAGGGCAACGCGATGTTGGCGATGGTCGAGTCGAGCACCACCATCAGCTGAGCGGTGAGGATGAGGACGAGGGCGAGACCGGCGTGCGGGACCTTGGCCTTCTCCTGTTCCGGCGGCGCGGTCGGGGAGATCGTCCCTTCGGCGCCGAGGGATTCGGTGTTGGTCATCAGTTGGATTCCTTGGTGTGGGTTGGAGTCAGCCGCGGATCACGGCAGGGAGGATCAGCTGGTCGACCACCTTGGCGATCAGCTGGTTCGTCGGCGGCTCCCCGAGGAGGAATGTGTGGTGCAGGACGATGCCCGGGAGGGCGGAGGAGATCAGCTCGAGATCGAGGTCGTCGCGGAGCTCGCCGCGCTCCTGCGCGCGGCGGAACATCTCGGTCGCGATGGCCTTCTTGGGACCGACGACGCCGCGCCGGAACGCCTCGGCGAACTCGGCATCACGGGTGATCGCGGTGACGACGCTGCCGAAGATCGCGATCTGGCGCTGGTCGGTGAGACCGCCCATGCCGCAGAATGCGCCCAGCAGGTCCTCGCGCAGGTCGCCGGTGTCGGGAGCCGTCATCGGCTCCTTGGTCGAGGTGAGCGCGTCGATCACGAGCTGGGCCTTGCCGTTCCACCGGCGGTAGAGCGTCGCCTTGGAGGCCTTGGCCCGCCCGGCGACGGCGTCCATCGTGAGCCGGTCGTAGCCCAGCTCGGCCAGGATGTCGATCGTCGCGTCGAAGATCTCCTGCTCCCGCTCACCCTCGACTCGCGGGCGAGACTGCGCGTCAGCGGCGGCTCGGGCGGCTCGGGTGGGGGACATCGGCACCTCGCAGATCGGTCGTGGATGAAACGGTACGG
The DNA here is from genome assembly GCF_000960475.2 of Nocardioides luteus. Classification (GTDB taxonomy): domain Bacteria; phylum Actinomycetota; class Actinomycetes; order Propionibacteriales; family Nocardioidaceae; genus Nocardioides; species Nocardioides luteus_A. Next base: position 135,556 of record NZ_JZDQ02000004.1, on the reverse strand, counting down.
TTTCGTTTCAAAAGATGGTACGGAGTCGTTTCGTTCCAGGCAAGTCGGCTTTCGGTATTGACGTTCCCGGGATTGTCCTATTGGCTAGGCCACTGAGCCGATGGTGATGCGAGTCACACCGGCGCCACGTGGGGGCCAAACAGAAGGGAAGTCCGATGGGACCGGAATGGGTGGCGATCATCGCGTTGGTCGCCTTGTTCGTGGCCGGCACGTTGCTGCCGATCAACATGGGAGCTCTGGCGTACGTCGCGGCCTGGCTGGTCGGGATGTTCGCGCTGAACCTCGACGAGAAGGAGATCCTCGCCGGCGTCAGCGCCGACCTGATCCTGACGCTGATAGGTGTCACCTATCTGTTCGCGATCGCGAGGAACAACGGCACGGTCGACCTGATCGTCAGCAGCGCCGTCCGCGCGGTCGGCGGAAGAGTCGCGCTCATCCCGTGGGTGATGTTCGCGGTGACCGCGCTGCTGACCGCCATGGGTGCCGCCAGCCCGGCGGCCTGCGCGATCATCGGCCCGGTGGCGCTCGGCTTCGCGGGCCGCTACAAGATCAACCCGCTGATGATGGGCATGTTCGTCGTGCACGGCGCCCAGGGCGGTGGCTTCTCGCCGATCAGCATCTACGGCACGATCACCAACTCGGTCATGGTCGACAACGGCCTGCCCGCCAGCGAGATGACGGTCTTCCTGACCAGCCTGGTGGTCAACCTGATCATGGCGACGATCCTCTTCTTCGCCCTCGGTGGACGTGCGCTGATGAACACGCGGCTCGACCCCGACGAGGCGGCCAGCGCCGCCGCCGGCGTACCGGGTGAGCTGAACGAGGGCGGCGTGACCGTCCCGGCCCGCGGCTACGGCACCGTCGCCCCGACCGGCACCAAGCCGGGCATCCGCACCGAGCAGGTCCTGACCCTGGCCGCCTTCGTGATCGTGGCCGCCATCGCCCTGTTCTTCGACAAGAACATCGGCTTCGCTTCGATCACCGCGGCGACCGTTCTCGCGGCGCTCTCGCCGAGCCAGCACAAGGACGCCATCCGCCAGATCGCCTGGCCGACCGTGCTCCTGGTCGCCGGCGTCTCGACGTACGCCACGATCCTGAACACCGCCGGATCGCCGGAGTTCGTGGGTGGCTGGGCCGCGGGCCTGGGCGCCGCGGCGATCGGCGCGCTCATCCTCTGCTACGTCGGCGGCGTGGTCTCCGCGTTCGCGTCCTCCACGGCGCTGCTGCCGGTGATCATCCCGATCGCGGTGCCGCTGATCGCCGAGGGCGGCATCTCGGCGGCGATGTTCGTGGCAGCGCTGGCGATCTCCTCGACCATCGTCGACGTGAGCCCGTTCTCCACCAACGGCGCTCTCATGCTGGCCAACCGGCCCGAGAGCATCACCGAGGAGCGCTACTACAAGCAGATCCTCGGCTACAGCGTCATCGTGGTGCTCGTCGGTCCCCTCCTGGTCTGGGCCACCATGGTCCTCCCGGGCTGGTGACGCGCATGCGTGGACCACTCGACGACGTCGTCGTCCTCGACCTCTCCCGCGCCCTGGCCGGGCCGCACGCCGCGATGATGATGGGTGACCTCGGCGCCCGGGTCATCAAGGTGGAGGCGCCCGGGCACGGCGACGACACCCGCGGCTGGGGTCCGCCGTTCGTGGGGGAGGAGGGACAGCGGGAGGCGACGTACTTCCTCTCGGCCAACCGCAACAAGGAGTCGATCACCCTCGACCTCAAGGACACCGACGACAAGGACGTGCTGCTGCGGCTGGTCGACCGGGCCGACGTGCTCATCGAGAACTTCCGCACGGGTGTCCTCGATCGTCTCGGGCTCGGCATCGACGAGCTCCAGGCCCGCAATCCACGCCTCGTCGTGCTCTCGATCACCGGGTTCGGCCACGACGGCCCCGAGGGCGGACGGTCCGGCTACGACCAGATCGCACAGGGCGAGGCCGGCCTGATGTCGCTCACCGGCTCGGGCCCCGATGACCCCCAGCGGGTCGGCACCCCCATCGCCGACCTGCTGGCCGGGATGTACGGCGCCTACGGCGTGCTCGCCGCTCTTCACGAGCGGGATCGCACCGGTCGCGGCACCGTCGTCCGCACCTCGCTGCTCTCCGCCGTCGTCGGCGTCCACGGCTTCCAGGGCACCCGCTGGACGGTGGCGGGCGAGGTCGGCCGAGCGCAGGGCAACCACCACCCGAGCATCTCCCCGTACGGCCTGTTCCGCTGCGCCGACGGGACCGTGCAGATCGCGGTGGGGAGCGAGGGGCTGTGGCGGCGGTTCTGCACCGCGTTCGACATCTCGCCCGACCTCGACGGGATGGCCACCAACCCCGAGCGCGCGGCCAACCGGGAGAAGGTCGTCGAGCTGGTCGAGGGGCTGTTCGCGCCGTGGCCGGCCGAGGAGCTGCTCGCCAAGCTCGCCGAGGCCGGTGTCCCGGCCGGCAAGGTGCGCTCCCTGGACGAGGTCTACGCATGGGAGCAGACGGCCAGCCAGGGTCTGCTGATCGACGTCGACCACTCCACCCTGGGCCACCTCACCCTGCCCGGACCGCCGCTGCGCTTCTTCGCGGAGGGCGCCGAGGTGACGCCGTCCGACCACGCCGCGCCGCCCACCCTCGACCAGCACGGCTCCCAGCTGCGTACGTGGGTGGCGGACCAGGCCTGAAATGAGGAGAGGGAGGGGCGCCCGGCTGGGATACTCCAGGATCATGGACGAATCTCCGAGCGACGGCGCCCCTCTCCGGCTGAAGAGTGCCCAGGGTCGCTGGGTGCTGCTGACCACGGTGCTGGGCTCGGGGCTGGCGATGCTCGACTCGACCGTCGTCAACGTCGCCCTCGGCCGGATCGGGGAGGATCTCGACGCCGGCTTCTCGGGCCTGCAGTGGACGGTCAACGCCTACACGCTGAGCCTCGCGGCGCTGATCCTCCTCGGTGGCTCGCTCGGCGACCGCTTCGGACGACGCCGGGTGTTCCTGATCGGCGTGGTGTGGTTCGCCGTCGCCTCGTTGCTGTGCGGGCTGGCGCCCTCCATCGATCTGCTGATCGCGGCGCGCGGGCTGCAGGGGGTCGGGGGCGCGCTCCTGACCCCGGGGAGCCTGGCGATCATCGCCGCGTCGTTCCACGCCGACGACAGGTCCGCAGCCGTGGGCGCCTGGTCGGGGCTCAGCGGCATCGCGGCCGCGATCGGGCCGCTCGTCGGCGGCTGGCTGGTCGAGCTCGACTGGCGGCTGGTCTTCCTCGTCAACGTGCCGGTCGCGGTGCTGATCGTGGTGGTGGCCACGCGCCACGTCCCGGAGAGCCGCGACCCGGACGCACGTGGCCGGCTCGACCTGACCGGCACGGTGCTCGCCGCGGCCGGGCTGGGCGCCCTGACCTTCGGGCTGACCCGTGCGGGCGAGGTCGGGTTCGCCGGCTCGGTGGCGGCGACCGCGGCAGCCGGCGTCGCGTGCCTGGCCGCCTTCGTGATCGTCGAGGCCCGATCGACCCACCCGCTGGTGCCGCTCGAGCTCTTCCGCAACCCGCAGTTCAGCGCGGCCAACGCGGTCACCCTGCTCGTCTACGCCGCGCTCGGGGTGATCTTCGTGCTGCTCGTCCTGCAGCTCCAGGTCGTCAGCGGCTGGTCACCCCTCGCCGCGGGATCGGCCATGCTCCCGGTGACCGTGGTGATGCTGCTCTTCTCGTCCCGCGCGGGCGCGCTGGCCCAACGCATCGGCCCGCGTCTCCCGATGACCCTCGGGCCGCTGCTCGCGGCCGGTGGGGTGCTCTGGATGGGGCGGATCGGCCCCCAGGCGTCGTACGTCCTCGACGTGCTCGCGCCGGTCCTGCTCTTCGCCACCGGGCTCACCCTGCTGGTCGCACCGCTGACCGCGACCGTGCTCGATGCGGCCGACGACCGGCATGCCGGCATCGCCTCGGGGGTCAACAACGCGGTGGCCCGGACCGCCGGGCTGCTGGCCGTGGCCGTCGTCCCGGCGGCGGTCGGGATCGCCGGCGACGACTACACCGACCCGAAGGCCTTCGACGCCGGCTACGGCATGGCGATGGTCCTCGACGCCGGCCTCCTGATCCTCGGCGCGCTGATCGCGGTGGCGTTCGTACGCCGCCCGCTGGCGGCCGCACCCGAGCCTGACGAGCACCGCGTGCACATCGAGACATGTGCGCACTGCGGTGTGACCGGGACGCAGCTGCACCCGGCCGACCACGACGGCTGACGTCGGCCCCCTGCGGCGCCGGCGGAGGCATGACCTGAGCGGTGTCCGGTTACTGGGGCTCCGTGGATTCTCCATGGTGGCGTGAGGCCGTGACGTACCAGATATATCCGCGCTCGTTCGCCGATGCGGACGGGGACGGTACCGGGGATCTCGCGGGGATCACCTCGCGGCTGGACCATATGGCCGGCCTCGGTGTGGACGCGATCTGGCTCTCGCCGTTCTATCCCTCGCCGCAGAAGGACTACGGCTACGACGTCACCGACGCGCGTGGCGTGGACCCGCTCTTCGGGAAGCTCTCCGACGCCGAGGACCTGCTCACCAAGGCGCACGAGGTGGGCCTGAAGGTGATCATCGACCTGATCCCCAACCACACCTCCTCGGACCACCCGTGGTTCGCCGAGGCGCTCGCGGCCGGTCCCGGCTCGCCGGAGCGTGATCGCTACATCTTCCGCGACGGTCGAGGGGACGACGGCGACGAGCCGCCGACCAACTGGACCTCCGTCTTCGGCGCCCCGGCGTGGACGCGGATCGATGACGGGCAGTGGTACCTGCACATGTTCGCCGAGGAGGAACCCGACCTCAACTGGCGCCATCCGGAGGTGGCCGAGGAGTTCAGGTCCGTGCTGCGGTGGTGGCTGGACCGGGGCGTCGACGGCTTCCGGGTCGACGTCGCCCACGGCCTGGTCAAGGCGCTGCGGGACCAGCGCGTCCCGGAGGGACAGGAACCCAACTCCGACCCTGCGGTGATGTACGACGCCGGCATCGAGGACGACCCGATGTGGGACCACCCGGACGTTCACGAGGTCTACCGGGACTGGCACGAGGTCGTCTCCTCCTACCCCGGCGAGCGGATGCTGATCGCCGAGGCGTGGACCCAGGGCCCGGCGAACCTGCGTGGCTACCTGCGTGCCGACGAGTTCGAGCAGGCGTTCAACTTCCAGTGGTTGCAGTCGCCGTGGTCGGCGGTCCAGTTCACCGAGGCGATCGTGTCCACCCTGGAGGCGCTGCGCCCGTCTCGGGCCTGGCCGACGTGGGTGCTCTCCAACCACGATGCCGTACGCCACCGCACCCGCTACGGCGACGGGGCCCAGGCGCTCGCCCGCGCCCGCGCGGCGACGCTGACGATGCTGGCGCTGCCCGGGTCGGCGTACCTCTACCAGGGCGAGGAGCTCGGGCTGCCGCACGTGGAGCTGCCCCCGGAGCACCAGCAGGATCCGTGGGCGAAGGGCGGGAACGGCCGCGACGGCTGCCGGGTGCCGCTGCCGTGGAGCGGCGACGCGCCGCCCTTCGGCTTCGGTCCCGGCGAGGGACAGCCCTGGCTGCCGCAGCCGGTGCAGTGGGCCGACCTGACCGTGGCAGCACAGACCGGCAGGCCCGGCTCGACCCTGGAGTTCTACCGGTCGGCGATCGCGTCCCGGCGCCGCTACGCCCGGGGGAGCGAGGTGAGCTTCCTCGACATGCCCGACGACGTCATCGCCTTCCGTCGCGGCCGGCTGACCGCCGTCCTCAACTGCGGGGCGGTGCCGACGCCCCTGCCCTCCGGCGACGTGGTGATCTGCAGCGGCGAGCCCGTCGGCGCCGAGCTGCCGCCGGACACCGCGGTCTGGCTGCTCGACGACGACGGCTGAGCCGGGTCAGCGGCGGTAGACCCGCGACTCCCACGGCGCCATCACCGGACCGCGTCCGGAGCCGACGACCAGCTCGCCCCGGCACTCCTCGACGAGTTCGCCGAGGTCGGCCTCGGTGCCGCTGAAGTTGGCGAGCACCGTCAGCTGCCCGCTCTCGTGACGCCGGCGGAAGGCGAAGAGCTGCGGATGGCTCTCGGCGAGCAGGCTGAAGTCACCGTCGACCACCACCGGGTCCTCGTGCCGCAGCCGGATCAGCCGGCGATAGTGCGAGAGCACCGAGTCCGGGTCCTCACGCTGTGCGGCGACGTTGATCTCGGTGTGGTTCGGGTTGACGGCGAGCCAGGGCTTCCCGGTGGTGAATCCGGCACCGGGGGAGGCGTCCCACTGCATCGGCGTGCGTCCGTTGTCACGAGACATCGCCCGCAGCGAGCGCATCACGTCCTCGTGATCATGGCCGGCGGCGATCGCCTCGTGGTAGTAGTTCACCGCCTCCACGTCGTCGAACTCGTCGATGGAGGCGAACGGGAAGTTCGTCATCCCGATCTCGTCGCCCTGGTAGACGAACGGGGTGCCCCGCTGCAGGTGCAGGACGGTCGCGAGCAGCTTGGCCGACTCGGTCCGCCAGCGGCCGTCGTTGCCGTACCGCGACACCACCCGCGGCTGGTCATGGTTGTCCCAGTAGAGGCTGTTCCAGCCCACGTCCGCCAGGCCCTCCTGCCAGGCCGCGAACCGGTCGCGGAGGCGACCGAGGTCGAAGGGGCGTACGTCCCACTTGAAGGTGCCGTGGTCGATCTCGACGTGCTCGTAGTGCAGGACCATGTCGAGCTCGCGGCGTGCCGGATCGGTGTACTTCCGGCCTTCCTCGACCGTCGTCTCGCCGGTCTCCCCGACGAGCAGCAGGTCGCGGTCGTAGCGGTCGAAGACCTCCCGGTGCATCTCGGCGAGGAACTCGTGGACGCGCGGCCCGTCGATCACCGACCCGCGCATGTTGCCGTAGCGCTGCCCCGGCAGGACCGGCGCCTCCGGCAGCTCCGGGTCCTTGGAGATCAGGTTCACCACGTCCATCCGGAAGCCGTCGACGCCACGGTCGAGCCACCAGCGCATCACCTCGTAGACCGCCTGCCTGACCTCGGGGTTCTCCCAGTTGAGGTCCGGCTGCTTCCTGAACAGGTGCAGGTAGTAGGCGGCCCTGCCCTCGCTGTAGGTCCAGGCCGGCCCGGAGAAGAACGAGCCCCAGTTGTTGGGCTCCTCGCGCCACCAGTACCAGTCGCGCTTCGGGCTCTCGGGGCTCATGGTCGAGTCCACGAACCAGGGGTGTTCGTCGGAGGTGTGGTTCGCGACCAGATCCATCACCAGCTTCATCCCCCGCTCATGGAGCTCGGCGATCAGCGCGTCCAGCTCCGCAAGCGTCCCGTACGTCGGGTCGACGTCGTGATAGTCGCTGACGTCGTAGCCGTTGTCGGCCATCGGCGAGGGATAGACCGGCGAGATCCACAGCACGTCGACCCCGAGCCACTCGAGGTGGTCGAGCCGGTCCCTGATCCCGCGCAGGTCGCCCACACCGTCCCCGTTCCCGTCGGCGAAGCTGCGCGGGTAGACCTGGTAGACGACAGCGGATCGCCACCAGCCCGGTCCGGTGCGACCAGCGGGTTCGGTGAGGTTCGAAGGCATCCTGGTTTCCTCCTGGTGAGCGGACGGCGGTCCCCGCAAGCGGTAACCGGGTCGGTCGCCGCGCATGCTTGCCGCGCTCGGGCGGCCGCTAGCGTGTGGGCATGGCACTGACCCACGACTACGCGGTCTCGGTGGAGTGGACGGGCAACCGTGGCACCGGGACCAGCGGCTACCGCGACTACTCCCGAGACCATGTCGTACGCATCGACGGGCTGCCCGACATCCTTGGCTCGGCCGATCCGACCTTCCGGGGCGACGCGAGCCGGCACAACCCCGAGCAGCTCCTGCTGGCCTCGCTGGCGCAGTGCCACATGCTCTCCTACCTGCACCAGGCGGTGACGGTGGGTGTGGTCGTGCTCGACTACCACGACGCCGCGACCGCCACCATGGAGACGCAGGGGACCGGCGGCCGGTTCACCCGCGCCGTGCTGCACCCGGTCGTCACGGTGGCCGACGAGTCCATGATCGAGGCCGCGACCACTGCCCACCACCAGGCCCACCTGGACTGCTTCATCGCCAACAGCGTGAACTTCCCGGTCGAGACCGAGCCCACCGTGATCGTCGGCGGCCTGAGGCTCTAGCACCCTCTTCCGGGGGTAGGTCGGGAGTCGGGCGCGCCACGAAGATGCCGTCATGACGAGTACGACTTCGACGGATGCCCTGCTTGCCGCCCGGGACGCGCTGATCGCCCAGCGCCTCGACTACGCCGCGGCACTCGAGACCTTCCGCTGGCCCGACGTGGGGGAGAGCTTCAACTTCGCCCACGACTGGTTCGACCCGATGGCGCGCGGCAACGACGCGCCGGGGCTGATCATCGCGGAGGCGGACGGGTCGCGAGCGGCGTACTCCTTCGACGAGCTCGCCCGTCGCTCGGACGCGGTGGCGCGCTACCTCCGCCGTCTCGGGATCGGGCGAGGCGACAGCGTGGTCGTCATGCTCGGCAACCAGGTCGAGCTGTGGGAGACGATGCTCGCCGCGATGAAGGTCGGCGCGGTCCTGATGCCGACCACCACGGCCGTCGGCACGGCCGAGCTGGTCGACCGGCTCGCCCGAGGACGGGCGAAGGCCGTGGTCTGCAACGCCGAGGACACGGGCAAGTTCGACGGCGTGCCCGGTGACTACGTGCGGATCAGCGTGGGGGAGCAGGACGGCTGGCACGGCTACGCCGAGGCCGCCGAGGAGAGCCAGGAGCCGCTGGAGCACCCCGGCAACGCCACCACCGACGCGCTGCTGCTCTACTTCACCAGCGGCACCACGAGCCGGCCGAAGCTGGTCGAGCACACCCACTACACCTACCCGGTCGGGCACCTGTCGACGATGTACTGGCTGGGGCTGCGCCCCGGCGATGTGCACATGAACATCTCCAGCCCCGGCTGGGCCAAGCACGCCTGGTCGAACTTCTTCGCGCCGTGGCTGGCCGGTGCCACGGTCTTCGTCCTCAACTACACGCGCTTCGAGGCGACCACCCTGCTGCAGCGGATCCGCGAGGAGCACGTCACCAGCATGTGCGCCCCGCCGACGGTGTGGCGGATGCTCATCCAGGCCGACCTCAGCGGTGGCTGCGGCTCGCTACGTGAGGCGATCAGCGCGGGGGAGCCGCTCAACCCCGAGGTGATCAGCCAGGTGCGCCAGGCCTGGGGCCTGACCATCCGCGACGGCTTCGGCCAGACCGAGATGACCGCGACGGTCGCCAACAGCCCGGGTCAGCCGGTGCGGCCGGGATCGATGGGTCGCGCGCTGCCCGGCGTCCCGGTCGTGCTGGTCGACCCGATCGAGGGCACCGTGATCGAGGGAGCGGGCGAGGGCGAGCTCTGCCTCGACCTCTCCGCGCACCCGGCCACGCTGATGACCGGCTACCGCGACGACGAGAAGCGCACCGCCGAGGCGATGCGCGGCGGCTTCTTCCACACCGGCGACGTCGCCGGCCGCGACGAGGACGGCTACATCACCTACGTCGGGCGCACCGACGACGTCTTCAAGGCCTCCGACTACAAGGTCTCGCCCTTCGAGCTGGAGTCGGTCCTGATCGAGCACCCCGCCGTGGCCGAGGCCGCGGTCGTCCCCGCCCCGGACCCGGTGCGGCTGGCCGTCCCCAAGGCGTACGTCTCGCTCACCTCGGGCCACGAGCCGACCGCCGAGACCGCCAAGGCCATCCTCGAGTTCGCCCGCGACCACCTGCCGCCCTACCTGCGCGTGCGTCGCCTGGAGTTCTTCGACCTGCCCAAGACGATCTCCGGGAAGATCCGCCGCGTCGAGCTCCGGGTGCGTGAGCAGGACGTGGTCGACCAGCGGCCGCCGGGCGAGCACCGCTACGAGGACTTCTTCCCTCGCAGCTAGGGGTGGTGTCTCGCTAGTCGTGCTCCACCAGGCGCCGGACGCTCTCGACGACGACCTCCCGGCACCTGGCACGGCTCGGGCGGCGTACGAGAGCCAGCTCGGGGGTGTGGAGGTGCCAGCTCATCGCGAGCGCGCGCACCTCGGTGAGCAGCTCGAGCGGCGAGTAGGCCGTCGTCAGCTTCCCGGCGCGTTGTGCCTCCTCGATCTTGGCGAGCTTCGCGTCGTTGGAGGCGACGATCGCCGGGAGCTTCCCGTCCGGGCGCTCGAGCTGATACCACGTGGTCAGCCGAAGGGTCGTGGGGAAGCGCTCGTAGAGGTCGAAGGACCGCCCGGCGTAGCCGGGCAGGTCGGTCGCGTCGAACTCGACCTCGTCGACGAACGCGAGCACCCGGTGCGCGAAGACGGCGTCGAAGAGCTCGTCCTTGGTGCCGAAGTACTTGTAGATCAGCGCCTTGTTCGCGAGCGCCGCATCGGCGATCCGGTCGACGCGCGAACCGGCGATGCCGTACGCCGCGAACTCGGCCTCGGCAGCGTCGAGGATGCGGGCACGGGTCGCCTCGGAGTCTCTGGCCATGTGCCCACTCTAAAGCAAGTAACTAGTTAGTTGTCTTTTTCGAGGATCAGTGCTTCACTGAAGAAACCAACTCGTTAGTTACTTAGGAAGTGTGTACGCATGTCCCAGACACCCCCGAGCGCCCGTGGCCGTCACCGGGCGGTCGTGCTCATGGTGATCCTCGGCTGCCAGCTGATGATGACCCTCGACGCCTCGATCGTGACCACGGCGTTGACCCACATCAAGGCGGAGCTCGGCTTCACCGACTCCTCGTTGTCCTGGATCCAGAACGCCTACGTCCTCGCCTTCGGAGGCCTCCTGCTGCTCGGCGCACGAGCCGGTGACCTGTTCGGCCGGCGGCGCGTTTTCATCGCCGGCGCGGCGCTGTTCACCGCGGCCTCGCTGCTGGCCGGACTGGCGCCCTCGGCCGGCCTTCTCGTCGCGGCACGCACGTTGCAGGGCGTGGCCTCGGCTCTCGCGATCCCGTCGACGTTGGCGCTCCTGATCACGACCTTTCCCGAACCGGGGGAGCGCACCCGGGCGATCGCCATCTACAGCGCGGTCATCGGCGCCGGAGCGAGTGTCGGGATCATCGTCGGCGGCGTCTTCACCGAGTACCTCTCCTGGCGCTGGGGCCTTCTGGTCAACGTCCCGATCGGGATCCTGATCCTCGCGCTCTCCCCGCGTTTCCTGCCAGAGACCGAGCCTCAGCCCGGCCGCGTCGACGTGCTTGGAGCGCTGAGCGTCACCGTCGGGATGTCGGCACTGGTCTACGGGCTCGTCGAGGCCGCGGAGATCGGCTGGACCAGCACCCGAACCGTGCTTCCCCTGGCCGCGTCGGTGGTCCTGCTCGTCGCCTTCGTGCTCGTCGAGCTGCGGGCATCTCAGCCGATCGTGCCGCTCCGGCTCTTCCGCAGCGTGCAGCGCTCGGGGGCGTACGTCGGCCGGATCCTGATCGTCGGCGCGATGTTCTCGACGTTCTACTTCCTCTCGCAGTATCTCCAGAACGTCCTCGGCCTCAGCCCGCTCGCCACCGGGTTCGTCTACATCCCGATGACCGGCATGTTCTTCGCGATGGTGTACGTCGTGCGCTGGGCCGCCCCGCGGGTCAGCAAGCCGGCGCTGCTGCTGACCTCCCTGGCCACCGCCGCGATCGGCATGGCCTGGCTCAGCCGGATCGACAGCACGACCACCGTGGCGTGGGTCCTCCCGCCGCTGCTCGTGCTGGGTGTCGGCCAGGGCATCGCGATCATCCTCCTCACCGACTTCGGGATGGCCGAGGTGGACCCGGGCGACGCCGGCGCGGCCTCGGGGCTGGTCAACACCGCCCATCAGATCGGTGGCTCGATCGGGCTCGCCCTCCTCACCGTGGTCTACGGCAGCGCCGTGCACCACGACCCCGCGCCGGGCGCCGTGACCCAGGCCCACGGCTACTCGACCGTCTTCGACGTGGCGACCGGGTTCTACGCCCTGGCCGTCCTCGTCGCGGTGGTCATCCTCGTGGCCGCGCGGCGTGCGAACCGATCGAGCACCGCCGTCGCGATGGCCGCCGCCGCGGGTTGAGATGTCTCACGGGCGGACGGTCAGGCACTGCGTACTGACGCCGAAGGCGCCGTGCTCGTCGTGGAGCACGGTGGTCGTCACGCCGGCGCCCTCGGGGCCGAACGAGACGGTCGTGTCCAGGCCCAGCCAACCGTCGCCCGGAGCGCGGAACAGGTGCGCGGTCAGGTCGAGGTTGGGGAAGCTGACCTCCTTCGGGTCGGCCCGGACGGCGACGCCGTTGGTGATGTCGAGCAGGCCGGCGACCTGCGCCAGCCGGCTCACCTCCTCGCCGGCCACGATCGGGTGCGGCGTACGCACCCAGGTCTGCGCCCGCCCGGGGCCGAGGTCGCAACGACGCACCTGGACCGAGGCGATGAAGCCTCCGTCCCACAGCGTGGTCATGTCCCAGGCGGGGACCTCGTCGGGCGCGGGCATCGGCCGGTGGTCGGTGCCCGCGAGCTCATCGGTGGGATAGCCGGCGGTGAGCCAGGCGCGGAGGAGCACCACGGGCCTGCCGCCGTGGCTCGCCCGGGCCTCGACGAGCTCGATCGTGCGGCCCGCCCGGAGGACGGCCACCTCCACGTCGACCGGCTCGAGCGGGATCGTGCCGAGGATGTCGTAGCTGATCCGGGTGAGCCGCAGCCCGTCGTCTCGGCGGGCGTCGCGGTCCCGCTCGACCTCGTGCGCGAGCACGCCGAGCAGGGTGGCGATGTGCTGGGTGTTCAGGTCCCAGGCGCCGCCGACGTGCTCGGTCGGCGTGAACGTGTGCGGGCCGGTGCGGTGCCAATAGGCCATGCGGCGGCTCACAGGCCGAGCAGAGCGACGCTCTGCTCGCGCATGTCGATCTTGCGGACCTTGCCGGTCACCGTCATCGGGAACTCGTCGACGATGAGCACGTAGCGCGGCGACTTGTAGTGCGCGAGCTTGCCGTCGGCGAAGGCCCAGACCGCGGCGGCGTCCAGCGGCTCGGCCCCGGGGCGCATCCGGATCCAGGCACAGAGCTCCTCGCCGTACCGCTCGTCCGGCACGCCCACCACCTGGGCCTCGGCGATGTCGGGGTGGGTGAAGAGGAACTCCTCGATCTCGCGCGGGTAGATGTTCTCCCCGCCACGGATGACCATGTCCTTGATCCTTCCCACCACCACGCAGTAGCCGTCCTCGCGCATCACGGCCAGGTCGCCGGTGTGCATCCAGCCCTCGGCGTCGATCGCCTCGGCGGTCTTGGTCGAGCCCTCTTCATCGTGCAGAGGCCAGTAGCCGAGCATCACCGAGTAGCCGCGGGTGCAGAACTCGCCGGCGGTGCCGCGGGGGACCACCTCGCCGGTGGACGGATCGACGATCTTGATCTCGACGTGCGGTGCGGCCCGGCCGATCGTCTCGGTGCGCCGCTCGAGGTCGTCGTCGGTGCGGGTCTGGCAGGAGACCGGCGAGGTCTCGGTCATCCCGTACGCGATCGCGACCTCGCTCATGTGCATCTCGCTGACGCAGCGCTTCATGACCTCGATCGGGCACAGCGCGCCGGCCATGATCCCGGTGCGCAGCGTCGAGAGGTCGAACGAGGCGAACTCCGGGTCGTCCTGCATCGCGATGAACATCGTCGGCACACCGTACAACGCGGTGCACCTCTCGTCCTGGACCGTCTGCAGCGTCGTACGCGGGTCGAAGCCGGGGCCCGGGATGACCATGGTCGCGCCGTGGGTGGTGCAGCCGAGGTTGGCCATCACCATGCCGAAGCAGTGGTAGAAGGGCACCGGGATGCAGAGCCGGTCCTGCTCGGTGAAGTGGATCGTCTCGGTGACGAAGAAGCCGTTGTTGAGGATGTTGCGGTGCGAGAGCGTCGCGCCCTTCGGGAAGCCGGTGGTCCCGGAGGTGTACTGGATGTTGATCGCGTCGTTCGGGTCGAGCGGGTAGTCGACGTGGTCGGCCAGCCGCTCGCCACGGCCTGCGGCCAGGAGGGACTCCCACTCCGGTGACCCCAGGAAGACCGTCTGCTCCAGCGCGCCGCAGTCGCCTTCCACCTCCCGGACGAGGGAGACGTAGTCGCTGGTCTTGAAGGCGGTCGCGCTGATCAGCAGCCGGACCCCGGACTGGTTGAGCGCGTAGGCGAGCTCGTGGGTGCGGTAGGCCGGGTTGATGTTGACCAGGATCGCCCCGATCTTCGCGGTGGCGAACTGGACCATCGTCCACTCGGCGCAGTTGGGGGCCCAGATGCCGACCCGGTCACCCTTGCCGATGCCCGCCTTGCGGAGGCCGACCGCGAGGGCGTCGACATCCGCGTTCAGCGAGGCGTAGGTCCAGCGCCGTCCGGTGGCGATCTCGACGAGGGCCTCACGGTCTCCGTGGCGGGCGACGGTGCGTTCGAAGTTGGCTCCGATCGTCTCCTCGAGGAGCGGAACGTCGATGTCGCCACGAGCCGACGATGCGGTGATGGATGAGGTCTCGGTCATGCCGTGAGCATGACCGAGACCGTGGTCACAGCCACACCCCCGAAAGGGGGTGGATCAGGCGGGTGCCGGCTCGGCGTCGAGCTCCACGCGGCTGGTCTCCTTGGCGACCAGCAGGCAGACGACGCTCAGCAGGGCCAGCGCGGTGAGGAAGTACGCGATCCCGTCGGTGCCCCACCGGGCCAGCAGCTCCTCGGCGATGACGAGCGGGACGGCGCCGCCCAGGATGCCTGCGATGTTGTAGCCGAGTCCGGCGCCGGTATAGCGGTACTTCGCCTGGAAGGTCTCCGGCAGGAACGCCGCGATCGGGCCGTAGTTGAGCCCGAGCACGCACAGCAGCAGGCTGTTGCCGAGGGCGAAGCTCGCGAAGCTGCCGGGCTCCATGACCCCGAAGGCCAGCGGGCCGGCCACGATGCCGAAGGCGGCACCCAGGAGCAGGACCGTCCGGCGGCCGAGCACGTCGGAGAGCCAGGCGGAGACGATGACCGTCACGCTCATCGCGACCGCGGCGACGATGACCCCGAGCAGCGCCTGGGTCAGGCTCAGGCCGAGGGTGCCGACCGCGTGGGCGACCATGAAGCTCGCGCCGGTGTAGAAGGCGCCGAAGACGATTGCCATGATGCCGCCGCCGAGGAGCACCTGCCGCCACTGGTCCCGCAGGCAGCCGAGGATCGGCAGCGCGCTGCGCGAGCCGGCCGACTGGATCTTCTTGAACGACGGGGTCTCGGCGATGTTCAGGCGCACCCACAGGCCGACGCCGACCAGGACGGCGCTGGCCAGGAACGGGATCCGCCAGCCCCAGGCGGCGAACGCGTCGGGCTCCATCAGGCGGAAGGTGGTCAGCATCGCGCCGGCCGCGATGATCAGGCCGAGGCTGGGACCGAGCTGCGGGAACATGCTGTAGCGGCCGCGCTGGCCGTGGGCTGCGTACTCCGTGGTGAGGAGGGCGGCGCCGGCCCATTCGCCGCCGAGCGCGATGCCTTGCAGCGCGCGCAGCAGCACCAGGATCACCACGGCGCTCTTGCCGATCGACTCCACGCTCGGGATGAGGCCGATCGCGAACGTCGAGGTGCCCATGATCAGCAGGGTCGTGATCAAGGTGGCCTTGCGGCCGATCCGATCGCCGTAGTGGCCGAAGAGGATCGCGCCGAGCGGCCGGAAGACGAACGCGACGCCGAAGGTCGCGATCGAGGCCAGGGTGCCTTCGGGCCCGCCCATGGAGGGGAAGAAGATGGCGTTGAACACCAGGGCCGCTGCCAGGCCGTAGATGAGGAAGTCGTAGAACTCGATGGTCGTGCCGGTCAGTGACGCCGTCGCGACGCGGCGCATGGTGCGCCCGTCGACCTCGGCTCGGTTAGCCGCGATTTGGGCCATGATCGTGCCTTCCTGTCGGATTGGTGAACCGAGTGTGGGGCTGTCACCACCCGTCCGATACCCCCGGAAGAATGCCCTCGAAAGAGGGGGTGTGCCTCTTGTTGCTTGTGATGATCGTCACTTACCCTCAAGGCCATGAGCACGAGCGCGATCGCCCCTGAGGCGCCCTACGACGGGTCCCGGATCGCCCAGACGCTGGCCTCCTTCCGGACCGCGTCGGGGCTGGATCTCGCCTTCGGTGGTCCGGTCCGCGGCGACGGCAGCGCCATCGACATCACCGCGACCTGTGGCGCGAAGGGGGTCTCGCTGCGCGGCCTGCGGGTCGTCAACGGGGAGGGCCTGGGCGGGAAGACCCTGCAGACCCGTCAGCCCGGCTCCGTCGACCACTACTACACCGCGCGCGGGATCACCCACCTCTACGACACCGCCGTCGCCCAAGAGCAGATCCAGACCGTCGCGGCCCTGCCGATCCTGGTCGACCGGGCCCCGCGGATGCTCATCTATCTCGCCTCCCGCTCGCGGCTCGGTCTCGGCGGCGTCTGGTTCGACGCGCTGCGGCCGCTGATCCGCACCCTCGAGCGGGAGATCCTGATCGACGACGAGG
The DNA here is from genome assembly GCF_000960475.2 of Nocardioides luteus. Classification (GTDB taxonomy): domain Bacteria; phylum Actinomycetota; class Actinomycetes; order Propionibacteriales; family Nocardioidaceae; genus Nocardioides; species Nocardioides luteus_A. The sequence goes on along the minus strand of NZ_JZDQ02000004.1, from coordinate 119,198 downwards.
TCCGCAACCGGCTCTCCCGGCTGGCGCCTGCTCCGGCCCCGAGCCCGACCGACGGCTCGGCGAAGCGCGATCTCGCCGAGCGCCGCGAGATGGCCGCCGAGCTCAGCGACCTGGCCGGCCAGGTGATCGACCCCGAGGTGCGCAGGCGGCTCGAGGCCATGGTGCTGCGGCTCACCGCCGGACCGGGGGAGAAGCGGCCGGCTCAGCTCGCTCCTGCCGTACGCCTGGCCGCGCGCGAGATCGACGTGCTCCGCCAGGTGGCGCTCGGGAACAGCAACCGGGAGGCCGCCGAGGCCCTCGGGATCGTGGAGAGCACGGTGAAGTCCTACCTGAAGAGCGCCACCCGCAAGCTCAACGCCAACAACCGCGTCCACGCGGTCCGGATGGCGCGCGAGGCCGGCCTGATCGACTGACGAAGGCCCCTCGTACGGGGGTACCGCCCGGTCGGCCCGGTGCGCAGGATCACGGCATGACACATGGAGACTCGGGTGGAGTGTCGGAGCGATGGCGGACCGCCCTGGGCGACGCCTTCGCGGGACTGCAGGCGGAGCGGCTGCCACCAGGTCAGCACGTGTCGCCCGGCCCGCTGGCCGGAGCGATCGAGCACGCCGGCCTGGGACGGGTCGACGCCTTCCGGGTCGGCGGCACCCCGCAGGTCGTACGCCGCACCCGCCGCTCGCTCGCCGACGTACCCGACGAGCCGTTCAAGGTGTGCGTCCAGCGCCACGGCCGGTCCGTCGTCCGGCAGGGCGGCACCGAGATCGTCCTGAGGCCGGGCGACATCGCGATCTACGACACCAGCCGCCCCTACGAGCTGCGCTTCGACGAGACCTGGGAGGTCCTCGCGATGACGCTTCCGCGCCGTGCGCTGGCGGCCTCGGACGCCGTGATCGAGCGGTCGATGGCGCACGGCTGGACCGCGTTCGACGGCAGGACCGGCGTACTCGGGCATCTGCTGGGCAGCGCCGTCCGTCAGACCCCGCAGGCCGGGGGAGCGACGCACCTGGGTGAGGCCGCGATCCAGCTGCTCTCAAGCCTGGTCGGCGGTGACGACCTGGTCGATCCCGGGGAGGCGCTGCGCGCCCGCATCATCGCCTACGTCGAGGCCCACGCCACCGACCCGGGCCTCGGCCACGATGCGGTGGCGGCCGCGCACGGGCTCTCGCCCAGGAGTCTGCATCGGCTCTTCGAGAGCGAGCCGCTCTCCGCGATGGCCCACCTGCGGGAGTTCCGGCTGATGCGGATCCGGGACGCGCTGCTCGATCCGGCCCGTGCGGCGTACTCGACCGCGTCGATCGCCGGCCGGTGGGGATATCCCGACCCCTCCCACTTCGCCCGCACCTTCAGGTCGCGCTTCGGGATCACTCCGGGCGCGCTCCGAAAGCAGGCCCTGACCTCGGTGTGAGCCGATCGCGCGAGGTGGCGCGGAATGTCAACGAAGTTGGCGTTCCATGGCGACACAGGTGTGACGCGGCACACATAACGTGACCAGGACCCTGACCGGACCTACGGAGGTAACCGCCTTGTCAACACATCCCGAGACGTCACCGGGCCTGTCCGTATCGGGCCTTGCCGAGCACGAGCTCGGTCGCCGCCGCTTCGTCGGCTACCTCCTGGCGGCAGCCACCGTCACCGGGGCGGCCCAGATCGGGATCGGCCTCGGCACGCCGGCCGCGGCCGTCGTCCCGGGGGTGCCGCAGCCGGCCGACCTCTACGACCTCAACGACCTGCTGACCGATGCCGCCCGTCCCACCGCGAACCTGATCCAGGTCGTCGTCGAGGAAGACGGCACCGCGTCGTTCGAACTGCCCCGCGCCGAGGTCGGCCAGGGCATCACCACCTCCATCGCGATGCTGATCGCCGAGGAGCTCGATCTCCCGCTCGGCAAGGTGCACGTGACCCTGTCGAAGGCGCGTCCGGAGCTGATCTGGAACCAGATGACCGGCGGCTCCAACACCATCCACGCGATGTACACGCCCGTACGCGTCGCCGCCGCCATCGCCCGCAAGGCCCTGCTCGACGCGGCGGCGATCGCGCTCGCCCAGCCCCACGACACGCTCTCCGTCTACGAGGGTGTCATCTCCGCCCCCGGCGGTGCCTCCATCTCCTACGGCGAGCTCGCGACCTCCGCCGCGGCTCTGGTCACGAAGGCCGTCGACGTCGAGCTCAAGCCTAAGTCCGACTTCGCGGTCATCGGCACCCCGCGTCGCCGCAAGGACGCCCTGGACGCGGTGACCGGCAAGAAGCAGTTCGCGATGGACATCGATGTCCCGGACGCGCTGCCGGCCATGGTCTGCCGCGCCCCCGAGCACAACGGCACGGTGAAGTCCGTCCGCAACCAGAAGGACGTCGAGGCGATGCCGGGCGTGACGCACGTCGTCACCATCCCGACCGGTGTGGCCGTACGCGCCAAGACCTTCGGACAGTGCATCAACGCGATCCGCGCCCTCGATGTCGAGTGGAACCCCGGAAGCGTGAGCGGCCGCTCGGACGCGGACGTCCTCGAGGAGCTCCGCGGCATCCAGCGACCGATGGCGGTGCCGAACGTCGAGGAGCTGCTCGGCACGGTGACGGATGCGGTCGGCGGCCTGGCCGGTGGTCTCACCGCGGCCGACGTGAAGACGCTGGACACGGACTACGTCTTCTACACCCGCAGCGGCTCGCCCCTGGAGACCAACTGTGCCGTGGCCGACGTCCGAGCCGACAAGGCCACGATCTGGGCCGGCTCGAAGACCCCGATCGTCGCGGCGGAGAGCATCGCGCTCGAGCTCGGTCTCGCGCCGACGGCGGTGACGTTCAACGTGATGGAGTCCGGTGGTTCCTTCGGCCGCAAGCTCTTCTGGGACGCCGCCCTGGAGGCGGCCCTGATCTCGCAGAAGTGCCAGGCGCCGGTCCGGCTGATGTGGCACCGCGCCGACGAGCCCCGCCAGGGCCGCAACCACCCGATGGCGACCTCCCGGGTGCGTACGGTCTGGGCGGGGGACAACATCCTCTCCGTCGAGCAGCAGCACACCTGCACCGCCACCGACTACCGTCACGGCTTCGGCGAGATCCTGACCTCCTCCGCCATCTCGCTCCCGGCCGGAGTGAGCAACCTGGGCGTGTCCGAGACCATCTTCGTGACCTCCCAGCAGGTGCCGTACGACTTCGGCGTCACCACCCAGGGACTCATGGAGACGACCAGTCGGGCGATCAACTCGGGTGCGGTCCGCAACGTCTACTCACCCGACGTACGCACGGCCCTGGAGCTGACCGTGGACCAGATAGCCAAGAGGATGCGGCTGAGCCCCGTCGAGTTCCGCCTGAAGTACGCCAAGGAGGACCGCCTGCGCCGCGTCATCAAGCAGGTGGCGGCCGCCGGCAGCTGGGGCAGGTCGATGCCGGCCGGCACGGCTCAGGGCATCGCGATCCACCAGGAGTACAAGGGCTACTCGGCCTGCCTGGTCGAGATCGACTGCCGCCCGGAGACCGTCGGCCGGAAGGTCTACCACGGCGTCACCGGCCCCCGGGTCACCAAGGTCACCTTCGCCATCGACTGCGGCGAGGTGATCAACCCCAAGGGAGTCGAGGCGCAGATGCAGGGCGGGATCATGGACGGCATCGCGCTCGCGCTGACCGCCAGCACGCACCTCGAGGACGGCCACTACCTCGAGGCCAGCTGGGACAACTACTTCTACACCCGTCAGTGGAACACCCCACCCGACGTACGCGTCTTCGTGATGGACCCGGTCACCGACATCCCCGGGGGCGCCGGCGAGGCCGGGGTCGCGGCCTCGTTCGCCGCGGTGGCCTGCGCCTATGCCCGGGCGACGGGCACGACGCCCACCTCGTTCCCGATCAACCACCACGACCCGATCGGCTTCGAGGTGAAGTCCTTCGTCCCGCCCGTGCCCGCGTCGCCGACCGACGGCCTCAGCCACACCTACTGAGTAAAGAGGAAGAGCATGCCCAACTACACCTTCAAGCTCAACGGGGAGAAGGTCACGGTCGACGTCGAGGACAGCGAGCGCCTGCTGTGGGTGCTGCGCGACGTGCTCGGCGTGCGTGGCCCCAAGTACGGCTGCGGCATCAACGTCTGCAAGGCCTGCACCTCCCACATCAACGGCAAGGCCTTCAATCCCTGCGCCACCCCGGTCAGCGCGCTCGACGAGGACGACGAGATCACCACCATCGAGGGTCTCGCGGACACCGCCCCGGGCGACGGCCTGCACCCCATGCAGGAGGCCTGGCTCGACGCCGACGTCGCGCAGTGCGGCTACTGTCAGCCCGGCCAGATCATGGCCGCCGTCGCGACCGTCAACAAGGCGCACGCCGAGGGCCGCTCGGTCACCGACGCCGACATCGACCAGATCCGCAACATCTGCCGCTGCGGCACGTACTTCCGGATCCGGGAGGCGATCAAGGCCGGCGCCGCCAAGATGGGCTGATCCCTCACGCGCGATCCCCGTCACGTACGCTCGCGGGGTGGCCACCGTCGGAGTCATCGCCTGCGCCGCAGGCGGTGTGGAGCAACTCTGCGACGAGCTGGTCACCCCGCTGCTGCGCGCCGGCCACCAGGTGCCGGTGACCCTGACGCCCACCGCGTTCAGCTGGCTCCGCGCCAACGGTGAGGCCGACCGGATCGAGGCGTCGACCGGCTTCCCCGTACGCGGACCCAGCCGTCTCCCGTGGGAGCCGCGCGCCCACCCCGCCCAGCTCGACGCCATCGTCGTGGCCCCCGCGACCTTCAACAGCACCGCCAAGATCGCGCTGGGTCTCGCCGACAACCAGGCCCTCACCGTCGTCACCGAGAGCCTCACGACCGTCCCGGTCGTGCTCTTCCCGCTCATCAACGCCGCCCACGCCGAGCACCCCGCCTGGGCCTCCCACATGGCCGCACTCCGCGTCGCCGGCGTTCACCTCATCGAGGGCCCCGACCTCTGGCCCCTCCACCCGCCCCGCCAGCTGCCCCCGGACCAGAAGCTGCCGTGGGGAGCGATCGTCGAGGCCATCGAGCGAGGACTCAGAGGAGACGAACGGCGCGGGTGACGTCGTCGCTCACGACACCCCAGGAAGCGCCGAGCGGTTCCCGTTGGACGAAGGCCGACGACCAGGCGTCGGCTCGCCCGGAGCGTAGCGCTCGGTCGAGAGCTGGTCGGCGGAGACCCATTCCGTCGACCAGTCCGTCGGTGTCGTCATGCGCACGATCTGAGCCCACCAGACGTACTTGCCGAACTGATCGGCCGGCGAGTGTGCCCAGGCCAGAAGGAACACCGGGTCGCCTTCGCTCCCCGGCGAGGGCGACAGGTGCCGCCAGCAGTGCCGTGCCTCCGGGCGGGGCACGATGATCGGTGGCTCAAGGCCGGGTGGCTTCGAGGAACCTGGCGCGCGGGTCATGAATCGATCATACGTTCGATTCATGCAGAGGTGATCGATGGGTAGGGCGCCGGTCTCGCGGGCGAAGAGCCCGGTGCATAGACCGACAACAGCGATCGTTTCGTGGTCAGTCGACGGTGGCCCCCGTGCGCGTCGCCTCCGCGGTGTCCTGTCGGGATGTCCGCTTCGGGAGCTGGGTGTGGGCGATGAGGGCGGCGAGGAGCCCGGCGACGACGGGGACGAGCATCGCCGTGCGGAGACTGGTGAGGTCGGAGAGCCAGCCGATGATCGGTGAGGTGATGAGGAACCCGATCCGCATGAGCCACCCGAGGATCGCGATGCCGGTGCCTTCGGGCAACCCGGAGATGCGGCCGGCGGCGGCAAAAGCGGCGGGCACGAGGGTCGCGCAGCCGAACCCTGCGATGGCGAACCCTGCGAAGGCGAGCGGGTAGACCGGGGAGGTCACGATCAGCAGTGCTCCGCCGCCGATGAGCAGGCCACCGGCCCGGGCGACGCCCTCACGGCCCCACCTGTCGGTCATCGGGTCGCCGAGGAGTCGGCCGATGAACTGGGCACCGAGGGCGACCGTGAGCCCGAGCCCGGCGATGGCGGTCGAAGCGCCGGCATCGCCGAGGAAGAGCACGGCCCAGTTGTTCGCGACGTCCTCGACCAGGGTGCCGCAGATCGCCAGCACGACCAGCGGGAGCAGCAGTCGCCACGCGTGGCGGCGCGCCGACCGGTCTGCTGTTCCGGCAGGGACGCCGTGATGGTCCGCCTCGACCCGGAGCGTGCCGCGGACTTCGGCGGGCACAGCCGCGAGCCGGCACGCGAGCACGGCGACCACGGCCCACACGATGCCGTTGACCAGCATCTGCGTGGACGGGGCGACGTTCGCCGCCGCGGCGGCGGCACCGATCACGCCGCCGGTGGCAGCGCCGACAGACCACAGCGCGTGGAAGGAGTTCATCACCGAGCGTCCCCGCCATTGCTCCGCCACGACACCCTGCACGTTCTGCGCCGCATCCACGACCGAGTCGACAGCTCCCGCGACCACCAGCGCGGCAGCGAACAGCCACACCGAGTGGCTGAACCCGGCCACACCCAGCGCCGCGGCAAGGACGATCGAGCCGTACCCATTGGTTCGCAGCGCGCCGACTCTCCGGATGACCCGGCCACCGAACGCGGCCGCGACAAGCGCCCCGACCGGGAAGGCGATGACCAACAGCCCGAACTGGCTGTTGGTCAACCCGAATGCCGCCTTGATCTCGGGGTAGCGAGGCAGGAGCGCGCTGAACAGGACACCGTTGGTGAAGAACATCAGTGAGACGCCAGTACGAGCACGTCCGGGGGAGGCGGCGGGGAAGGGGAGGAGTTGAGGCACGTCGGCAAGGTAGGTGCTTGAATGATCACGTGCAACGATCACTTCGGCACAAAATGATCATCCGATCTGTCGCCTCCGGGGCCACCGTCAGCGTCGAGGCCCTCTGCGACCTGACCGGCGCCTCGGCCGTCACGATCCGCCGCGACCTCACCGAGCTCGCCGACCAGGGCATGGTGCGCCGTGTGCGTGGCGGCGTCACCCGTGCCGACGCGCGCGGCACGTTGATGCCCTTCGCGGTTCGGTTCGAGACCGATCGGGAGCGCAAAGACGCGCTCGCGGCGGTCGCGGCCGGGCTGGTTGCCGACGGTGAGTCCCTCGTCATCGACAACGGCACCACGTGCTACGCGGTCGCTCGCCATCTGGTGGGTCGCCCGGTCACCGCGCTGGCGCTCTCCCTTCACGCCGCCGCGGCTCTGGCAACGCGTCCCGGCGCGACCGTGATCGTTCCGGGTGGACCGGTCGAGAACGACACCCTCGCCTTCACCAGTCACGCCGCCATGCGCGCCATCAGCGAGACCAACGCCGACGTCGTCATCATCGGAGCTTGTTCGGCACAGCCCGGTTTCGGGCTGACCTCCACCACCTACGAGGACGCGCAGGTCAAACGCGCCTGCCTCGCCGCCGGCGCCCGCCGCGTCTTGATCACCACCGCCGAGAAGCTGACCCGTACGTCGACGTTCCGGTTCGGCGAGTTCGGCGACCTCACCCACCTCGTCACCACCGCCGACGCCGATCCCGACAGGCTCGCACCCTTCCGTGCCGACGGCGTCGAGATCCACCTCGTCGAAACCCCACCTCCGCCTTCGGCTGGGAGCTGACGCCCGAGGCACCTTTGTCGGAGGTCTCCCGAGGATGGGGGGTGACCATGATCTCGGGCTCGAAGTGCTCGGGCAGCGGTTGGAGCCCGATCGGGCGATTCTCCGGTGCCGGGTTGTCGAGCCTGACAGATGGCGTCGTCGCTGTGGATGCCAGGGCGCGGCCAGGGACACGGTGGCCCACGGTGTTGGAGGTCAGCCTCCGCCGATACCGTTGTAACGCCGCCTCCGACGACCCGGAACGCTGACCGACGACGCGCCGCGAGCCGTCAGTCGCCGACGCTGCCGTCGATCATCTCGCGCAGGATGTCCGCGTGGCCCGCGTGCCGGGCGGTCTCCACGATCACGTGCAGGTACATCCACGTCAGCTCCCTGCCCCGCGGTGTGGTGACGGCGTGGTCAAGGCTGTGCTGGGCGGCGATCTCGCGGGAGCGGTCGCACTCTGCCTGGTAGGCGGCGATGACGTCGTCGAGCTTCTCGTTCGGCTCCAGCCGCAGGTCGGCCTCCGGGTCTTCGGCGGTCCACGGCGGCGTGGGCAACTCCGCGGCGGGGATCTGCCCGATCTGCTGGGCGAACCCGCCCAGTTCCACCCACCGCAGGTGTTTGATCAGGCCGCCGAGGCTCGTGCCGGTCGGCACCGGGCTGCGCCGGGCGTCCTCCTCCGACACCCCGCGGGCCTTGCGCACGACGGCGTCGCGCAGATAATCCAGGTACGTCCCGAGCTGTTCGCGCTCGCTGGCGGCGACCACGCTGCCGAGGATCTCACCGGGTCTGGTCATGGCCCGAACGTAGCACGCGGGCCGACCCTCGCACCGGGGCTATTTGGGCTCTTCGCAGTCGCAGATGAGGGTGTAGTCCGGTCGGTGCGTCGGTGGCCGGGCAGGGGTCGAGGTTTCCCGAAGGATGGAGGTGACTATGCCGTCGAGACAGGCGGCATTGCGCCCCCAACTGAAGCCAGCTAGTCAGGCACTTTGTCAGGCACCGTCGAACACTCTTCCGAAGCGATGAAATCGAACCAGCCCCTGATCAGCGTTTCCACTGATCAGGGGCTGGTTTCCGTGGTGGACGATACTGGGTTTGAACCAGTGACCTCTTCCGTGTCAAGGAAGCGCGCTACCGCTGCGCCAATCGTCCGTGGTTATTCAATTTTATCAGGGTGGTGCTTCGAGGTGGGTACGGGATTTGAACCCGTGTACACGGATTTGCAGTCCGTTGCCTCGCCTCTCGGCCAACCCACCGCTGGAGGCATTGCCTCCGGTGGAGACCTACTCCGAGCGGACGACGAGGCTCGAACTCGCGACCTCAACCTTGGCAAGGTTGCGCTCTACCAACTGAGCTACGTCCGCTTGTTGCTTCCGGCCCGGTTTCCCGTGCCCTTGGCGACGAGAAGAACATTAACGGAGCCGCTCCCGGGGGACAAATCGGGGGTCACCTTCGTGTCATTCACCAGCAGCCCCAGGAGTCCCATCGACGGGCATTCCGGGCCCTGACCAGGGACGTCTTAGAGTTGCCGCATGCGCGCGTGGATCGATGGCCAGCTTCTCGACAACCCGGCCGCTCCGGCGGTCTCCATCCGTGACCATGGTCTGGTGGTGGGCGACGGCGTCTTCGAGACGCTCAAGGTGATCGAGGATCAGCCGTTCGCCCTCGACCGCCACCTCGACCGCCTGGAGCGGTCGGCGGCCGGCCTCGGCCTGCCCACCCTGGACCGCGGCGCCATCACGAAGGGCGTCGAGGCCGTGCTCGGGGCAGCCCCGACGGCGTACGGACGACTTCGGATCACCGTCACGGGCGGGCCGGCCCCGTTCGGCTCCGGCCGCGTGGAGGTGGCGCCGACGATCATCATCGGCCTCGAGGACGCCACCCCGAACCCGGACACGACCAAGGTCGTCAGCGTGCCGTGGCGCCGCAACGAGCACGGCGCGACGACCGGCCTCAAGACGACGTCGTACGCCGAGAACGTCATCGCCCTCGCCCAGGCCCGTGAGCACGGGGCGACCGAGGCGATCTTCGCCAACACCGTGGGCGACCTGTGCGAGGGCACCGGGAGCAACGTCTTCTACGTGCTCGACGGGGTGCTGAAGACCCCGACGCTCTCCAGCGGCCCGCTGGCCGGGATCACCCGCGCCCTGGTGCTGGAGTGGTTCGGCGCCGAGGAGACCGACGAGCCGCTGGCCGAGGTCGAGGAGTACGCCACGGAGGTCTTCCTCACCTCCAGCCTGCGCGACGTGCAGGCCGTGACGACGTGGGGCACGCGCACCCTCCCGCACGGCCCGGTGACCCGGGCGGCGCAGGAGGCGTGGCGTACGAACGAGCCGAGCCTTCTCGGCCTCTGAGCCGGGAGGAGAGTCTCAGCCGGTGAAGAGCTGCGCCGCCCGGCGCAGCGTCTCGATGATCCCGTAGGCCAGGGGGATCCCGACCAGGGCCCAGGCGACGACGATCTTGGGGTTCATGCTGCGCTCCTCTCGGTCGTGGACGGATCGGCGGCCGTCGGCTCGTGGAACCGGTCCGGCACCTGGTGGACCAGGAGGTTGGCGATGAAGCCGACCGCCAGGAGCCCGACCATGGTCAGCAGCGCCGGCCGGTAGGCCGCCGCGGTGAGGGTGCCGGGCTCGCCCTGCGCGTCGAGGAAGGCGTTGATGATGAGCGGTCCGGCGATCCCCGCGGCCGACCAGGCGGTCAGCAGGCGACCGTGGATGGCGCCGACCTGGAAGGTGCCGAAGAGGTCACGCAGGTAGGCGGGGACGGTCGCGAAGCCGCCGCCGTAGAAGGACAGGATCACCACGGCGAGCAGGACGAACAGCGCCATCGAGGCGTGTCCGACGGTCGCCAGCAGGAGGTAGAGGACCAGTCCGACCCCGAGATACATCATGTAGATCGGCCGGCGGCCGATGACGTCGGAGGTCGAGGACCAGACGAACCGGCCGCCCATGTTGGCGATCGAGAGCAGCCCGACGAAGCCTCCGGCCGCGACGGCGCTCACGGACGAGGTCCCGTCGGAGCGGAAGAAGTCCTGGATCATCGGCGCGGCCTGCTCCAGGATGCCGATGCCGGCGGTGACGTTGCAGAAGAGCACGATCCAGACGAGCCAGAAGGAGCGGGTGAGGACGGCGTTGCGAGCAGACACGCTCGCGGTGGTGACGAGCTTCTTCTCCTTGACGCTGGCCGGATCCCAGCCGGCGGGCGCCCAGCCCTCCGCGGGGACCCGGACGGTGGCAGCGCCGAAGGACATGAAGACCAGATAGACGACACCGAGGGTGAGGAAGAGCATCATCACCGCGTGGCCGTCGGGGACGGTGGTGGCGTCACCGGTGTAGGAGGGGTCGTAGAGCGACAGGAGCCGGCCGCTCAACGGGCTGGCGATCATCGCGCCACCGCCGAAGCCCATGATCGCCATGCCGGTCGCCAGGCCCGGCCGGTCCGGGAACCACTTGATGAGCGTGGAGACGGGGGAGATGTAGCCGATCCCGAGCCCGATGCCGCCGATGAAGCCGTAGCCGAGGTAGACCAGCCACAGCTGGCCGGTCCCGATGCCGAGGGCGCCGATGAAGAAGCCGGACGCCCAGAAGACCGCGGCCGCGGTCATCGCCGCCCGCGGCCCGTTGCGGTCAACCCAGGTGCCCATCACCGCGGCGGAGAGGCCGAGCATCACGATCGCGATCGAGAAGATCACGCCGATCGCGGTCTGGCTCGAGTCGAAGTGCTCGACCAGGGCGGTCTTGTAGACGCTGGTGGCGTACACCTGGCCGATGCAGAGATGGACCGCGAGAGCGGCGGGCGGGATGAGCCAACGGCTGAAGCCGGGACCGGCCACCGTCCGCTCGCGAGAAAGGAAAACTGGCAGCACTGTGACCTCCGAGATGGTGAGGGTGACGCACATCACTACCACAGTTGATGTGGCAACGGCCAGCAAAAACACGAGCCCTTCCTCCCCAGGATTCCGGGAAGGAAGGGCTCGTGAAACGAAAGAGCAGGCGGGCGGAGTGCCTACTCAGCGTCGAAGGAGCTGCCCAGCAGGTCCGCGATCAGACCGTCGAGATCCATGTGCTGACCCTCGGAGCCGACCGGGACCGCGGCGAAGGACTTGCCGAGGAACGTCTGCACCTCGCTGGAGTCGGCGGTCGCGATCAGGCGGCCGTCGGGGGAGCTGAAGTCGAAGACGGCCACCGCCTTGGCGTCCTCGTCGATGCTCGGGTAGATCTTCACGTCGCCCTCGCCGGCCGGGGCCGAGAGGCCCTGCAGCATCAGGGTGCGGGAGACGACCCACTCGACGTCACCGCCACCGGAGTGGAAGGTCAGGCTCACTGCGTACGGGTCGTTCTCGCGGTAGCCGAGGGTGGTCGGCACCTCCACCGTTCGACCCCAGGGGTCGAGGCACGAGATCTTGATGTCCTGCTGCACTGCCGGGTGCTTGATGTCGCTCATTCGTCCGCTCCTTCTTGGTGGTCTTGCCAAGGAGACGGAGCGGTGAACGGGTGATGATGCCGTTTCTACAAACTTTCTGAACTGATTCGGGGAGACCCCGATCACACCCGCGCGAGCGCGGCTTCCAGACGGGCGACGGGGGAGCTGAGGTTGTAGGTCGCGGCCAGCTCGTGAAGCCGGTCCGGGTCGGCAGGAGCGCTCGGCAGCGCGGTCCCGCTGCGGTCCAGGTCCAGGCCGCGCGCCACCGCAACGACCTTCGGAGCCACGGCCAGATACGGGACCGCGTCGATGAACTTCTGCCGCTGCGCCTTGGTCAGCGAGGTGGTCGGGTCGGCGACGGCGGCGACGATCCCGTCCAGGTCCCCGTACTGCTCGAGCAGCTTGGCCGCGGTCTTCTCGCCGACGCCCTTCACGCCCGGAAGCCCGTCGGAGGTGTCTCCGCGCATGGTGGCGAAGTCGGCGTACTGCGCGGCGGTGATGCCGTACTTGGCCAGCACCCACTTCTCGTCCACCAGATCCGGGTCGCCCACACCCCGCGTCGGATAGAGGATGCGTACGCCGGCGGCGTCGTCGACGAGCTGGAAGAGGTCACGGTCGCCGGTGACGACGTCGACCGGCATCCCCGCGCCGGTGGCGAGGGTGCCGATCACGTCGTCCGCCTCGTAGCCGTCCGCGCCGATCACGCGGATCCCGGCCGCGGCGAGCACCTCACGGATGATCGGCACCTGCACCTGGAGCGGGTCGGGCACCTCCTCCACGTCGGGCGCGGTCTCGAGCTCCTCGACCACCCGGTGGGCCTTGTAGGACGGGATCAGGTCCACCCGCCACTGCGGCCGCCAGTCGTTGTCCCAGCAGCACACCAGGTCGGTGGGGGAGTAGTCGTTGACCAGCCGGGAGATGAACTCCAGCAGGCCGCGGACGGCGTTGACTGGGGTGCCGTCCTCGGCCTTGATCTCGGGCACACCGAAGTAGGCCCGGAAGTAGAGCGACGCGGTGTCCAGCAGGAGCATTCGAGGTTCAGCCACGAGTGCAGCCTAGTGAATCGCCCGCGTCGTGTCGGTCGGGTCGGACGAGAGTCGCTGGGCGAGCCAGATCGGCGCGACCGAGACCACGATCATGACGACGGCCACCACGTTGACGATCGGCGCCTGACCGGGGCGGAACAGGTTGGTCAGGATCCACACCGGCAGCGTGGTCACCCCCGGGCCGGCCGCGAACGTCGTCACGATGATCTCGTCGAAGCTGAGCGCGAACGCCAGCAGCCCGCCGGCCAGCAGCGCCGAGCGCAGCTGCGGGAGCGTGACCAGCCGGAACGTGGTCCACATGCCAGCCCCGAGGTCGGCGGAGGCCTCCTCGAGGTTGCCGCCCATCCGCCGCAGCCGTGCCTGCACGTTGTTGAAGACGGTCACGATGCAGAACGTCGCGTGGGCCACCACGAGCGTGAAGAACCCCAGGCGTACGCCGAGGATCGACGAGAACGCGTTGGACAGCGCGATCCCGGTGACGATGCCGGGCAGGGCGATCGGGAGCACGACCAGCAGGTTGACGGTGTCCTTGCCGAAGAAGGAGTAGCGCTGCATCGCCAGGCCGAGCAGGGTGCCGAGGACGAGCGCCATCACCGTCGCGCACGCCGCGACCGTCAGCGAGGTGAGGATCGCGTCGTGGGCGCCCGGGTTGACCGCCGCCCGCTGCCACCACTGGGTGGTGAAGCCGCTGGGCGGCCAGGTCAGCGCCTGGGAGGTGTTGAACGAGTTGACCACGACCAGGGCCAGCGGCGCGTAGAGCACCACGAGCACCAGGCCGGTCACCGCGGCGAGCAGGCGTCGGGTCGATCGCGAGATGGTCATAGGTTCTCCAGAGCTCCGGTGCGGCGTACCAACGCCAGGTAGATCATGATCACGACGATCGGGATCAGCGCGATCGCGGCGGCCAGCGGCAGGTTCGACCCCGAGTTGATGTAGACGAGGTTGCCGAGCATCTGGTTGGCGCCGCCGACGATGTTGACCGTGATGTAGTCGCCCATGGTCAGCGAGAACGAGAAGATCGACCCCGCCACCAGCCCCGGGACCACCAGCGGCAGCACCACGGTCCGGAACGTCAGCGCCGGTCGGGCACCGAGGTCTCCGGCGGCGTCGAGCAGCGAGTCCGGGACACGTTCGTAGGCCGCGTAGACCGGCAGGATGACGTACGGAAGCCAGATGTACGCCTGGGTGAGCACGATCGCGGTGAAGCCGAATCCCGGCGAGCCGAGACCGACCAGGCCGCCGGCCCAGTCCAGCAGGCCGCCGTGGGACAGCAGCGAGCGCCAGGCGAGCGCCTTGACGAGGTAGGACGCCCACAACGGCATCAGGAACGCGATCACCAGCAGGTGACGGGAGCGCCGGGAGGCGATCTTGGCCATGTAGAAACCGACCGGCAGCGCGATCGCGCAGTCGATCAGCGTCACCAGCAGCGCCACGCCGAGGGTGCGCAGCGTGACGGTCCGGTAGAGCGCCTCGCCGGTGATCTCGCGGATGTTGTCGAGGGTGAAGGTGCGCTCGAGCTCGTTGGTGAAGGAGTCGATCGTCCAGAAGGCCGTCACCAGCAGCGCGGCGAGGGCGACGACGTAGACGAGCACGAGCCAGGTCAGGGGAGCGGCCAGCAGGAGGCCGAGACGGATGCCCGGCCTCCTGCTGAGCGTGCTGCTGATGGAGCTCAAGGTCACCCCTTGATCTCTGCCCAGGCCTTGGTCCAGTCCTGGTAGTCGGTGCACTTCACGTCGGTCCGGCCGTCCAGGCACTTCTCGATCGGGGTGTTCCAGAACCAGATCTTCTCGGCGTACTTCTCGTCGCCGGCGTGGAAGGTCTCGCAGTGGCCCTCGGAGGCGAACTCGCAGGCCTTGTCGGAGTTGGGGGCCTCGCCGAAGTACTCCGTCGCCTGGGCGTTGACCTCCGGGTCGGAGATGTGGTCGAGCCAGGCGTAGGCGCAGTTGGGCGACTTCGCCTTCGAGGAGATCATCCAGGTGTCGTTCCACCCGGTGGCGCCCTCGGAGGGCAGGATCGCCTCGACCGAGGCCTTCTTCGGGTCGATCAGGTTGGCGATCACCTGCCAGGTGGTGCCGACCACGGTGTCGCCGGTCTCGAAGGAGGCCTGCGTCTTGGTGTAGTCGGACCAGTACTCACCCACGGAGGCGCGCTGCGCCTTCAGCAGGTCGACGGCCGCGGCCAGCTGCTTCTCGTCGAGCGAGTAGGGGTTCTCGATGCCCAGGTCGGGCTGGTGGGCCATCAGGTAGACCGCGGCGTCGGCGATGTAGATCGGCGAGTCGTACGCGGTGACCTTGCCCTTGTGCTCGGGTGCGTCCTCGAAGACCGCCTTCCACGAGGTCGGGGCGGGGCTGACGTCCTCGGTGTTGTACATCAGCAGGTTCGCGCCGTAGCCGTGCGGGATGCCGTAGTTCTTCCCGTCCACGGTGTTCCACTCGCGGTCCTTGAGGAAGTCGTAGATGCCCTCGTAGTTGGGGATCAGGTCGGTGTTGACCTCGGCCGCCTCGCCTGCCGCGATCATGCGCAGGGTGAGGTCACCGGAGGCGGCCACGACGTCGTACTCGCCCGACTTGGCCAGGTTGAAAGCCTCGTCGGAGGTGCCGTAGACCTTCGCGGTGACCTGACAGCCGGTCTCCTTCTCGAAGCTCGAGACCCAGTCGACCTCGGGGTCGGTCGAGCCGTCCTCGACGTAGCCGGGCCAGGCCAGGATCGAGACCTCACCCTCGTTCTTGCCGAGCTTCTCGACCGCTCCGGTCGAGGAGTCGCCGCTGTCGCTGCCGCAGGCGCTCAGCGTGATCAGGGACAGTGCCGCGATCGCTCCGCCAAGGGTGCGGCTGGTGGCGGATCTGGTTGGGATGGTGCGCATGATCAAACCTCTCTGGTGGTTCTCGCTCATCGGTGTTGCACGGCACGGGACGAATCGGTGCCCAGGGGGACCAGGTCGCCCGGCGACCAGGAGGCGACCACGCGGTCGCCCCGAGACTCTGGTTCGGCGGCATCCGGGTGCAGGGCGCCACGGCTCTGCTCGAGGGCGACCAGCCTGGTGCCGTCCTCGAGCTCGATGTGGACGCGATGACCGGTGCCGATGTAGATCGACTCGGTGATCACCCCGGTGGCGGTCATCGCGCCGACCGGGGCGGTCGCGGTCGCAGGGGAGAGCAGAATCTTCTCGGGCCGCAGCGCGAAGGCGCCCTCCATCTTCAGCACCCGCTTGGCCACCTCCTCGTCGAAGACGTTGGAGGTGCCGACGAAGTCGGCGACATACGGGGAGGTCGGCCGCTCGTAGATCTCCTTCGGGGTGCCCAGCTGCACGATGTGGCCGCTGTCGAAGACCGCGATCCGGTCGCTGAGGGTGAGTGCCTCCTCCTGGTCGTGGGTGACGAAGACGAAGGTGATCCCCAGCTCGCGCTGGATCTGCTTGAGCTCGACCTGCATCTGCTCGCGGAGCTTGAGGTCGAGCGCGCCGAGCGGCTCGTCGAGGAGCAGCACCTTGGGACGTACGACGATGGAGCGGGCCAGCGCCACCCGCTGCCGCTGCCCGCCGGAGAGCTCGGTCGGCTTCCGGGTCGCGACGTGGTCGAGGCGGACCATCGCCAGCGCCTCCCGTGCCCGCGAGCTCCGCTCGGACCTCGGGACACCCCGCACCCGCAGGCCGTACGCGACGTTCTCCAGCACGTTGAAGTGTGGGAACAGGGCGTAGTCCTGGAAGACCGTGGTGACGTCGCGGTCGAACGGGGCCAGCGCGGTGACGTCCTCGCCGCCGAGGCGGATCGTGCCGGCGTCGGCACGCTCGAAGCCCGCGATCAGACGCAGCACCGTCGTCTTCCCGGACCCGGAGGGCCCGAGCATCGAGAAGAACTCGCCGTCGCCGATCGTCAGGTCGAGAGCGTCGACGGCCGTCACGTCGCCGTAGGCCTTGGACACGGCTTCGAGCTGGATCTGCGGGGATTCGGTCGGTCGCATTCGTGAATCATATGGAACCAGATCTTAGATTTTAAAGACCTTCTGCGTAAGTTCTTCGTAAACCCACTCGAAGGAGGAGCCCGATCGTGGCCAACCCCCGCGCGATCAGCTCGCGCGCCCGGTCGGCGATCTTCGCGCCGATCGGCGACGAAGGCAGAGCCGTACGTGTCGAGAACCGGCTGGCGGAGGCGATCCGCTCCGGTGTGCTCGCCGACGGCGACCGCCTCCCGAGCGAGCTCGAGCTCGCCCAGATGCTGGGAGTCGCGACGGTGACCGCCCGGGAGGCCCTGGTCTCCCTGCGAGCGCAGGGCCTGGTGGTGACGACGCGGGGCCGCGGCGGCGGCTCGTTCGTACGCGCTCCCGAGCCCGGCGACATCGTCAAGGGGAGGCTCGCCACCATGTCACGGGTGGAGCTGCGCGACCGAGCGAGCCTCTATCTGGTGGTGCTGACCGGGTGCGCCGAGCTCGCCGCCGAACGGGCGGCCCCGGACGAGGTCGAGGACCTCCGGGACCTGCTGATCCCCCTGGAGGAGGACGACGTCGGCAGGTGGCGGGACGCGGAGAGCGAGCTCTACCTCTCCGTGGCGGCGCTGACCCAGTCGGCGCGGCTCACCCGGGAGGTGGTGCGTCAGGAGGCCGACTTCGGTACGTTGCTGCGAGTGCCGCTCAGCGAGCCGGACTTCCGCCAGGCAGCCGGCGAGCGGCATCGGGCACTGGTCGCCGCACTGGGGTCGGGCGACGCTGCCGCGGCCCGCGCGAGCGTACGCGACCACGTGAGCCACGCCGTCGAACGTCTGACCGAGATCCATGAGGGGGTACGCCAGTGAACGTCGATGTCTCCACCGACTGCGCCGCCCGGATCGAGCACCACTTCGGCGCCATCCTCACCGAGCTCGAGCGGATGCGCGCCTCGGTCGCAGCGCTCTTCGACGACGGTCCTGTCACCACCGACCGGCTGAGCGCGCATATCGAGGCCGACACCCTGGCGTTCCTCCAGGACCCCACGCTGCTGGGCAGCGGTTTCGTCGCCGCACCCGACGCGCTCAGCGACCGGCGCCTCTACCTGGCCTGGTGGCAGGGCGCGGGCCGCGACTTCCTCGGCGAGGCGGAGGTGCCGGCGACAGGTGAGGCCATCGACTACACCCGCCAGCCGTGGTTCCGCACCCCGGAGCGCACCGGGAAGCTCAACATCGCCGGACCCTACGTCGATTTCATCTGCGCCGACGAGTACGTGATGACCACGACGCTCCCGGTCTACGCCGGCGGCCGGATGGCCGGTGTCGCGGGTGCCGACACCTCGGTCGAGACCCTGGAGACGATGCTGCTGCCGGGTCTGCGCGAGCTCGGCGCGACGTTGGTCAACGCGCACGGCCGGGTGGTCGTCTCCGCCGACCCGCACCGGGCGACCGGCGAGATGATCGGCGTCCCCGCCGAGGGCGGCGCGGAGCGACTGCTGTCCGTGGTGCGGCTCGCTGATGCCGACGGTCGCGAGCAGCTCGAGTCGCTTGCCGGCTGGCCCGCCTGAGGCAGCAAATCTTTCGACATCAACTACTTTTTTGGACGTTGCGGCGGAGATATTGCTGTTGTGGGTACGCTGTCGCCGTGACTGCACCTGAGATCGAGGCCACCGACCGTAAAATCCTCCAGCTCCTCGCGGAGGACGGTCGGATGTCCTACACCGACCTGGGCAAGGCGACCGGCCTGTCGACCTCGGCTGTGCATCAGCGCGTCAAGCGGCTCGAGCAGCGCGGCCTCATCACCGGCTACGGCGCCACCGTCAACTACGCCGCGATCGGCGTGCCGCTGACCGCGTTCGTCGCGGTCCAGCCGATGGACCCCTCCCAGCCCGACGACTGCCCCGAGCGCGTCGCCGACCTCAACGAGGTCGAGGCCTGCTGGTCGATCGCCGGCGTCGAGTCCTACATGCTCAAGGTGCGGGTGGCCACGCCCGAGGCGCTCGAGGAGCTGCTCGGCCGGATCCGCTCGGTCGCCAACGTGTCCACCCGGACCACCATCGCGATGTACACCTACTACGAGAACCGCCCGACCCTGACTCACTGATTCCGTCAGGGCCGGGCGGGCCCGGTCACTCCGCGTGGGTGCGCCACCACTCCTGGCCCGACTCGGGCAGGGTGTGGATCGGGTCGTAGTACTCGTAGGTCCGGGTCAGCGCCTCGGGGTCGGAGGCCTCGATCGAGGTGCGGTAGTTCTTGGTCCAGTAGGAGATGCCGCGCTCGGTGTCGTAGTCGGCCACCTGGTGGACCCAGCGCTTGCCGACGAACGGTACGTCGCACACGATGCGCGGGGTGGCGAACCCGGGCAGGTAGCCCATCAGGTCGTGCTGCATCCGCTGCGCGTCGGCGACCGAGACCCGCCAGTGCTCGCTGAACGGGATCATGTCGCACATGTAGAAGTAGTAGGGCATGATCTGCGCGCCGTCGAGGAGGCGGAAGCAGAGGTCGAGCAGGCTGTGGGTGTCGGCGTTCACGCCGGCGAGCAGCACGCCCTGGTTGCGTACGTCCCGAACACCTGCCGCCATCAGTGCCTTGGCCGCCTCGGCGACCAGGGGCGTGACCGAGTTGGCGTGGTTGGCGTGGGTGTGGACGGCCAGTGAGACGCCACGCTCGCGGGCGATGGTGGTGACCCGGTTCATCCCCTCCAGGAGCGGCTCCTGCAGCCAGTGCTGGGGGAGGCCGATCAGGCCCTTGGTGGCCAGCCGGATGTCGCGGATGTTGTCGATCTCCATCAGCTTGGTGAGGAAGTCCTCCAGCCGCGGCCAGGGCAGGTTGGCGACGTCGCCGCCGGAGACGACCACGTCGCGCACCTGCGGGGTGTTGCGCAGGTAGTCGAGCATGGCCTCGTGGCGGTCGACCGGCTTGCCGGTCAGCTTGAGCTTGTCGATGACCGGGGTCGAGTTGCCGACCAGGTCCATCCGGGTGCAGTGCCCGCAGTACTGCGGGCAGGTGGAGAGCAGCTCGGCGAGCACCTTGGTCGGGTAGCGGTGGGTCAGCCCCTCGGCCACCCACATGTCGTGCTCGTGCAGCGAGTCGCGGCTCGCCTGCGGGTGGGAGGGCCAGTCGGTGCGGCGGTCGGAGAAGACCGGGATCATGTAGTGGCGGATCGGGTCGGCGTAGAACGCATCGGTGAACTCGCCGGGATCGGTCGTCGAGCTCGTCGAGACCACCATGGTGTTCATCATCTGCGGCGGCACCAGCATCGACATGGTCGCGCGCTCGGCCATGTCCTTCTCGAGGTCGGCGTAGAACCGCTCCTCGAGAAGATCGCCCATCAGGGCGCGCAGCTGGCGCACGTTCTTGATGCAGTTGACGCGCTGCCACTGCACGTCGCGCCACTGCTCCTCGGTCACGTCGGCCCACCCCGGGAACCGGGTCCAGTCGGGCTCGACCAGCTCGACACGCTGGTAGGCGTAGGGCTGTCCGTCTCGGGTAGTGGGCTCGATGGTTGCCGTCATGTTCTCCACCATAGCGGGAGATCCTCCGGTGTTCGCAAGCCTAGGCCGCAATTCTTCCATCAACCGCTGGTAGGGTCCGGCGTGAGATGCACGCAAGGAGGCGTACGACCGATGACCACTTCTGACCCGACAGGCCTGCACCGGGTGCTCGACGAGCCGGTGGGCGGCTCGTTGCCCCTGCCCCAGGCGGCCCGAAGACTCGACACCCGAAGGACGCTGTGGCCCGACGAGGTGCGGATCCGGGTGGAGCGACTGAACCTGGACGCCGCCTCCTTCCGGCAGCTCGAGTCCGCACACGACGGCGACGGTGATGCCGTACGCCGCGAGGTGCTCGACATTGTCGCCGACCGCGGCAAGATGCAGAACCCGGTGACCGGGTCCGGCGGCATGCTCGTCGGCGTCGTCGAGGAGGTCGGCCCCGAGTCGCCTCTGGGACTCGCGGTGGGCGATCGCGTCGCCACCCTGGTGTCGCTGACGCTGACCCCGCTCGTGATCGAGGACGGGCTCGCCGGCTGGAGCGGCGACTCCGAGCAGGTGCCGTGCGACGGCTACGCCATCCTCTTCGGCCGCTCGATCGCAGCCGTCCTCCCTGACGACCTCGCCCCCGAGCTCGCGCTGTCGGTGATGGACGTCTGCGGCGCCCCGGCGCTGACCCGGCGGGTCGTCTCCGAGCGCTACGCGGACGGCGTCGTCGCCGTGATCGGTGGCGGCGGCAAGTCCGGGTCGCTGTCCCTGGCCGCGGCCCGTGACGCCGGGGCTCGCCACCTGATCGGCATCGTGCCGACCGAGGCCGAGGCCGAGCGCCTCCGCGAGGCCGGCCTGGCCGACGAGGTCGTGGTCGCCGACGCCCGCAACCCGGTGGCGCTGCGCGACGCGGTCGCCAAGGCCGGCGGTCCTGCCGACGTCACCGTCGTCTGCGTGGACGTGCCCGGCTGTGAGGGCGGAGCGATCCTCACGACCGCCGACCGGGGCACGGTCGTCTTCTTCTCGATGGCGACCTCCTTCTCCGCCGCCGCGCTCGGCGCCGAAGGCCTCGCCGCCGACGTCACGATGCTCGTCGGCAACGGCTACGTCCCCGGGCACGCCGCCTACGCGCTGGATCTCCTCCGCGCGAACCGAGGCGTCCGGACACTCTTCGAGGGGAGACTGGCCCAGTGAGACTCGATCTGGACCCACGCACGATCGCCCAGGCCCGCGCGCTCGCCGCGAAGGTCGGCGACCCGATCGTCGAGCTGGCCACGAAGCACACCACCGTCGCCGTCGAGCGCGCCACGCTGCGGCTGGCCGGGCTCGCCGGCGCCGACCCGGACGGCACCCCGTGGGTGAACCATCTGGTCGACGCGGTGCGTGCCGACATCGGCCTCGAGCACGGCATCGCCCTGCCCGTCTGGCAGGCGCTGGCCGCTCGCAACAACGACCTGACCCGTCTCGCCGAGGAGGCCGCCGCCGGCCAGGTGACATTCCGACTGCCCGAGGGCGCCGAGGCCGAGCTGGCCGCGAAGCACGCCCGCGAGGCGGTCGGGGCCGGCATCGCCCGGCTCGACGCCAGCCGGGTGACCCGGGAGCGGATGATCGCCGAGACCGGCGACGCACCCCGCAAGCCCTGGATCTACCTGATCGTCGCGACCGGCGACATCTACGAGGACATCCCGCAGGCGCAGGCGGCCGCCCGCGAGGGCGCCGACATCATCGCGGTGATCCGCTCGACCGGCCAGTCGCTCCTCGACTACGTGCCCGAGGGCGCCACCCGGGAAGGGTTCGCCGGGACGTACGCGACGCAGGAGAACTTCCGGCTCATGCGGGCGGCCCTCGACGAGACGAGCCGCGAGCTGGGCCGCTACGTACGGCTCACGAACTACGCGAGCGGGCTGTGCATGCCCGAGATCGCGGCGCTGGCCGGCATGGAGCGTCTCGACATGATGCTCAACGACTCGATGTACGGGATCCTGTTCCGCGACATCAACCCGGTGCGTACGTTCGTCGACCAGCGGCTCTCGCGTCAGATCCACGCCCGCGCGGGCATCATCATCAACACCGGCGAGGACAACTACCTCACCACCGCCGACGCGGTCGAGGCGGCGCACACCGTCACCACGAGCCAGCTGCTCAACGAGTACTTCGCCAAGGAGGCCGGCCTCGAGGACTGGCAGCTCGGCCTCGGTCACGCCTTCGAGATCAACCCCGACGTGCCCGACTCGTTCCGGCTCGAGCTCGCGCACGCGCTGCTGGCGAAGACGATCTTCCCCGACGCGCCGCTGAAGTGGATGCCGCCGACCCGGCACATGACCGGCGACATCTTCAAGGGCTACCTGCTCGACGGGTTCTTCAACCTCGCCGGCGCGATGACCGACCAGGGCATCCTGCTGGTCGGGATGATGACCGAGGCGGTCGTGACGCCGTGGCTCTCCGACCGCGACCTCGCGCTGCAGAACGTCCGGTACGTCATGGACGCGGCCGGCCGCCTCGGCGAGGACTTCCACCCGGCCCCCGACGGCTTCATCGCCAACCGGGCCCGCGAGGTGCTGGGGGAGTCGATCGACCTGCTCGAGAAGATCATCGACGAGCCCAACGGGCTCCTGGACGCGATCGCGGACGGCACCTTCGGCCTGATGAAGCGCCCCGCCGACGCCGGCAAGGGCCTGGAGGGCGTGGCCGAGAAGTCCGAGGCGTACTACAACCCGGCCAGCGACATCTTGGAGGGGAAATGACCAAGGAAAATAGGCACCTGATCAGGCCGTACGGCGACACCACCGGCGACGGGATGGTGCAGGTCTCCTTCACGCTGCCGATCAAGCACAGCAAGGTCGCCGACGGCGCCGCGCTGCAGCTGGCCAACAAGATGGGCATGGAGCCGGCGATGGTCGTGCACTCCAAGCCGATGGGCGACGACTTCACCTTCTTCGTCGTCTACGGGCAGGTCAACCATCTCGTCGACACCGACAAGGTGCAGGTCGTCGAGCGCGACTTCCCGCTGCTGACGCCCAAGGAGGCCAACGCGGTGATCAAGGAGACGCTGCGACGCCCGATGGTCGTCGTCGGCGCCTGCATCGGCACCGACGCCCACACCGTCGGCATCGACGCGATCCTCAACATCAAGGGGTTCGCGGGGGAGAAGGGGCTGGAGTACTACAAGGAGATCGAGGTCGTGAACATGGGCGCCCAGGTCTCGGTGCCGGCCCTGGTCGAGGCGGCCGTCACCCGGGGTGCCGACGCCGTGCTCGTCTCCCAGGTCGTCACCCAGCGTGACGCCCACCTGCTCAACACCCGGGAGATGTCGGCGGCGTTCCGTGAGGCCTACCCGGCGGGGGAGCGGCCGCTCCTCGTCGTCGGCGGGCCGCGGTTCGACGAGTCGATGACCACCGAGCTCGGCGTCGACCGTATCTTCGGCCGCGGCACCACCCCTGCCGAGGTCGCCTCCTACCTCGTCCACCGCACCACCATGAAGGAGCCTGCCGCATGACGTCACCCGAGACCGGGCCCGCGATCGGCACCAAGGTCGTCCATCGTCGCTACGTGCCCTACTCGCACGCCCACTACGCCGGCAACCTGGTCGACGGGGCCTACAGCCTGGGCCTCTTCGGCGACGTCGCGACCGAGATGTGCATCCTCACCGACGGCGACGAGGGCCTGTTCGCCTCCTACGACGACGTGCAGTTCAAGGCACCGGTCCGCGCCGGCGACGTCCTGGAGATCACCTGCGAGCTGGTCAAGGCCGGAACCCGGTCCCGGGTGATGGAGTTCGCCGTGTACGTCGTGGCCCGGGGAGCCGCCACCGAGGCTCGTCCAGGGGCTGCTGAGATACTGGCCGAGCCGGTCCTCGCCACCTCCGCGCGAGGGACCGTCGTCGTTCCCTGAGCGGCGTAACGGGTACACGAAGGCGACACGCCGAGGTTCCCCGAGAATTCCTCACTTTTTCGCGGCCGGAAGGCTGTGGCTGACCTGCGGAAACACCTGTTTCCGCAGGTCAGCGCGTTGTTGACTTCCGTCGAGCCAGCGGGTGATGGTGGCAGCGTTCGCCCATGCAGAGTCGCGGTCGGCGGACCGGCGCTCGACGAATCGGGTCGGGGGGTTCGAGCCAGGCATGCCATCGATGCGTTTTCGCGAACGCGGTCAACGACCGTGAGGGCAACGCGGGAGGGCCGAGGCGCCCTTAGACAACGATCGTCCCCCTGCATCCAGCAGGGATCGGAACGGCCCGAAGAACGTCTTGATCCTCCCGCGCCTCTGCTGGCGCATTCGATCGGCTGGCATTCGATCGGCGACCAACGGCCGGATATCCTGTGATCTCCATCCTCATTCCTTGACAAGGCCGGCGTACGTGACGAACGAGCAGCTTCCACCCTGGACCGAGATCGGCCGGGCGGTCATGGTCATCCCGACCTACAACGAGGCGGACAACCTCGCCTGGATCGTCGGACGGCTGCGCAAGGCTCAACCGCGCGTCGACGTCCTGATCGTCGACGACGGCTCACCCGACGGCACCGGCACGATCGCCAACGAGCTGGCCGACAACGACGACCAGATCCACGTGCTGCACCGCACCGAGAAGGCCGGTCTGGGGGCCGCCTACCTGCACGGGTTCGGCTGGGCCCTCGAGCAGGGCTACGACGTCGTGGGGGAGATGGACGCCGACGGCTCCCACCAGCCCGAGGAGCTCCACCTGCTCCTGGAGGCGCTGACCTCCGCCGACCTGGTGATCGGCGCCCGCTGGGTCCGCGGCGGCTCGGTGGTCAACTGGCCGCTGTCGCGACGGCTGCTGTCGGTGGGCGGCAACTTCTACGTCAGGCTCCTGCTCGGTATCGGCGTCCACGACGCCACCGCGGGCTACCGCCTCTTCCGGCGTACGACCCTGGAGAAGCTGCAGCTGAACAGCGTCGAGTCGACCGGCTATGTC
Source organism: Nocardioides luteus (assembly GCF_000960475.2). GTDB lineage: Bacteria > Actinomycetota > Actinomycetes > Propionibacteriales > Nocardioidaceae > Nocardioides > Nocardioides luteus_A. Next base: position 93,871 of record NZ_JZDQ02000004.1, on the reverse strand, counting down.
TTCCAGACCGAGATGGTGACGCGTACGCTGCGGGCCGGCCTCACCGTCAAGGAGGTCCCGATCCAGTTCATCGAGCGGGTCCGGGGCGAGTCGAAGATGAGCCCCGCCGTCGCCGCCGAGTCGATGCGGCGGGTGACCCGCTGGGGGCTGGCCGAGCGCCGCGACCAGCTGCTCCGGCTGCTGCGCCGGCTCGGGCTGGACGGTCTCGTGGGAGGCCGTCGATGACCACCACCGGACGCCGCAGGTTGTCCTGGGTGCTGGTGCTGCTGTTCCTGGTGATGCCGCTGGTCGAGCTGTTCGTGCTCATCCAGGTCGGCCAGGTGATCGGCGTCTGGTGGACGATCCTGCTGCTGGTCGCCGACTCGATCTTCGGTGCCTGGCTGATGCGCCGTGAGGGGTCGCGGGCCTGGAGCGCGCTGACGACGGCGCTCTCCTCGGGCAAGCTGCCGTCCAACGAGATCGCCGACGGTGCGCTGATCCTGCTCGGCGGCGCGCTGATGCTCAGCCCCGGCTTCGTGACCGACATCTTCGGCATCGTGCTGATCCTGCCGTTCACCCGGCCCTTCTTCCGCCGCATCCTGGCGACCCTCGTGCAGAAGCGGCTGGTCACCGCCGCGATGCCCTCCACGTTCGGTGCCGGTGCACGGCCGCGCAACGACGACATCGTCACCGGCGAGGTCATCGACAAGGACAACCTGGCCTGAGATACGCCGAAGGCGGCCTTCCTGGTGGAAGGCCGCCTTCGGCGTATCTGGCTGTGGCAGAGGTCAGGCGTTGGCCTTCTTCTTGCCCGGTCCCTTGCGGTGCAGGTGAGCCGGGCCGATCTCGCCACCGCGAAGCAGGTCGAGGCGCTCCTTGAGGATGTCCTCGAGCTCCTTCTCCGAGCGCCGCTCCAGGAGCATGTCCCAGTGCGTACGCGCCGGCTTCTCGGCCTTCTCCTCGGGCTTGGCGCCGGAGAGGTTGAGAGCTTCCATGCCGCAGCGCGGGCACTCCCAGATCGCCGGAACCTCGGCCTCGTCCGACATCGTGATCTCGAAGTCGTGGCCCTGCGGGCAGCGGTAGGCCACCTGCTGACGGCCCGCGAACTCGATGCCGCGTTCGTCCTCAAAACTTTGTCCGCCCAGTCGGGCGCCGCGCAACGTGCGCTCGGCCATGAAGCACCTCCTGAGTCGATCGTCCCCCGTTGAATGAGCTGAAGAGCGAGCGGTCTGCGGACTCATGACGCAGGCCGGCCGGGCCTCTTCACACCAACAACGGTACAGAGGAGGTGATGATTCCGTGAATTGTCGAGATCCTCGCCGTGTTGTTCGACACAGGACCCGCCTGACCTGCGGATCTCCCTGAGAAAGTCCTGAGCCGTCGGTGTCCCGAAACCGCCACCTGATGGGAGCGTTCTCACGCCCGGTCGGGCACCCGGTTGCCTGCCTGCTCGATGCCCTTCGTGGTGTTCACCAGGGCGAGGAGCCCGCCGCCGAGGACGAAGAAGGCGATCAGCGCCAGGATCGCGGGCCGGTAGGAGTCGGTCAGCTGGTAGACCAGTCCGAACACCAGGGTGCCGAGCCAGGAGGTGCCCCGGTCCATGGCGTGGTAGAGGCTGAAGTACTCCGCCTCCTTGCCCGCCGGGATGAACAGCGAGAAGTAGGACCGGGCCAGCGCCTGGGTGCCACCCATCACCAGACCGATCCCGACCGCGACGACCAGGAGCGGCAACAAGGTCTGCTCCGGCACGAAGTAGGCGGCGACGACGATGACCATCCAGCCGCCCAGACCGCCGAGGATCACCCGCTTGGTGCCGAAGCTGTTGGCCAGGCGGCCGAAGAAGATCGCCCCGCCGACCGCGACGAACTGCACGAGCAGGTAGATGCCGAGCATCGTGCCGGTCTCGAACCCGAGCTCCTCGACCCCGTAGGTCGAGGCCGAGCTGATCACGGTCTGGATGCCGTCGTTGAAGAAGAGGTAGGCCAGCAGGAAGGTCAGCGCGACCGGATACTGCGGCAGCTCCCTGAGCGTCACGAACAGCTGACCGAAGGAGCGCGCCACGACACCGCCGGAGACGTCCTCGACGTCGGCGGGCTCGTGTCGGCGGATCCGGCGCCACGGGATGATGACGAACCCGGCCCACCACAGCGCGGCCGAGAGCATCGAGAGCCGCACGGCCAGTGCGGTGCCGAGCCCGAGCTGGTCGGCGAAGGTGACCATGAGGAAGTTGACGGCGAGCAGCAGGCCGCCGCCGGCGTACCCGTAGGCCCAGCCGATCGAGGAGACCCGGTCGCGCTCGTTCTCGGTCGAGATCAGCGGAAGGATCGAGTCGCTGACCACCACCGCCGCACCCGCGCACAGGTTGGCGATGATGAACATGATCGACCCGAACCACCAGTTGTCCCCGGTCATGAAGAACAGCAGCCCCGCACAGAGCGCACCGGCCCACGCGAAGCCGGTCATCAGGTCCGGCTTGCGCGAGGTGCGGTCGGCGATCGCACCCACCAGCGGGTAGACGAGAGCCGAGAGGAGGGTGGAGAAGGTGATGACGTACGACGGCAGCGCACCGGGCGCGATCGAGAGACCGAGCACGTCGATCCGGTTGTCGACGGCGGCTGCCTTCGCGATCTCGATCAGGTAGGGCGCGAACAGCACGCCGGCGACCGTCGTCTGGAACGCGGAGACGGCCCAGTCGGTGAAGAACCAGCCCTTCTGCTCCCGCGCCCGCTCGACAGGCCTGAAGTCGCCGATACCGGCTGATGTGGTCACTTCTCGGGCTCCTCGCCATTCTCATCGGATTCGGCCTCGTCGACGGGGTCGACCCGAGACGGCACAGCCTCCCACAGGCCACGTTCCTCCAGGAACGCTTTCAGTACGTCGGTGCGGTCGGTCATCAGCCCGTCGACGTCTCGCTCGATCAGCCGCTTCATCTCGGCCGGGTCGTCGATGGTCCAGACGTGGACCTCCTTGCCGGCCTTGTGGGCGCGGCGGACCAGCCCACGCGATGCCACCCGCACGGCCAGCGGGCCGAGGAGGCGCTGGTGGTGCGGGATCTGGAAGGCGTCGAACTCCCCGCCGGCGAGCCGCCTGGCGATGCCGGTGGTGGGGGCCAGCACATAGGCCAGCACCTCCCGAGGATTCGCCGAGGTCCGCACCCGCCCCTCGGTCAGCCGCCGGAACTCCTTGATCCGGCGGCCCGAGAACGAGCCGACGATGACCTTGTCCTCGTGGCCGGTCGCCGCGAGCAGCTCGGCGAGCGCAGCCGCAGCGCCGTCGGACTTGAGGTCGATGTTGAAGGTGACCTCGGGGAACGCCGCGAAGAGCTCCGCCATGGTCGGCACTCCGTGCTCGCCGCCGATGCGGGCCGCCTGCACCTGGGCGTACGTCATCTCCGCGATCAGCCCGCTCACGTCGGTCACCCGGTCGAGCGCCGCGTCGTGGAAGGCGAGGAGGACACCGTCACGGGTGACATGCACGTCGGTCTCGAGATGGGTGTAGCCGAGCGCCACCGCATGTCGGAACGCCTCCATGGTGTTCTCCATCCCGACCAGGTCGGGATGGAGCGCTCCACCACGGTGCGCGTAGGCGCGTACGCGTCGTTGCTGCTCCCTCACGGGGAGCATCTAACCACCCGTGAGGGACCGATCACATGAGCCCCGAGACTCATGCCGGCAACTGCGTAGAGAAATCCAGAATACGCAGCCGCCGGCATGTTGAGCCCGATGTTCGCTCGCTTGCGCTCGCTCAGTTGCCTCAGATGTCGCGGAAGGCGGTGATGTTGGCGCCGAGCTGGTTGAGCCGCTCGGCGAGGTCCTCGTAGCCACGGGCGATGACGTAGGTCGAACGGAGCACCGAGGTGCCCTTCGACGCGAGCATCGCGAGCAGCACGACGACGGCCGGACGCAGCGCCGGCGGGCAGACGATCTCGGTGCCGGAGAAGTGCGTCGGGCCCTCGATCATCACCCGGTGCGGGTCCATCAGCGTGACGTTGCCGCCGAGCTTGTTGAGCTCGGTCAGGTAGATCGCCCGGTTCTCGTAGACCCAGTCGTGCAGCAGCGTCTGACCCTGCGCGACCGCGGCGATCGCGGCGAAGAACGGCAGGTTGTCGATGTTGAGGCCCGGGAAGGGGAGCGGGTGGATCTTGTCCAGCGGGGCGTGCAGGACCGAGTGCTTGGTGTTGATGTCGACCAGGCGGGTCTTGCCGTTGAGGGCGAGGTACTCCTCGGAGAGGGTGTAGTTGAAGCCCATCTCCTCGAGCGTCGCCAGCTCGATCTCCATGAACTCGATCGGGACCCGCTTGATGGTGATCTCGGAGTCGGTCACGATCGCGGCGGTCAGCAGCGACATCGCCTCGATCGGGTCCTCGCTCGGCGCGTAGTCGACGTCGACGTCGATGACCTCGCGGCCGGTGACGCGCAGCGTGGTGGTGCCGACGCCCTCGACCTCGACGCCCAGCTTCTGCAGGTAGAAGCAGAGGTCCTGGACCATGTAGTTGGAGGAAGCGTTGCGGATCACCGTGGTGCCCGGGTGCAGCGCGGCGGCCATCAGAGCGTTCTCGGTGACGGTGTCACCACGCTCGGTCAGGACGATCGGGCGGCCCGGCTGGATCTCGCGGTTGACGCTCGCGTGGTAGGCGCCGTCGGTCGCCTTGACCTCGAGGCCGAAGGGGCGCAGGGCCGACATGTGCGGCTCGACGGTGCGGGTGCCGAGGTTGCAGCCACCGGCGTAGGGGAGCTCGAAGGTGTCCAGGCGGTGCAGCAGAGGGCCGAGGAACATGATCACCGAGCGCGTACGGCGGGCGGCTGCCTCGTCGACCGCGTCCAAGCGCAGCTCCTTGGGCGGGACGATCTCGAGGTCGTTGTCGTCGTTGAGCCAGCGGGTCTGCACGCCGATCGAGTTGAGCACCTCGATGATCCGGTTGACCTCTTCGATGCGCGCGACCTTGCGCAGGGTCGTACGGCCCCGGTTGAGGAGCGAGCCGACCAGGAGGGCGACCCCGGCGTTCTTGGAGGTCTTGACCGTGATCTCACCCGACAGGGTCGTCGGACCGGTGACGCGCAGGTGCGTCGGCCCCGCCCCGATGTCGACCAGCGAGGAGTCGAGCGCGGCACCGACCCTGGCGATCATCTCCAGGGACAGATTCTGTTGCCCCTGCTCGATGCGGTTGATCGCACTCTGGCTGGTGTTGAGAAGGTCAGCGAGCTGTGCCTGCGTGAGGCCCTTGTGCTTGCGCGCATCGCGAATCAGATTCCCGATACGACCTTTGTATCCGTCGGTCATGGTGCACCACCGTAACTCATATATGAGATAAGCCTGGATTCCCCGCGAAGTGTCGGCGTTTCGTTTCAGGACTGTTGCCTGGCCCCTGCGATGGCCACCGTGTGCAACATCTCGTACGCCGGGTGACAGGATGCCACCATGCGCGCGACGACGATCCATGGGGTGGGCGACATCCGCTCCACCCAGGTACCCGATCCTGCTCTCCAGAAGCCCACCGACGCCATCGTCAAGGTGGTGGGCTCCTGCATCTGCGGCTCCGACCTGTGGAACTACCGTGGCTCCAACGGCGAGATCGAGGAGCCACGCACGATCGGCCACGAGTGCATCGGCGTCATCGAGGAGGTCGGCGCCGACGTACGCGACTTCAAGCCGGGCGACTTCGTGATCGTCCCGTTCGACCACTGCGACAACACCTGTCCGCACTGCCTCGCCGGGGTCCAGTCGGTCTGCGAGAACCTCGGCTTCACGGTCAGCGGACAGAGCGAGTACGCCCTGGTCAACCAGGCCGACGGCTCGCTGGTCAAGCTCGACGAGACACCCGACGCGGCGATGTACCCCGATCTGCTCGCCCTCACCGACGTGATGGCCACCGGCTGGCACGCCGCGGTGATGTCCGGCCTCGGCTCCGGCACCAAGGGTGGCACCGCCGTCGTCGTCGGTGACGGCGCCGTCGGTCTGTGCGGTGTGCTCGCTGCCGCCCAGCTCGGCGCCGAGCGGGTCGTGGCGATGTCGCGCCACGAGGCCCGCCAGGAGATCGCCAAGAAGTTCGGCGCCACCGACATCATCGCCGCCCGCGGCAAGGAGGGCGAGGCCGCCGTCCGCGAGCTCACCGGCGGCGTCGGCGCCGACTACGTCCTCGAGTGCGTCGGCACCGACCAGTCCTTCAAGACGGCCTCCAAGGTCGCCCGCCCCGGCGCGACCGTCGGGTTCGTGGGGGTGCCCCACGACGTCAACCTCCCGGTCAACGCGCTCTTCCGCACCAACGTCGGTCTCAAGGGCGGGATGGCGCCCGTGCGCCGCTACCTCCCCGACCTGCTGCGCCTCACCCTGGACGGCACGATCAACCCGGGCCTGGTCTTCGACAAGGCGCTGCCGTTCACCGAGGCGGCCGAGGGATATCGCCTCATGGACGAGCGGCTCGCGACGAAGGTCCAGCTCACCTACTGACGCGTGGTGATCCCGGGCGGGGGATCGGCCGGGCCGTACGTCTGACACACTCGGCCGATGCCCCGCACCGACACCATGCGCCTGCGCCCGCTGTCACCGGGCGACGAACACGTGTACGCCGGCTGGGCGCTCGACGAGGAGTTCCGGGTGGCCAACGGCTGGCCGGAGCGCGACCGCGACGGCCACCTCCGCCACTGGCGGCGGCTGATCGAGGCTCCGCCGCCCGAGCTCATCAGGCTCGCGGTGGAGGTCGACGAGGAGGTCGTCGGCTACGCGGACCTCCATGGCCTGGCTCCCGACACCCGGGAGCTCGGCATCGCCATCGGCCCGAGCTCACGCTGGGGGCAGGGCCTCGGCCAGCGAGCCATCAAGACCGCGCTGACCTACGGCTTCTCCGTCCTCGACCTGACCCGGATCTGGGCCGAGACGCACGAGACCAACACCCGCGCCAAGAAGCTCTTCGACGCGACCGGTTTCATCGAGACCGGCCGCCACGGCACCGACACCTACCGCGGCGAGGACGTCAGCCTCGTCCAGTACGCCGTCGAGCGGCCCTACTAGTCGCTGATGCGAACGGCTTTCTGCTCCGGGTAGCCCTCCGGGAGCATCATCGTGCCGTCCTGGTGGCGGTAGAGGACCTGCCAGTGCCAGTAGAGGTCGTACGCAGCGGGGGACCGCTTCATCTGCTCGGCGTAGGCGCTGACGGCCGCCACGTAGTGGCCGGAGTGGTTGTAGGACCACAGGGCGCCGGCCATGTCGCCAGGAGCGCCGTTGGCGGCGAGCATGCGGCCGGCAGCCATGATCGCGTCGCCCGGATCGTTGATGTCGCCGCCGGCGCCGTACTGGGCGAAGGTCGAGGGCAGGAACTGCATCGGCCCCTGGGCACCCGCCGTGCTGGTGCCGCGGATGCGGCCCATGCGGGTCTCGACCAGGTGGACGGCGGCGAGGTACTGCCACGGCGTACCGGTCTCCTGCTGGGCCTTGCGGTAGAGCGGCCTCAGCTCCTCGGGCGACGGCGGCGTCAGGATCCTCCAGTCCGGCAGCTTCGGCTGGGGGTCGGTCATCGCCAGGAGCTCGCGCGCGGCGGCGATGTCCGCGGCGAGCTGGGCGCGGTCGGCACGGCCGAGCGCGCCCAGCACGGCGTCGGTCCTCGCCTTCGACCCGCGGGCGAGGTGGCGGGCGGTGGTCTGCTCGAACAGCGCGGCCTCCCGTACGTCCTCGGCCCCCGGATCCCCGGCGGCGACCGTCGCCATCGCCTGGGTGAGGCGCTCGGCAACCGGGACGGTGGCGTCATCCAGCGCCGGTGTCGTCCCGGACGGTGCCGCCGAGGAGACCGACGGGCTGCGGGTCGGTTCTGCGGACGGCCCACCGCCACAGCCGGCGACGAGCGCCGACAGGGCCGTGATGGCGGTCAGGGCAGCGAGCCGGGTGCGCACGCACCCGACGCTACCTGACGGCGGTCTCCGCGATGACGGCCGCGAGCTCGGCCGGCTTGCTCAGCTGCGGCCAGTGACCGGTGGGCAGGTCGACGTAGGTGACGTCCTTGTGCTTCGGGATGGCGGCGACCGACTCGGTGCCTTCGGCGATCCACGCCTTCAGGTCGGCAGAACGGTATTCGGGGCAGACGAAGACCGCCGGGACCGAATAGCGCCGCTCGTCGCCGAGCTCGAACGGCTCGGTGGTCAGGGTGGCGGGGGAGGGTCGCAGCAGTGCCTCGAAGGTGGCGCGGTCGAGGTCGCGTACGTCTGCCTCGTCGAACTCCTCCCAGGGCACCGGCGGCAGGTCGGCGCCGTCGGTGGGGAAGTTCTTGGCCGGGATCATGCCCGGCTCGGCCGGCCAGCCGCCGACATAGACCACGGCAGCGACCTTGTCGACCCGGGCATCGAGGGCGGCGCCGGCCACCGCGCAGCCCATCGAGTGGCCGACGAGGATCACCTGGCCGTCCGACTCGTCGATGGCGCCCACGACGGCGGCGACCTGGTCGGCGACGTGCACGTCGGACCGGTCGGTCTCGGCCGACTCGAGGCCCGGCAGGGTGAGCGGCCGCGGGGTGTGGCCGGCGGTGGTCAGGTGGGGGACCACGAGGTCCCAGGAGGATGCGTCCAGCCAGAGGCCGGGTACGAGAACGATGTCCATCACACGATCCTCTGCCCGGTTGCGGACGATCCGCTTCCGGCACCCACGATTTCTTTCGAACGTGCCGGCTTTCGAACAAAAGAACGGTGACCACCGCAACCGCGGTGGTCACCGTTCGGGACGCCCGAGACAGCTGACGTCAGGTCGTTCAGCGAGCGCCGGCGACCTCCAGTAGCTCCGCGACCTCGTGGGCGCGGCAGTCGCAGTCCGCGTCACACGGCAGGAAGCGGTGACGTGCGTGTCCACAGTCGCGGCACGGCATGTCGTGAGAAAGCGTGAAGCTCTGCACCTCAACGGTGTCCCACATAATTAATTCATCCCCCAGAGAATGTTGGTCGGTGTTTATCGGTGAAGCTGCCTGATATGTAACACGATAATCCGCGACTTCGGAAGGGCTCGGACAACACGCCGAGACAATGTTTTCCCTGGTCAGTCGACCGATATGATTATTCGGTCGACCGATAGATAAACTCATAAGGGGCAGTTGTTGGTGCCGTGTGGACATCTGCTTTACATCGGGCACGACGGCGGTCTCGCGGTGTTGACGGAATGAAAACAGAACGCAGACCGGCACGTCACCACCGACAAGGTGGTGTCATCTCGGAGACGGTTCCGGAGTGCAGAACACCCAGAGGCGAAGGTCCCGGTCGCCGTGGCCATGCCGGCCCAGCCCGGGTCCGACCCCGAACCAAGGGAATCCTGGCGGGCTGTTGAGAGTTCTACTACTCGTGAAGAACATCGGATTCTTGTCTTTCGGTCACTGGACACCGTCGCCCTACTCACAGACCCAGTCGGCACGGGACGCACTCATCCAGGGGATCGAGCTGGCCGTCGCCGCCGAGGAGATCGGCATCGACGGCGCGTACTTCCGTGTCCATCACTTCGCCCGGCAGTACGCCTCGCCCTTCCCGCTGCTCTCCGCGATCGGAGCCCGCACCTCGAAGATCGAGATCGGCACCGGCGTCATCGACATGCGCTACGAGAACCCGCTCTACATGGCCGAGGACTCGGCGGCCGCCGACCTGATCTCCGGCGAGCGCCTCCAGCTCGGGATCAGCCGCGGCTCACCCGAGCAGGTCATCGACGGCTGGCGCTACTTCGGCTACGACCCCGGCGAGAACGCCTCCGAGGCCGACATGGCCCGCGCCCACACCGAGACCTACCTCAAGATCATCGAGGGCGCCCAGTTCGCCGAGCCCAACCCGCGGCCGATGTTCCCCAACCCGCCCGGCAAGCTCCGGGTCGAGCCCTACTCCGAGACCCTGCGCGACCGGATCTGGTGGGGCTCGAGCTCGCTGGCGACCGCGCGCTGGGCCGCCGGGCTCGGCATGAACCTGCAGAGCTCGACCCTGAAGACCGACGAGAACGGCAAGCCGTTCCACGTCCAGCAGCGCGAGCAGATCGAGGCCTTCCGTGAAGCCTGGAAGGAGGCCGGGCACGAGCGTGAGCCGCGGGTCTCGGTCTCGCGCTCCATCTTCGCTCTCGTCAACGACGAGGACCGGCGCTACTTCGGGCTCGATCGGCAGACCAAGGACCAGATCGGCAACATCGACGATCAGACGCGCGCCATCTTCGGGCGCTCGTACGCCGCCGAGCCCGACGTCCTGATCGAGGAGCTCGCCGAGGACGAGGCGATCCAGGCCGCGGACACACTGTTGCTCACCGTCCCGAACCAACTCGGCGTCGACTACAACACGCATGCCCTGGAGAGCATCCTGACCCACGTCGCACCGGGTCTCGGCTGGCGGTAGAAACCTCCGGGTCGCGCAACTTCCGGGTCACAAAAGGGCGCATAATCGTTGTCAACCGCCCCACGTGGCCACGCTATTGGCTACCGTGCACGGCGACCGTTATTCAAGGGGGACCCTGTTGGCTACGTACGCTGAGCTGCTGGACGGCTACCTTCGCGATCCTGGCCCGGAGTCATTGAGAGCCCTGCGTGAGGCGATCCTCGAGGCTCCCAACTTCCGGCCCGATCTCGAGATCACCGAGATGATCGCCCCGATGATGTCGGCCGGCGACTACGCCGGTGCCGTCGCAGCCGTCCATGCGCTGATGCCGGGCGCGATCTTCAGCCCGTCCGCCCACGCCGCGCTCGCCGACGCCCAGCGTGGCCTCGGCAACCCCGAGCAGGCCCAGCGCGAGTCGATCCTGGCCCAGGCGGCCCTCGACAGCATCATCAGCACGGGGGAGGGCACCGAGACCGAGCCGTGGACGGTGCTGCGCACCAGCGACGCCTACGACGTGGTGCTCGCCTCGGGCAAGACGCCGCGTTCACAGGTAGCGGTCGGCAAGCTCGACCGGATCGTCTGCACCGACTCGACCGTCTGGTTCTTCGACACCAGCAACGACTTCGCCAGGACGTGACCGCGAAGGCACGCGCAGACGTGTGCTGATTGTTCACCGGGTTGTTGCCGGTAGGGACGGTGTGCGTCGGGTTCCTGACGGCCCCGGCACTCACGCTCGGGAGCATGATGAGTCGCACCTTGCGGATTCTGCTCGCCGGGATCGTTGCCGCCATCTTCGCCTCCGCAGTGCTGAGCGCGTCGGCGGGGACCGACGTGCCGCGCGAGTCCGACCAGGGCCAGACCGTGTTCGAGCGCCACGAGGTGGCCCCCGAGGACGCGCGGCCCGGTGGCGGCGCGGCACCGTTCGAGACCGGCGTGGTGATCGTGGTCAACACGTTGCTGCTCGGTGGACTCCTCGGCGGCATCCTCTGGGGCCGGCGCCGGCTCGGCCACGCCGACGCTGCTCTGCCCAATCTGTCCGTATAGCGAGAATTGCGTCTCATTTTTCGGGATTCGCCGCTTAAGGTCGATCCATGTCGACCTACACCCATGGCCATCACGAGTCCGTGCTGCGCTCGCACAGGTGGCGTACGGCGGAGAACTCCGCGGCCTACCTGCTGCCGCGACTGAGCCCTGAGCAGCAACTGCTCGACGTGGGTGCCGGGCCGGGGACGATCACGCTCGACCTCGCCGGCAGGGTCGCCCGGGTGACCGCGACCGAGATCGGGGAGACCGAGCTCGAGCTCTCACGGCGTGCAGCCGAGGCCGGGGGAGTCACGAACATCGACTTCCGGGTCGAGGACGTGCACGCGTTGAGCATCGAGGACGCCGCGTACGACGTCGTCCATGCGCATCAGGTGCTGCAGCACGTGGCGGACCCGGTGCAGGCGCTGCGGGAGATGCGCCGGGTGACGAAGCCCGGCGGCGTCGTTGCCGTGCGGGACAGCGACTATGCGGGCTTCGTCTGGTGGCCGGAGTCGGCCGAGCTGACCGAGTGGCTGCGTCTCTACCAGCTCGCGGCGCGGGCCAACGGCGGTGAGCCCGACGCGGGCCGGCGCCTGGTCTCCTGGGCACGCGCGGCCGGCTTCACCGACATCCAAGCCACCTCGAGCACCTGGTGCTTCGCGGACCCCGAGGACCGGGCGTGGTGGGGCGGGATGTGGGCCGACCGGTTCACCGACTCCGCGGTCGCCCGCCAGCTGGTCGACTCGGGAGACGCCACGACCGCCGACCTCGCCCGGGTCGCGGACGGGTGGCGGTCGTGGACTGAGGCGGAGGACGGTTGGTTCTCCGTCCTCCACGGCGAGATCCTGGCTCGCGCCTGAGGAGCGGGGCTCAGCGACGCATGATCCGCGAGGAGAGCGTGTTGCCGAGCAGCTGGATGACCTGCACCAGCGCGACCAGGATGAGCACACAGACCCAGGTGACGGTCGGGTCGTACTGCCGGTAGCCGAAGGTCTGGGCGAAGCTGCCCAGACCGCCACCCGCGATCAGGCCGGCGACCGCTGACATGTCGACCACCGCGACGAAGGCGAAGGTGTAGCCGAGGATGATCGGCGCCAGCGCCTCGGGAAGCACGACGGTCGCGGCGATCCGGGCGCGGCTCGCACCCATCGCGCGGGCCGCCTCGATGACCCCCGGCGGGACGGTCACCAGGTTCTGCTCGATGATCCGGGCGATGCCGAACATCGAGGCCAGGATCAGCGAGAAGACCACCGCCGAGAAGCCGATCCCGGTGCCGACGATCAGCCGCGCGGCGGGCTGGACGGCGGCGATGAAGATGATGAACGGGATCGGCCGGAAGAAGTTGACCAGCACGTTGAGGACGACCGAGACGACGACGTTCTCGTAGAGCCCGCCCTTGCGGGTCAGATAGAGCCCGAGCGCGAGCAGAAGTCCCAGGGTGCCGCCGATCAGCATCGTCAATGCCACCATGAGCAGCGTCTCGCCGGTGGCCTGCCAGATGTCGGGCCACAGCTCGCCGAGACGGGTGTCGGTGGGGAGAACGGTCAGCATCACACCTCCTTGGTGGTGACGAGGGCGGCCAGCTCGCGTACGGCCTCATCGACCGAGGTCTCCGGGCCGTCGAGGGCGAGCGTCAGGTTGCCGAAGGTGGCGCCCTGGATCTCCTCGATGCCGCCGAAGACGAGCTCGAAGGAGATACCGCGCTCGAGGAGGACCGCGAAGATGTCGGTCTGGCGGGGTCCGCCCTCGCGCAGCTCCACCTTCACGAACCGGCCGGGATGGCGGGAGCGGAGCGCAGCGAGCGCCTCGGCGTCGGGCTCGTCGTCGACGACGGTGCCGACGAAGCGCCGCGTCACCGGCTGCTTCGGCGAGGAGAAGACGTCGTAGACGGCACCGGACTCGACCACGCGACCGTTCTCCATGACCGCGACATGGTCGGCCAGCTCGCGGACGACCTCCATCTCGTGGGTGATCGCCACGATGGTCGTGCCGAATTCCTCGTTGACCCGCTTCAGCAGCCGCAGCACCTCGTGGGTGGTCTCCGGGTCGAGTGCGCTGGTGGCCTCGTCGGCGAGCAGGAGCGAGGGATTGGTGGTCAGCGCGCGGGCGATGCCGACACGCTGCTTCTGCCCGCCCGAGAGGTTGCGCGGGTAGGTGTGGGCCTTGTCGGGGAGCCCGACGAAGTGGAGCAGCTCGGAGATCCGGCGCTGCTGCTCGGCCTTGGCGACGCCGGCGATCTGCAGCGGGTAGGCCAGGTTGCCCCAGACCGTACGCGACTCGAAGAGGTTGAACTGCTGGAAGATCATCCCGATGCCGAGCCGGATCGGCCGCAGCTGGCGCTCGCGCAGACCGACCAGCTCGGTGCCGCCGACTTGGATGGAGCCCGAGGTGGCCGGCTCGAGGCCGTTGAGCAGGCGTACGAGGGTGGACTTGCCGGCACCTGAGTAGCCGACGATCGCCTGGATGTCACCGGCGGCGATGTCCAGGTCGACGTCGTCGACCGCGCGGACCTCGTTGCGCCCCCGGGCCGCCGGGTAGGTCTTGGTGACGTTGCGGAGCCGCACCAGCGGCTCCGCAACGGTGGCCGGATGCGTCACTGACGCTCCTCAACCTGCTTCTCGGTGTCCTCGAGCGACTTCTGCAGGTCCTCGACCGGGATCTTGACCAGCTCGGCGGTGTTGCCGGAGGTCTCGTAGACCCCCTTCTGCACGTCCTCGTCGGTCTGGAAGATCTTGACGAGCTTCTGGTAGATCGCGTTGTCCTTGTCCTCGGCGCGTGCGGCGAAGATGTTGACGTAGGGCAGCGCCTTCGGGTCCGAGGGGTCGTCGGTCGCGAGCGCGTCCTCGAACTTCAGGCCGGCGTCCTCGACGAAGTCGTTGTTGATGATCGCCGCGGCGACGTCGGGGAGCGAGGAGGCGGTGATCGAGGCCTGGACAGCCTTGATCTTCACCTTGGAGGCGGCCGTGTCGACCTCCTTGATGGTGCTGAACGGCGTGCCGCCGTCGGTGAGCTCGATCAGGCCCTTCGACTGCAGCAGGACCAGGCCGCGGGCCTGGTTGGTCTCGTCGTCGGGGACGATCACCGTCTCGCCGGGCTTGATGTCGTCGAGGCTCTTGTACTTGGAGGAGTAGAGGCCCAAGGGGTAGGTGGCGGTCGAGCCGAGCACGACGAGGTCGTCGTCGTTCTGGACGTTGTAGTCGGCCAGGAAGATGATGTGCTGGAACTGGTTGAGGTCCAGCTCGCCCTCCGACAGCGCCGGGTTGGGCTGGTTGTAGTCGCCGAAGTTCTTGACCTCGAGGTCGATGCCCTCCTCGCGGGCGGCATCCTGGAAGGTCTTCCAGTAGGGGTCGTCGGCGCCGACGACACCGATGGTGACCTTGGTCAGGTCGGCGCTGGAGTCGTCGTCGCGGGTGAGGAAGAACGCGAGACCGCCGATCACGACAGCGGCGGCGACCACGATCCCGATGATCAGCGGGAGCTTGGACTTGGGAGCCTCGATGAGCGGGATGGGCTCGGGCGTGTTGGAGGACACGGGTGGGAACCTCTTCTAGACGGGAGAGTCTCGACATTGAGAGCGGGCAACCTGGTTGTTGTCCACCAAAACAGTAGACTTAACGAGGATCACATCCCGATTGTCGGTCACACGCCGAGACGTGTCACGGACCCGTCCCGGCGTGTGCTAGAGCGATGTTTCCCGAGGTCAGGCCAGGTCCCGCCGCCTCATCAGGACCACCGCGGCGACCACCGCGACCAGGACGTACGCGGCGACGGTGATCAGCGCCTGCTCGCCTCCGATCGTGGTGACGACGCCCGGAGTCCCGGACTGGTCGCCGACCAGCGCACCGACCAGCGACCCGCCGGCGGTGCCGGGGAGCACGTGGGTGAAGGTCTCGACCGCGGAGATCAGCCCGCCGACGCCGCGCAGCAGGTTCTCGACGACCAACGCCCAGACCAGCCCCAGGCCGACCGCGATGGAGGGCCCCTTGGCGATCACGCCGACCAGGAACCCCAGCACGGCCCACATCTCCAGGACCAGGAACCCGGTGCCGTACGCCTTGGCGACCGCCTCCAGCGAGGGCATCGCGATCTCGTGGCCCTCGGTGACGGCGATCAGGGACGAGACGCCGAGGTAGAGGACGAGGGTCGCGGTGATCATCGCCACGACGATGAGGGTCACCGCGAGCAGCGAGCCACCGACGGTCGCCAGCCGTGACGGACCCTGGGTGAAGACCGTCTTCCAGGTGCCCCAGCCGAAGCCGTTGCCGGCGGCCAGCGCGCCGATCACCATGGCGAGCGCGCCGCCGAACATCGGCAGCCCCTGGACCAGGATGTCCGGCAGGGCCGGCGGGAGCATCTGGGCGAGCAGGCCCGCGCGGGTGCCGCCGTCGCTGGTGAAGTTCTCCTCTCCCGAGACGTACGCGACGTAGTTGAAGACATAGCCGAAAGCGAGGGCCAGCGCCATCCAGGCGCCCACGACGACCCAGGTCGCCGACCACTTGCGCAGGCGCAGCAGCTCGGCGCTGGTGCTGTTGATCAGTGCGTTCATGACACGAGCTCCTTCGTGCTGGTCATCTCGAAGAACACGTCCTCGAGGGACCGCTCCGCAGCGGTGACCTCGTGGACGTCGACCCCGGCGCCGACCAGCTCCTTGACGAGCCGGGGAGCGGCGGTGGCAGGCAGACCGATCTCGAGTGCGCCGTCGCCGAGGCGGCGTACGCCGTCCTCGCCGGCCGACCGCATGACAATGGCCAGGGCGGCGTCCTCAGGGGTCGCCCGGAGGCGAAGCGTGGCTCCGCCGCGCAGCTCGGCGACGGTCGACTCGCGCAGCAGACGGCCGTTGCTGATGACGCCGACGCGGTCACAGATCTCCTGCACCTCGGCCAGGATGTGGCTGGAGAGGATCACCGTCTGGCCGGCCTCTGCCAGGGAGACGACCAGGGCGCGCATGTCGGCCATGCCGGCCGGGTCGAGCCCGTTGGTCGGCTCGTCGAGCACGAGCAGGTCGGGGGAGCCGAGCATCGCGGCGGCGACGCCGAGGCGCTGCTTCATTCCGAGCGAGTAGCCCTTGAAGGCGTCCTTCGCGCGGTCGGTGAGGTCGACCAGCTCCAGCACCCGGTCCAGCTCGGTGTCGGGCAGGCGGCGGTAGCGGGCGAGCGTACGCAGGTTGTCGCGCCCGCTCAGGTAGGGGTAGAAGCCGGGACCCTCGATCAGGGCCCCGATTCGTGCGGTGACGTCGGGGCGCCCGGCGGGCTGCCCCAGGATGCGGGCCGAGCCGGCCGTGGGCCGGATCAGGCCGAGCATCATCCGCAAGGTGGTCGTCTTGCCGGCCCCGTTGGGGCCGAGGAAGCCGTACACCTCGCCGCGCTCGACGGTCATGCTGACCCGGTCGACGGCGAGCCTGTCGCCGTACCGCTTGGTCAGCCCGTCGGTCTCAACCACGAGTTCGTTCATGCCTCCCACGCTCTCGTGACCACCCCTGGGCTGGCGTCGGCGTCGCGGAGGCTCCGGGTTACGCAGATCTGCGTAGGCCGTCGGCCATGTCTGTCGTACGTCTCGGGCGCCCGCGCGAACTACGGTGTGTCCATGTCCCGGATCCATCGCCACTGGCTGCCGTGGCTCGTCGTCGTGGTGGAGCTGGTCGGCTCGCTGGGCAGCAACGCCCGCGCCGACACCCGGGGGCCGGCCGCGCTGGGCGCGCTGCTCGCTCTCGCCGCGGTGCTCCCGGTGCTGCTGACCCGGCCGCGGGCCTGGATGCTCGCCGCGAGCGGACTCTGCGTCGGCGGCTACTTCGCTGCGGGATACTCCGAGGGTCCCATCTTCATGGCGCTCCCCGCGGTCACTTTCGCGGTGGCGCTGTCCTCGCCCCCGCGACGTTGGGTCGGGTGGGCTCTCCTGGCTGCCGTGCTGGTGGTTGCCGGGATCTTGCTGAACCCGGACGGGCCACGATTCGACGGTGGTCCCGCAGCCAGGCCGTGGCGCTCGGGAGCGGGACTCGAGGGTGACATCTCGACGTGGCAGGCCTTCGGGCAGGTGGCGCTCATCGCCGCGAGCGGTGCGATCGCCACCGCGCTGCGCTCGCGCAACGAGGCCCGCGCCCAGCGGCAGCGCCGTGCGGTCAGCGACGAGCGGGTCCGGATGGCCACCGACCTGCACGACGGCGTCGGGCACGGGCTGGCAGTGATCGCGATGCAGGCCGGCGCCGCGCTGCACGTGCTCGACCGGGACCCCGAGGCGGCCCGCCGCAACCTGGAGGCCATCCGTGCCGAGAGCAAGGAGTCCCTGGACCTGCTCCGCCGCCAGCTGGCCCGGCTGACCGACACGGACGCCCCCGCCGGGTCGGCGCCACGGGCGCCGGAGCACGGGCTCGCCGACCTGCCCGCCCTGGTCGAGCGGGTGCGCTCCGGCGGTCTGGACGTCTCGCTCCGACTCGAGGTGACCTCGGCGCCGGCGGAGGCCGAGCGGGCTGCCTACGCGGTGGTCCAGGAGGGGCTCACCAACGTGCTGCGGCATGCCGGTGCGTCGCGAGCCGAGGTCTCGGTCGTCGCCTCGTCCGGAGCTGAGATGGTCGTGACGGTGCGCGACG
This sequence comes from Nocardioides luteus, assembly GCF_000960475.2. Classification (GTDB taxonomy): domain Bacteria; phylum Actinomycetota; class Actinomycetes; order Propionibacteriales; family Nocardioidaceae; genus Nocardioides; species Nocardioides luteus_A. Next base: position 75,973 of record NZ_JZDQ02000004.1, on the reverse strand, counting down.
ACGGGCGGGGATCGGACATCCCGGGCAAAGAAAGGCGTCCTGGGATGGGAATTGTGGGAATGCGGTCGCGCGTGGAGGCACTTGGGGGCACCCTAGAGGCGGGGCCGGAGGTACGGGGCTTCCGGCTGCGGGCTTCCATCCCGCTTTCTGGGTCCTCGGCGGGTGGCGCGGAGGGGCTGGCATGAGCAGTGTTGATCCGGGGAAGATCAGCGTCGCTCTGGTCGATGACCAGCCCCTGGTACGCATGGGCCTGGCGACGATGATCGGCGCCGAGCCCGATCTGGAGGTCGTCGGCGAGGCCGCCGACGGCAGTGCCGCGCTGCCGATGCTGCGCCGCACCCACCCCGACGTCGTGCTCTGCGACATCCGGATGCCGGTCCTCGACGGGCTCGGGATGCTGGAGCAGGTCACTCGCGACGCCTCCCTGAAGGACGTACGGGTGGTGATGCTGACGACCTTCGAGCTCGACGAGTACGTCTTCGAGGCGCTCCGGCTGGGTGCGAGCGGCTTCCTGCTCAAGGACGCCGAGCCGGTCGCGCTGCTGGATGCGATCCGCGTCGTCGCCGACGGCGGCTCGCTGCTCGCGCCGACGGTGACCAGGCGGGTGATCGAGGAGTTCGGCTCCTCCCGCCGGGCCGCCAACCCGCATCCGCGGCTCGGTGACCTGACCGAGCGTGAGCGGGAGATGGTCGCCTGGGTGGCGACCGGCCGCTCCAACGCCGAGATCGCCGCCGAGCTCGTGGTCAGCCCGGACACCGTCCGCACCCACGTCTCGCGCGCGATGGTGAAGCTGCATGCCCGTGACCGCGCCCAGCTGGTCGTCTTCGCAATCGAGTCGGGCCTCAAGATCTGACCGGGCTGGATCAGGCGGCGAGCGAGACGCTGCCGGGCATGATCACGGGGGCGCAGGGGCAGGTGTCGCTGCACGCGAGGTAGGTGTGCACTTCGTGGCCGCAGCGCGGGCACGGCAGGAAGTGCGACATCGGGAAGCTGTGTACGTTGGTGTTCTCGGTGTCCTGAGCTGTGTCCCACATGACTTTCTCCTATCCGTGTTCTGTGCCTTCACCTACTCCACGAGTGTGCGCGCCCGATTTCGACATCTTTACTTCGACACGCGGCAGATTCATCAAATGGGAGGATCGGAGGGTGACGACCAGACCCGGTGGCGCGCAGAGCCAGGAGCAGCGGTTGCGCGACCTGAAGCTGCTGCGGAAGGTCAAGGACCGGATCGACCGCGAGTACGCCCAGCCGCTGGACGTGGAGGCGCTGGCCAGCGGCGTACACATGTCTGCCGGTCACCTGAGCAGGGAGTTCCGCAAGGCCTATGGCGAGCCGCCCTACTCCTACCTGATGACCCGCCGGGTGGAGCGGGCGATGACCCTGCTGCGGCGCGGGGACCTCAGCGTCACCGACATCTGCTTCGCGGTCGGTTTCGGCTCGCTCGGGACGTTCTCCACGCGGTTCAGCGAGCTCGTCGGGATGTCGCCGAGCGTCTACCGCGACAAGGCGACGAGCGGTGGGGCCGGCATCCCGCCCTGCGTCTCGAAACAGGTCACCAGACCGGTCAGAAATCGAGAAGCGAAGGTGCCGGATCCCTACATAGGTTGAGGTCCATGGACATCAACATCTGCCACAGCTACCTTCCGCACACCGACCCCGAGGCGTCGCTGAGGTTCTACCGCGACCTGCTGGGATTCGAGGTGAGGAAGGACGTCGGGTACGAGGCGATGCGCTGGCTCACCATCGGACCGCCCTCCCAGCCCGCTGTGAGCGTCGTGCTCTACCCGCCGCTCGCCGACCCCAACATCAGCGAGGACGAGGGCCGGACCATCCTCGAGATGATGGCCAAGGGAACCTTCGCCAGCCTCATGCTCTCCTCGCCGGACGTCGACGCCGCCTTCGAGAAGATCCAGGCCGGCATCGATGCCGCCGGCGGCGAGATCATGTCGGAGCCGACCGATCAGGACTGGGGCATGCGGGACTGCTCCTTCCGCGACCCGGCCGGCAACACGATCCGTCTCCAGCAGATCAAGTGAGTCACGAATGTGCAGGCCTGGATTCACGCCTCCGACTAGCCTGATCGCCATGACCGACCCCGGCTCGAACGAGCACAACAGCGAGCACAGCGCAGACACGCACGACGTGATCCGGGTCCAGGGGGCCCGGCAGAACAACCTCAAGGACATCTCGGTCGAGATCCCCAAGCGCCGGCTCTCGGTGTTCACCGGCGTGTCGGGATCCGGGAAGTCGTCGCTGGTCTTCGGGACGATCGCGGCCGAGTCGCGACGGCTGATCGACGAGACCTACTCGACCTTCATCCAGGGTTTCATGCCGAGCCTGCCGCGACCCGAGGTCGATGCGATGGAGGGGCTGACCACCGCCATCCTGGTCGACCAGGAGCGGCTCGGCGCCAACCCGCGCTCGACGCTGGGCACGGTCACCGACGCCCACGCGATGCTGCGCTCGTTGTTCAGCCGGCTGGGGGAGCCGTTCATCGGCGGGCCGACCGCGTTCTCCTTCAACATCCCCACCACCCGGGCGTCGGGCGTGATGACGGGCCCCAACGGCGAGAAGAAGATCGTCAAGGACGCCGTCTATCTCGGTGGCATGTGTGCCGAGTGCGAGGGCCGCGGGACGATCTCCGACCTCGACCTCGCGGTGATCATCGACGAGTCGAAGTCCCTGGTCGACGGGGCGATCCTGGTGCCCGGCTACACCGCCGACGGGTGGATGGTGGCTGCGTTCAAGGTGGTCGTGCCTGCGGACGTACCCATCAAGGACCTCACCGAGGAGCAGCGCCACGACCTGCTCTACGCCGAGCCGCGCAAGATCAAGCTCGAGGGCATCAACGCGACCTACGAGGGCCTGATCCCGAAGATCCGCAAGTCGATGTTCAGCAAGGACGTCGAGGCGCTGCAGCCGCACATCAAGAAGTTCGTGGAGGCGGCGGCCGTCTTCAAGCCGTGCCCGGCCTGTGGTGGCACCCGGCTCAACGAGTCCGCCCTCTCCTCGAAGATCCGCGGCAAGTCGATCGCCGACGTGTGCGCGATGCAGGTCACCGATGCGGCGGAGTGGCTGCGGAGCATCGACGACCCGGGCGTGGCGCCGCTGGTCGCCGGCCTGCTGCACCTGTTCGACTCGTTCGTCGAGATCGGCCTGGGCTATCTCTCCCTCGACCGGCCCTCGGGGACCCTGAGCGGCGGTGAGGCGCAGCGTACGAAGATGGTCCGTCACCTCGGCTCGGCACTGACCGACGTGACCTACGTCTTCGACGAGCCGACGGTCGGGCTGCACCCGCACGACATCCAGCGGATGAACAAGCTGCTCCTCGACCTGCGCGACAAGGGCAACACCGTCCTGGTCGTCGAGCACAAGCCGGAGACGATCGCGATCGCCGACCACGTCGTCGACCTCGGTCCCGGCGCCGGAAGCGACGGCGGCACGATCTGCTTCGAAGGCACCTTCGAGGGGCTCGCGGAGGCCGACACCCTCACCGGGCGCCACCTCGGCCACCGGGCCTCGCTCAAGGAGACCGTCCGCACACCGAAGGGGAAGCTGGAGATCCGTGGGGCGACCTCCCACAACCTGCGCAACGTCGACGTCGACATCCCCCTCGGCGTGCTGACGGTCGTCACCGGCGTCGCCGGCTCGGGCAAGTCGTCCCTGATCCACGGCTCCATCCCCGCGAGCGAGGACGTCGAGTTCGTCGACCAGAGCGCGATCAAGGGGTCGCGGCGGAGCAACCCGGCGACCTACACCGGTCTGCTCGAGCCGATCCGCAAGGCGTTCGCGAAGGCCAACGGGGTCAAGCCGGCGCTCTTCTCGGCCAACTCCGAGGGTGCCTGCCCGACCTGCAAGGGCAACGGGATGATCTACACCGAGCTCGGGTTCATGGAGACCGTCGCCTCGCCCTGCGAGGACTGCGGCGGCAAGCGGTTCCAGGCGCTGGTGCTGGAATACCGTCTCGGTGGGCTCAACATCGCCGAGGTGCTCGACCTCTCGGTCGCCCAGGCGCACGAGTTCTTCTCCACGGGCGAGTCGAAGGTGCCCCCGGCCGCCAAGATCCTGGAGCGGATGACCGACGTCGGCCTCGGCTACCTCAAGCTCGGCCAGCCCCTCAACACCCTCTCCGGTGGTGAGCGGCAGCGGATCAAGCTGGCCATGCACCTGGGGGAGAAGGGCGGGACGTACGTCCTCGACGAGCCGACCACCGGCCTCCACCTCGCCGACGTGGACAACCTGCTCGCGCTGCTGGACAAGCTGGTCGACGCCGGCAAGTCGGTCATCGTGATCGAGCACCATCAGGCCGTCATGGCTCACGCCGACTGGATCATCGACCTCGGCCCGGGCGCCGGTCACGACGGCGGCCTGGTCGTCTTCGAAGGTACGCCCGCCGAGCTCGTCGCGAAGAAGTCGACGCTCACCGGCGAGCACCTGGCGACGTACGTCGGGGCGTGACACCGACGCGCAGGTGGCGCGAATCACGCCTGTTTGCGCGCATCTGGATGCGGTCGTGGTAGAGGGTCACGCTTAGTGTGATTTGGTTGCAGTATCAATCAAGGAGCACCTGATGACCCTCTACCTCCCCGAGCACAGGCAGACCAAGGCGGTGGAGGCTACCCCGGACCGGGAGCGTCCCACGCCGGTGTGGCCGCGCGGGCTGGTGGCCACGGCCATCGCCGCGGTCGTCACGACGCTCATGGCCGTGATCGCCAAGGTGGCGGGCGTCGACTTCGGGAGCAGCGTGGGTGACGTACCGATCTCGGCGTTCCCGATGCTCACCGTCTACTGCTCGGTGATCGGGATCATCATCGCCGAGGTGATCATCCGGGTGGCGACGATGCCGCGCTCGACCTTCCAGATCACCATGATCGTGCTGACCGGGCTGTCCCTGGTCCCCGACGTGCTGCCGTTCTTCGAGTTCGACCTGACCTTCGTCGGCGTGCTCTGCCTGACCCACCTCGTCGCTGCCTCGATCGTGGTGCCGATGATCGCCGTACGGCTGGAGGAGCGTCGCGGCCTCGGGCTGCACGTTCCCACCCACCGTCGACAGCCGACTCGTCGATAGCGGACGCCGACTGTCCTGAATCGGTGTCAGGGTGGGGCCATGGCTCACGAGACCCGCACCTTCCAGGTCACCTTCGACGCACACGACCCCCGCGCCCTCTCCACGTTCTGGCGTGACGTGCTCGGCTACGTCCACCCCGGTCCGCCGGGAGTCGAGGTTCCCGAGGGCAGCGACCCGCTGGACGCCTGGGACGAGTTCCTCGCTCGTGTCGGGGTGCCGGAGGACCAGCGCAACAACGCCTCGGCGATCGAGGATCCCGCCGGCACCGGTCCGCGCGTCTTCTTCCAGCGCGTGCCGGAGTCGAAGACCGCGAAGAACCGTGTCCACCTCGACGTCCGGGCCGCTCCGGGGCTGCAGGGCGAGGAGCGGATGGCAGCGCTGGAGGCCGAGTGCGAGCGGGTCGTCGCCCTCGGCGCCACCCGGGTCCGCCGCTTCGAGCCCGACCCGCCGATGAGCAACGGCTTCATCGTCATGCAGGACCCCGAGGGAAACGAGTGGTGCCTCGACTGAGGTTCTCCCTATCCTCGCGCCATGCTGATCCGAGCGGCCGTCGTCGATGACGCCGAAGCGTTGACCGATCTCCACCTCGACGTGTGGGAGGAGGCGTACGCCGGCCTGATGCCGGACGCGATCTTCGCCGAACGGCGCGCCGAGCGTGCCGCGAGGGTCGACCGGTGGCGCACGAACCTCGGGACCGGCCCGTTCTCGACGCTGGTCGCCGAGGACGACGTGCCGGGACGGCTGCTCGGCTTCGCGAGGGCCGGACCGGGCCGGGACACCGATCCCGGCCTACCGCCGCTGGAGCTCTCCGCCCTCTACGTCCGCGCGGAGAGGTACGGCACCGGCCTCGGTCACCGGCTGTTCGAGAAGGCGATCGGGTCCTCGGCGGCGTACCTGTGGGTTCTCGACGGCAACCAGCGCGCGACCGCGTTCTACGAGCGCCAGGGATTCAGCTTCGACGGGGAGACCAAGGCCGAGCCCCTCGGCCTCCACCGCCGGATGGTCCGCGCCTAGTCAGGACGTACGTCGCGCGAGCAGCGTCGAGTCGTCGATCTCGACCGGGACGCCGTCGCGGATGGTCAGCCGGGGCCGCTGCTCGACGACGAGCGGCTCGAACCCGTCCGGCAGCCCGGGGAGCAGGTCGGAGGCGAGGAACATCGCGTTGTGGTGGCTGTGGCGCGCGAAGACCTCCGAGGGTGCGTGGCCGACGACCAGGAGGTGGCCGCCGGGCGCGACCGCGGTGGCGAGCCGGCCGGCGACGTCGACCATGCTCCCGTCGGGCGTGTGCAGAAAATGGCACGTGACCAGGTCGAACTCCCGGCCCTCGGCGTCGAAGGTGCGGGCGTCGACCTGCCACCAGGACGTGCGATCCGCCACCCCGGCCTCCTCGGCGTGCCGCCGTGCCCGGGCCAGCCCGTTGGCCGAGAAGTCGGCCCCGGTCACCGTCCAGCCCTGCTGGGCGAGCCAGATGACGTCGCCACCCTCACCGCAGCCGACATCGAGTGCCGTCCCTGGCGTCAGGGCCCCGATCTCGGCGATGAGCTGCGCGTTCGGGTTGCCGCTCCAGACCTTCTCCTCGCCGGCATAGCGCTCCTCCCACGACTCCGGCTCGAACATCTCGCGTCCTTCGTGCTCGCTCATAGGTCCAAACTACGCACATACTTCGCGCCGAAGTGCGCAACTGAGAGGTAACCTCTGAACGTGACGTTCGAGCGAATTACAGTGCACCCGGATCGGATGGGCGGCGTCCCGACGATCAGGGGCATGCGCATTCCCGTGGCGACGGTTGTCGCAATGGTCGCGGACGGCATGACCACAGAAGAGATCATCGATGACCTCCCTGATCTCGTCGCCGAAGATATCGCCGCGGCCCTCCGCTACGCGGCCGAGGCCGTGCGTGAGCGGGAACTGCCTCTACGTCCGAGCGCATGAGGCTCCTTCTCGACGAGAACCTCTCCGAGAAGTTGGTGCCGCTGCTCATAGCGGGAGGGCATGACGTCACACACGTTCGACAGCTCGGACTTGCCGGAACGTTGGACCCGGACGTACTCGATCTTGCAGTCCGCGCGGTGAGCGCGTCTTGGTCTCGGCGGACACCGATTTCGGCACGCTCTTGGCGCGGACCCACGCAGCGTCACCCTCCTTCGTCCTCATCCGGCGCCTCGTCGGCCGACGTGTCCACGAGATTGCCCGTGTGATCATCGACAACCTCGACGATGTCGAGGAGGATCTCCTGGCCGGCGCTGTCGTTGTCTTCGGCGACGAGACCATGAGAATCAGGCGTTTGCCCATCGGGTGATACCGCGCACGGCCCGCCAAAACCCGGTGCGTCCGGAGCAGGCCGTGTGATTGCCTGACCCGCGATGATCACCCTGAACGAACCGCCTCGCCTGATCCGGCCGACGACGGCCGTACGCACCTCCTATCTCACCGGCGAGCAGGCCGACTGCCTGCTCCGCGGCACCGACACCGACTGGCTCGGGCCGGCCAGCGACGACTTCGACGCCTTCGTCGCCGCCCGGGACCACGACAAGGAGCGCTGGCAGGTGATGTCGACGGTCTTCTGGTACGTCTCCGGCGAGCACTATCTCGGCACCCTCGTCGTGCGGCACACGCTGACGCCCGAGCTCTCCGTCGAAGGCGGGCACATCGGCTACCACGTCGTCGCCCCGTGGCGGCGCCAGGGCCACGCCAGCCGCATGCTCGGCCTCGGCCTCGAGAAGGCCCGCGAGCGCGGCATCTCGCGTGCCCTGCTGACGTGCGCCCCCGACAACGACGCGTCCCGGCGGGTGATCGAGAAGAACGGCGGCGTACCCGACGAACAGCTGGGCAGCGAGCTCCGGTTCTGGATCGGCTAGGGATACTTCACCCCATGCACGCTCTCGTACGCCGCCCCTCGCCGCGCCTCGCCGACGGCCTCGTCACCCACATCGAGCGGAGCCCGGTCGACGTCGACCTCGCCAACGCCCAGTGGGAGGCGTACGTCGCCGCGATGCGCTCCGCCGGCTGGACGACCCACGAGGTCGATCCCGCCGACGACTGCCCGGACTCGGTCTTCGTCGAGGACACGATGGTGGTCTTCGGGGACCTGGCCGTGATCAGCCGCCCGGGCGCGCTGGAGCGGCGGCCGGAGACCGCCGCGGCCGAGGATGCCGTCCGGGCGCGGGGATACCGGATCGCCCACATCGAGGCGCCCGGCACGCTCGACGGCGGCGACGTGCTCAAGCACGGTGACACCGTGTGGGTGGGGGAGGGCGGGCGTACGAACGCCGACGGCATCGCCCAGCTCCGGGCGTTGCTCGGCCCGCTGGGCGCAGACGTCGTCGCCGTCCCGGTCTCCAAGGTCCTCCACCTCAAGTCGGCCGTCACGGCGCTGCCCGACGGCACCGTCATCGGCCACGAGCCGCTCGTCGACGACCCGGGCGTGTGGGGAGCCCGGTTCCTGCCGGTCCCGGAGGAATCGGGCTCCCACGTCGTCGTCCTCGACGACGACACGCTGCTGATGGCCGCCTCGGCGCCGCTGACCAGAGCCATCTTCGAGGAACGTGGCTACACGGTCGTCGCGGTCGACATCTCCGAGTTCGAGAAGCTCGAAGGCTGCGTGACCTGCCTGTCCGTGCGGCTACGCGCCGCTCAGTGCTGAAGCGGCAGCGTCGAGCAGTTCGACCCGGCCGCGGCACCGCCGACCCGATCGGTGATCCAGCTGATCGCGGCGGTCTGGTCGGCGAGGAGCGGGGTGACGTGGTTGGTGATCAGCCCGTCACCGAGGTTGGGCAGCACGACCGCCTGGTAAGTCACCTTGGCACCCCGGTCGCACCAGTCGACGGCGAGCTGACGGGCCTGCCGGTGCGGGACGATGTCGTCCTGGGTGCCGGTGGCGAGACGTACCGGGATCCGCGGAGCCTGTTTCCCGAGCTTCTGCTCGGCCATGATCGCCTGCACGGTGGGCTCGCGCTCGATGATGTCATCGAGGCTCTCGCCGGTCGTGGTCCAGCTGCTGCTCCGCTGGAACGGGTAGCTCGCGATGCCGTCGGCGACGCACGCCGTCGACAGGTCCTCGAGCGCCGCCTTCCCCTTGGCGTTGAGGTTCTCGTCGAGGATCGGCTGCAGCGCCGGGTGGGACTGCGCGAGACCGTTGATGGTCCAGCCGAGCGCCGCCACCAGGGCGGACCCGTCGATGCCCTCCGCCGTCGCGCGCAGATCGGCCGGCGGTGCGCCGACATAGGCGCCGACGAGGTTGACGTCGGGTGCATACTCCGCGGCGAGCTCGGAAGCCGACCCGGTCGCGCCGCCGCCCTGGCTGTAGCCGTAGAGCGCCACCCGCGACCCGCTGGTCACCGATGCGTCGGGAACACCGCGGGCTGCGCGGGCGGCGTCGAGGACGGCGTGGCCGCCGTCGACCCGGTCGACATAGGTGTGCAGCCGGTCGGTGGTGCCGAGGCCGACGTAGTCGGTCACCATCACGGCCACGCCACGCGCCAGGAGCCGGTAGATCCCGATGTCCTCGTAGCCGACGGAGACGGTCCTGCCGTTGAAGAGGATCGGACGCTCCAGCCCCAGCGACGCCGAGCACTGGTCGCCCTGTCCCATGGTGCCGGGGGCGACGACCACGAGCGGCCGGTCGCCGGCGCCGCCCCAGGCCGCGAACGGCTCGATGTAGGCGCCGGTCACGGCTGCCGGGGCGCCGTTGTTGTCGGTCGTCTTGTACATGACCCGGGTCGCGGTGCCCGGGAGCGAGCCGATCCCCGGGATCGAGAGTCCGGCGCCGAGGGGGAGGGGTTCGGTGCGTACCAGCTCACCGTCGCCCGCCGGAAGCGTCGCCGGCGGGTTGTAGAACTCCGGGATCTCGACCCCGCGGGAGACGACGGTGGTGCCGCTGTCAGCGGCTGCGGCCGGGGCGACCAGGGCGGCCGGAGTGACCGCGGCGACGGCCAGGGCGGTGGCCACGAGCATCTTTGGTGCGTGCTGAGACATGGGGGACTCTCCTCACGTAAGCGGGACCGCTTCGTCCCGAGTTACTGAAGAGTAATGTGAGCGCAGTCACGTCGACAAGGGTTTCGGTCAACATTCGTTCACCGAAATGCGAACCACCGGCTGGCGCAGGATCGTGCGCAGCTTCGCCGGTTCGACCCGCCGCGGGTCCCCGAGATAGACCTCGTGGTGCTTCCCGGTCATCCGCAGCCGGTGCTCGGGGATGAACCGCTCGTGCATCTCCTCGAGGACCGGGCCCTCGTCGTCGTACGGGCCGAGGTGGAGGGTCTGCACGCAGGTGCCTTCGCTCAGCGTCTCCCAGCGGACCTTGTCCAGGCTGGCCGGGCGGTCCTTGGCGGCCACGTCCTCGATCGCCGCGTCGACCATCGCCGCGGTGATCCAGTCCGGTGTCATGATCATCGCTGTCCAGTCCCACCTCGACTTGTCTCGCGCCGTTGTGAACGCGTCCATGTCCTCCGCCCACCACAGCGCCTCCAGCGGCGGCACCACGTAGTCGCGGCCGTCCTTCTTGCTGGCGAACTTCAGCCTGTACGCCACCGGGTAGAGCGCCGCGAGCGCGTCCGCGTACTCCTGGGCGTTGGGATCGCCGTGTCCGTCGACCATCAGGTAGGGGAGTGGCGGCAGCTCGAGCACCCGGAACTCACCTCGCCGCGCCCGATAGCCGTCGAGCGTCTTCTTCAGGTCCGTCTTCGCCGCCATGGAGACATGATGCCCCCGGACATGGCAGCTGCTCGCCCGGCGAGCCACGAAGGACGCGCCGGACGAGCAGCGGTGATGATCAGGCCCGACGATCAGGCCCGAGGATCAGGCGCGGTACGCCGCCCACATCTGGTCCATCCGGGTGCTCTGACCCAGGGTGAACTGGTTGTAGCAGCTGTCGTAGCTGTAGTCCATGTAGTTGTGGATCGGGTCGAGGCCGGGCAGGCTGCAGGAGTCACGGCCGGCGGGGCAGCCCGAGGTCGAGCTGGCCTGGGCCGGGGTGTCCGCGACCTCGTCGTTGGTCTCGGTGCAGCCACCCTGGAAGGTGTGGTAGAGCCCGAACCAGTGACCGGCCTCGTGGGTCGCGGTCTTGCCGTCGTTGTAGTTGGTCGCCGAGCCGCCGGGAAGCGAGCTGTACTGCACGCGGATACCGTCGATGCCCGGGTTGCTCGCGTAGTCCCACGGGAAGGTCGCGATGCCGAGGTAGCTGAAGTCGACCAGCCAGATGTTGAGCGCGTTCTTGCCGCCCAGACGGGTCTTGGTCCGGTAGGTCGTCGACTGACGGTCCTTGTGCCAGGTGTTGTTGTAGTAGGCGTCGACGCCGGCGAGCGTGAAGGTGAAACCGGTGTCCGCAGCCGTGCCGGCCAGCTCCTGACCCGCGAAGTCCTGGTTGAGCTCGGCGATCTGCGCGTCGATCTGCGCCTGGGTCACGTCGCCGGAACCGTCCGTGCCGAGCATCTTGTGGATGTAGACCGGAACGGTGGCCGCCGTGCGCGCGTTGCTGCCCTTCTTGGCCAGGATCGCCGCGGTGCGGGCCTCGATCCGCTTCTGCTCCGCCGCGGAGATGTCGCGGTGGTCCCCGCCGGAGCCACCTCGGGCGGCGTCGGCCTCGTCCTGGCCGGTCGGCTCGATACAGGCGGCCTTCGACTCGGGTGCCCACGCCGCTGCCGGGACGGCGGTCATCGCCACCGAGGCGGCACCGAGCGCCAGGCTGATCGCCGTGGCTGCGATGCGAGCTGAACGATTCAACGTCATGTGATGAGGTCCTCTCACTCAGTCCGGGCCCACGGGGTCTGGGGCCCGGATTTCGAACGCTGACTCAACACCAAATTTCGTTGCACGGGAATGTAACGTTCGCAGATTTGTCTCTCACCGGAGGGATTTAACTGATCCGTAACGGACGCCGGCACCGTCGAGACATGGGTACGCTCCGGAGCATGGCAACCGTGGAAGATGTCCGGTGGCTCGCCTCCAGCCTCGAAAGGTCCTACGAAGTATTCGTACGCGGCCGACTGAAGTTCCGGGTCGGCTCGATCGTCTACGTCGCCTTCTCCCTGGACGAGACCGAGATGGGTTTCGGCTTCCCGAAGGAGGAACGGGCCGCGCTGGTCGCCGGCGCACCCGAGAAATTCCACCTGCCCCGGGAGTCCGAGATGCGGTTCAACTGGGTCGAGTCGTCCCTGGGCGAGCTCGACCCGATCGAGGCGTGCGAGTTCGTCGTGGACGCCTGGCGCCTGTGCGTACCGAAGAAGGTCTCGGCCGCCTACGACCTCACCCATCCCGGCGGCCCCGGACCCGACCACCCGATGAACCGAGGAGAGCGATGATCCTGGCCAAGGAGCGCGACCCGCGCCTGATCACGGTCCGCCGTGGCGGAACGCTCACCGACGCCGACCACCACCTGCTCGCGCTGTGGGCGGCGACCTGTGCCGAGCACGTCCTCCACCTCTTCGAGTCCGAGTGCCCCGGCGACCCGCGTCCGCGGGAGGCCATCGAGGCGGCCCGCGCCTGGACCCGTGGCGAGCTGAAGATGATGGAGGCCCGCGCCCTCGGCGGCCATGCGATGGGCGCGGCCCGGCCGTTGCGCGGGGCCGCCCGCAACGCCGCCTACGCCGCCGGTCAGGCCGGCGTGGTCGCCCATGTCGCCGCCCACGACCTGGGGGCGGCTGCGTACGCCATCAAGGCCGTACGCGACGCCGTCCCTCCCGGCGAGGCGATCGAGGCCGGGCGCCGGGAGTGCCGCTGGCAGCGGGAGCAGCTCCCGGACGCCGTCCGCGAGCTCGTCCTCGACGACCAGCGGATCCGCAACGACATCTGCTGGTCGGTCTTCGAATGACCGACCGAGCCCGCTAACAGCTGGAGAGCTCGGACGCGGGCGCCTGCAGCACGTGCGCGTCCAGGGGACGCTGAGCCGGGGGAGTGCCGGCTTCGACGTCCGGGGTGCGCCCGCCGGCACGTTCGGCGCCCACTCCGGCCGCGACCACGAGCCCGACCCCGAGCACGGCGACGAGATTCGGCACCTGGTGGAGGGCGACGAACCCGATCACCAGCGCCAACGCCGGCTCGAGCGCCATGAGCGTCCCGAAGGCCCCGGCGGTGAGGCGACGCAGCGCCATCATCTCCAGGGCGAAGGGCACCACCGGCACCAGCAGAGCCAGACCCAGGCCGGCGAGCAGGAGCTCGGGCGTGAGCCGTTCCACGATGCCGGGTCCGACCGCGACAGTGGCGACCACGGCCGCGACCGGCATGGAGATCGCCAGTCCGCCGATGCCGCTGACCGCATCGCCGACCCGCTGGGTCAACAGGATGTAGGACGCCCAGCAGGCGGCCGCGCTCAGCGCGAACGCGACACCGAGCGCGTCCACCGCGCCGTTCCAGGGTTGGGTCAGGCACAGGACGCCGCCGGCGGCCACGAGTGCCCACGCACGTGCGGTGCCGCGGGTCCGGACCACGGCCACCCCCAGCGGCCCGAGGAACTCCAGCGCAGCGGCGGTGCCGAGCGGGAGCCGGGCCAGGGCGGCCATGAACAGCAGCGTCAGGCCGGCCGTGACCGCACCGAGCGCGACGCCGCACAGCAGCGTCTCCCGGCTGAATGCCGCAGGGCGCGGCCGGACGAGGACCAGGAGAAGGATGCCCGCCCAGAACAGACGCAACCAGGCCACCCCCGCCGGACCGAGCTCGTCGATCAGACCCACCGACACCGCGAGGCCCAGCTGTACGCAGAGCATGGAGGTCATCGCCATGGAGGCACCGTCGCGGGCGGAGTGTGAGGTGGTCATGCGTCCAGTGAACCCACGGAATCCGTTCGCGTCCACGTGACATTGCTGGACATTATGTTCGCGATGTCGAAACAATGAGCCGGTGGACGTACGCCGGCTCCGGATGTTGCTCGAGCTCTCGCGCCTCGGTTCGATGCACGAGGTCGCCGCCGAGATCGGCACGAGCACGTCCAGCGTCTCGCAAGCCGTCGCAGCGCTCGCGCGAGAGGTCGGAACGGCCCTCGTCGAACCCGACGGCCGGCGCGTACGCCTCACTCCTGCGGGCCACCGTCTTGCTGAGCACGCCGTCACCATCCTCGCGGCGGTCGAGGCCGCTCGCCTCGACCTCGACCCGGACGCCGAGCCGGCCGGCGTGCTCCGGGTGGCCGGCTTCGCCACCGCGATCCGACGATCCCTCATGCCCGCGATCGACGGCCTCCGGCACGAGCACCCCGGCATCGAGGTGCGGTTGCGCGAGCACGAACCACCCGAGGCACTGGGACTGCTCGCCCGCGACGACGTCGACCTGGCGCTCGTCTACGACTACAACGTCGCTCCCGCCTCCTGGAGCAGCGACTACGACACCCTCCCGCTGTGGGAGGTCACCTGGGGCCTCGGCATGCCGTCCCGTGAGCCACGGGCCCCGCTCGCGACCTTCGCCGACCGGGACTGGATCGTGAACTCGCGCCACACGGCCGACGAGGAGGTGCTTCGAACGCTCGCGTCGATGGCGGGGTTCACCCCTCGGATCGTTCACCGGGTCGACGCGCTCGAGCTGGTCGACGACCTCATTCTCGCCGGCCACGGACTCGCGCTGCTGCCGCGCGGACGCAGCTCCCGCCGCGGCGTCGCCGTGCGGCCGTTGACCGATCCCACGGTGCGCCTGCGCGCCTTCGCCATGACCCGCCGCGGGCGCGACCGATGGCCGCCTCTGCGGGCTGTGCTGAACCGACTGGTCCAAGCGAGTGAAGGCCCGAGCGCCGCTCAGACGGCCTCGACATCCGCGGCCACGTGCTGGTAGCCCCAGCTCTCGTAGACGACGACCGTCACGTACGGCGCCGCGGCCACGATCAGCAGCGACCAGCCGAGCGAGACACCGGTCACCGCCGCCACGACCGCGAGCACCAGGACCGCGAGCATGCCGACGGCGAGGTTGACGTGCAGCATGTCGACGCGACCCATCAGTGCCGAGTAGATGCCGAAGTAGACGATCGTGAAGATCGCCAGCGGGATCACGACCGCGAGCACCGCCCCGACGACACCGATGGTCGCCTCGCCCTCGACGACGTACGCCGCGACGTGGATGCCACCGCCGAAGGCCGCCACCGAGGCGAAGATGAGGATGTGGCCGTAGGCGAACATCCAGGCCCGGTGGCGGCGACGCTCGATGAAGTGCGCGAACGGGATGATGTAGTAGTCCCACCAGATCCCGAACGTCAGCAGGGTGCCCGCGACCACCAGCAGGATCGACTCCTGCGACCAGCCGACGTGCTCGACGGCGGACGCCACCGCCGCGACCGTGCCGAGGATGACCTCGCCCAGCGTGATGATGAGCAGCAGCCCGTAGCGCTCGGCGATGTGCTCGGCGTTCCACGGCATGCCCCAGCGGCGTTTGGCGTAGATCGGGGCGATCATCTCGACGCCGTAGCAGACGACTGCCGCGAGCACGACGAGCACCACCGAGCTCGTCTGCGCCACCGCGAGGGCGACCCAGCCGATCTGTGCGATGAGGATCGATCCGGCGTAGGTGAGCGCGGTGCGGCGGTAGGTGGGGGACTGCGACGCGGCTCGCAGCCACTGCGCGACCATCGCGACGCGCATCACGATGTAGCCCGCGACCAGGACACGGTTGTCGAGCACTCCGCCGTGGTCGATCGACTCGAACAACGGCGCCACGCCCAGGGCCACCACGATGGCACCGGCCATCTGCACGATCGTGAGGGCACGGAACACCCAGTCGTCGGTGTCGAACCCGGAGGCGAACCAGGAGAAGTTGATCCAGGCCCAGCAGATCGCCACAGCGGTGAACAGGAAGCCACCGATCGCCGTCGACAGATGCTCTTCGGCGACAAGGTGGGCGAACGCGTCGCCGGCCTGCGCGAACGCGACGACGAAGGCGAGATCGAACAGCAGTTCCAGGGGAGTGGCGGAGCGGCCGATCTCGTCCGGGTCGCGTCCGCTCATCCGCATCAGCCGATGCGGTCGTACGGCGGTCATGGCGAAGATCCTGCCACCACGGAGCCGTCTCGGGGAGGGAGCACGGCAAGCGCTTCTCAGCCGGTTACTCTCAGCCCATGATGGTCGTTGTGGCGTTGGTGCTCGCCGGGCTGGCTGCGTTGGTGCACGTCTACATCTTCGTGATGGAGTCTCTGACCTGGACGAGCGCGAAGACGCGCGCCGTCTTCGGGACGAGCGCCGAGGAGGCCGAGGCCACCAAGGAGCTCGCCTACAACCAGGGCTTCTACAACCTGTTCCTGGCGATCGTCACGGCGGTCGGCATCGTCCTGGTCGCCGCGGGCTCGGAGGCCGCGGGCGCGGCGCTGGTGTTCGCCGGCGCCGGGTCGGTGGCTGCGGCCGCGACGGTGCTGCTCGTCGCCTCGCCCGACAAGCGGGGTGCGGCGCTCAAGCAGGGAGTCGTCCCGCTGCTCGCCGTGGTCGCGTTGCTTGTCGGCCTGCTCGCCTGAGCCTCCTCGGAGATCAGGCGGTCAGGCGGCCCTGAACCACGAGGCTCCACGCGAGGCAGCCGAACGCAGCGGTCGTGGCGATGGTGCGTACGACGTTCCAGCGGATCCACTTCGCCTCGTCGAACGCCTCGCGCACCTGTGCGAGATCGGCGATCCGGTCCGGTGATCCCGCCGCCTTGAGCGCGTCGTTGAGGGGGAGATGCACCGCGATCGTGAGGACGAAGGCGATCAGGTAGAGGACGAGCGCGACCACCACCCACACCAGCAGGCGTCGCTGCTCCGACCCGAGGGACAGCGCGGCCGCCAGGATCGTGAACACGAGCGCGCCGAGGAACCCGCTCACCATGAACCACGGGTTGATGATCGCCCGGTCGATGGCCTGGAACGAGCCGACGAACGTACGGTCGTCGGTCGCGCCCAAGCCGGGCATGATCGTGTGCGCGTAGAGCGCGAAGTAGCCCGCCATCAGGCCCATCGTCATCGTCGCGGCGACCAGCGCCAGCGTGCGGAGATCCTCGATCACGGAGCCAGACAACCGGGTTTCGGCGGCTGGAGCCAACGAATTACCGTCGAGCGAGGAACTCGAGCAGGAGCTGGTTGGTCTCCTCGGGGCGCTCCTGCTGGACCCAGTGCCCACACCGGGGGAGTACCACCGACCGCGTGAGTCCGGGCAGGGTCGTGTCGAAGCGTTCGATCTGACGGCGACCGGTGATCGCGGGGCCGTCGTACTCGCCGGCGACGAACAGCGACGGCACGGTGATCGGCACGTCGCTGAAGGCCGCGAGATCTTCCCAGTCGCGATCGATGTTGCGGTAGCGGGCGAGCGGACCGAAGAAGTCCGAGCCGGCGAACTCGCCCGCGTAGAAGTCGACATCGGCCTCGGTCAGCCACTCGGGCATCGCGACGGGGTGGACGAACTGGTCGGAGAGCCGGTCGCCACGTGGCACCAGCCCGAGCGCCCCGCGCGGACCCCTGCCGGCGGCGAGCACGCCGTCGCCGGAGATCGAGTAGTAGATACCCAGCAGCCAGCGGCGTACGTCCGGCAGGATCTCGGCCTCGACGACACCCGGGGCCTGGAAGTAGGTGATGTAGAAATCTTCGTTATCACCGCCGGCCTGGGCCATCGCCTCGGTCGGCCGACGGCGCCCGGAGGGACTGAACGGCACCGACAGACCGGCCACGGCGGTGAAGACGTCCGGCCGCAGCTGCGCCGATGTCCAGGCGATGGGTGCGCCCCAGTCGTGACCGACGATGGTGGCGGTCTCCGCACCCAGAGCATGCACGAGGCCGACGTTGTCGCCGACGTGGCGCAGCATCCGGTAGTCCTCGACGGCACTCGGTCTCGAGGAGCCGCCGTATCCACGCACGTCGATCGCGACCGTCCGGTAGCCCGCGTCGGCGAGCGCGGCGATCTGGTGCCGCCACGAGTACCAGGACTCCGGAAACCCGTGCACCAGGATCACGAGCGGGCCGTCTGCCGGCCCTGACTCCACCCAGTGCAGGTCGATCCCGTTGACGTGCTCGGTGTGGTGGGTGACAGCGGTGTCGGGCACGGCTGGAGTCTGCCACCTCCCCGGAGATCCGCGATAGTACCCCCTATCGCAGAAATGTTCGAAAAGACTGTAATATCAGGGGATGTGAGCGTACCTGAGGATGGTGTGATGTTCGGCGACGTCGTCGAGGACTTCCTGACCGACCGCGCGACCCTCACGCGCCGCGGGCTCAGCGACAAGTCGCGCAACGCCTACCGGCAGGACATCGCCGCCTGGGCCCGGCAGCTGCACGTCGACGCCGGCGGCGAGCCCGAGGCCGACGTGCTGGCGCTGGTCCCGATCTCGGCGCTGACCGACCAGAACGTACGCATCGCCTACAGGTCGCTGCGCGAGAACTCGGCCGCCGCGACCTGTCAGCGCCGCGTCGGCACGCTGCGGCTCTTCACGCACTGGCTGCAGCTCGAGGGACATCTGCTGGTGGACCCGACGCTGCGGATCGAGGCGCCCGAGCGGCCCAGCCGGCTGCCGGCCGGCTGGAGCGTCGACGAGCTCCGCCGGCTGGCGCGGGTCGCCTCGACGCCACGCGAGGGCACCGACCGGCGCCGCTGGCCGGCGCGCGACCGGGCGATCTTCGCGGTGCTGGTCACCACCGGCGTACGCGCCGCCGAGCTGTGCGGGCTGACCGTCGGCTCCATCCGTCGTGAGCCCGACGGCGAGACGCTGGTGCGGGTCATCGGGAAGGGCGACAAGCAGCGCAACCTGCCGCTGCCGCCCGAGGCCGTGGATGCGGTCGACGCCTACCTGGCCGAGCTCGAAGCCCGTTTCGGCGCTCGCGACCCGGCCGACAGCCTCTTCGTGCTGACCTCGGGCAAGCAGCTGCGTCCGGGGGCGCTCAACCATCTGGTCGAGACCTGGATCCGCCTCGCCGGCGTCCCGAAGCAGCCGGGTGAGGCCGCGCACGCCTTTCGGCACAGTGCTGCCAAGGGACTGATCCGTTCCGGCGTACCGGTGCCTGCGGTTCAGGGCCTGCTCGGTCATGAAGACCTCAAGACCACCGGGATCTACGTCAAGGCGACGGCCTCCGACACCCGCGACGCCGTCCTGCTCTCTCCGGCACGTGAGGTGCTGCGCGAGACGGCCGAGCCGTTCGAGCGCCCCGAGTGACTAGGGCTTGAGCGCCCGGGTCGCGATGTAGGCCGGAAAGTGCTCGGCGGTGACGTCCGCATGGTGCGGGGCTTCGCTCAGGTGCGTCAGGACGAATCCTGCGGCCAGCTGCCCGCCGATCTGCTCGGTCAGCGAGTGGCTGTACTCGATCGGGCCGTCCCCGTAGGCACGCATCCGGTCGGCCTCGGAGAGATCGAGCGAGCTGAACGGGAGCCGGTGACGTACGACCAGCTCCCGCCGGTCGAGCGCCACCTCGTCGAAGATGTAGACGTCCGGGTTCATGAAGCCGGTCAGGAGCGACCCACCGGGCCGCAGCACGCGGAACGCCTCGTTCCACACCGGAGCCAGGTCGGGCGAGAACACGTTCGAGACCGGATTGACGATGACGTCGAAGCTGGCGTCGTCGAAGGCACCGAGATCGCGCATGTCACCGAGCACCGTACGCAGCTCCAGACCCTCGCGAGCAGCCACCTCGTCGTCACGTGCCAGCTGCTTGGGCGAGTTGTCGAAGACGGTCACCTCAGCGCCCGCTGCAGCGAGAATCGGTCCTTGCTGGCCACCACCGGAAGCCAGGCAGAGCACGCGGACACCGCTCAGATCGGACGGCAGCCAATCGCGTGGCGTCGGCTGGTGGCCGATGAGAACGACGGACCAGTCGCCCTCACGCGCCCGGGCGATGACCTCGGGGCCGACCGGCCGAGACCATTCGTTGTCGCTGTCGACCAGTCCGTCCCAGGCGACGCGGTTGTGGGCGACCGGGTCGAAGTCCTCTGCCACAGCAGTGCACTGTAACGGTCTCGTGGCACTCTCGCCGTTTCATTGTTCGACGCCGATAATGCACATTATGTCAAGTAACGCTCTGAAGGAACCGTGACGAGGTCTCCCCTGAGGGTGATCAGGCGGAAAGGTCGATGACGATCTTGCCGCGTACGTGGCGTTCCGCCTGCAGCTCGACGGCCGATCGGATCTCCTCGACCGGAAAGGTCGCCGCGATCGGTACGCGGATGTCACCGGTATCGACGAGCCGTG
This sequence comes from Nocardioides luteus, assembly GCF_000960475.2. GTDB lineage: Bacteria > Actinomycetota > Actinomycetes > Propionibacteriales > Nocardioidaceae > Nocardioides > Nocardioides luteus_A. The sequence goes on along the minus strand of NZ_JZDQ02000004.1, from coordinate 55,806 downwards.
CGATGCGACGGAGCGCCTCGGGGCCGGCGTTCGCGCCGCTGGCCGCAGGTACGCCCTCGATGGCGGCCGCAACGGTGCAGATGCGCTTGTCCGGGATGCCCAGCTCGCGGGCGACATCGACCGTGTCCGTCCCGTGGAGGTCCAACGCCGCAGTGACCGGACCGCCGTCCATGGCTCGGACCCGGTCGGCCAGCCCGTCGCCGTACGTCACCGGCTCGGCGCCCAGACTGCGCAGGTAGTCCGCCGACGAGGCGGAGCCGGTCCCGATGACCCGGGCGCCCGCGATGCGGGCCAGCTGCACCGCGAAGACGCCTACTCCGCCCCCGGCTCCACCGATCAGCACCGTGTCATCCGGCCCCAGGCCGAGCACGGCGAGCGCTGCGGCGGCGGTGCTGCCCGCGATCGACAGCGTCGCTGCGGTGCGATCATCGACGCCGTCCGGAGTGTGGTGCGCGACCCCGGTCGAGATGTTTCCAGCGGACTCGATCACGAGATGATCGGCCAGCGCGCGGGACACCGCGGTGCCGAACACGCGGTCGCCGACGGCGTATCCGGTCGAGTCGGGCCCGACCTCGTCGACGACGCCGGCGTAGTCGGTGCCGAATCCGCAGGGCAGACTCAGGCCGAACCGCGCGGCGGTTCCAGCGTCAGAGGTCATCACCCAATCCATCGGGTTCAGTCCCCCGGCGGTCACCCGGATGCGGATCTGGCCGGCGCCCGCATGCGGCTCGGGCACACTCTGGACGGTCAGGTTCTCCGGTCCCCCGAACTTCTCGAGCAGGACCGCCCGGCTCGGGCTCTTCTGCCGCTCGTCGCGGTGCTGTGCCATGAGGCCTCTCCCCTGTTGCCTGCGGATCAAGCCCTATGTGGACTATGCTCCGGTTATTGATTTCGACCATAACCGGAGCGTGATCCGTTTGACAACCCCGACCGGCAGGGCGCTGCGGTCCGACGCCGCTCACAACCGGGATGGACTGCTCGCTGCCGCCACCCGCGTGCTCGCCTCAGCAGAGGGCGAGCCCTCGCTGCGTGCCATCGCGCGGGAAGCCGGCGTCGGCATCGCGACGCTCTACCGGCACTTCCCCACCCGGGAGGCGCTCGTGGCGGCCGTCTACCAGGACCAGGTCGATCGCCTCACCAGCGGAGCCCGCGAGCTGCTCGAGCAGGAGAGCCCGTCGGTGGCGCTGCGACGGTGGATGGACCTGTTCGGCACCTGGGTTGCAGCGAAGAACGGCATGCTCGCCACTCTGCTGTCGATGATCGACTCCGGCGACCTCGCCCACGCTCAGACCAGAGACGAGCTCCTGGCGGCGATCGCGGCCATCCTCGATGCAGGCGTCACAGCAGGCGACCTCCGCCCAGATGTAACTCCTGAGGAGGTCTCTGCCGCCCTGATCGGCATCTTCACCGTCACCCAGCAGCCCGGCAACCCCGTCGCCGCAGACCGACTGCTCGACATTCTCCTCGACGGTCTCCGGCCACAGCAGTCTCGCCGAGCCCGCGGACACTGACGTGACAGAGGACGTGTACCGGAACTCGATGATGTGGCGGATCAGGATCGGCTGGCGCGACGACAGCGGATGACGCTGGCGGCATGACATCCATCAACGAACTTCGCAAACAGGTCACCCGGGTCATCACGCCCGACGACTCCGACTACGACGACGCTCGAGGCGTCTGGAACGGCATGATCGACCGGCGCCCCGCGGCTGTCGTGCCGGCCGAGAACGCCGACGACGTCATCGCCGCGGTGAACTTCGCCCGCGACGCCGGCCTTCTGCTGGCCGTGCGCGGAGGCGGACACAGCGCGCCGGGTTACGGAACGATCGATGACGGTCTGGTCATCGACCTGTCCCCCATGCGGTCCGTCGAGGTCGACGCCGCCGCTCGGACCGCTCGCGTGGGTGGCGGCGCGACGCTGGCCGATCTCAACGAAGCGACCCATGCGCACGGCCTCGCCACGCCCGGCGGGATCGTGTCGACGACCGGTGTCGGTGGCCTGACACTCGGCGGCGGTATCGGCTACCTCACGCGTGGGTTCGGTCTCACGATCGACAACCTCCGATCGGCCGACGTCGTCACCGCCGACGGGCAGCTCCGGCGCGCCAGCGAGTCCGAGAACCCCGACCTGTTCTGGGCGCTGCGCGGTGGCAGCGGCAACTTCGGGGTCGTCACCAGCTTCGAGTTCGACCTGCACCCGGTGGACGAGGTCGTCGTCGGACTCTTCTTCTACGAGCTCGAGCACGCCGGGGACCTGCTGCGCTTCTTCCGCACGTGGGTGACCGACGCCGACGAGCGCTGCGGGGGTTTCCCTGCGTTCCAGATCGCCCCTCCCCTGCCCTTCGTCCCGGAGGAGCGCCACGGCGACACCTTCTGCGTCGCCGTCGTCCACTGGAGCGGTCCGGCCGAGGAGGGCGAGGCGGTGATGCAGCCGTTCCGCGACCTTGCGCCGCGCGTCGGCGAGATGGTCGCGCCGATGCCGTACCCGTGGCTCAACAGCGCGTTCGACGACCTGTTCCCCCGTGGCGTACGCAGCTACTGGAAGGGCAACTACGTCACCGAGCTGACCGATGAGGCGATCGAGGCGCACCTGGCCCACGGCCCCAAGGCACCGAACGCGAGCTCGACGATGCACCTCTACCCGATCAACGGTGCCGCCTCCCGCGTCGGCGCGACGGACACCGCGTTCTCCTACCGCCACGCGACCTTCTCGACGGTCATCGTCTCGGCCTGGCCGGACGCCTCCGACGACGCTGCCCACATCGCGTGGGTTCGCGACTACGCCGCCGCACTCACGCCGCACTCCGAGCCTGGCGGCTACGTGAACTTCATGTCCGAGGACGACCAGGGCCGCGTCACCGACACCTACGGCAGCAACTACGCCCGCCTCAAGAAGATCAAGCAGACCTACGACCCGGAGAACCTGTTCCGCCACAACCAGAACATCACGCCCTAGGGTTGGCGCGTGCCAGCCACCCCCGAGAGCCTCGAATCCACCCTCGCCGAGTGCAGGGATCTCATCGCCACCCGGTTCGCAGCAGACGAGTCCCGTGGAGCCGCCGCCGTGCTGCTCGACGACGGCACGATCCTGACCGGAACCAGCCCGGACTTCCTCAACTCCAGCACCACATTGTGCCACGAGGCCGAGCCGTACTGTGCCGCCTTCCGGCTCGACCGCAGGATCCTCGCCTCCGTCTGCCTGCACCGATTCGAGGACGGCCGGCATGTCGTCCTCAGCCCGTGCGGCGTGTGCCGTGAGCGGCTCGCGGGCCACGGTCCGGATGTGCTGGTGGCCGTGCCCGGCAGCTCGGACGGCACCGAGGTCCGGTGGGTCACGCTCAGGGAGGCGCTCCCCCACTACTGGCTCACGGTGATCCCGGAGGAAGTCCCCGACTGGGTGCGCAACTAGGGACGGCGCTCGTCCCGGCGCAGGGCGAGGATCGTCCGGGCATCGGCGGCGGTCGCGATCATCAGAGCCGACGCGGCGATCTTGGGCGCGACGTTGCCCTCGCTGCGCGCGAGATGGGTGCAGTACGCCGCGATCGCCACGTTGAGGCCGGCGCGAGCCGCCATCCATGGCAGTCGTCGGCGACCGGCCAGCAGTCCGGGCACGAGCGCCAGGTCGGCCGCTCCGATCACACGCAGCGCCACGGGATGGTCGCCGAGCCTCAGTGCCCGGCCCACCCGTTCAGGCGCGAGGAGGATCGCCGCCCCGATCGGCAGCGTGGCCATCCCGACGACGGCGGCCGAGCGCCGCGCACTCTCAGAGTCCATGAAGCCATCCTGTCCGACGGGTGGTGAGGCGAGGCGCTTCGTCTGATAATTTCTGGACATGGTGTCCAGCAATGCTCTCGAGGCCCAGATCATCGCCTCTGCCGAGGCTCTCGCACCCGACCTGGTCGAGCTCCGGCGGAGCATCCACGCCGAGCCCGAGCTCGGGCTCCATCTGCCCGCGACGCAGCGCCGGGTGCTCGAGGCACTCTCGGGCCTCGACCTCGAGATCTCCGAAGGACGGTCGCTGTCGTCGGTGACCGCCGTTCTGCGCGGCGAGAAGCCCGGGCCGACCGTCCTCCTCCGCGCCGACATGGATGCCCTCCCGATCACCGAGGCGGTGGAGGTTCCCTACCGCTCGACCAACGGCGCCATGCATGCCTGCGGTCACGACCTGCATGTGGCCGGGCTGGTCGGCGCGGCCAGGCTGCTCGCCGAGCACCGCTCCGAACTGGCCGGGAACGTCATCCTGATGTTCCAGCCGGGCGAGGAGGGGCACGGCGGCGCCCGGCTGATGATCGACGAAGGTGTCCTCGACGCTGCCGGCGGCCGGCCGGTCGCGGCGTACGCGATCCATGTCGGCAACGCGCCGCGCGGGATCTTCCTCACCCGCCCGGGCACGGTGACCGCGAGCTCGACGCACCTGACGATCGACCTCGAAGGCCACGGTGGGCACGGATCACGTCCCCACGAGACTCTCGACCCGGTGCCGATCGCGGCAGAGATCGTGCTGGCGCTGCAGAGCTACACCGCGCGCCGGTTCGACTCCTTCGACCCGGTCGTCATCTCGGTGACGAACCTGACCGCGGGCACGGGAGCCGACAACGTCATCCCTGGATCGGCACAGCTCACCGGCACGGTACGTACGGTCGATCCGAACACGCTGTCCAGGATCGAGGAGGAGCTTCCTCGGCTCGTCGAGGGCATCGCGGCGGCTCACGGGCTGGTCGCGACGGTCGCGCTCGACACCGGCTACCCGAGCGTGGTCAACGACGAGGCGACCGCCCTGCGGGCGTTGGAGACGCTCCGTCATGCCTTCGGGCCGCGGGTGGTCGAGGTGCCACGGCCGACGATGGGCGCCGAGGACTTCTCGTACGTCAGCCAGCAGGTCCCGACCGCCATGATCCTGCTGGGCGCCGCGCCGACCGACGAGGCCGCACCCAACCACTCCCCTGACGCCGCCTTCGACGACAGCGTCCTCGGCGACCAGGCGGCAGCGCTCGCGCTGCTCGCGCTCGACGCCTTGACCGTCAGCAGCCGTGACGGGTCAGAGACCGAGCACCCATGAAGCAATCACCTGCACGAGGTTGAGCACGACCGACGCTGCCGCGACAACGGTTCCGACGATGAACAGCGCACGACCTCCCGGGTGGCCGAGACGCTCGGCCCGGTGGCCACACCATGCGCCGGCGATCGAGGGCGCTACCAGCACCAAGAGCGCGGGAAGTCCTGCCCTGAGGACGACCGCGGTCGGCAGATCCCCCTCTCCGCTCGAGTAGCCCTGAACGGAGAGCAACCAGTCGCCCAGGATCGCAGCACCCACGAACGCGACCGGGAGAAGGGCGAACGCGACCCAGCCCGTACGCAGGACTCGGCGAGCTGATCCACCCACCTCGGCAGGCGGTGGGCCGGCAGGTCCGGACATCGCGCCATCACCCCCTCTGCGTACGTCGACGGCTCCCATCCGATCGTCGTCCCGCCACGTCTGCGGTCACAAGGACCAAGGTCCCCGGCCCGACGGCACATGGTTCCGCCGGCCTCCTCGAAAATCGTCCCGAACAGTGTCTGTGACCCGGGCCAATCTGATTGGCCGTCGTTTCATCCTGTTTCCCTTCAAATGACGTGAAAGGGCTATGGCTGCCTGTGGAATCGACGTGCCAGACTCCCCGCGTCGGGGCAACTGCGCCCAGCACATTCCATCTACGGGGGAACATGAGCATGCGCATCCAGAACGTCTTCACCGCGATCGCAGCCACCGCCGGCGCGGCGGTCCTGGCCGCCGCACCGGCCTTCGCGAGCGGCAGCCCGCACTTCATCAACAACCTGACCAAGGTCACCAGCGCCGACCTGACCTCGATCACCGTCGCGTTCAAGGAGGCCGGCCTCGAGAGCGGGTCGGTCGAGACGATCACCGTGACCGCCCACCTCGAGGCGACCTACCAGTGCGTCAACCGCGGCGGTCACAACCCGGATGACCCGAAGAAGACCGTGATCAGCGGCGACTACTCGAAGTCCGGCGAGTTCACGGCCGCCCGGAACGGCAACGTCACCGGCTCTCTGACCGTCACCGCACCCGCGGCGAGCAGTGTTCTCGACTGCCCCAGCGGGCAGACGTCGGTGCACACGGTGTCGACGTGGTCGAACGTCTCGGTCACCGATGCGGACACCTCGGCGACCGTCTCCGTCGCGGGCACGTACTCCTTCGGCAAGCCGGTCGACTGACGACGTCGTCGCCAGGATGTAGAGAACATGGGAACGGCTCCGTCCCTGGGGTGAGAGCGACCGACCGGGTCGCCCGAACCGAGGAGAACCCGATGTCGAACACCATGCAGGCCGACGAGATCCAGGCGGTCCTGAGCCGTCCGCTGAGCCGCGAGCTCCTGGCGCGAGACCTGACCCGCCTGGCGTACGTCGCCAAGGACGGCACGCCGAGGAACATCCCGATCGCGTTCACCTGGAACGGCTCGCAGGTGGTCATGTGCACCACCCCCAACTCCCCCAAGCTCATCGCGCTGCGGCACAACCCGGCGGTCGCCCTGACCATCGACACCGAGGCGCACCCGCCGAAGATGCTGCTCATTCGCGGGACCGCCGAGCTGGACCTCGTCGACGGGATCCCCGAGCAGTACCTCGAGATGAACGGCTCCTACGAGATGACACCGGAGCAACGGGTCGCCTGGGAGGCGGAGGTGCGTTCGCTGTACGACAGCATGGTGCGCATCGTCGTCACCCCGACCTGGGCGAAGCTGATCGACTTCGAGACGACCCTTCCGACACCGGTCGAGGAGCTGGTCCGGCAGCGCGCCGAGCGCACGCGGTGAGGAATGATCGCATCGGGGTCTGGGTACCCCTGGGGGTGTGACTGCTTCGACCCAAGAGAGCGAGCCCGCCCTCAGCATCGACGCCCGACTCACCGCGATCGAGCGCCAGATCGACCCGCTGCTGAACCTCACCCCACTCAACGGAGCGGAGGCGTGGGACGACTTCAAACGGACCGACTTCACGGTCGCACCGACGTTGCGGCTCCGAGAGCTCGACTTCGACCCTGACCTGGTGCGTCGTGATCTCTACAACCTCGAGATCGAGGACGTCGCCGACCCAGCCCTGCACTCCTTGTTCCGGGCCAAACGAGACGAGATCGCGCGACAGATCACCGCGCTCGAGGACCGTGACACGACGAAGTTCGTGCACGGGTCACGGCAGCTCTTCGGCGACCCCTCCGCCGGTCTCGTGTCGTCGGCCGAGCAACTGCTCGCCGACATCCCGCCGCCGGCGCCGGCCCGCGGGAACGTGACGTCCGGGGCGTTCGCTGATGCAGCCCGCGCCGAGATGGAGCACTATCGAGCGGCGTACCCCGGGTTTCCCGCGCACGTCGAGGTGCGTGAGGACGTCTCCGAGCTGATGGTGTCCGCGGGGCAGCTGCTCATCCCTGCGTCGGCGACCTTCCGCGCCGACCGGGTCGAGCCGCTGCTTCACCACGAGGTCGGTACGCACGTCGTCACCTACCAGAACGGCGCGCGGCAGCCGCTGAAGATGCTGACGATCGGCCTGCCCGGCTACGACGAGACCCAAGAGGGCCTGGCGCTCATCTCCGAGTACGTCACCGGCGGGCTGGACCCACGGCGGCTGCGGGTGCTGGCGGCGCGGGTCGTCGCCGTCGACCTGATGCTCGCGGGCGGAGGTTTCATGGAGATCTTCGAGACCTTGGAGGGCAAGCACCGGCTCCCCCGCCGGACCGCCTGGTCGGTCGCGATCCGTGTGGTCGTCGCCGGCGGGATGGTGCGCGACGCGATCTACCTGCGCGGGATCAGCCGCATCCTCGAGGCCGTTGCCTCGGGAGTCGATCTCGACGTGCTGCTGGTCGGCAAGCTCGCGCTGGACCACATCGACCTGGTGCAGGACCTCCTCGAGCGCGGCGTGCTCGAGCCTCCGTGGGTGCGCCCGCGGTGGCTCGAGGTGTCCGGCGCGCGCGAGCGCCTCGACCGGATGGCCGGCGGCTTGCAGGTCACAGACCTCTACGAAGGAGAGGGAGAGAGATGAAGCTTGCGTTCTTCGTCAACGAGATCGCAGTCGAACACCCCGAGATGGCGACCACGCGACTTGCCAAGGCGGCCGTCGAGGGGTCGCACGAGGTCTGGTACGTCGGTGCAGGCGATGTCGAGTTCGACACGAGTCAACAGCTCCTCGCCCGCGCGCGCCGCGCCGAGGTCATCGAGGGCGACACGCTGGAGACGTTCCTGGCCCGGATCAAGAAACGTGATGCGGAGCGACTGGTGATGGATTCGCTGGACGCCCTGTTCCTGCGCAACGAAGAGGCCACCGAGATGCAGGAGCGACCATGGGCCGGCCCGCTCGGCACCGTCTTCGGCCAGATGCTCGCCGCTCGAGGTGTCACGGTGGTCAATGACCCGGTGACGTTGAGCCGTGCGACGAGCAAGCTCTATCTGGAGGAGTTTCCCCAGTCTGTCCGGCCACGCTCCCTCGTCACCCGCGACGCCGGAGCGATCAGACGGTTCGTCGCAGAGGTGGGCAAGTCCGTCGTCAAGCCGATCTACGGCGGCAAGGGCCGCAACGTGTTCGTCGTCGAGGACGAGAACGAGACCAACCTGGCGCAGATCATCGAGGCGGTCTTCGAGGACGGATATGCGATCGCCCAGGAGTTCGTGGACGGCGGCGAGGAGGGCGATGCCAGAATCTTTCTGCTCGACGGGAAGCTGATCGAGATCGACGGGGCGTACGCCGCGTTCCGGCGCGTGCCCGACGGCAACGACCCGCGCGCCAACATCAGCAAGGGCGGGCGGATGAAGCCGCTCGAGATCGGCGCACGCGAGAAGGACATCGTCGACACGATGGGTCCCAAGCTCGCGGCCGACGGGTTGTTCTTCGTCGGGATCGACGTGGTCGGCCACAAGGTGCTCGAGATCAATGCCGACAGCCCGGGCGGTATCCAGAGCATCGAGTGGCTCTACGAGACCGACATCTGCCCGGCCATCATCGAGGCCCTCCGGGAGCGCGCCTCCGGCCGACCGGCCGGCCCCAACCACTCCCCTGACGCCACCTGCTAGGACGCAGCCGATCCGCCAGGCCCCTTGGCACGCACGCGCTCGACGTTGACCAGCGACTCCTGGAGCTCGTCGAGCCACTCGCTCGAGTGCTGCTGGACGAGCTTGACGCACCAGCCGAGCGCGTCGCTCCTGCTCCGGGCGACACCGCCGGAGACCAGCAGGTCGAGGACCTTGCGCTCGGGCTGACGCAGCCGGGTCATGACCGGCGCGGAGACGGTGGTGAACATGTGGCGCTCTCCCCCGACCTCCACGCCCCACGACACCTTCCGGTCGAACCGGCGCTCCGCCTGCCGCGCCACGGCCATCCGGTCCTCGCGGGTGCGCTCGCGGAACTCGCTCGCCCGTCCCTCGTTGGCTGCTGCTCGCTCTTCGTCCGAAGCGCCCTCGGCGGTCTTCGGCTCCTTGATCCGCCCGACGACGGTGATCTCCTCGCGGTCGACCACCACATCGACGATCTCGTCGTACACACCATCGGGCAGCCGTCCACTGAACCACCCGCGCAACTCGTTTGTAAGCATGTAATCATGCTTACCCCGTTACTGATCGATTTCAAGGGTGGGCTACCCGAGGCCGGCGATCCCGACGACCTCGACGAGGGCGATCACGGCCGCGACGCCCGCGGTGGCGCCCACGCGGCGCCGGCTCAGGAGGAGGTAGGCAGCCAGCGCGGCCACCGCGAGCGCCGCACCGAGACGCCACCACAGCGGGCCCTCGGCCAGCGGATGGCGGGCGACGACGAGGGCGGCGACGACGAGCGAGAGATGCGTACGCCGCCAGGCGAGCTCGGTCCGCTCGGGCTGCAGCCCGGGGTCTCCCCCGCTCACACCAGCAGCGCCATCGAGACGAGTGCGACGGAACCCAGGACTCCGAACACCAGGGGAAGCGGTGCCCGGCGGGTCGGCAGGGCGTCGCGTCGGCGGATCGCGCGCTCGCTGCGTACCCAGCTCCACCAGGACCACGCCGCGCAGCCGGCCGCGAGGAGCGCGAGGCTGAGCGGGGCGAGTACGGCCAGCACCGTGCCGCCGCCGACCTCCAGGGTGTCGACGGCGACTGCGACGGCGAGGAACGCCAACGAGGTGCGGATCCAGGCGAGGAACGTACGCTCGTTCGCCAGGGTGAACCGGACGTCGGGCTCCTCGGTCTCGCTGTAGAGCCAGCTGTCCAGCCGACCCCGGCCCGGGCGGTTCACGACGCAGGCTGCGCGACGGCTTCGGCGTCCGCGCCGGTGCGCGAGTGACGACCGGTCACCCCGGGGACCAGCGCCGCGGTGATCGCGAACAGCACCGTCGCGACCCAGGCGATCGTCATCCAGCGCTCCCAGCCACCGGTCGCCTCGACCACGCGCGGCGCGAAGAGGACCGTCGCCAGGATGAACGTGCGGTTGAGCAGGTGGTTGAGGCCGAAGGCGCGGCCCTGGATGTCGGGGTGCACCTCCTCGACGTGCTCGGAGAAGCTCGCCATCCACGGCCCGAAGGTCGCCGCAAGGGCCACGCCGATGCCGACGAACAGGACGACGACCACGCTCGTGGACGCCTCGTTCCCCCGGCCCATGAGCGCCAGGAAGGCGCCGAGGAAGACCGCCGCGGCGACGCCGCCGCCGACCATGAAGGCCTTGCGGCGCTGCGTACGGTCCGAGAGACGGGCGAAGACCAGGCTCAGCGCGAGGTTGCTCAGCCAGAAGACCATCGTCATCGCCGATGCCGCACGGACCGAGACCCCGAACTGCTGGACGAGCATCGTCTGGGCGTAGGCGTTCATGGTGGCCAGCAGGACGTAGAGGAACGACATCGCGAGCACGTGGGTCCAGAACGCCCGGCGGGCGAGGAGGAGCCGTAGGCCCTTCGTGCCCTGCGGGACCTCGACGGTGTGCGCCTCGTGCTCGGTGAGGCGTACGGCGCGGCGGACCTCCGGGGCGAGGTCGCGCAGGGTCAGCGCGATCACGACGGCTCCGACCAGGGCGGCGCCGGCCATGATGAACAGCTGCGAGCGCCACTGGTTGCCGAAGACACCCAGCGTTGCCGAGGCGACGGCAGCGGCGAAGAAGTTGGCGCCGACCGAGCCCCAGCTCCAGAACGCGAACGCCTGGGCGCGACCCATCCGCGGGGTGAAGTCGCGGATCAGCGGCTGGGTGCCGGCGACGGCGACACCCTCGACGAAGGCGAGCACGATCCGGGCGAGCGCGAAGTGACCGACGGAGTCGGCGGTCGCCATGAACAGGCAGGCGGCGGCGGAGAGGAACATGAACGGGACCAGGATCCTCACCCGGCCGACGCGATCGGCGAGCTCGCCGCCGAGGTAGCCGGCGAGGGCTCCGAAGATCAGGGACGCGGCCGTGATGAGGCCGTACGTCTTCAGCGACATCCCGAGGTCGTCGAGCAGCAACGGCAGCACGGGGGCGAGTTGGCCCTCGAACGCCGAGATGAACAGGGCGAGCACGACGACAGCCAGCAGCACGCGACGGCGCGCTCCGACTGGGTACTCGGTGAGCAGGGTGCGGTAGGACACGGAGATCCGCCCTTCAAGGTGCTAGACAGAGCGTCTAGTAACGGTCATCACGTCCGACTGTAGGACGAGTGACCCGCACCACACAAGACACGGCGTCCACGTCGGTGCTGCAGCTCAGCGGCCGTCCGGATCGAATCCCGTCGCCCAGAAGCGCCCACGACGCGAGAGCTCGACGAGCGTCTCGACGACCTGGTCGGTGGCCGGCCGAGGCTCGGGAGCGTCCAGCCACCACAGCAGGACCGCCATCTGCTCGCCGACCCACGCCCGCGCCAGCACCTGGAGATCCACGCGCGGGCGCACGGCGTTCGCCTTCACCCGTGCGGTGAAGGTCTCGAAGGCGGTGGCGCTCCAGGCGTCCTCGAACGCCCGCAGGCCGCGGCCGTCCCCTTCGCCCCGCAGGATCATCCGGTACGCATCTGGCTGCTCGCTCGCATGCCGGAAGACCTCGGCCACCGGCTCCCCGGTGAACCCGGCGTCCTCGGGGGCCAGCACCTCGTCCAGCCGCCCCTTGAGGTCCTGGAGCACCGAGGACACCACGTGGTCGTAGAGCGCCTCCTTGTCCTTGAAGTGCGTGTAGAAGGTCGCCCTGCCCACGTCGGCCGCGGCGACGATGTCCTCCACCGTCACCGCGGCGTAGCCACGCTCGAGCACCAGGGAGACGAGCGCGTCACGGAGCGCTCCTCGCGTTCGCCGGCTGCGCCGGTCCTCAACCACCGTCATGCGCACTGTTCTAGCACTTTCCCGAACGCCTGGACTGTTTCTGGACACTCTGTCTATGATCTCGGGTGACCGCGCTCACTGCAGCGACCCCGACCACCAGGAGGGCATCCGTGAATCTCGGTAGCTATCTCACCCGCACCGCGACCTTCACCCCCGACGCCACCGCCCTGGTCTCCGGCACCGACCGATGGACCTACCGCCAGCTCGAGGACGACACCAACCGACTCGCGGCTGCGCTCATCGCCCGCGGCTGCACGCCGGGCACCCCCGTCGCCACCCTCGCCACCAACCGGGGCGAGCTCGTCGTCGCGGAGATGGCGATCTGCAAGGCGGGCGCGCTCCGGGTCCCGATCAGTGCCCGGCTCGCCGCCGCCGAGGTCGAGCACGTCCTGCTCGACGCGTCCGTGAAGGTCGTCTTCACCGGTGGCGCCCACCTCGAGCTGGTCCGCAAGATCGTCGACGCCCACAGCCTGGACTGCCTCGTCGTCGACCTCGACAACAGCGCCCCCGGCGCCGACGGCACTGTGGCGTACGACGCTCTGGTCGCCGAAGGCTCGACCGACCCGGTCGCCGTCGACGTCGACGAGGACGCCCCGGCGGTCCTCAACTTCACCTCCGGCTCGACCGGCACCCTGAAGGCGGCGGTCCAGACCGTCGGCAACCGGCTGGCCAACATGCGCAAGCTCGCCATGAACCCCTACGGATCGCTCTCGGCCGAGGCGGTCTACCTCGCCCCCGGACCGATCACCCATGCCAGCGGCATGGTGATCCTCGGCTGCTTCTTCCGCGGGGCGGCCGTGGTCGTGCTGCCGGCGTTCGAGGTCGAGGCCTACCTCGACACGCTCGAGCGTGAGCGGGTCACCCACACCTTCGTCGTCCCGGTCATGCTCAACCTCGTTCTCGCCTCCCCCACGCTGCCCGATCGCGACCTCTCCGCTCTCCAGAGCATCACCGTCGGCGGCGCCCCGGTCAGTCCGGCGCGGCTGCGCGAGGCCGTCGAGGCGTTCGGCCCGGTGGTCAACCAAGGCTACGGCCAGGGCGAGACGACGAGCGCGATCACCTTCCTCAGCTCCGAGGACGTCGTCCGCGGCATCGAGTCCGACCCCGAGCTGCTGCTCTCCTGCGGCCGTCCGGTCTACGACACCGAGGTGATCGTGGTCGACGACGACCACAACCCGCTGCCCGCCGGCCAGATCGGCGAGATCGTCGCGCGCGGCCCGGACTGCGTACGCGAATACTTCCACGCGCCCGAGGCGACGGCCGAGACCTTCCGGGACGGCTGGGTCCACACCGGCGACCTGGGCCGGATCCGTGAGGACGGGTTCGTCTTCATCGTCGACCGCAAGAAGGACATGATCATCTCGGGCGGCTACAACGTCTACTGCTCCGAGGTCGAGGCCGCGCTCTACGAGCACCCGGCCGTCAGCGAGGCCTGCGTCGTCGGCGTGCCCAGCGAGAAGTGGGGCGAGACGGTGAAGGCGTACGTCACCCTCGCTGCCGACGCCACCGCGACCGAGGAGGATCTGCGCGACTTCTGCCGCGCTCGTCTCTCGGGCGTGAAGGTGCCGCGGATCATCGAGTTCGCCGACGCACTCCCCCTCAACCGCAACGGCAAGGTCGACCGGCGGGCGCTGCGCGAGCGCGACTGGGCCGGCACCGAGCGGAAGGTCGGCTGAGATGACCTTCTCCCTCACCCCGTCCTACCCCGACAACCCACGGCTCGACGAGCTGGTCACGAGGCTGCGGGACTATCTCGACGGCGAGCTCGCCGACTACGAGCGCGGCCTCGGCCTGGGCCCGGAGACGCCGCTGGACCGCTCGATGCTGGAGCCGGTGTGGCAGCGCAGCCGTGAGCTCGGCTTCTACGGCATCCACCTGCCCGAGTCGCTCGGCGGCCAGGGCCTGAGCTTCACCGAGCTCGCTGCCCTCAAGGAGGAGATCGGCGCCTCCGGCCGCCAGCTCGCCACCAGCGTGCTCGGCGACATGGGCGGCCCGCTCCGGGTCGGCGCGATCTTCGAGCACGCGACCGAGCACCAGATCGAGAAGTACCTGATGCCCGTCGTACGCGGCGAGCGCGCCTGCTGCTTCTCGATGACCGAGGACGACGCCGGCTCCGACGTACGCCGCATGCGGACCACCGCGACTCCGACCCCGGGCGGCTTCCTGATCAGCGGCCACAAGGTGTTCAGCACCGGCGGCACCTTCGCCGACTTCGCGATCCTGGTGGCGCGGATGGCCGGCGAGGAGGAGTCGTACGCCGCGTTCTTCGTCAACCTCGACTCCCCCGGCTGCCGGGTGCTGCCCGGGGACCTGCCGCTGTCGGGACAGAACATCGAGAGCGACGTCGTCCTCGAGGACTGCTTCGTGCCGCAGGAGAACCTGCTCGGCGAGGTCGGCCAGGGGCTGCGGATCGCGCTGGGCCGGGTCACCGCGAACCGGCTGCTGCACTGCCCGACCGCGCTCGGCGCCGCCCGGCGGGCGCTCGCGCTGGCGCTCGGCTACGCCGCGAACCGCACCGTCTTCGACGGACTGCTGCTGGAGAAGCAGGCGATCCAGCACAGGCTCGCCGACATGGCCACCGACTACTACGCCGCCCGGTCGATGACCTACGACGCCCTGGCCGATCTCGATGCCGGCCGGCGACCGCGGATCGAGTCGTTCATGTGCAAGCTGTTCGTGGCCGAACGCTCGTTCGAGATCGCCGATGCGGCGCTGCAGCTGCACGGCAAGGCCGGGATGGTCCGGGGCGCGGAGATCGAGGTGATCTGGCGGCGGCTGCGGATGTTCCGGGTGCTGACCGGATCCTCGGAGATCCAGCGCAACGGCGTCATCCGCGATCTCGTGACGTCGCTGGGGGCATGATGACCGACTTCACCCAGGAGGAGGCCGATGCGCAGCGTGGGTTCGTCGCTACCCTGAAGCCGGGGCTGGTGTCGAAGGCCGACGGGACCGTCGCGTTCGATGCGGACGCCGACGCCTTCCTCGACTCCCCGGCGCCGGACACCGCACACCCGGGACTGTGGCAGCACAGCCGGCTCACCTCGCTGCAGGGTCTGTTCCAGGTCACCGACGGCATCTACCAGGTCCGTGGCCTCGACCTGGCCAACCTGACGATCGTCGAGGGCGAGCGCGGCATCATCGTCGTCGACACCCTCACCACGGCCGAGACCGCGGCGGCCGCGCTGGGGCTCTACCGGGAGCACCGTGGGGACCGGCCGGTCACCGGGGTGGTGCTGACCCATCCGCACGCCGATCATTTCGGCGGGATCGCCGCCGTGCTCGCGGCGGCTGATGGTGACGTACCCGTGCTGGCTCCGGAGGGGTTCTTGGAGCATGCCGTCTCGGAGAATGTCTACGTCGGTCCCGCGATGAACCGGCGCTCGACCTTCATGTACGGCAGCATGCTGCCGGTCGCGCCGGACGGACACCTCGGCTGCGGCCTCGGCCCACGGCTGGCGTCGGGCACCATCGGGCTGGCCGAGCCGACCGACTCGATCACCCGCACCGGGGAGACGCGTCTGATCGACGGCGTCGAGATGGAGTTCCAGCTCACGCCGGGCAGCGAGGCGCCGGCGGAGATGAACATCTACCTTCCGGGAACCCGGGCGCTGCTCCTGGCCGAGAACGCCGTCCACTCCCTGCACAACATCATCACCCTGCGGGGCGCCGAGGTGCGCGATGCCCGGTTGTGGGCGCGCTACCTCACCGAGGCGATCGACCTGTTCGCCGGGCGCGCGGACGTCGCGTTCGCGACGCACCACTGGCCGACGTGGGGTGCGGAGCGGATCGAGGCCTTCCTGGCCGGGCAGCGCGACGTCTACGCCTACCTGCACGACCAGACCGTGCGTCTCATCAACCGTGGCCTGACACCGAAGGAGATCGCCGAGGAGCTGGTCCTGCCGCCGGCCCTCGACGCGCAGCCGTCGACGCGCGGCTACTACGGCTCGCTGAGCCACAACGTGAAGGGGATCTACCAGCGCTACCTGGGCTGGTACGACGCCAACCCGGCGCACCTGTGGGAGCTGCCGCCGGCCGAGGAGGGTCAGCGCTGGCTGCGGCTGCTCGGAGGGGCGGCCCCTGCGGTGGAGCAGGCGGCGGCGCTCGTCGCCGGCGGGGAGAGCGAAGACCTGAGATTCGCGGCGACGCTGCTCGACCACGTGGTCTTCGCCGAGCCCGACGCTCGTGGGGCACGAGAGCTGCTGGCGGAGGTCTACACCCGGCTCGGACACGGCGCCGAGAACGCCACGTGGCGCAACGTCTACCTGACCGGCGCCCGCGAGCTCCTCGACGGGCCGAAGGTGCCGCCGCGCGGCGGCGGCCGCGGCCTGCTGGCGGCGCTCACCGTCTCGCAGCTGCTCGACTCCGTGGCGATCCGGGTCGACGGCCCTCGCGCCTGGGACCTCGATCTGCGCATCGACTGGCATCTCACCGATCACGACGACACGCCCGAGGGCGGCTGGTGGCACACCCGGCTGCGCAACGGGGTGCTCGTGCAGCGGCGCGACAGCGCCCCGGAACCGGGCGCGGGCCTCACCCTGACGCTCACCCGGCGGCAGCTCGCCGGGCTGCTCGGCGCGCGCAGGCTCGACGGGATCGCCCACACCGGCGACCTCGGCGTGCTCCAGCGGCTGCTGGGGGTGCTCGAGGCACCCGACCCGGCATTCCCTATCGTGACAGCGTGACCGACGACACACCCGCCACCGGACTGACCGAGCTGCACGCCCGCCGCTTCCTGACCACGGACGCGGCGCGTGCCGACAAGGTGGCCCGCTGGCACGCCAAGGGGCGGCGTACGGCTCGGGAGAACATCGCCGACCTGGTCGATCCGGGCTCGTTCGTCGAGTACGGGCGGTTCATCACCGCGGCCCAGGAGCAGCGGCGTGACCTGGCCGAGCTCGTCGTCGAGACGCCCGGTGACGGGATCATCGGCGGCACCGCGACCGTCGGCGGGAAGCCGTGCGCGGTGCTGTCCTACGACTACCTGGTGATGGCCGGTACACAGGGCATGCGCGGGCATCGCAAGTCGGATCGGCTGATCGAGATCATCGGGCGGATGCGTCTGCCGACCGTCTTCTTCACCGAGGGCGGCGGCGGTCGCCCCGGTGACACGGACATCCCGCTGGTCTCGGCGCTCGACGTCGGCTCGTTCGCGCTCTGGGGCGAGCTCGAGGGCGTCGTGCCGCGCATCGCCGTCGTCTCCGGGCGCTGCTTCGCCGGCAACGCGGTCCTGGCCGGCTGTGCCGATCTCCGCATCGCCACCCCGGACGCCAACCTCGGCATGGCCGGCCCGGCGATGATCGCCGGCGGTGGGCTCGGCACCTTCGCCCCCGAGGAGATCGGGCCGGTGAAGGACCAGACCGCGAACGGTGTGATCGACCTGCTCGTCGAGGACGAGGCGGCAGCCGTCGAAGCCGTACGCAGCATCCTCTCCTGCCTCGAGCCGGCCGCTGACGGCGGCGAGGCCGGCGATCAGGCCGACCTGCGAACGCTCCTCCCCCACAACGACCGGGAGGCCTTCGACGTACGGCCTGTCGTCGAGACGCTCGCCGACCTCGACTCGGTCACCTGGCTCCGTGAGGCGTTCGCGCCCGAGCTGGTCACCGCGCTGGCCCGGATCGACGGGATCCCGGTCGGCGTGATCGCCAACCAGTCGACGCACCTGGCCGGAGCGCTCACCGGCGACGCCTCGGTCAAGGCGGCCGACTTCCTCGCGCTCTGCGGCCGCTGGGACCTCCCGGTGGTCTCGCTGGTCGACACCCCGGGCTTCATGGTCGGTCCCGAGGCCGAGCGTGGCGGCCTGGTCCGGCACGCCTCCCGGATGGTCGTCGCCGGCGCCCAGCTCTCGACCTCGCTGGTCGGGGTCGTCCTGCGCCGCGGCTACGGGCTCGGCGCGCAGGCGATGCTCGGCGGCAGCACCCACCGCCCGCTCCTCACCGTCGCCTGGCCCGACGCCCACCTGGGCCCGATGGGCCTGGAGGGCGCCGTACGCCTCTCCATGGCCGCCGAGCTGGCCGCGATGCCCGAGGCGGAGCGTGAGGCGCGGGTCGCCGCGCTGACGGAGGAGTACCGCAAGCAGGCCAGCGCCCTCAACGCCGCCCGGATGTTCGAGATCGACGACGTGATCGACCCCGCCGAGACACGTGCCGTCGTGGCGGCGACCCTCCGGCGTGCCCGATAAGTCCTCCAGCCCGCTGCGATGACGTAGCCTCCTGCCATCAGGCGGCTCTCGCCTCGGGCGATGGGAGACTTGGATGTTCTTCGGCTGGATCTTCGCGGGGATGGGCCTGCTGTTCGCGGGCATCGGGGTGTGGATCGTGGTCTGGTCGATCATCAGCCGCCAGCGGCTCTCGACCTGGACGCCGTGGCAGGCCACGATCCGCGAGGTCGAGACGAGGACGACCTCGAGCGGCGACCACGGCAGCCGTACCCGGCTGATCGCGCACTACGAGTATCGCGGTCCCGACGGCGGCACCTATGCGAGCTCGGGTACGCTGCCCGACCGCCGGTTCCGGCTGGACGGGACGGTGCCGCCGTTGGACATCGTGGTCAACCCGCTCGACCCGTCGAAGTCGATGATCGCGGGATCCGGCGGAGGCACCGGCTGCGCGATCGTCTTCGGGATCATCTTCGGTGGGATGGGGCTGCTGTTCGCGTGCGTCGGCCTCGGGCTCGCTCGGGCTCCGATGTGACGTAGCCTCCCGGAGGCTCGCAGCCGCGCCGCTCTGCTCGGGCCGCCACCTCGGCACGGGAGGCGCCGGTCGATCAGGGACCGGACCGGACGGCTAATGGGCGCCGTCGTTGTCCCAGATCTGCTGACCGATGTGGCTCTGGTCGGGGCCATCGAGGCCCAGCAGCTGCGCCGGGCGCTGGGTGTTCCGGTCGTCGGCCGCCTGTTCCATGATCTCCTCGGCACGCTCGGCGTCGGTGTCGTGAGGCACCACCAGCAGGCGTAGCCGATAACCGGAGGCCATCGACAGCACCACGAGGTGGGTGTCGTCGGACGGGAACGAGCCCACCTTCACGAACCCGCGTGCGGCGCGGATCTTGTGGGCGCTCGACGCTCCCGCGTCCGAGTCCCAGTCGGGCCGGGAGTACAACAGCCGCGAGATCCGGCCCACGCGATGGGGAAAGTGGTCGATCAGGTCGGCGGCCTCCTCCTGGAGGTCGCGTGACTGTGGCCACCAAGCGCCATCGAGCGGCCCCGAGCTGAAGCTGTTGTCGAGGCGGATCCGAAGCCCGACCCGAACTGCGGTCGCGAGCTCATCTGTCGGCGACGTCGTCATGACGATCACCTTTCGTGCTGCCCTGCGAACTCGACGAGCCCGGCTGGAAGCGTGGTTAGAACAAGTGTACGCCTCTGGCCAACCGGAGCGGGCTTTCTAGATCTCCTTCAGCCGCGGCACCAGGTCGACGGCGGCGGTTGCCCACGGAACCGGATCGACGTACGGCGTCGGCATGAGCCCGACGAGCGTGATGCCGAGGGCGGCGTACTCCTCCATGGACTTGAGGAACGCGTCCGGGTCCTCGACCGCGGGGCCCTGGAAGAGCATCGTCTTCTCGATCGCGTCGTAGTCGGTGCCGAGGTCGTCGCAGTGACCACGCAGCACATCGAGCTTGTGCTTGACGTTCGCGACCGCGTCGGGGCCGGCGGCACCGAAGAGGTTGGTGCCCTGGCCGTACTTGGCGACCAGGCGGAGCGTCTTCTTCTCGCCGCCCCCGCCGATCAGGACGGGGATGGTGCCGTTGACCGGTTGCGGCAGCGAGATCGTCTCGGCGAGCTGGTAGTGCTTGCCCTCGTAGGCGCCGTCGTTGTCCGACCACATCTGGCGGCAGATCTCG
Source organism: Nocardioides luteus (assembly GCF_000960475.2). Classification (GTDB taxonomy): domain Bacteria; phylum Actinomycetota; class Actinomycetes; order Propionibacteriales; family Nocardioidaceae; genus Nocardioides; species Nocardioides luteus_A. The sequence continues at coordinate 35,686 of NZ_JZDQ02000004.1, read as the reverse complement.
AGGGTCTCCTCCAGGCGCTCGAACCGCTCGGCGGTCGGCGGGTAGGGCACGCCGAGACCCTGGTGCTCACGCTCGTACCACGCCGCACCGATGCCCAGCAGCGCACGGCCGCCGGAGAGCCGGTCGAGCGTGGTGACGATCTTGGCCAGCAGCCCCGGGTGGCGGTAGGTCACCCCCGTGACGAGCAGGCTGAGGCGTACGTTGTCGGTGATACCCGCCAGGTAGCCGAGCGTGGTGTAGCCCTCGAGCATCGGTTCGAAGGGGCCGCCGGCCTGCTCCATCTGGAACCAGTGGTCCATGACGGTGAGCAGGTCGACGCCACCCTCGTCTGCGATCCGGGCCGTCTCGGTCAGCTTGTCGGCGAGCGTGGTCTCCCACTCGGGGTGGGTGAACGTGAAGTAGTGGAGTCCAAGATCCATACCTCAGACGCTAGGCCTTCGAGTGCGCTCGAAGACAAGCCCCTTTCCGAGACCCCCATTTCCGAGACCCGCAGTCGACTCACGGACGCATGCGCCGCTCCTCGCGCAGGTCGTGCTTGTCCAGCTTCGCGTCGTACGCAGCCAGCGGCTTCGCCTTCGTCGCGTCGGCCTCGACCGCGGCGGTCGCGACGCCGGCCCACTCCAGGATCCGGGCGGTGGCGAGCTCACGCTCGTCGGCGACCAGACCGGCCACGTTGGCACCGTGGTTCATGCCCGGCGCGGTGAACACGTAGGAGTCGGTGGCGAAGATTCCCGGGCGGAAGCGCTCGGCACCCCACGGGTCGGCCTCGCCGTAGACGAAGAGCATCTGGTGGGCGTGCTTGCGCACCCACGAGTCGACGTCACGCATCGCGGAGGGGTCGAACCGCATGTCGATGTCGCGCGGGACGAAGCTGCGCGGCGGCTGGTAGCCGTAGCGGATCAGCTCGTCCTCGATGTGCGGGAAGCCGATCGTCGGCGCGCCCAGCTCGGTGCCGGCCTGGTAGTAGTACGGCGTGTAGGGGCTCAGACCCTGGTCGGTGTAGAAGCTGAAGCCCGAGTAGTAGTCGATCGAGTCCCAGATCGCCTGGTCGGTGGCGGTCGCCGCGTCGGCGGGGATGTTGGAGCACTGGGAGGTGCCGGCGTACTGCCAGAAGGCCCAGACGTAGTCGAGCACCACCATCTCGTACGCAGCGTCCAGGCTGCCCACGGTGTCGAAGGTGTAGCCCTCGGCTGCCGCCAGGTCGGCGTACTTCGCCTTCAGCGCCTCGCGGCGGACGAGCGCCTCGCGCTGGACGCCGTTGAGCCGGCCGCGGCAGTCCTCGGTGCCGACGGTGGCGAAGAACTCGTCGTAGGCGGAGTCCTCACGGTTGACCACGTCGTTCGGCGCGACGTAGGCGACGACACCGTCCATGTCCCGGGGGTAGAAGCGCTCGAAGTAGGTCGCGGTCATACCGCCCTTGGAACCGCCGGTGGCGAGCCAGTTGGCGGAGTAGATCGGCTTCAGCGCGGTGTAGATGGCGTGCTGGTCACTGGCCGCCTGCCAGATGTCGAGGTCGTCCCAGTCGGCCGGGTCGGGGCGCGAGGGGGTGAAGAAGCGGTATTCCATCGACACCTGGTTGCCGTCCACGATCCGCGTCGGCTCGCTGCGGCCGGGGTTGGTCGAGACGTTGTAGCCGCTGGTCTGGAACACGGTCGGGCGGGCGGTGTCCTTGTGGAGCACGGTGAAGCGCTGCTGGAAGGTGTCGCCGTCGGGGTGCCGGTGGTCGACCGGCTGGGTGAAGCTCAGGACGAAGTAGCGGTAGCCGGCGACGGGCTTCTCCTGGATCAGGCTGACGCCGTCGATGGCGAGGAGCCGGTCGAGGATGTCGGCCTCGGCCGCGGTCGCGGGGTGGGCGGGCGTGACGAGGAGCAGGGATACCATCCCCATCGCCACCAGAATCCGGCCGATCAATGCACGCATGTGGGGTCTCCTTCGGTGCGGGGTGCTCGGCAACCTAGCCGACCCGCGCGGGGCGCACCTCCGAATTAGGAACGCGGGAAGGAAGTCGCGTCCGGGCGCCTTCTAGAAGGCGACGACCATCTGGGCAACGCCCGACGAGGAGGCGCTTCACCATGACGTTCGACCCGCACGAGCTGCTCGCCACGACCCGCCACGGGATCCTGGCTACGATCAAGGCGAACGGGCTCCCACAGCTCTCGCCGGTGTGGCAGTACTACGACCGCGAGCGTGGCGAGATCCTGATCTCGACCCGCGAGGGCCTGGTGAAGACGAAGAACCTCCGCCGCGACCCGCGGGCGGCGATCGAGGTCGACGGCCCGGGCGGGCGCTCCTGGGCCACGGCCGAGGGCACCGTCACGCTCACCGGGCCCGGCACCGATCCCACCGGCCCCGAGGTCGACGCGCTCGTCGACTACTACCGTCGCGGTGCTGGTGAGCACCCTGACTGGGACGAGTACCGCGAGGTCATGGTCACCGACCGCCGCGTGCTCATCACGATCGCCGTGACGAAGGTCTACGGCGCGGACCTGGGCTGAACCGGCGGCCGTCTGAGGCCGGCCGAGCGCTCCTCGCTCGGCCGGTCGATTCGGGACGATTCCGCGAGTGCTACCTACGCGGATTGAAGAAAGTGCCGAACCCGGACGAGCCGAGTCCGCACAGCATGATGACCGCTCCGACGATCACGTTGGAAGCGATCATTCCTCCGGTTGTGTCGACGCCGTTCATGAGCCACGGCGAGACGATCGCCCATACACCCATGAGCGGGACGGTCCAGGCCAGACCGTGTGTGCGGCCGAATGCGGACGCGAAACCGAGCGCCAGCAGAGCAACCGTGAGACCGATGATCAGGTTGCTGACCATCAGAGATGATGCCGTGGTGTTGAAGCCCACGATCCACGGCGAGACGGCCAGGTAGAGGCCGGCCATCATCGTGACACCGTCGACCACCTGAGCGGTGGCGGAGGACCCGGTCAGATCGAACCGGTCCCGAAGTGCCGCGATGTCGGGGTGTTCCTGAATGGACAGGTTTTCAGACGACATTTGTTTTTCACCTCCTCAGCCCCATGCCAAAGGAAGAACGACTGTCCTCGGCCAATATTCTAGGCCCGCGGCGCCCCGATTGACCCGGCTGAAATCGTGGCGCTCGACGGCGCCTGAGCGGTGGCAGGATGGGCGCCATGGACGTGACCTCGCTGCAGGCCTACTGCCTCACCAAGCCCGGCGCCTGGCCGGACAACCCGTGGGACCACGAGCACCCGGTGATCAAGGTCGGTCCGGGTGAGCGCGGGAAGATCTTCGCGTTCCTCGGGGCCACGAAGGTGGGGCTCAAGTGCGGTGCGTCGCGCGAGGTCGCCGACGAGTGGCTGCTGCGCTATCCGGCCGATGTGACGGTCACCGGCTACATCGGGCGGTCGGGGTGGAACGACCTGGCCTGGGGCGGCGGGATCCCGGACGAGGAGATCCTCGAAGCGGTCGACGAGTCGTACGCCATGGTCGTCTCGAAGCTCCCCAAGAAGCTGCGTCCGGAGGGCTGGGACGCCTGATCACGGGGTGCCGGGCTTGAATGCGGCTCTTCGGTGAGGAATGGTGGAGCGGGTACTCCGAACCCAACCACGGAAGATCTCGACATGCTTCAGCTGACCGAGAACGCCACCACGATCGTCCGCTCGATCTCCGAGCAGTCCCAGGGCGCCGGCCTCCGGCTCGCCTCCAACGCAGAACCGGACGGTGCTTTGAGCGCCGCACTGGTCCCCACCGCCGAGGCGGAGGACCAGGTCATCGAGCAGGAGGGCGCGCGGGTCTTCCTGGACCAGGGCGCCGCTGCCGAGCTCGACGACAAGATCCTCGACGCCGGGATGGATGCCTCCGGCAACGTCCAGTTCGGGATCTCTCAGCAGGGCTGAACCCGCACACGCCGGGGCGCACCGCACTCGCGGTGTGCCCCGGCGTGGCTCGTTTTGCGCTGCGCCGGTCTCGTCGCGCGCGTAGGGTCGACAGGCATGAGCACCGCTGGCGTACCTGCCTGGTTCCATCTCTTCCTCGACGTCCCGCGCCCGCGCTGGGAGGAGGCGGTCGGGTTCTGGTCGGCGGCGACGGGATGGGCGCTCTCGCCGCCGAGGGGCGAGGACGGACAGTTCCTCACCCTGGTGCCGCAGACGGGCGACTCCTGGCTGAAGATGCAGGCGTTCGACGACAGCGAGCCACGGATCCATGTCGATCTCGACGCCACCGATCGTGAGGCCGCCGTCGAGCGTTCGACGGCGCTCGGGGCACACCCGGCATGGACGTACGACGGGGTGCCGGTCATGCGTTCCCCCGGCGGGCTGCTCTTCTGCCACACCCTGGGCGAGGGCGCCGCGCCCCGTTTCGCCCGCTCGGAGCCCGAGCGGGTGCTCGACCAGCTCTGCATCGACATCCCCCGTTCCCGCTGGGACGAGGAGGTCGCCTTCTGGGCCGCGGTGACCGGACGGACCCCGGAGCCGACCAAGACCCCCGAGTTCGTACGCCTCGCCGACCCCGACCCTCACGGTGGCCTCCGGATCCTGCTGCAACGGCTGGAGGACGAGGACGGCGAGGTGAAGGCGCACCCGGACGTCGCGGTCGCCCACCGTGCTGCGGAGACCTGCCGTCATGAGGCGCTCGGCGCCGAGACGGTCGGCGTCTTCGAGTGGTGGACGGTGATGCGTGCCCCGTACGGGCAGGTCTACTGCCTCACCGATCGCGACCCGCTGACCGGTCGGCCGGCCTGATATGTAGGGCTAGCCTGGAGGTATGCGGCTCGCATCGTTCAACGTGGAGAACCTCTTCGCACGGCCGAAGGCGATGGACGCCGACGCGGCCGACGCCAAGACGCGGCGCGCGGTCCTGACCGCCCACGCCCGCGTCTCCACCCTGCTCGCCCAGCCCAGCTACCAGGGCCACGAGCAGGAGATCCTGGACAACCTGGAGAAGCTCGGCCTGCTGCGGAGCGACGAGGGCGAGTTCGCGCGGCTGCGAAAGCTGCGCGGCGCGCTCCTGAAGCGGCCGCGGTCGGGCGACGTCCAGCTGGTCGCGAAGGGGCGCAACGACTGGGTCGGGTTCGTCGAGCTCAAGACCGTCGCCGTCGACGAGGTCGCCACGGAGAACACCGCACGCGTCTTCGCCGAGCTGCGGGCCGAGGTCGCGGTGGTCGTCGAGGCCGACGACCGGCCGGGGCTGCACATGTTCTCCCAGACGCTGCTGCCGGAGGTCGGCGCCGAGGCGTACGAGCAGGTGATGGTGGTCGAGGGCAACGACGAGCGCGGCATCGATGTCGGGGTGATGGTCGGCGACGGGTATCGCCTCGTGCAGATCCGCACCCACATCTTCGATCGCGACGACGAGGGCGTGATCTTCTCCCGCGACTGCTGCGAGTATCACCTCGAGGCGCCCAGCGGTGCGCGGATCGTGGTGCTCGCCAACCACTTCAAGTCCAAGGGCTACTCGGAGAAGGGCGATCCCCAGGGCGCCAAGCGGCGAACCCGGCAGGCCACGCGGGTCGCGGAGATCTACCGCGGTCTGCTCGAGGAGGGCTTCGAGCACGTCTGTGTCGCCGGCGACCTCAACGACTCCCCCGCCAGCGAGGCGCTGCAGCCGCTGCTGTCGGTCTCAGGGCTCGTCGATGCGAGCGAGCACGAGCACTGGGACTGGAACCACCGCCGCGGAACGTATGGTTCCGGCAACGAGGACGAGAAGATCGACTACCTGCTCCTCTCCCCCGCGCTGCGCGCGAAGCAGACCGGCGGCGGCGTCTTCCGCAAGGGCGTGTGGCACGGGCCGCGCACCAAGGATCCGTGGGACCTGTTCCCCACGCTGACCGCGGAGCAGCACGCGGCCTCCGACCACGCCTGTCTCTACGCCGACTTCACCGACCTGTGATCGGGCCCCGGTTCCTGAGAAGGCGGCCTGCAGCCTGAAGATGCGCTGAGGGCGGGCGTCCGGGCGGTGGTTCCGGGCCTCGGCTGTGGCACTCTGGCGAGGTGAACGAGGTGTGGTACGTCGTCGGGCTGGTCGCGGTCTCCGTGGCCGTGCTGGCGTTCGGGGTGTGGTTCGTTCGGCGTGAGATCCGGGACCAGGTCTCGCCGGCGCCGTTGCTGTGGGCCGGCTACGCGGCCGTGGCGGCACTCGTCGTCTTCGGTGTGCTCCGCACGTCCTGGGTGGTGCTCTCATGAGGACCCGTGCTGACCTGCTGGGCTGGATCGGGCTCGCCGGCCGCCTCTACCTCGGCTTCGTCTTCCTCGCCGCCGGGCTCGCCAAGCTGCCCGAGCCGACGATCACCGAGCAGGCCGTGCGCGGCTACCAGCTGCTGCCGTGGCAGCTGGCCCCGGCGTACGCCATCGCGATGCCGGTCGCCGAGATCGTCCTCGGCGTGCTGCTGATCCTCGGGCTGTTCACCCGGACCGCGGCGTTGGGCACGGCGCTCGGCCTGTGCTCGTTCCTGATCGGGATCACCTCGGCCTGGGCGCGCGGGCTCAACATCGACTGCGGCTGCTTCGGTGGCGGCGGCGCCTCGGCCGATCCCGCCTATCTCGCCGACACCTTCCGCGATCTCGGCTGGCTGGCGATCGCCGTCTACCTGCTCGTCGTACGCCGCACCAAGCTGGCGCTCGACGACCTGCTCTTCCGGCGGGGCATGCCGCCGGTCGACGACTACAGCGAGAGCTCGAAGAAGACCGAGTTGGGGTCGAGGACGTAGCTGCCGAAGGGCGGGCGCTCGGTGAAGCCGTTGCCCGCGTAGAGGCGACGGGCGGGTTCGTAGAAGGCCTCGGTCCCGGTCTCCAGGAGCACCCGGCGACCGCCCTGTGATCGGGCCTGCTCGATGAGGTGGCGGAGCACCGCGGTGGCGACGCCGCGGCCGCGGGCCGCGGCGGCGGTGCGCATCGACTTGAGCTCGTAGTCGCCCTCTCCGAGCGACTTCAGCGCACCGCAGCCGACGAGCTCGGTGTCCTCCCAGGCCGACCAGAACGCGATCTCGGGCACCTTCAGCGCGGCGAGGTCGAGCGCGTGCACCGACTCGGCCGGGGTCACCGCGTACATGTCCTCGAGATGCTCCTCGAGGATCCGGACCACCTCGGGGCGGGTCAGGTCGTCGAGCTCGAAGCGCAGGGAGAGCAGGGGCACGCCTGGAGGCTAGCCGAGCCCTCCCCCGTCGTGGCGTCGTGGGGTTGGACGAGGCTGGTGCAGTATCGCGGCCGGCAACCATGCTGTGCGATAGTGCGTGGCTCCGATGCTGGCGGACGATGACGGGGCCATCGCCATGCGGGGTCGGTCGAGGGTGGATTCGGGCGGCTCCCCTAGCATCTGGGCATGCTGACTCGTACGCTCCCGGCCGCTGCCGCCGCTGCCCTCCTTCTGACGCTCTCCGCCTGTGGCTCCTCCGGGGACTCGGGTGAGGCTCAGGAGAGCAAGGGCCCGAGGTCGAGCGAGTCGAGCGACTGGAAGTCGATCGTGAAGGCCGGTTCCACCAGCTGTGACTACGCCAAGGACCCGATGGGCGCCTCGAAGGAGGTGGACGTGCCGGAGAAGACCGCGCAGTACACCGGCAAGGTCGCCGCCACCATCAACACCTCCGTCGGCCCGCTGGCGATCACACTCGACGCCGACAAGGCGCCCTGCACGGTCAACTCGTTCCTCTCGCTGGCCTCGCAGGACTACTACGACGGCACCAGCTGCCACCGGCTCGCCGTCAACCCGGGCTTCGAGCTGCTGCAGTGCGGCGACCCGACCGGTCAGGGCACCGGCGGCCCGGGCTACACCATCCCCGACGAGCTCGAGCCCAGCGACACCTTCCCCGCCGGCACGCTCGCCATGGCCAACACCGGCCAGCCCGACTCCGGCGGCAGCCAGTTCTTCATGGTCTTCGGCGACACCCAGCTCCCGCCGGCCTACACCGTCTTCGGCACCCTCGACGAGGCCGCCGTCAAGACCCTCCAGAAGGTCGGCAAGGCCGGCGTGGGCGAGCCCGGCCCCGACGGCACCGGCGCCCCCAACACTCCCGTCGACTTCGAGACGATCACCGTCGGCTGAAACCCCGCCGAGGCGTCACGTACGCCGGCCGAGTCGGCACGTCGGTGCCATCTCGACCGACGGGGCTGACGCCTCGGCGGGTCAGACGCGGCGGCGGGGCGGGTCTCGGCGCAGGACCTTCGGGAGGTACGCAGCGCCGGAGCTCTGCGCGGCCGCGGCGTCGCCGGGGTTGGAGATGCGGCAGCGCTGCAGCGAGAGGCAACCGCAGCCGATGCAGGAGTCGAGGTTGTCGCGCAGCCGCTCCAGGGCGTGGATCTGCTCCTCGAGGCGGCGGCGCCAGTGCTTGGACATCCGGGCCCAGTCGGCCTTGGTGGGCGTCCGGTCCCCCGGCAGGCAGTCGAGCTCGGCCTTGATCTCGTCCAGCGACAGCCCGACGTTGGCGGCCGCCCGGATGAAGGCGAGGCGGCGCAGGACGCTGCGCTCGAACGTACGCTGTCCCCCGGCCGATCGCTCGGCCTGGATCAGGCCCTGGCTCTCGTAGTAGCGCACCGCGGAGGCCGCGTAGCCGCTGCGGCGGGTCACCTCGCCCATCGTGAGCAGGTCGTGGGTGTTCATCTCACTCTTTTCTGTCACGGGCCTTGATCTCAAGTTCACTTTAGGTTGAATGCTAGCCAGCATGACCAGATCACACAACGAAGTAGCCGTCATCACCGGCGGCTCCGCCGGGCTGGGGCTCGCCCTGGCCACGGCGCTCCTCGACACCGGCTGGAGCGTCGTCACCGACGCCCGCGACGCCGACCGCCTCCACGCCGCCCTGCCGGACAGCTCGCGGGTGACGAGCCTGGTGGGCGACGTACGCGACGGGGACCATCAGGACGCGATCGCCGCCGCCGTCGCGCGGCACGGGCGGCTCGACCTGCTCGTGCACAACGCCAGCGAGCTCGGCCCGATGCTTCCCCTGGCCGAGGTCCCCGAGAGCCTCTTCTCGCAAGTGCTGGAGACGAACCTGCTCGCCCCGCTCACGCTCACCCAGCGGCTCCTCCCCTACCTGATCGCCTCGCGCGGCACCCTCGTCGGCATCTCCAGCGACGCCGCCGTCGAGCACTACCCGACCTGGGGGACGTACGCCGCGAGCAAGGCCGCCCTCGACCACCTGGTCCTGACCCTCGGCGAGGAGAACGGCATCCGCGCGTACGCCGTCGACCCCGGCGACATGCGCACCGCGATGCACCAGGCCGCCTTCCCCGGCGAGGACATCTCCGACCGCCCGCTCCCGGAATCGGTCGTTCCGCACCTGCTCGCGCTGCTCACGAGCACGCAGCCCTCAGGGCGCTACCGCGCCACCGATCTCGCACCCGCAGGAGCAAGCCGATGACGATGCTCGCCGAACGACCGACCACCACGTTCCCCTTCCCCGAGGACACCACCGCTCCCGCGCCCGCGGAGTGGCGCGGCCTCGAGCGTGACGGCGTGCGTCTGCTCGTGGCGAGCCCTGAGGGCGTACGACATGCGAGGTTCCGCTCCCTTGCCGAGCACCTCTCCCCCGGCGACCTGGTCGTGGTCAACGACTCGATCACCGAGGCGCGTCAGCTCGACGCCGACCTGATCGGGCGTGGCCGGGTGGTGCTCCACCTCGCCCAGCGGCTCGACACGGGCTGGGCCGTGGAGCTCCGCTCCGCGCCGGACGCCTCGCGGTCGGTCCTCGACGCGGCCGAGGGCGACGTGGTGGTGACCGCCGGCCTGCGGGTCACCCTGCGCGAGCCCTACCCCGACGGCCGCCCCTCCTCCCCCACCGGAGAGGGCAACCGGCTCTGGCGCGCGGAGGTCACCGGCGACGTGGCCGCCGAGCTGGCGCGGTCCGGCCGCCCGATCGCGTACGGCTATCTCGACCGCCGCTACCCGCTCGACGCCTACCAGACCGTCTTCGGGCACCGCCCCGGGAGCGCCGAGATGCCGTCGGCGGCGCGGCCGTTCACCCATCCACTGGTCACCGAGCTGGTGACGCGCGGCATCCAGATCGCGCCGGTCACCCTGCACACCGGCGTCTCCTCGCAGGAGGCCGGCGAGGCACCGGGCGCGGAGTGGTTCGAGGTCTCCGAGACGACGGCCAGGCTGGTGGAGCAGACCAGGTACGCCGGTGGCCGCGTCGTCGCGGCCGGCACCACCGTCACCCGGGCCCTGGAGTCGGCGGTCGTCCCGGCGACCGGTGCGATGAGGGCGGCCAGCGGCTGGACCGACCGGGTCATCACACCGGCCAACCCGCCGTACGTCGTCAACGGGCTGATCACCGGCTGGCACGACCCGCAGGCCAGCCACCTGCTGCTCGTCGAGGCGGTGGCCGGCCCCGAGCTCACCCAGCGGGCCTACGACGCCGCGGTCGCCGAGGGCTACCTGTGGCACGAGTTCGGCGACTCCGCCCTCCTGCTCCCCTGAACCCTGAGTGCTAGGACAGGGCGCCCTCGCCGTAGGTGACGGGGGTGCCCACCGAGACGGTGCGGCCGACGGTGCACAGCCGGGTCTCGGACTTCTTGATCGCGTCCGGGAGGACCTTGCGGGCAGCGTCGCCGGCCTCGCCCTCGGGGAAGGTGATGTCGAAGGTGACCGAGATGTCGACGAGACGGTTGCCCTGCTCGTCACGGATCTTGGTGGCCGCGGCGAGGGCCTCGAAGGTCTCCATCGGCGACCGCTTTCCGGTGATGAAGTCGACGTCCAGGGCGCTGCAGCCGGCCAGGGCGGCGAGGAGCAGCTCGACCGGGGTGAAGTCGGGGTCGTCGCCGTGGCCGATCACCACGGTGCCTCCGCGCGCGTTGGTGGCACGGAAGCGGTGCTCGCCGATCTTCTCCAGAGATACCGAGCGCTGGTCTGCCGCATCAGAAGTCATGGGGTAAGAGTGCCACCCGCCCGTTAGCCTGTGCGACGTGACCACCCAGAGCCTGCCCCTGCGCCGTGACGAGGCGATCGCCCGTGCCGGACTGCTGAAGATCGAGGACTACGACGTACGTCTCGACCTGGCCTCCAGCGAGGAGACCTTCCACTCGGTGACGACCATCCGGTTCACCTCGAAGGGCGGGCCGACGTTCGTCGACCTGAAGCCGGTCTCGGTGGCTCGGATCAGCCTCAACGGCAGCCCGGTCGACCCCGCGACGCTCGCCAAGGGGCGTCTCCCGATCACCACGGTGGAAGGCACCAACGAGCTCGTCGTCGAGGCGACCATGCCGTTCCGCAACGACGGCGAAGGGCTGCACCGCAGCGTCGACCCGGCCGACGGGAAGGCCTACGTCTACGGGATGTGCTTCATGGACGCCGCCCCGACGATCTTCGCCTGCTTCGACCAGCCGGACCTGAAGGCGCCCTACACCTTCCACGTCACCGCGCCGCAGGACTGGACGGTGATCGGCAACGCGCCCGGCACGCAGACCTCGCCGGGCGTGTGGGAGCTCGAGCGGAGCCAGCCGCTCTCGACGTACTTCGTCACGCTCGTCGCCGGACCGTGGCACATGATCCACGACGAGCACGACGGCATCCCGCTCTCGCTGAGCTCGCGGCAGAGCATCGCCGCCGACCTCGACAAGGACGCCGAGGAGCTCTTCACGATCACCAAGCAGTGCTTCGACGAGTTCCACCGGCTCTTCGGCATCCGCTACCCGTTCGGCAACTACCACCAGGCGTTCGTGCCGGAGTTCAACGCGGGCGCGATGGAGAACCCGGGCTGCGTGACCTTCCGCGACCCGCTGGTCTTCACCTCCCGGGTGACCCGTGGCATGCGGATCCAGCGCGCCACCACGGTCGCCCACGAGATGGCCCACCAGTGGTTCGGCGACCTGGTCACCCCGCAGTGGTGGGACGACCTGTGGCTCAACGAGTCGTTCGCCGAATACATGGGCAACCGGGTGACCGCCGAGGTCACCGAGTACGACGACGCCTGGGCCGACATGTCCTACGCCCGCCGTCAGTGGGGGCTCACCGCCGACCAGCGCGGCTCGACCCACTCGGTCGCCGGCAACGGCGCCGAGGACGCGGTCTCCGCGCTGCAGAACTTCGACGGGATCTCCTACTCCAAGGGCTCCGCGATCCTGCGCCAGCTCGCCGCGTCCCTGGGCGACGACGTCTTCTTCGCGGGCGCGATCGACCACTTCACCCGCCACCGGTTCGGCAACGCGACGATGCACGACCTGTTCGCGTCCTGGGCCTCTGCCGCGGCTTCCGCGGGGGTGGAGTTCGACCTCGACACCTTCACCTCCCAGTGGCTGCTCACCGCCGGCCCGGACACGCTCTCGTGGGACCCGGCGAAGATGGTCGTCAACCGCACCGCTCCGTCCCTGCACCCCGCCGACCGCTCCCACACCTTCCGCGCGGCGATCCTCAACGGCACGCAGTGGACCACCGAGGAGATCACGGTGAGCGGTGACCAGACGCCGCTGAAGGTCGCCGCCAACGCGGTCGTGCTCGACCCCTACGACGACACCTGGGCCGCCGCGATCCCCGACTGGGAGACCGTCCAGGCGCTCAAGGCGGCCCTCCCGGAGGTCACCGACGACGGCCTGCGCGCGGGGGTGTGGAACAACCTGCGCAGCGCCTGGTTCAACGCCGCGGTCGACCCGGCCGACGTCATCGACATCGCCGAGGCGTCTCTGCCGATCGAGGACGTCGAGGACAGTCCCCGGCGCACGATGCCGTGGCTCTTCGGCGCGGTGGTGCCGCTGGCGCGCGCCGGGGCTCGCGAGCGACTGCACGAGGCGGCTCTCCGCAAGCTCGACGAGGTCACGCCCGGCTCCGAGCTGCAGCTGTCGGCCTTCCGTGCGGCGATCCGCTCGGCGAGCTCCGAGCCGCTGCTGCGGGGATGGCTGGCCGCTCCTCCGGCGGGCATCGAGACCGACCTCGACCTGCGCTGGCGCATCCTCGCCAAGCTCGCCGAGAACGGCTTCGCCTCTCGTGCCGAGCTGCAGGCTGCCTATGACGCCGAGCCCGCCAACGATGCCCGGATCCACCTCAACGGCGCGCTGGTCAGCATTCCCGACGCGGAGGCGAAGGCGTACGGCTGGTCGGTGTTCACCGGCGAGACCGACCTGCCCAACTACGACATCCTCGCCGCCGGGCGGGCGTTCTGGACCGGTCCGGCCGAGCTCACCGAGGGTTATCTCGAGCGCTACTTCGCCGAGCTTCCCGCGACCGCCGAGAAGCGCTCGGGCTGGAGCCTGGCCGAGGCCGCCGAGGCGTTCTTCCCGAGCGGGTCGGTGACCGAGCAGACCCTCGCTGCCGCACGGGCGGTCATCGAGCTGGATCTGGACCCAGGCGTACGCCGCCGGGTCTCCGATGCGGCCGACAACCTGCAGCGTCAGCTCGCGGTGAAGGTGACCTATCCCGCGTAGGCGAGGCGTCGCGGTGAGTCGGCGGCACGAGTGTCCGTGCTCACCGATAGTTTTCGTTTCATGCGGATCCTGCACACCTCCGACTGGCACCTGGGCCGGTCCTTCCACCGGGAGGGCATGCTCGGGCACCAAGCGGCGTACGTCGACCATCTCCTCTCCGTGGTGGAGCAGGCAGAGGTCGACGTGGTGTGCGTCTCGGGTGATGTGTACGACCGTGCACTTCCGCAGGTCGACGCCGTGCGGCTGGCCTCGGAGGCTCTGGCCCGCCTGGCCGCCTCGCGGGCCAAGGTCGTCATCACCAGCGGCAACCACGACTCGGCCCAGCGGCTGGGCTTCGGCTCCGAGCTGATCGACGCCGCCGGCATCTTCATACGCACCGACCTGGCCGGGGTCGGCCGCCCGGTGATGCTCCCCGACGAGCACGGTGAGGTGGCCTTCTACGGTCTCCCCTATCTCGACCCCGATGCCGCCCGGGTTTCGTGGGGCCTGGAGTCGCGCTCCCACCAGGCGGCCCTCGGCGAGGCGATGCGCCGGGTCCGTGCCGACGTCGACAGCAGAGGCGGCCGGGGCGGTCGCAGCGTGGTGATGGCCCACGCCTTCGTCACCGGCGCGGAGCCCTCCGACTCCGAGCGCGACATCTCCGTCGGCGGTGTCTCGATGGTGCCCGCCAGCCTCTTCGAGGACATCTCCTACGCCGCCCTCGGCCACCTCCACGGCCGCCACACGATCACCGAGACGGTGCGCTACAGCGGCTCGCCGCTGGCCTACTCCTTCTCCGAGGCCAACCATCTGAAGGGTTCCTGGCTCATCGACCTCGACGAGTCGGGCTTCGTCGCCAGCGAGTTCGTGGAGGCGCCGGTCCCGCGCCCGCTGGCCCGGCTGCGGGGGACGCTCGAGGAGCTGCTGAGCGACCCACGCCACGAGGTCCACGAGCAGTCCTGGCTGCAGATCACCCTGACCGACCGGATCCGCCCGGCCCAGGCGATGGAGCGGCTTCGACGGCGTTTCCCGCACACCCTGGTGCTGGGCTTCGAGTCGACCGCGCCGGTCCTGGGCGCGCTCGCCCAGCCCGACCCGGCCCGGCCGCGACGGGACATCGACCTGGTCACCGAGTTCGTGGCCGAGCTGCGCGGCGAACCCGCGGCCAAGGCCGAGCTGGCTCTGCTGCAGACCGCCGTGGACGCGTGCTGCGAGGATCCCGAGGTCGACTCCCTCGACTCGGCCGCCGGCGCGGCCGACGAAGAGGAATGGCTCGAGGTGCTCTTCTGATGCGCCTTCATCATCTGGAGGTGACCGCGTTCGGCCCGTTCACGGGCACGGTGGAGGTCGACTTCGACCAGCTCTCCGAGGCGGGCCTCTTCCTGCTCTCCGGAGCCACCGGCGCGGGCAAGACGAGCGTCCTGGACGCGGTCTGCTTCGCGCTCTACGGTGACGTCCCCGGCGACCGTTCGGTCGCCAAGCGCCTGCGCAGCGACCGAGCCCCGGCCGAGGTCGCCACCCGTGTCGTCCTGGAGGCGACGCTCGCCCAGCGCCGCTTCCGGATCACCCGCTCGCCGTCGTGGGAGCGCCCCAAGCGACGTGGCTCCGGCACCACGACCCAGCAGGCCTCCGTCGTGCTCATGGAGCAGGTCGGCGCGGAGTGGCGCACCCTCACCAACCGCCTCGACGAGGCCGGCCACCTGGTCTCCGACCTGCTCGGGATGACCCTCACCCAGTTCGTGCAGGTCGCGATGCTCCCCCAGGGTCGCTTCCAGGCCTTCCTCCGCTCCAGCGCCGAGGAGCGCAAGCGCCTGCTGGAGCGGCTCTTCCGCACCGAGCGCTTCGCCGATGTGGAGCGCTGGCTGCGGGAGCGCCGCGTCGAGCTGAGGCGCCGCTCCGAGGAGCTCAACGCCGGTGTGGCCGAGGTGGTCAGCCGGATCAGCGAGACCGCTGCCGTCACGTTCCCCGAGGACTGGGACGTCCACGATCTCGGTCTCCCAGCCGGCGAGGGCGCGATCGCCGCCTGGGCCCGCACCCTGGCCGAGGAGGCCACCGAGGCCCAGGCCGTCACCTCGGGCGCCGCGATGGAGGCCCTGGCGGCGGAGTCGGAGACCCTGGCCGCCCTCGACGCCGGCCGCGCGATGGCCGAGAAGCAGCGCGGCCTCCGTGCTGCGGCCGCCGCCGAGAGCCGTCTGGTCGCGGCGGCCGAGGAGCAGGAGGAGCGCGTACGCCGCGTCGAGGCCGCCCAGCGCGCCGAAGCCGTGGCCGGAGTCAGCGAGCTCGCCGAGCAGGCGCGGCGCGAGCACGCGAAGGCGGCGGCGCTCGCCCCGGGCGACCTGAGCCTGAGCGATGCCAAGGCAGCCGTCGACGATCTTGCCGGACGCCTCGCCCAGGCCCGTGCCCTCGTGCCGGTCCAGCGCCGCCTCAGCGAGGTTGGTCGCGAGCTCACGGCCACCGGCGCTCAGCGCGAGCATGTGCTCACCCAGATCCGCGAGCAGGCACGGCTCGCCGAGGAGCTGCCCCAGCAGACCGAGGCGCTCGCCGCGGAGCTGGCCGCGGCCACCGAGGCCGCCACGGCGGTCCCACTGCTGCGCGCTCGGGTCGCAGCGGTCACCGAGGTCGGCCGGCTCACCCGGGATCTGGCCGAGGCCCGGGCCCGGCACGAGTCGGCCCGGGCGGCCGCCATGGAGGCGCGCACCCACTATCTGGACGTACGCCAGGCCCGGCTGGACGGCATCGCCGCCGAGCTCGCAGGTGCGCTGGCGGTCGGCGCGGACTGCCCGGTGTGCGGGTCCCACGAGCACCCCCACAAGGCCTCCCCCGCCGAGGGTGCCCCCGACGCGGCCGCCGAGAAGGCCGCGCAGGCGACCTACGACAACGCCAGCGCCGAGGAGCATGCCCGCGACCAGCACGTGCGCGACCTCATCACCCGTCTCGAGCTCGCTCAGGAGGCGGCCGGCGAGACCGACGAGGACGCCGCGTCGATGGCCGAGCGCCTGGCTGCGCTCGAGCGCACCGCCGCGCGTGAGCCGAGCCTGCGCGCCCAGCTCACCGCCGCGGAGGAGGCCCGCTCACGCTCGGCGACCCTCCGTGCCGAGCTCGAGACCCGCGCCGCCGAGCTCGAGACCACCGTGCGTCATCTCACCGAGGAACGCGAACGTCTCGAGGAGCAGCTGCGTGACGTCCGCGGCGATCACCCCGATCTCGACGCCCTCCTCGCCGCGCTCGACCGTGACCACCGGTCGGCATCCACCGCCCTCGAACGCCTCGAGGCCGCCGCGCGCGCCGCCGAGGCGCTCGCCGGCGCCGAGAACACTCTCTCCGCGACCGCGGTCCGGGCCGGCTTCGACAGCCCGCAGAGCGCCCTCGCCGCCGCCCTTCCGCCGGAGCGGGTCGCTGCGTTGAACGGTCAGATCAAGACGTACGCCGACAGCCTGGCGGCCGCCCGAGCCACCCTGGACTCCCCCGGCGCCGCCGAGATCCTGGCCACCGACGAGCCCGACCTGCCGGCGCTCACCGCGGCCCACCGCAAGGCCGCCGACGCGGCCGACGCCGCTCGCTCGGCGGCCGACACCGCCGCCAACCGCGCCGCCCGCCTCGACTCCCTGCAGCGCGACCTGACCCGGGCGCTCTCCACCTGGACACCCGTACGCGACGACCTCGAGGTCGCCGCCCGGATCGCCTCGTTCGCCGAGGGCAAGAGCAGCGACAACCAGCTCCAGATGAGCCTGTCGGCCTACGTCGTGGCCTACCGCCTCACCCAGGTCGTCGCGGCCGCCAACGAGCGGCTGGCGAAGATGAGCGACCAGCGCTACGCCCTGGAGCACTCCGCGGCCAAGGGCGCCGGCGACCGCCGCGGCGGCCTGGCCCTGATGGTCCGCGACGACTGGTCCGGCGAGTCGAGGGATCCCGCCACGCTCTCCGGCGGCGAGACCTTCGTCGTCTCCCTCGCCCTGGCGCTCGGTCTGGCCGACGTGATCATGAACGAGGCAGGCGGCCAGATGCTCGACACCCTCTTCGTCGACGAGGGCTTCGGCTCCCTCGACGCCGACACCCTCGACGACGTGCTCGACGTCCTCGACACCCTCCGCGAGGGCGGTCGGATCATCGGCGTGGTCAGCCACGTCACCGAGATGCGCGAACGCATCCCCACCCAGCTGGCCGTCGCCAAGGGACGCGAGGGCTCCACCCTCCACGTCCTCGGCACCTGAGCCGAAAATTAACCGTCGAGGCGACGGTTATTACCCAGCAGTAGTTCCCCGGGAGTGACGTACGTCACTAGCCTGAGGCGGCTCCGCACCGCGGAAGCCGTCCCAGACCACCCGGAGGTTTCCGTGCCACGTCTCACCACCCGTGTCGCCAAGGTCGCCGCGACCCTTCTCCTACCCGCGTCCCTGCTCTCAGCAACGACGATGCTGGCCTCACCAGCCCACGCCGACGGCCCCGGCAGCGGCACCCCGTGGGTGGTCACCGTCGGAGACAGCTATGTCTCCGGTGAGGCCGGCCGCTGGGCCGGCAACACCAACTCAGGCGAGTCGCTCATCGACGCGGGCGGCAGCGCGACGTACTTCGACAACGCCACCCACACCGCCGAGACGATCAACCGGTGCCACCGCAGCACCGCGGCCGAGGCCTACATCGGCGGTGGCGTGAGCGGGCTCAACCTGGCCTGCTCGGGTGCGAAGGTCGCCACGACCACGACCAGTGAGGGCTACTTCAAGCCCGGCATCGACTTCTACTCCAGCGGCGGCAACCAGGGCCAGGCCCTCATGCTGCAGAGCTTCGCGACCACCCACAACGTCAAGGCGGTGACGATCGGCATCGGCGGCAACGACTTCAACTTCGCCGCCATCGTCACCCAGTGCGTGCAGGACTTCCTGGCCTCGCCGTCCTGGTTCAAGGACTACTGCAAGGACGACGCCGTCGTCACCAGCGCGATGGCGCCGAGCAACGTCACCGCGGTGCGGGCAAGGATCGCCACCGCCTTCCAGAACGTACGCACCGCCATGCGCAACGCCGGCTACTCCGACAGCGCGTGGACCCTGATCGTCCAGAACGTGCCCTCACCGCTGGCGACCTCGTCGGTCTACCGCTACAGCGAGTCCGGCTACACTCGTCAGAACACCGGCGGCTGCGGTTTCTGGAACGCGGACGCCGACTACGCGTACAGCACGATCCTGCCGACGATCAACAACGCGATCTCGGGTGCCGCGACCGACTCCGGGCTGACCAACATCAAGACCCTCGACGTCACCGGCGCGTTCGCGGGCCGCCGCCTGTGCGAGAACACCGTGGGCCTCCTCGAGGAGAAGGGGCTGTCGAGCTGGCAGGCCGCCGGTGCGGTCGACAAGACCGAGTGGGTCAACCAGATCCGCACCGTCTCCACCGCGAGCGGCAACTACTACATCCAGGAGAGCCTGCACCCCAACTACTGGGGCCAGCTCGCCCTGCGCAACTGCCTGCGCCAGGCCTACAACGGCGGCGCGCCGCGGTCCGGCACGTGCACCCACGGCACCGGGCTCACCGCCAACGGCGAGCCCGTCATGACCCTCAGCTGATCACGCACAACCCCGCCGAGTCGGCTCATCCTGACGTAGAACCACGCCGAGTCGGCGCGTCATGACGCGCCGACTCGGCATGCATTTCGGTCAGAACGAGCCGACTCGGCGGGTGGTGATCATTCCGCGAAGGACTCCACCGGCGGGCAGGAGCAGACCAGGTTGCGGTCGCCGTAGGTGTTGTCGATCCGGGCCACCGGCGGCCAGTACTTGTCGGGGTCGATGCCGCGCGGGAAGACGGCCTCCTCGCGGGAGTAGGCACGGTCCCACTCGCCGACGAGGGCACGGGAGGTGTGCGGGGCTCCGCGCAGGACGGAGTTCTCCGCGGTCCACTCGCCCGAGGCGACCCGGTCGACCTCGCCCTTGATCGCGATCATCGCGTCGATGAACCGGTCCAGCTCGGCGAGGTCCTCCGACTCGGTGGGCTCGACCATGAGCGTGCCGGCGACCGGGAAGGACATCGTCGGGGCGTGGAAGCCGTAGTCGATGAGCCGCTTGGCGACGTCGTCGACGGTGACACCGGTCTCCTTGGTCATCGGCCGCAGGTCGAGGATGCACTCGTGCGCGACCAGGCCGGTCTCGCCACGGTAGAGCACCGGGAAGTGCTCGTTGAGCCGCGCGGCCACGTAGTTGGCCGACAGCACCGCGGCCGCCGTCGCCCGGGTGAGCCCCTCGGCACCCATGAGCCGGATGTAGGCCCAGGAGATCGGCAGGATGCCGGCCGAGCCGTACGGGGCCGCCGAGATCGCGCCGATGCCCGAGCGCTTCGAGGTGTCCGGGTGGAGCGAGTGCGACGGCAGGTAGGGGGCCAGGTGGGAGCGGACCGCCACCGGACCGACGCCCGGGCCACCGCCGCCGTGCGGGATGCAGAACGTCTTGTGCAGGTTGAGGTGGGAGACGTCGCCGCCGAACTCGCCGGGCTTGGCGTAGCCCAGGAGCGCGTTGAAGTTGGCGCCGTCGATGTAGACCTGACCGCCGGCCTCGTGGACCAGCGAGCAGACCTCGGTGATGCCCTCCTCGTAGACCCCGTGGGTCGAGGGGTAGGTCACCATGATCGCGGCCACCTTCTCGCCGTGGTCGGCGAGCTTCGCGCGCAGGTCGTCGAGGTCGACGGTGCCGTCCTCGGCCGACTTCACGACCTGGACCTTCATGCCCGCCATCGCGGCGGAGGCGGCGTTGGTGCCATGGGCCGAGGACGGCATCAGGCAGATGTCGCGGTGACCCTCCCCCTGGGCGTCGAGGTAGCCACGGATCGCCATCAGCCCGGCGAACTCACCCTGCGAGCCGGCGTTCGGCTGGATCGAGACCTCGTCGTAGCCGGTGACCTCCGCCAGCCAGCCCTCCAGCTCACCGACGAGACGGGTGTAGCCGGCGGCGTCCTCGGCGGGCACGAACGGGTGCAGGTCGGCGAAGCCGGGCAGCGAGATCGGCTCCATCTCGGTGGTCGCGTTGAGCTTCATGGTGCACGAGCCGAGCGGGATCATGCCCTTGTCGAGGGCGTAGTCGCGCGCGGAGAGCTTGTGCAGGTAGCGCAGCATCTGGGTCTCGCTGTGGTGCGCGTTGAAGACCTCGTGGGTGAGGTAGTCGGTCGTACGCACCAGCCCGTCGGGCAGCGCGCTCGCCGTGGTGCGGTCGATCTCCTCCAGGTCCACGCCCGAGACGCCGAACGCGTTGAGCACCGCCGACAGGGTCGACCGGGTGGTCGCCTCCGAGGTCGAGATGCCGACGGTGTCCGCGTCCACCAGACGCAGATGTACGCCGAAACCACGTGCCGCGGCGACGACGTCGGCCGCCCGCCCGGGCACGGTGACGCCCAGCGTGTCGAAGAACGTCTCCGAGACCAGCGGCAGCCCGGCCGACTTGAGCGCGGCGGCCAGCACGGCGGCGTAGCGGTGGGTGCGGGTCGCGATCGTCTTCAGCCCGGCGGGGCCGTGGTAGACGGCGTACATCGAAGCGCCGACGGCGAGCAGCACCTGCGCGGTGCAGATGTTGGAGGTCGCCTTCTCGCGACGGATGTGCTGCTCACGGGTCTGCAGCGCGAGCCGGTACGCCGGCCGCCCCTCGGCATCGACGGAGACGCCGACCAGGCGACCGGGCAGGTGCCGCTCGATCCCCTCGTGGACGGCCATGTAGCCGGCGTGCGGGCCGCCGTAGAAGAGCGGGATGCCGAAGCGCTGGGTCGAGCCGACGACGACGTCGGCACCGAGGGTGCCGGGCGCCTCCAGGACGGTCAGCGCGAGCAGGTCGGCCGCGACGACGGCCAGCGCACCCCGCTCGTGGGCGGCGTCCACGATGGGCTTCAGGTCCGGTACGCGGCCGGAGGCACCGGGGTACTGCACCAGCACGCCGATCACATCGCCCTCGGGCAGACCCTGCGACAGGTCGGCCACGACGACCTCGAGGCCCATCGCCTCGGCGCGCACCTTCACGACCTCGATCGACTGGGGCAGCGCGTCGGCGTCGATGACGAACGGCCCGGAGCCCTTCCGGTTGGCGCGGTGCACCAGAGCGAGCGCCTCAGCGGCGGCGGTGCCCTCGTCCAGGAGCGAGGAGTTGGCCACCGGCAGGCCGGTCAGGTCGCCGACCATGGTCTGGAAGTTGATCAGCGCCTCGAGGCGGCCCTGGGAGATCTCGGGCTGGTAGGGCGTGTAGGCGGTGTACCAGCTCGGGTCCTCGAGCACGTTGCGACGGATCACCGGCGGCGTCACGGTGGCGTGGTAACCCAGCCCGATCATGGCCTCACCGGGCTTGTTGGACGCGGCTATCTCGCGCGCCAGCGACGCGACCTGCGCCTCGGTCAGCGCGGCCGGCAGGTCGAGGGACTCCGTCGAGCGGATCCCCGCCGGGACGGCGGCGTCCATCATCGCTGCTACCGAGTCGTAGCCGAGCCGCGCGAGCATGGTCGCCTCGTCGGCGGCCGAGAGCCCGACGTGGCGCTCCACGAACGGGGAGGCGGCATCGAGCTCGGACAGGGTGGGCGTGTCGGACACAGTGGCTCCTGAGGGCATTTGAGACAACTCGTAAGCCCTCCCCCTCTGTCACGGCATCAGTGCCGCTTCAGAGTTGCCTGGTCCGCACAGTCGTGGGTGCCTGAGAGTTTCCGGGGAGGAATTGCCCCTTCGGCGCCCCAGCAAGTGGGGCTCTCCCGTGCGGGATGGTCAGCACCTCCAGCATAAACGACAGGGCCTCGAGGTCCCGCCTTAGCGGGGCCTCGAGGCCCTGTTTCGAATGAGTCCTGGATCACCCGGCGTTGCGGGCGGCGCGGCGGGCGGCCAGCTCGTCGGCCGCCGAAGCGACCACCTCGCCGTCGTCGGTCGTACGCTCGCTCGGCAGCTCCGAGAGGGTCCCCTCGATCTCGCGCCAGACGCCGCCGATGGCGATGCCGAAGACGCCCTGCCCGCCCTGGAGCAGGTCGATGACCTCGTCGTTGCTGGTGCACTCGTAGACCGAGGCGCCGTCGCTCATCAGGGTGACGCGCGTCAGGTCGTCGGTGCCACGCTCACGCAGGTGCTGCACGGCGGCACGGATCTGCTGCAGCGAGATGCCGGCGTCGAGGAGTCGCTTGATCACCTTGAGGATCAGGATGTCGCGGAAGGAGTAGAGCCGCTGGGTGCCGGAGCCGGTGGCACCGCGCACGCTCGGCTCGACGAGACCGGTGCGGGCCCAGTAGTCGAGCTGGCGGTAGCTGATCCCGGCCGCGTTGCACGCCGTCGGGCCGCGGTAACCGGTGTCGCTCGGCAGAGGCGAGACATCGTCGGTGAAGAGAAGGCCCTGCTCGTCAGCCTGCTCCGCCGCGCGTTGCGCGTCGTCGGCGCCGTGGCCGGGCTTCTGCTCGTGGTCGAACACGATGTCCTCCATCGTCTACTCCGTTGAGCGTAACTCCACTCGGGGAATGAACGGCTGCGGCGGGGGGACCACATCGTTGGAGTTACAACAGAGACAACTACAAGGTAAGCGCCGCAAGGTCCCTGGTCAAAGAACCCCCTCCGGCGTGTCGCCGGGGCTAACCCTCAACCAGAGGATGAGGCTTTGCGCGCACCACCGGCGGCGACGACAGCCGTCAGCACGAGCACGACGCCACCGACGAGGAGACAGGCCCGCATCCCGGGCAGGGTGAGGATCCCGGTCGCACCGGCAGCAAGACCACCGAACACCGCGACCGCGATGGCGCCACCCGTCTGCCGGAACGTGCTGAGCGCACCGGTCGCGACGCCCACCCGGGCGGGCTCGACGGCGTCGATCAGGTCGGCGGTGACGAGGGTGATCGCCAGGGCTCCGCCCGTCGCCAGCGGGACCAGGAGGACGAGGACCAGCCAGACCGGCGTCGTCGTCGCGAGCGGGAGCAGCACGAGCATCGCCACCGCCAGGATCAGCTGACCGCCGACGATGAGCGGGCGCCGGCCGACGACCTGCGCCAGCCGCGGGGCCACCATGTTGGCGCACGTGGTCAGCGCCGCCGGGACGACGAACATCAACCCCGCCTCGGCGCCGGTCCAGCCCCGCACCTGCTGGTAGTAGAGCCCGAGCAGGAAGATGCCGCCGTAGAACCCGAAGTTGATCCCGAACCCGGAGACCAGGGCGACCGCCACCCGGCCGCGAGCCAGCAGGCCGAGCGGCAGCACCGGGGCGGCCGAGCGATGCTCCACCACGACGAAGGCAAGGGCCGCCGCGACGGAGGTCGCCCCCGCGAGCAGAGCGCCCGAGTGCCAGCCGGTGTGGCCGGCCTCGATGACGGCGTACGTGAGCGCGGACAGCGCGACCACGGCGAGCACCTGGCCCGGGAGATCGAGCGGCGCCCGGTGCCTCATCGACCGGATCCGGAGGCCTGCCAGCAGGGCCACGATCAGGATCCCGATCGGCACGTTGACCAGGAAGACCCAGCGCCAGCCGGCGTACTCGCTCAGCAGGCCGCCGGCCACCGGCCCCAGCGCCATCGCCGCCGATCCCCCGATCGTCCACACCGCGATGGCCTGCGCACGGGCCCGGGCGTCGTCATAGGCCACCCGGACCAGCGCGAGCGAGGCCGGCATCACCAGCGCTGCGGCGGCGCCCTGGAACACCCGCGCCGCGATGAGCACCGGCATCACCGGGGCCGCCGCGCAGGCCAGCGACGCAGCGGTGAACAGCACCACGCCCAGCCCGTAGGCGCGCACCGGACCGATGCGGTCGGTCACGGCCCCGGCAGAGAGCATCAGCGCCGCGAACATCAACGTGTACGCGTCCACCACCCATTGCAGACCGGCCATCCCTCCGCCGAGGTCCCGGTGGAGATACGGCAGCGCGATGTTCACTGCGGAGACGTCGACGGTGATCACGGTGAAGCCCAGCAACGCGGCCAGGAGCGCTCGAACGCTCCCCGCCGGCGGCGCGGCCGGCTCTCGTGTCGACGTCTCGTCGGCAGCTACGGTCATCGGGTTCCTCCTCAGGATCGTCCTGCCGGAGAGTCTGGTCGCGCCTCGCGCGATGAGGCAGACCGCGCGATGCCGCGGTGCCGCCAGGGGTGGGTATGACACGGCCCCTCACGCCGCGGCGACGTGCGGCACACTGGAGAGGATGAGCGATATGGCTGCAACTGAGCTCGGGCGCTACCTGCGGGCCCGGCGCGCACGGGTGACCCCGGAGGAGGCAGGTCTGCCCGCGGGCACCGGGGTGCGGCGTACCCCTGGACTGCGGCGGGAGGAGCTGGCTGCCCTCGCGGGCGTGTCGGTCGACTACTACACCCGGCTGGAACGAGGCCGCGAGACCAACCCGTCTGCGGCGGTCCTGGACTCCCTGGCCCGTACGCTGCGCCTCACCGGGGACGCCCACCAGCGCCTGCACGAGCTCGCCGAGGTGGCCTCGGGACGCTTCAGCGTTCCCCGGGCGACGACCGATACGACCGTACGTCCGTCGGTGCTCGTCATGTTGGAGACGCTGGAACCGCTGCCGGCCTTCGTGGTCAGCAGGCACAACGACGTCCTGGCGGTCAATCGGCCGGGTCGACGGCTCTATCCGGGCCTGTGGGACGGACCGCGGGAGCACCGGAACCTGACCCGTTACCACTTCCTCGACCCGGTCGGCCGACACCTGCTCGACCCGTGGCACCAGACGGTGACCAGCTCGGTCGCCCACCTGCGCGCCGTCGGTGGCACCGACCTCGACTCACCCCGGCTGGCCGCGCTGGTCGGCGAGCTGCTGCTCAAGTCGCCGGAGTTCGCCGAGATCTGGGCGCTCTACGACGTGTGCGAGCGCAGCGGCGGCACCAAGACGTTCGAGCATCCGCGGGTGGGCCGGATGACGCTCACCTACGAGGTCATGCAGCTGGCCCGCACCGGCGGCCAGCGCATGATCGTCTACCAGGCCGAGACCGACACGGTCGACGAGAAGGCGATGCTCTCGCTCAGCGACTGAACAGGTCTCAGTGGGACTCGAAGTCCTCGGGCGTGATCTCGTCGAGGAACTCGCGGAACTTCTCGATCTCGTCCTCCTGCTCGGCCGGGACGGCGAGCCCGGCCTCGTCGAGGACCTCGTCGGCGACCACGATCTTGGTCCCCGTACGCAGCGCCAGCGCGATCGAGTCCGAGGGCCGCGCACTCACCTCGACGCCCGAGGCGAAGACCAGGTTGGCGTAGAAGACGCGGTCGGTCACCGAGGTGATCTGCACCTCGGTGAGCTCGTTGCCGGTCGCCTCCACGACGTCCTTGAGCAGGTCGTGGGTCAACGGCCTGGGCGGCACCACACCCTGCTGGGCGAAGGCGATCGCGGTCGCCTCCACCGCGCCGATCCAGATGGGCAGGTATCGCTCACCCGCCACCTCGCGCAACAGCACGATCGGCTGGTTGGAGGGCATCTCCACTCGGACTCCGAGCACATCGACCTCGCGCATGTCATCCACCCTACCCGCCTCCGGGGCGCGACAGCAGCCCGGTCAGCGGGCGCGCAGCCCGGACTTCACCAATGTGGCGTGCAGACGGACCGCCAGGGAGGCGATCTCGCTGCCGATCTCCTCGGCGCGACCCTGCGCTCCGGCGTTGCCCGGGCGTCGCAGCGGCGCCACGATCTGCTCGATCAGCCCGACCTCGCGGTCGGCGGCGGCCTTCATGCCGCGCAGGTGACGGGGCTCGATGCCGAACTCGGACAGCTCCTTGGCCGTGCGCGCGATCGCAAGGGCATCGGTGTCGTAGTGACCGCTGCGCAGCGGCACCACCAGCGCCATCTTCTCCAGCTCGCTCAGCAGCGCGTCGTCGACCTCGGCGATCTTGAGGAGCTCGCGTCGCGAGATCCGCATGTGATCCGTACGCCGGAACGACTCCGCCCCCGGCGCGCCGTCGGGCGTCAGAGCGACCGTCGGGACAGTCGGGACGGTCGGCTCGATCGCCGGCGGCTCGAGGCCGCGGTCGATCGCGTCGAGGTGCTCGCCGATGACCTTCAGCGGCAGGTAGTGGTCGCGCTGCATCCGCAGGACGTAGCGCAACCGCTCCACGTCACGGCGGGAGAACTTGCGGTAGCCCGCGGGCGTACGCTCCGGCTTGATCAGTCCCTTGTCCTCGAGAAACCGGATCTTCGGGATCGTGACCGTGGGAAAGTCAGGACGCAGCTGGTCCAGGACCTGCCCGATGTTGAGCCGCTCCCCCGAGTCGCTGGCCGGCCGTTGAGGGTCGGGCATCGCGGCGGCGGCCATCGGCTACGCCCCTTCGTGCCCGGCGTAGAAGACGAGCCGGAACTTCCCGACCTGCACCTCGTCGCCGTCCTTGAGGACGACGTTCTCGATGCGGTCACGGTTGACGTAGGTGCCGTTGAGGCTGCCGACGTCGGAGACCTCGAAGGTGTCGCCGGTGCGCTTGAACTCGGCGTGGCGACGCGAGACGGTGACGTCGTCGAGGAAGATGTCGCTGTCCGGGTGACGGCCGGCGACCACGGTGTCCTGGTCGAGGAGGAAGCGGCTTCCGGCTCCGGGACCACGCTGCACGACGAGCATGCCGTTGCCACGTGGCAGGGCCTCGACGGTGGCCGCCTCGATCGGGCTGAGCACCCGGTCGGAGGTGTCGGCGTCAGCCCCGAGCTGAATCGTCGAGGTCTGGTCGGTCCCGGTCAGGCTTACGCCACACTGCGAGCAGAACCGCGCTTCGTCGGGGTTCTGGCTGCCGCAAGCGGGGCACACGGACATTTTGTAGCTCCAGGTTCATCGAGGGCCGGCACACACCCTCAAGTCAACGTTGAGGGATGGTATTCGAAACCTATCAGGTCCGCGCTACGCGCGGTTACTCCCTCGCTCGGTTCGTGCGGACGAGGAAGCTCGCCGCCCGACCTCGCTCGGTCGTCTCGGCCCAGGTGTTCGGTTGGGCTGCGCCAATTCTTGGCGCACTGCCTCAGGCGTCGAGTGATGCCTCGTACGCCGCGGCGTCGAGGAGGCTCTCCAGCTCGGCCGGATCGGCCGGGGTGACCTCGAAGAGCCACCCGCCGCCGTAAGGGTCGTCGTTGACCAGCTCGGGCGTGGCGTCGAGCGATCCGTTGACCGCGACGACCTCGCCGGAGATCGGCGCGTAGATGTCGCTGACCGACTTGGTCGACTCGAGCTCACCGCAGCTCTCGCCCGCCTTGATCGTGTCGCCGACGGCCGGCATCGAGACGTAGACGATGTCGCCTAGCGCGTCCTGGGCGTAGTCGGTGATCCCGATCCGTACGGAGCCCTCGGTCTCGCCAGGGTTGCGCAGCCACTCGTGCTCGCTGGTGTACTTCAGGTCCTCGGGGTACACGGGCATCTCCTCATCATGCGTACTGGTCTGGCCGCGAAAGATCGTCCCGCGAACCTGTTGACGAAACCCTACTGCGACCCACCGGCGAAAGGTTCAGCGGGACACGGTGTGAATCGACTCGATGTCGATCTTCTCCTCCGACTCCACCTTGACCTCCGCGCCCTGCTGCTCGAGCTGGTCCTGCGGGCCCTGGTAGAAGTCGATCGCACCGGCCAGCGTGTCGGGCGGACCGATCACCTTGAGGCGGTAGGGCGGGCTGATCAGCTCGCCGCCGACGTTGAGTCCGGGAGCGGGCTGGCTGACCTCGATCGCGGACGACGCGACCAGGCGTACGGCCTCTCCGTCGGCCCCCTCGATCTCCATCGCCTCGGCGCCGCTGGTGCGCAGCTCCTCGATCAGGTCGAGCAGAGCGGTCAGCCGCAGCGGGTCGGGGCCGGGGTCGATCTCGATCGTGACCCCCGGCCCGCTGACCGGCACCGTCCCGGCGATCACCCGGAGCGTGTCGACCTGCTCCTCGGCGCGCTGCAGCGCGGTCTGCTGCTGGAGGGTCTGGTCCTCGAGCTCGTCGCGGGTGCTCTCGAGCTCCTCGATCTGCTCCTGGGCCTTCTGCGTCGTACCGGCCAGGCCGGAGAGGATGTCGATCAGCTCCTGCTCACGCAGACCGGCGTACGTCGAGTCCTCGGTGTTCGTCTGGACCTGCACCACGGCCGCATAGCCGAGTACGCAGAGCAGGACCGCCACGGCCGCCTGGCCGCGCCGGAAGTGGGTCAGCGCGTCGAAGAGGCGTGCCCGGCCGACCAGCGGCGCCGGCTCCTCCTCGGGCTCGGCGGCCTGGTCGACCTCTTCGGGCTTCTCGGGCTCGTCAGGCTCATCCTCGACCTCGTCGGTCTCAGGCGCGTCCTGTGCCGCAGCGGGCTCGTCGCTCTCGGCCGGCTCGTCGGCCTCAGCGGGCTCAGCGGGCTCAGCGGGCTCGTCGGCCTCAGCGGTCCCGGACGGCTCGTCGTCGGCCTCTTCGTCGGCCTCTTCGACGCCGTCCGTCTCGTCCGTCGACCCGAGGGCTCCGTCCTCCGCCACCTCGGCGTCGCTCGGCTCCTCGGGCGCCTTCTCGGACTCGGCGGCATCGCCTGCAGCAGCCTCATCAGGCTCGACGGACCCGGCCTCATCGGCCTCGTCCGCGACCGACGACTCTTCGGTCTCGGGCGCCTCGGCAGGCTCGTCGGTCTCGGGCGCCTCAGCAGAATCGCCCGTCGATGCCTGCTCGGCGGCCGGCGTACCTTCGTCCCCGGCCTCGGGGGTGACGCCGTCGTCGGCAACAGTCTCGTCCACCGTCTCGCTGACGGTCTCCTCCACGGGCTCGGCGGGCTTCGCGGCCGGTGCCTTCTTCGCCGGGGTCCGCTTGGCCGCGGTGCGCTTCACCGGCGGCCTCCTCTTCCGGTCAGGCATGGAAGATGTGCCTCCGGATGGCTGCGACGTTGGTGAAGATGCGGATACCGAGGACGACGATCACGCCCGTGGACAGCTGGCCGCCGACGCCGAGACGGTCACCGAGGTAGACGATGCCGGCGGCGATGACGACGTTGCTGATGAACGAGACGACGAAGACCTTGTCGTCGAAGATGCCGTCCATGAACGCGCGCAGTGCACCGAAGACGGCGTCGAGCGCGGCGACGACGGCGATCGGCAGGTAAGGCGCCAGACCGACGGGCACCTCGGGCTGGAAGAACAGTCCCAGCACGATGCCGATCACTAGGCCGATGACGGCGATCATTCTTCGCGGTCCCCTTCGCTGTTCTCTTGCTTGTCTTCGTCGGTTCTGTCGGTGGGCTTCGCGGAGCCCTTGTCGTCGGACTTGGTCCCGAGCTGGGTCAACTCCAGCAGATCAGGTGGTGCCGCGGGAAGCGTCAGCCGGTCGATGTTCTCGATCTCGAACGGCATCCCGTAGTCCTGCGTCGTGGTGCGGATCATCGCGCCCGAGACCGTCTCGGCGAAGCGTGCGGCCAGCGTACGCCGGTCGCCGATGGCCGAGACCTCATAGGGCGGCGAGAGCGAGACGTCGTTCATCCGGAGCGTGGAGCCGGAGGTGATCACGCCGCTGCGCGGGGTGACCCGCTGGCCGTCGACGGACACGGCGGTGGCACCCGCCTCCCACAGGCCGTTGACGATCACGGCGAGATCGTAGTCGCGGACCGTGCCGCCCTCGTTCCCGTCGGCGGCGTTGTCGATCGTGATCCTGATCCCCGAGCCGGTGACCGGGGCGAACCCGGTCTCCTCCGCGGTCGAGGCGGCGGTCGAGGACGCCGACTTGGCCCGGAGGTTGAGCGAGTTCAGCGACGCCTCGCTGCGCTGGTTGTCCTCCCGGAGCGCGGAGATCTGGCGGTGCAGGTCGGCGATCCGGGCCTGGCGCTGCTCGATGCGGTCGACCAGGACCTGCCTGCTGGTCTGGCGGATGTCCTCGGTGCGCGAGGTCTGCACCGCGGCGGTCGTGGCGAGCAGGGCGAAGAGTCCCACGATCACCATCGCCCGCAGGCCCGGCCGGCGGCGTCGGTTCGACTCCTCCTCCGAGGGCTCGCGGCGCGCGGCGGCGGCCTTGTAGTCGGAGTCGATCGCCTGGTCGGTGATGCGGTCGAGCAGTGGCTTGGTGACGTAGGCGCGCAGGTCCTCGGAGCCGGGGATCTGGTCAGGCACGGGCCGCTCCGCCCTTCTCCAGCGGCGGCGTGGTGGCCATGAGGCGACGCAGCTCCTGGGCATAGAGCACCAGGCTCCACCACAGCAGCAGGATCCCCCACAGCGCGAACGCCCAGCCGAACGCCTGCGCCAGCTGGATCGGGAGGCTCGGCTCCAGGCCGAGGTCGAGCGTCTCGGGGATGTCGTGGCTGAGGTGGAGCAGCGGGAAGGAGGCCAGCATGAAGAAGGCGCCCACCTTGCCGAGCAGATGGACCGGCAGCGTACGCACCCCGCGGCTGCGCAGCGCCGGGATCATCGCCAGCAGGCCGGCGAGTCGCAGCGGCACCAGCAGCGCGATCGGCCACGGAATCACGTCGATCTGCCAGAGCGCGAACGTGCCCGCCAGGACGAAGGCGGTGTTGGCCGCCACGTCGAGCAGCTCCCCCGCGCGGCGACGGCCGAGCTGCTTGCGGTTGAGCCAGCTGTCGAGCAGGTCGGTGACGACCGCGAGACCGAACGCGGCCAGCGCGATCGTGTCGTCCTTCGCGATCACCACCGCCCACAGCATCACCGGCGCGTAGACGAGCCGCAGGATGCTCAGCAGCTTGCCGAGCGCGGGCTGGTTGCGGTCGGCCGAGCCCTGCGGTCGCTGCCGCGATCCCCGGCCATGTTGCAGGCGGGGATCACCGGATCGACGGTTGGGCATCTGCGGGCTCTCCTCTGTCACCAGACGCGGCACGGACAAACCCTAGTGGTTACTCGGTAGTCGGGAAGTCATCGGCATGGGCGGCGTCGCGGATCTCGCCGACCAGCTCCTCGATGACGTCCTCCAGGGTCGCCAGCCCGATCGTGCTGCCGTCCTCGCGGACCACGCGTGCCAGGTGGGCGCCGCGACGCTGGAGGGTCTCCAGCGTCTCGTGGAGCGCGTCATCGGGGGTGACCGTCGCGAACGGCCGGATCCACTTGTTCTGGACCGGCTGGTGGCGGCGTACGTCATCGGGCTCGAGCACGTCCTTGATGTGCAGATAGCCGACCAGGTCGCCGTTCTCGTCGGCGACCGGGAACCGGCTGTAGCCGGTCGTGGCGCACACCGCCTCGATGTCGGCTCCCGAGGCGCCCCGCGGCACGATCGTCCAGTCGACGATCGGGATGGTCACCTTGGCGACCGTCTTCTCGGTGAAGCCGAGGGCACCGGCCAGGCGGCCGTACTCGTCCTCCTCCAGGAGCCCCTCGCCGCGGGACTCCTCCACCATCGCGGCCACCTCCGCCCGGGTGAACGCGGAGCTCACCTCGTCCTTGGGCTCGATGCCGAGCGCCCGGACGCACACGTTGGCGACGTAGTTGAACGCGACGATGATCGGGCGCAGGACGTAGACGATCGCGTAGATGGCCGGGCCGAGGACCAGGGCGGCCCGGTCGGGTCCGGCGAGCGCGATGTTCTTCGGCACCATCTCGCCGACCACGACGTGCAGATAGGTGACCACGAGCATCGCGAACACGAACGCGACCGGGTGGTGGAACGCCTCGGGCAGACCGACCAGGTCGAAGCCGGGCTCGAGCAGGTGGGCGAGGGCCGGCTCGGTGATCGCCAGCAGCAGCACCGAGCAGACCGTGATGCCGAGCTGGGCGCCGGCCATCATCAGGCTGATGTTCTCCATCGCCCGCAGCGTGATCCTGGCCATCTGCGAGCCGGCCTGGGCGGCGGGCTCGATCTGGCTGCGCCGGGCCGAGACCAGGGCGAACTCCGAGCCCACGAAGAAGCCGTTGGCGAGCAGCAGCACCAGTCCGAGCAAGAGTCCCATCGTCGTCGTCACGCCGCCACCTCCGTCGAGGAGAGGCAAGAATACGGACGCGGCGGCGTGTTGCCTCCGCGGTTCACTCGCTGACGCTCGCTCACTAGCCGATCACCTGCATCGAGATCCGGTCGATCCTGCGGCCGTCCATGACCTCCACGGTCAGCTTCACGTACCTCGCGTAGACGTCGTCGTCATCGGCATCCGGCGGCGGGTTGCCGGGGACGGTCAGCTCCGCGCTCGCACCGCGCTCGGGGATGCGGCCGAGCAGGCTCAGCATCAGGCCGGCGACGGTGTCGTAGTCCTCCCCCTCGGGCAGGGCGACACCGGTGATGTCCTCGACCTCGTCGGGACGCAGCAGCCCCGACAGCGACCAGCCGCCGTCGCGGCGCAGGCGCGCACGGGCGCTGAGCGGGTCGTGCTCGTCTGCGATATCGCCCACGATCTCCTCGATCACGTCCTCGAGGGTGACGATGCCGGCCTGGTCGCCGTACTCGTCGAGCACCACGGCCAGCTGGAACCCCTCGGCACGCAGCAGGGCCATCAGCGGGTCCAGGCGCAGCGAGTCGGGCACGACGACCGGCGGCACCATCAGGTGCTTGACCTTGGCCGTGGACCGCTCGTGCACCGGCAGCGCCACGGCGGCCTTGACGTGCACGGTGCCGACCACGGCCTCGTTGTCGTCGAGCACGGGGAAGCGCGAGTTGCCTGTACGCCGGGTGAGCTCGATCAGCGCCTCGGCGCGGTCGTTGTGGTCGAGGCTGTGGACACGTACGCGCGGGGTCATGATCTCCCCCGCGGTGCGGGTGCCGAACTCGACCGAGCGCTCCATGAGCTCGGCCGTGTCGGCGTCGAGCGTGCCCTCGTGGGCGCTGCGCTGGATCAGCGAGGAGAGCTCGGCCGAGCTGCGCGCCGAGCGCAGCTCCTCCTGGGGCTCCATACCCAGGCGGCGCACGATCGCGTTGGCGGTGCCGTTGAGCACCTTGATCGGGCCGCGCATGATCCGGGTGAAGGCCCGCATCGGGCCCTGGGTGACGCGCGCGGTCTCCAGAGGCAGGGCCAGCGCGAGGTTCTTGGGGACGAGCTCACCGAAGAGCATCGTCACGATCGTGGAGAGGATCAGCGCGATCGTCACCGCGATCGCCTCCACCGCGCCCTCGGGCAGGCCGGTGGCGAGCAGCGGCGCGTCGATCAGCTCGGCGATCGCCGGCTCGGACATCCAGCCGATGCCGAGGTTGGTCACGGTGATGCCGACCTGCGCGCCGGAGAGGTTGCTGGAGAGCTCCTTCATCGCGCGCAGCACGCCCTGGGCGCCCTTGTCGCCCTGCTCGGCGGCCATCTCCACCTGGGAGTGGTCGACCGTGACCAAGGAGAACTCCGCCGCCACGAATACTCCACAGGCGGCGACCAGCAGCAGCGCCAGGAGGATGAACAGGATCTCGGTCATCGCGCCGACCTCGATCGGCACGGCCCCAGATCAGACAGCGGGCATGGATATTGGCCGGGTTGCGGTCCGTCCATCGGGGTTCAGATCGTCCTTAGCTGTTGGAAGTGCGGTCAGCCTACATGGCTGTGGTTGCGCCACCTGCGTTGCTGCGCCGCGGGTTCGGGGACGTGTCGCGATCCGGACACCGTTGTCCAGAACGGCGCCGTGAGCCTTGACACACCCGTGCCGTTCGTCAACTCTTACGCGGCAACAACCGACTCCACGAGCCCAGGGAGCCCCCTTGACCAAGTCCTCGTTGTCCAGACCCTCCCGGCGTACGTTCCTCGCCGGCGCAGCCGGAGCCGGCGCCGCCGCGGCGGGGCTGCTCGCCGTGCCGGCCTCGGCTTCGTCGCCTCGCCGGGTCTCCCTGGTGCGGGAGGAGCACCGGGTCGTCGTCATCGGCTCGGGGTTCGGTGGCGGGGTCGCCGCGCTGCGGCTGGCCGAGGCCGGCGTACCGGTGACCGTGCTCGAGCGTGGCCGCCGCTGGCCGACGGGCCCGGACGCGCAGACCTTCCCGACGATCCGTTCGCTCGACAAGCGGGTGCTGTTCCACACCACCACCCCGGAGGCGCTCAAGCCGCTGCAGAAGCTGGTCGGCACTCCCCTGGACTTCGGTCCGTACGTCGGTCTGCTCGAGCCCGTCGCAGGCCAGAACATGCTCGCGATGTGCGCGGCCGGGGTCGGCGGCGGCTCGCTGGTGTACCAGGGCATGACGCTGCAGCCCTCTGCCGAGGTCTTCAACACCTGGTTCCCCAACGAGCTCGACTACGACCTCATGGACCGGGTCCACTACCCGCGCGTCGCCAAGATGCTCGGGGCCGCGACCGCCCCCGACGAGCTGATCGCCTCGGACAACTACCGGGTCTCGCGTACGTTCGGCGAGCGCGTCGAGGCCGCCGGCTACGACCTGCGGAAGATCCCGATGCCGATCGACTGGTCCTACGCGCTCGCGGAGCTGCGCGGCGAGATGGCGCCGTCCTACACCAACGGCGACTGCGCACTCGGCGTCAACAACGGCGGCAAGCACTCCGTCGACGTCACCTACATCAAGCAGGCCGAGGCCACCGGCCTGGTGCACGTCGCCACCCGCCACAACGTGACGTCGGTCGCCCGGGCCGCCGACGGACGATGGGAGGTGCACGTCGACCGTACGAACGACGCCGGCGACGTGGTCGAGCAGAAGATCCTCACCACCCGCGCGCTGGTGATGGCGGCCGGCTCGCTCAACACCAGCAAGCTCCTGGTCCGCGCCTCCGCTACGGGCACCATCCCGGACCTTCCCGAGCAGCTCGGCCAGGGCTGGGGCACCAACGGCGACCGGATCTACATGTGGCGCCCCTTCGACGAGGACCTCACCGGTACGCAGGGAGGCCCCGTCGTCTACCAGAGCCAGGAGTGGGACGACCCGACCACGGCCAACACCGTCATCCAGGCTTCCCTGCCGCCCCTCCCCCTCGGCCTCGACCTGGGTGGAACGATGCTGGTCGGCTTCGGGGTCAGTGCCGACCGTGGCAGCTTCCGCTACAGCTCGCTGACCGACTCCGTGTCGCTGCGCTTCCCGTTCGGCGGCGACTCGGCCAGCTACCGCGCGATCCACGAGCGGGTCTCCAAGATCAGCCGCGGGATCGGCGCCCTGATCGACACCAACACCATCGTCAACAGCACCTGGCATCCGCTCGGCGGCGCCAACATGGGCACCGTGTGCGACCTCGACGGCCGGGTCCAGGGCCAGGACGGCCTCTACGTCCTCGACGGCGCGCTCATCCCCGGGACCACCGGCGCCTGCAACCCCTCGATGACCATCGCCGCCGTCGCCGAGCGCGCGATGGACAACATCGTCGCCAAGGACGTCGGAACGCTCATCTGAAGGGTCTTGCCGAGTCCTCCCCCGGAGCCACAAGAAACTGCAATGCAAAATTCTGCAGATTTTGCCGAAAGGGGGTGACAACCCCTTGGGTGATGCGGCAACATTGTTCTTGCCCCGCTGGTGACCCGAGACGCCAGCGGGGCTCTTACGTTTTCGCCGCACCTCAGGCGAGCTTGTCGGCGACCTTGTTGAGGTTGCTCCGGAGCTTGGCGCGGTAGGCGTCGTGCTGCTCGGGCAGCCGGGCGTCGCAGAACGCGGCCAGGTCGGGTCCGGTGACCTCGAGGAGGGTGC
>NZ_JZDQ02000003.1 GCF_000960475.2 Nocardioides luteus | reverse complement strand
GGCCGACCGGGGTGACGCCTCGGCGGGGTGTCGGCCGTGGCCGATAAGGTTTGTCAGGTGACGACAGCCCCACGCCGGTCGCCGGCGAGCCAACGGGAGACCGTTGGTGACTACGACCTGATCTCGCTGCTGGGGCAGGGTGGGATGGGGCGGGTCCACCTGGCCAGCCACCGCGCCAGCGGTGAGCGGGTGGCGCTGAAGGTGCTGCGTACGCAGTTCGTGGGGGACGAGGAGGGCCGCCAGCGGCTCGCGCGCGAGGTCTCCTCGCTGCAGCGGGTGCGGAGCCGGTGGGTGGCCGGTGTGGTCGGTGCCGACCCGTGGGGCGAGGTGCCGTGGCTGGCGACCCGCTACGTCCCGGGACCGACGCTGCACGACAAGATCATCAACGAGGGGCCGCTCTCGCGCGAGGACGTCGAGCAGCTGGCCAGCGACCTGGCCGAGGGCATCGCCGACTGTCATGCCGTCGGTGTGCTCCACCGCGACATCAAGCCCGCCAACATCATCGTCGAGGGGCGCACCCCGATCCTGATCGACTTCGGGCTGGCCCGCGTCGCCGACGACCCGAAGATCACCGTGACCGGCCTGCTGATCGGCACCCCCGGCTACCTTCCGCCCGAGATCGCGGTCGGCGACCCGGCCACCCCGGCCTCGGACGTGCACTCGTGGGCCGCTGTGGTGGCGTACGCAGCGACCGGCCGCCCGCCCTTCGGCGAGGGCAACTCGATGAAGCTGATGGACCGCGCCCGGCGCGGCGAGCACGACCTGGAGGGAGTGCCGCAGCCGCTGCGCGGGCTGCTCGGCCAGGCGCTCTCACCCGATCCCGCCGACCGTCCGACGCTGGACGAGGTGCGCGAGTGGCTGCGTACGCCACGCCGGCCGTTCGTGCACAAGCCGGTCGAGCAGCTCTCGCTGAGCGACCGGGCCGAGCGGGAGAAGGCCACCACCCCGGCAGCGCCGTTCCCTTCGGTCGGGCCGTTCGGCCCGCGCCCGGACGGCGGCCTGGAGAAGCTGCGTCGCGCGGCCATCTGGCTCGGGCTGCTGGCCTTCGCTGTCGGCGTGATCGCGGCGTTCCCGAGCGTCGGTTTCCTGACCGTGCTCGGCGCCGCGTGGCTGATCCGCGCCGCTACTCTCGCCGCCGGCGACCTGCGCCGCTGGCGGTGGTACCGCGGCCGCAAGTGGCACGACGCGCCCCGGCTCCTGATCGGCGCCCCCTGGCGGCTGGTCCGCTCGCTGCCGAAGACGTTCGTGGTCGGGCTGTGGGGCTTCGGGTTCGTGGTCGCGGCCGTGCTGATCGGATTCGCCCTGCAGCTCTCGCTCGAGGCGGCGCTCGGGCTCGCGGGCTTGGCGTTCGTGGTCGCACTGTGGACCGGCTCCGGACGTGACCGGCTGCGTGACCCGGTGACCAAGGTGGTGCACCGGGTCTCGGCGCGCTGGGTGCCGTGGATCCTCGGGTTCGCCGTGGTCCTCACCCTGGCGCTCTTCCCGATCCAGACCCTCGCCGGGGAGGGCTCCCAGTTCTCCGGCGGCGACGAGCCGTGGTGGGTCGAGCTCCTCGGCTGGTGAGACGCCCGTCCCACGGGAGGAGATTTCGTGGCAGTATCAGGGCTATGACGAACCACGTCATCATCATTCGCTAGCGCGTCGAGCACCTGCCCGACGCGCCACCCTCTCGTTCCCGAGAGGGTTTTTTGTTGCCCAGCCCCAGATCCGGATTCAGCCCAGCCCGAGGACAAAGAGCCATGGAATTCCACGTCTACGACACCACTCTGCGCGACGGTGCGCAGCAGGAGGGCCTCAATCTCAGCGTCGCCGACAAGCTCACGATCGCGCGGCACCTCGACGGTCTGGGCGTCGGGTTCATCGAGGGCGGCTGGCCGGGCGCGAACCCGAAGGACACCGAGTTCTTCCGCCGAGCGGTCGACGAGCTCGACCTCAAGCACGCGCGGCTGGCGGCGTTCGGGTCGACCCGCCGCGCCGGGGTGCGAGCGGCCGACGACCCGCAGGTGGCCGCACTCCGGGACTCGGGCGCGAGCGTCGTCACCCTGGTCGCGAAGTCCCACGACCGTCACGTCGAGCTCGCGCTGCGCACGACGCTCGAGGAGAACCTCGCGATGATCCGCGACACCGTCTCCCACCTGCGCGAGGAGGGCCAGCAGGTCTTCCTCGACGCCGAGCACTTCTTCGACGGCTACCGGGCCAACCGCGACTACGCGATGGAGGTTCTCAGGACCGCCTACGAGGCGGGTGCCGAGGTGGTCGCGCTCTGCGACACCAACGGTGGGATGCTGCCGTCGTGGGTGGCCGACGTGGTCCACGACGTCCGTGAGCACACCCAGGGCGCGGTCGGGATCCACTGCCACAACGACACCGGGTGCGCCGTCGCCAACTCGCTGGCCGCCGTGGACGCCGGCGCGATGCACGTCCAGGGCTGCATCAACGGCTACGGGGAGCGTACGGGCAATGCCGATCTCGTCTCCGTGGTCGCCAACCTGCAGCTCAAGCTGGGCCGCGAGGTGCTGCCGACGGGGCTGCTCGGCGAGGCGACCCGGGTCGCCCATGCCGTCGCCGAGGTCACCAACGTGCCGCCCGCGGGCCGGCAGCCGTACGTCGGGGCCTCGGCGTTCACCCACAAGGCCGGGCTGCACGCCTCGGCGATCAAGGTCGACCCCAACCTCTACCAGCACATGGACCCCGCCGGCGTCGGCAACGACATGCGCCTGCTCGTCTCCGACATGGCCGGACGGGCCTCGATCGAGCTGAAGGGACGCGAGCTCGGCTACGACCTCTCCGACGACCGCGACCTGGTGACCCGGGTGACCGACCGGGTGAAGGCGCTCGAGGAGCAGGGCTACACCTTCGAGGCGGCCGACGCCTCCTTCGAGCTGCTCCTGATCGAGGAGGTCGAGGGCGTCCGTCCCTCCTTCTTCGACGTCGAGTCCTGGCGGGTCATCTCCGAGGCTCGTGGCGGGGGTCAGGGAGCGGCCTCGGCCACCGAGGCGATCGTGAAGATCCATGCCGACGGCGTACGTCACGTCGAGACGGGGGAGGGCAACGGCCCCGTCAACGCGCTCGACCAGGCGCTGCGGGCCGCGATCACGCGGGCTTTCCCGGTCGTCGCCGACTTCGACCTGATCGACTTCAAGGTGCGGATCTTCGACCAGGGGCACGGCACCGACGCGAAGACGCGGGTGCTGATCGAGACCTCCGACGGCACCACGTCCTGGACGACGGTCGGGGTCGGCTCGAACGTGATCGAGGCGTCCTGGGAGGCGCTGGTCGACGGGCTCACCTTCGGCCTGCGCCGGCATGTGGGCGAGACCACATCACGTACGGCTGCTGTCGTGGAATGAATCGCCGGAGCACGGGTGTTCAACACTTCAACATTGAACTTTCCGCGTTCTATGAGGAGAACCCGTGACCGACACCCGCATCGCCGTACTCGTTGGCAGCCTCCGCGCCGACTCCATCAACCGCAAGCTCGCCGAGAAGCTCGTCGCCGAGGCGCCTGATGGTGTCGTGCTGGAGATCGTCGACGGCCTCGCGGACCTGCCGTTCTTCAACGAGGACCTCGAGGCCGACCCGGGCGAGGCCGTGACCCAGTTCCGCAAGGTGATCGACGCTGCGGACCGCGTCCTGATCGTGACCCCGGAGTACAACGGCACCATGCCTGCCGTGATCAACAACGCGATCGACTGGCTCTCCCGTCCGTACGCCGCCGGCGTGCTCAAGGGCAAGATCCTCTCCGTCGTCGGCGTCGCCCCGACCCCCTACGGCGCCAAGTGGTCCCACGCCGACGCCGCCCGCTCGGCGGGTATCGGCGGCGCCATCGTCGTCGAGGACGCGATCGTCTCCCAGCCGGTCCACGAGATCGACGTCTTCACCGACGCCGACGCCCAGGCCCGCTTCCGTGAGGCCGTCGAGAAGCTCGCGGGCTTCCAGCCCGCAGCCGCCTGAGTCCCGGCGGCACCACGAGGTCAGGTCTCTCCGGGGGGAGACCTGACCTTCGTCATTTATCGCGTGCGCGATGCGCCGTTCGGCCTTAGGTTGCGGGCATGAGTGGACCCGTGAAGCAGCTCCGTCTGGTGGTCGAGGCGAAGGACTACGAGCAGGCGGTGGCGTTCTACCGCGACACCCTCGGTCTCCCCGAGCAGGCCGCCTTCTCCGGCCCCGGCGAGGCTCATGTGACCATCCTGGACGCCGGTCGCGCCACGCTCGAGCTCGCCAACCCCGCCCAGCACGCCTACATCGACGAGGTCGAGGTCGGGCGCCCGGTGGCCGGACACGTACGGGTGGCGTTCGAGGTCGAGGACTCCGCCGGGGTCACGTCCCGGCTCGTCGAGGGTGGTGCCGCGCTCGTGGCGCCGCCGACCCGCACCCCGTGGGAGTCGCTCAACGCTCGCTTCGACGGCCCCGCCGATCTGCATCTGAGCGTCTTCCAGGAGCTGGGCGAGCCCGTGCTGGCGCCCGACTACCCGATCACCACCGAGCGGCTGCTGCTGCGTCCGATCGACGTCGAGCGTGACCTCGAGGACCTGCACGCCTATCTGTCCCGGGAGGACGTGTGTCGCTACATCCCGCCGGTGCCGAAGGACCGCGATGCGCTGCGCGAGTCCTATGCGGCGTGGAAGCGGCCCTCGGTGCTGCGCCGGGAGGGTGAGGTGCTCTGCCTCGGCGTCGAACACCGAGACAGCGGGCGGCTGATCGGCGACGTCGTGCTCTTCTGGCACAGCAAGGAGCAGCGGTCGGGCGAGATCGGCTACGCCTTCAACCCGGAGTTCCACGGGCAGGGTTTCGCCACCGAGACCGCACGG
Source organism: Nocardioides luteus (assembly GCF_000960475.2). GTDB lineage: Bacteria > Actinomycetota > Actinomycetes > Propionibacteriales > Nocardioidaceae > Nocardioides > Nocardioides luteus_A. The sequence goes on along the minus strand of NZ_JZDQ02000003.1, from coordinate 193,023 downwards.
GCGCTGCTCGGGCTGGCCTTCGACGGGCTCGGCCTGCACCGGGTGACCGCCCGGGTCGACGAGCGCAACGAGGCCTCGGCGCGGGTGATCGAGCGGCTCGGGATGCGCAAGGAGGCGGTCGAGCGCGACGCCGAGTGGTTCAAGGGGGAGTGGACGACATTGGTGCACTACGCGATGCTCGAGGACGAGTGGCGTTAGCCTGCAGGGGTGGCCGAGCTTCATGATCTGACCGCCCTGGAACAGGGAGAGCTGCTGCATCGATGCGAGGTCTCCCCGGGAGAGCTCGCCGAGCACTATCTCGACAGGATCGCCCGGCTCGACGACGTCGGCGCCTTCGTCACCGTGGCGGAGGAACGGATCTCGACCTGTGCACGGGAGCTCGCGGTGAAACCGGTCGGCGCCTCACCGCTGTGGGGCGTACCCACCGCGATCAAGGACCTCAACCTCACCCGAGGGGTGCGGACGACCTTCGGGTCGGCGGCCTTCGCCTCGTTCGTTCCTGACGTGTCCGACAACGTGACGCTCTCGATCGAGGCGGCCGGGATGATCTCGCTCGGGAAGACCAACACCCCCGAGTTCGGCTCGCCCTGCTACACCGAACCGGATGTCGCGCCGCCCGCCGTCACCCCCTGGGACCGTACGCGGATCGCCGGCGGCTCCTCCGGAGGTGCTGCCGCGGCGGTGGCCGCCGGGCTCGTGCCGGTCGCGCAGGGCTCCGACGGCGGCGGCTCGATCCGGATCCCGGCCTCGTGCTGCGGACTGGTCGGCCTGAAGCCCACCCGCGGACGCATCTCGCCCTCGCCGATGTACGGCGACGCGGCCGGCCTGGCCACCGCCGGTCCGATCGCCAGGTCGGTGCGGGACGCGGCGGCCTTCCTCGATGTGCTCGCGGGGCGGCGTACGGGTGATCCGTTCTGGGCCCCCGAGGAGCCTTCGCCGTTCCTGGAGGCGTGTGATCGGCCGCCGGGGCGGCTGCGGATCGCCCGGTTCATCGAACCGCTGATCGCGCCGACCACGGTCGACCCCGAGTGCGTCGCGGCCTGGGAGAACGCCTCCGCGCTGCTGGAGTCGCTCGGACACGAGATCGTCGACATCCCGCGGCCGTTGCCGGTCGAGGCGGTCGCGGTCTTCGAGACGGTCTGGGCGGTCGGGACCGCCATGTCGGTGGTCAATCTGACCCCTGACCAGCGGACTCAGATCCGTCCGTTGACCCGCTGGCTCACCGAGCGCGGCGAGGCGGTCAGCGGGCCGGAGTTCGGGCTGGCGATCGCGGAGCTGCGCCGCTTCGCCGCCGGCGCGCTCGAAGCGCTGGCCCCCTACGACGCCGTACTCACCCCGACCCTCGCCACCCCGCCGCCTCTCGTCGGCGCGATCCGTGACGACGCCGATCCCGCAGCTGACTTCCAGGCGCAGAAGGAGTTCACCCCCTGGACCTCCGCCTGGAACGTCACCGGCATGCCCGCCATCTCCCTGCCCCTCCACTGGACCCCGTCCGGTCTCCCGGTCGGCGTCATGCTCGCCGCCCGTCCCGCCGAGGAGTCCCTCCTGCTCTCCCTCTCGGCCCAGATCGAAGATGCCGCCCTCTGGGACCACCGCCTCCCGCCCGGCTGGTGAGTCTCCGCCGAGCCGTCACGTACGTCGGCCGAAGGGTCACGTACGTCGGCCGAGGCGTCACGTACGTCGGCCGAGACGTCACGCGCGTCGGCCGAGGCGTCGCTTGCGTCGGCCGAGATGTCACCAGGTGCCATCTCGGCCGACCGGGCTGACGCTTCGTCCGACCGGGGTGACGCTTCGGCCGACCGGGCTGACGCCTCGACCAACGCAGCCGACGCCTCGGCCGACCGGGGTGACGCCTCGGCAGGGGTCAGTCGCCGAGGCCGCGGGCCTTGAGGGAGTCGCCGGTCTCGTGGGCGCGGGCGACGACGCGGATGACGAAGGGGGTGAGGTAGGCCCTGGGGGAGCGGGCGAGGCCGCGGGCGCGGGCGGCGTCGCGGGTCTCCTGGGCGAGGGTGAGCGTGCCGGGGAGGGCCTGGATCGCCATCGCGATCGTGAGTGCGACCCGCTCCGGGTCGATCCCGATGCGGCGCAGGGGGCGGATCCAGCGGACCACGGCGTCGAGCGTCTCGGTGGTCGGCGTGGTCACGGTCAGGGTGAGCGCGACCAGTGCGAGCGAGACGAGGTCGAGCAGGGACTCCACCGCCCGAGGCAGGCTGAACAGCCACCACTGCAGCAGAGCGACCACCACGGCGATGACCAGGACCGCGCGCAGCGCTCGCGCGGTGGCGGCCAGGTCGAGCCGGCCGATGAGGGCGAGTACGACAGCGAGGACGAGGAAGCCGACCGCGAGGATCGGTCCGCGCAGCGCCACGATCGCGATGCTGATGACGGCCAGGCCGAGCAGCTTGGCGCCCACCGGAAGCCGGTGGAGCACGGTGTCACCCGGGCGGTAGAGGCCGACGGTCATGCTCATCCCGCGCTGACCGCCTGCACGTAGTGCGCAACCGCGGCGTCGGCATCCCCGTCGTAGGAGACCCGGCCGTCCTCGACGACGAGGACGCGGTCGCAGCGGCGTACGAGGTCGAGGTCATGGGTGACGAGGACCAGCTGTTGCGGCAGCGAGAAGAGCAGGTCGCCGACCATCCGGGTGTTGCGCAGATCGAGCAGCGTGGTCGGCTCGTCGGTGACCAGCACGTCCGGTGAGGTGGCGAGCACCCCGGCCAGCGCGAGCAGCTGTCGCTGCCCGCCGGACAGCGTATGCACGCTCACCTCGGCCCGCTCGGCCAGCCCGAAGCGGGCCAGCGTCTCGAGGGCGACCTGCTTGCGGCGTACGCGGTCCTTCACGGTCCGGCGCAGCGACAGCTCGACGTCCTCGACGCAGGTCGGCATCACCAGCTGGGCGGCGGGGTCGGTGAAGGTGAACCCGACCCGGCGGCGCACCGCAGCGCCCTGCCGGGCCACGTCGAGACCCTCGACCGTGACCCGCCCGGCGCTCGGCAGCACCAGCCCGTTGATGAGGCGGGCGAGGGTCGACTTGCCCGAGCCGTTGCTCCCGACGATCCCGATCCGCTGCTCGGTCAGCGAGAGCGTCGTGGGCTGCAGGATGGTGCGTGAGCCGCCGACGTCCGGGGACTCGACCCGGACCTCGGCGGCCTCGAAGCGGATCTCAGGCACGTCGGGCGAGCAGCTTCGGGAAGGCGCGGTGGACCTGGGACGCGACGACCGCCGCCACGGCGGCCTTGATGAAGTCGCCGATCCAGTAGGGGGCGTCGAACCCCGCCGCCTCGGGCAGGCCGACGTGGAGCACGATGGCCATCCCGATGATCCCGCCGATGTGGTTGATCACGACGCCGACGACGCCGGCGGCGAAGACGAGGAACGGGTTGGTGCGGCGGGTGCGCAGGACGTACTTCACGATCAGGCCGACGACGAGCACCATGACCGGGAACGACCACAGGTAGCCACCGGTGACGCCGACGAAGACGCCGGGGCCGGAGGAGTGGCCGGCGAAGACCGGGAGACCGGCGACGCCGAGGAGCAGGTAGAGCACGACCGCGGCGGTGCCGCGCAGCGGGCCGAGCAGGGCGCCGGTCAGCAGCAGCGCGAAACCCTGCAGCGTCAACGGAACGCCCGCGCCGCCCATGGGGATGGCGGCGAGGTAGGAGCAGACCGCGATCAGTGCCGCGAACGCGGCGATCAGCGCGAGGTCGGTGGTGTCGAGCCGCGACGTCTTCGCCGCCGGGGTCTCGTCGGTGCTCGTGGGGGACTCGGTCATACTCGCTCCTGCGTACTCAGACCTGAACCTTGGTCAGGTGAACGGTGTTCAGGTTAAGGTCGACGTACGCCTTCGTCCACTTCGTCCCATCACCCGGCCCCTGGGAGCAACATGCGATACCGCCGCGAGGACGTCGTCGCCCGCGCGCTCGAGGTCCTCGACGACTACGGTCTGGCCGACCTGACCATGCGCCGTCTCGGCACCGAGCTCGGCGTACGTCCCAGCGCGCTCTACCACCACTTCGCCAACAAGCAGTCGCTGCTGGCGGCGGTGGCCGACGAGATCCTGCTCCGCGGCCGCCACGAGCCGTCGGGGACCTGGGACGTACGTGTGACCAGCATCTGCACCGACCTGCGCGACTCGCTGCTGGCCTACCGCGACGGTGCCGAGGTCGTCGCCACCGTGTGGGCCTTCGGGCTCGGTGCGACCCAGCCCCACGACGACCTGGTCAAGGCGCTGGCCGACGGTGGCCTCGGCGATCTCGCCCCGACCGCCGCCCGCACCCTGCTCCACTTCGTCTACGGCCACGCCGTCGACGAGCAGACCCATCTCCAGGCCGCGGCCGCGGGCGCGATCGAGGACGACGTACGCGACACCGACGACTTCGTCACCGGCCTCGGCCTGATCGCCGCCGGCATCTCCATGGCCAAGGCCGTCCGCGAGGCCTCGGCCGACCGCTGAGCCTCCGGCCGCGAGGTCAGACCGAGTCGACGTCTGCGCCGTGCAGCTCGGCGAGCATCACAGCACCGGCGAGGTCGAGCTTCGTGCCGCGCAGCGACGCGACGGTGAGATCGACGCGATCGAGCTCGGCGCCGCGGAGGTCGGTGCCGTGCAGGGTGGTCTCCTGGACCGTGGCCCCACCGAGCCGGGCGTCTCGCAGCACCGCGTCGGTGAGGTCGGCCAGCGACAGGTCGGCGTCGCGCAGGTCCAGCCCGGACAGGTCGAGCCGGGAGAGGTTCGCGCCGCGCAGCGAGACGCCGCGCCAGACGCCGCCGATGACCTTCAGCGGCCGCAGCGTGCAGCCGGAGAATTCGGTGCCGCTGAGCTTGCAGCCCTCGAAGGTCGCGTCGAAGAAGTTCGTACGCCGGAAGTCACAGCCCACGAACGCCGAGCCGACATGCGTCGAGGCGTTGAAGCGGCCGCCGTGGAAGGTGCAGTTCTCGAAGAGCGCCGCCGACGTCCTCGCCTCGGTGAGGTCGACATCGGTGAAGACGCAGTCCACGAACCGAGCCCCGGCGAGGTCGGCCGCGTACCAGTCCTCGTTGCGGAAGTGCTCGTCGGTCGCCTCGGCGGGTGGGTTCGGCATGGCGCACACCCTGCCATCAGCCGCCGACACTTCGGGCGCTCCGGCAGGTCCGGCCGGTGCGCCTCAGTCGTGCCGGGTGAACCACTGGTCGAGGAGCGGCCAGGTGGTGTCGCGGGCGGCGCGACCGGTGAGCAGGCCGAGGTGGCCGCCGGGGACGACCTCGAAGCGGAGCTCGCCGGCGCCGGTGAGGAGGTCGATCAGCGGCCTGACCGCAGCGACGGGACCGATGCCGTCGTTGGCCCCCGCGACCACGAGAGTGGGCTGCTTGACGTCGCGCAGGTGGACGGTGTGGGTGCCCAGGTCGATCTTCCCGCTGAACAGGGCGTTGGTGCGGAAGAAGTGGTGGTAGAGCTGCCCGAACGTACGCCCCGGGTAGGCGATCATGTTGTCGCCGAACCGGTCGACCGCCTCGAGCTGGGCGAGGAACTCGCGGTCGGCCAGGTTGGAGAGCTTCGCGACCGGCTTGGTGATCATCTTGTCGACCGAGGAGAGCTGAAAAGCCCACTTGACCAGCGGCTTCGGCGCGCCGCCGAAGGCCTGGTAGGCGGTGGTGACCAGGTTGCCCGGCGGCAGGTTGAGCAGCGGCCGCAGCGGCGCGATCAACGGCACCTGACGTACGTCGCAGGGCGAGCCGAGCACCGCGAGCGAGGCGATGGGGAGATCGGGGGAGTCGGCGGCGGTGAGCATGGTGAAGATCCCGCCCAGCGACCAGCCGACCACGTGGACCGGGCGTCCGCCGGCGTGCTCGGAGACCGACCGGATCGCCTCCGGGACGACGTGCGAGATCCAGTGCTCGATGCCGAGGCTGCGGTCGGCGAAGTTCACCTCGCCGTACTCGACCAGATAGGTCGGCCGGTTGGTCTCCACCAGGTGCTCGACGAGCGAGCAGCCGCGGCGCAGGTCGTAGCAGATCGCCGGCGCCGCCAGCGGCGTCACCAGCAGGACCGGGTCGCCCTCGGCGGTCGTCCCGGTCGCGGGCCGGTAGTGGTAGAGCTCGCGTCGGGTGCCGTCGTCGATCAGCGTGCGCGGCATCGGCCGCAGGTCGGCGAGACCGCCGTAGAGCAGTGAGTGTGCGACGTTCCCCGCCGCGGCGCTGACCGTGGTGGCGATCGAGGCGGCGGTGTGTGCGGGGCGGGGAAGAATGGCCATTATGGGAGTAACGTATCCCGGCGATCGAGGTCACGGCGGGAGCAGCGCATGCCGCATGTGACGTCCGTTACCTCGCGCTGGTGTGCAGGTCGAGCGTCCAGGTCTGGCCGACGAGGTCGTGGCCGAAGCTGTGGTGCTTCTCCTCATCGGTGAGGACGAAGCCGTACGCCTCGTAGATCCGTCGTGCGGACGTCAGGATGTCGTTGGTCCAGAGAGTGACCTGGTCGTATCCCGCGGCTCGGGCGAAGTCGAGACACTCCTCGACCAGGCGGGTGCCGACACCGAGGCCGCGTGCCTCGGCGGTGACCAGCAGGATCCGCAGCCTGGCGACGCCCGGCCGGTCACCGGTGACGACGAGGATGCAGCCGGCCCGGCGCCCGTCGACCTCGGCGATCCAGGCCGCCTCCTTCGCGGGATCGTGGGTGGTGGCGTAGTCGGCCACGATCCGGGCGACCAGCGCCTCGAACTCGGTGGTCCAGCCGAACTGCTCGGCATAGATCTCGCCGTGGGTCATCACCATCCAGCCCAGGTCGCCGGGGCTGTCGGCACGCCGGATCCTCACCCGCGCGTCGCCTGCTTCGTGTGCCATCACGTCTCCTACTGACACGACTGTTTCAGTAGAAGTTATGCTAGGCCCATGCCTGCACCCGAGCCAACCCCCTCGGCCCGCAAGACCGAGCTGCTCGAGGCGGCCTACGCCTACGCCCTCGAGCATGGTCTCGCCGACCTCTCGCTGCGCCCGGTGGCCGCCGCGATCGGCTCCAGCCCTCGGGTGCTGATGTTCCTGTTCGGCAACAAGGACGGCCTGGTCAAGGCGTTGCTCGCCCGGGCGCGGGTCGACGAGCTGGCTCTGATCGAACCCCTGCACTCCTCGATCACGGGCCTTCCCGAGGCGGTCTCCCACGTCTGCACCTGGCTCGCCGCCGAGGAGCGCCGCCCCCTCCTGCGGCTGTGGGCCGAGGCGTACGCCCGCTCCCTGGTCGAGCCCGACGGCGCCTGGGCCGGCTTCGCCGAGTCGACCGTCAACGACTGGCTGGGTGTCCTGGCTTCCTGTCAGCCCGAACGCGAGCGGACCACCGCCCACGGCCTCGCCCTCCGCACCCTCGCCCTCGCCACCCTCCGCGGTGCCCTCCTCGACCTCCTCGCCACCGGCGACGCCGCGCGAGTCACCGCCGCCGTCGAGCTCCAGGTCGCTGCCCTCCGGTCGCAGTGCTGAGTCCGGGGCTCGTCAACGCAGGTTCAAGGGCCGGAAGGAGAGAGGCCACGAGGGCGTCTGAATCGATGCCGACACGCCGCAGTCCAGGCGTGTCGCGGCCGATCTGGGCCTCTTTATGGCCGCCCGTACGGCAGTGGGAAGATCGCGGTGGCCCACGAGTTGGCGGACGTCGTTCTCGCGGCCGCTGTGGTCGCGGCGCACTACGGCTTCACCGTGGAGGAGGCGATCGCGCAGAAGATCACCTATGACTCGGGGCGCGGCTGACCTCGCTGAGCAGTCGCTCGCACTCGACGATCAGCCGCGCCCGCAGCGGAGCGGCGCGCTCGGCGAACGCGCGCTGGGCGGCGGCGTACTCCTGCTTCCCGGCCGCCGTCTCGATGCGGATCGGGTCGAGGCCGAGCTCGGCGAGATCGTACGGAGCGGCGCGCATGTCCATCGTGCGGATCTCCCAGGCGAGCTCGAAGCAGTCGGCGACGAGGTCGGAGGAGATCAGGGGCGAGAGCCGGAAGGCGTGCTTGTAGAGGTCCATGTTGCCGTGCAGGCACCCCGGCTGCTCGAAGGCGGCGCGGTCGTCCGATCGCGGCGAGAGGGTGTTGAGCGGTGCGGCCGGGGGAGTGAAGAAGCGGTACGCGTCGAAGTGGCTGCACGCGATGCGGTGGGACTCGACCACGCGGTCGGTGCCGGCAGCGCCCAACCGCAGCGGCCAGTCGGCGTGGCGTACCTGTTCCGGGGTGAGACCGTAGACCATCGCCCACTCGTGGAGGCCGAAGCAGCCGAAGTTGCCGTCGCGCCCGGCGGTGGCCCGGAGCAGCTTCAGGAGCGTCTCGACGAGCAGGCGCTTGTCGGTGAGGAACTCAGGAGAGACCGTGCCGTTCGAATAGCCGCGCAGCTCCGCGTACTCCGGGGCTTCCGACAAGACCACCCCGAACCCCGGGTGCCAGCGCAGCAGCTGAGCGGGCCGGTAGGAGTAGTAGGTGAAGAGGAAGTCGTTGACCGGGTGCTTGACCCGGGCGCCGCGGCGGGCGAGATGCGGCTCGACGTAGGGGGCCAGGCGGGCGCGATGGGCGGCCGCGCGAGCGGTCCACTCCGAACGCGACAGCACCTCCACGACGTACAAGCCTACGAAGGCGGTGCATAGTGAAGTGAATCGTGGCGACGGGTCCGGATAGGCTCAGCCTGTGCGCATCGCCAGATTCACGACCAAGGGTGGCGAGCCCCAGTTCGGCGTCGTCATGGGGGACCTCGACGGCTACGGCCAGCTCAGCGAGGACGCGACCGTCGTCGCGCTCCAGGGCGACCCGCTGTTCTCGGGTGTCAACATCACCGACCAGGTCCACAAGTTCGACGACGTCAAGCTGCTCGCGCCGGTGATCCCGCGCAGCAAGGTGGTCGCGGTCGCCCGCAACTACGCCAAGCATGCTGCGGAGCTGGGCAACGAGGTCCCGGAGGAGCCGCTCTTCTTCATCAAGCCCAACACCGCGGTCTGCGGCCCCGACGACGCGATCCAGCGCCCCGCAGGGGTCGAGGACCTGCACTACGAGGGTGAGCTCGCGATCGTGATCGGCCGGATCTGCCGCGATGTCCCCGTGGAGAAGGTGAAGGACGTCATCTACGGGATGACGGTCGCCAACGACGTGACCGCGCGCGACGTCCAGCGCCGGCTCAAGCACTTCTCCCAGGCGAAGGGCTACGACACCTTCTGCCCGCTCGGTCCCTGGATCGAGACCGAGGTCGAGCCGGAGCAGCTGGCGGCCGGCGTACGCATCCAGACATTCCTCAACGGCGATGTCGTCCAGGACGGGTCCACGAAGGACCTCGTCCACGACATCCCGAAGCTGATCGCCCACATCAGCAGCGTCATGACGCTGCTGCCGGGCGATGTGATCCTCACCGGCACCCCCGAGGGTGTCGGTCCCATGGAGCCCGGCGACGAGATCGAGATCTTCGTCGAGGGGCTCGGAGCTCTGACGAACAAGGTGGCACAGCGGTGACTGGCAGCGGACTGAACAACACACTCGAGCCGAAGGACTACCGGGTCCGGATGGCACCCTCGCCGACCGGCTCGCCCCACGTCGGCCTGGTCCGCACCGCCCTGTTCAACTGGGCCTTCGCGCGCCACCACGGCGGCACCTTCGTCTTCCGCATCGAGGACACCGACAAGGCGCGCAACACCCAGGAGTCCTACGACGGGCTCATCGACCTGATGCGCTGGCTCGGCCTCGACTGGGACGAGGGCGTCGAGGTCGGCGGCCCGTACGGCCCCTACCGCCAGTCGGAGCGCTCGGAGATCTACGCCGACGCGCTCGGCCGGCTGCGCGCCTCCTCCCACGTCTACGAGTGCTACTGTACCGGCGAGGAGGTCACCGCCCGCTACGAGGAGCGCCTCGCCGCCTACAAGGCCGCCAAGGCCGCCGGCGAGAAGGGCGAGGCGCCCGCCCAGGGCTACGACAACCACTGCCGCGACCTGAGCGAGGACCAGATCAAGGCGTACGAGGCGGAGGGCCGCTCCTCGGTCCCGCGCTTCCGCATGCCCGACGGCTCGATCACCTTCGACGACCTCGTCCGCGGCGAGGTGACCTTCGAGACCAAGCACGTCCCCGACTATGCGCTCGCGCGCGCCAACGGCGACCCGCTCTACACGCTCACCGCGCCGGTCGACGACGCCACCATGAACATCACCCACGTCTTCCGCGGCGAGGACCTGCTCTCCTCGACGCCCCGCCAGATCGCGCTCTTCGACGCGTTCGTCGAGGTTGGCCTGGCCGACCGCGCCCCGGCGTACGGTCATCTGCCGTACGTCATGGGCCAGGGCAACAAGAAGCTCTCCAAGCGCGACCCGGAGGCGCACGCGCTGAAGTACCGCGAGGAGGGCTTCCTGCCGGAGGGGCTGCTCAACTACGTGGCGCTGCTCGGCTGGGCGATCGCGGCCGACCGCGACATCTTCACCATGGAGGAGATGGTCGAGGCCTTCGAGATCTCCGACGTGGTCAAGAACCCGGCCCGCTTCGACATCAAGAAGGCCGAGGCGATCAACGCCTCCCACATGCGGCTGCTGCCGGTCGAGGAGATCACCCACCGGGTGATTCCCTACCTCAAGGCCGACGGTGTCGTCTCGGACCCGGTCTCGGATGCCGACGCGCAGATGCTGGAGCAGGCGATGCCGCTGGTCGCCGAGCGGATCAACAAGCTCGGCGAGGCCTCCGACATGCTGCGATTCCTCTTCGTGCCCGAGGCCGACTTCACGCTCGACGAGGAGGACGCCGCCAAGCTCCTCGACGAGGAGGGCCTGGGTGTGGTCAAGGCCTCCTACGACGCGCTGGCCGGCCTCTCCACCTGGTCGACGGCCGAGATCCAGGACGCGCTGACCGCGGCCCTGATCGACGGCCTCGGGCTCAAGCCGCGCAAGGCGTACGGCCCGGTGCGGGTCGCGGTGACCGGCAAGCGGATCAGCCCTCCTCTGTTCGAATCCATGGAGCTGCTCGGCCGGGAGCGTACGCTGGGCCGCCTGAAGGCGGTTCTCGGGAAGTAGGTCGGACAGGATGAGTACGGTCGTGGAGCCGCCCTCGGGACTGGCGTACTACCAGGTGCAGCGCAGTGGGCGCAGCGGCTGGGGGCGGCCGCTGGTCGGACTCATCCTGATCGGACTGTGTGTCTTCTTCGTCTCGCCGGCGGTGGTGCTGGTCGGGTTCGAGCTCTTCTTCCGGCTCACCGGCGACGACGTCGCCACCTCGATGGCGGCGGTCGCCGACGTCGAGAACGTCACCCCGGAGTCGCTCGCGTTCCTGCTGCTCTCGCTGGCCGGGGCGATCCCGGCGGCGATGCTGCTGTGCTGGGCGCTGCACGGGCTGCGGCCGGGGTGGCTGGCCTCGGTCGAGCGCCGGATCCGCTGGCGGTGGCTGCTGCAGTGCCTGGGGATCGCGGCGGTCACGATGGTGGTCACGATCATCATCGCCTCCCGGCTGCCGATCCCGGGTGACGACCTCGGGCCCAGCACGCTCAACCCCTACACGAGCACGATGCGCGACTTCGTGCTCGTGATCGTGCTGCTCACCCCGCTGCAGGCGGCGGGGGAGGAGTATCTCTTCCGCGGCTACATCTTCCAGACCTTCGGGTCCCTGTTCGGCGGGATGGCCTGGGCGCGCACGGTCTCGGTGACGATCACCGCGCTGCTGTTCGCCTTCGCCCACGGCTCCCAGGATCTGCCGCTGTTCCTGGACCGGTTCGCCTTCGGGATCGTCGCGGGCATCTGCGTGATCGCCACCGGCGGCATCGAGGCCGGCATCGCGATGCACGTCCTCAACAACTTCGTCAGCCTCGGCATGGCGGTCGCCTTCGGTGACATCTCGACGGTGCTCAACACCTCCGAAGGATCGTGGTGGCGGATCCCGGTCACCCTGGTCCAGTCGGGCGTCTTCCTCGCCCTGACCGTGTGGGCGGCCCGGTCGGCGGGCCTCTCGACCACGACGAAGAGCATCTAGGGGCGTGCCGATTTCGTCGCCGGGGGACCTCGCCGGTAATGTTTCCTCTCGGTTCGAGGGAGAAATCCCCAGGGCCGGATCGTCCTTCTGGAGCTAAGTCCAGCAAGGCGATGGGCTATGGTGTAATTGGCAACACGACTGGTTCTGGTCCAGTTATTCTAGGTTCGAGTCCTAGTAGCCCAGCGGATCCTCTCCGGAGGATTTGGGAGTCACCGAAGCGGTTCGCTAAGGTTTCACCCGCTGCAAGCCCCCGTCGTCTAGCGGCCTAGGACGTCGCCCTCTCACGGCGGTAACGCCGGTTCAAATCCGGTCGGGGGTACCACGCAGGAAGAGCCCGAGTCATCGACTCGGGCTCTTCGTCATTTCCGGCCAGGGTGCTGATGCGGCTGGTGCCGGAGGGGTGGTGCCGATGTGGGGGATCGGCAGGTCATCGGGTAGTGTTTTCTCTCGTCAGCGGGACCGAATCGGTCCTGATGACAGGTGCAAGCCCCCGTCGTCTAGCGGCCTAGGACGTCGCCCTCTCACGGCGGTAACGCCGGTTCAAATCCGGTCGGGGGTACACATACCGAAGCGGTCCTTCTCAGCCAGCGCTGGGAGGGGCCGCTTTCGCGTTGTGGGCTCGCTCCCGCTCGGCCTCGGTGCCGATCGGGTCGTCCACCACCAGCGGCAGATCCTCGTCGGGAACGTCGGTGTGATGGTCGTTCGTGTAGAAGCGGACCTCGTGGCCGTCGGGGTCGTGTGTGCCGGGCAGGATCCAGCCGATGGTGGCGAAATGGACGCCTGCGTTCTCCTCGCCGAGCGCTGCGAGCCGCTCGGCCAGGTTCTCGAGATCGGCCTTGCTACGTACGCCGATCGAGAAGTAGTCGAAGCCGCTCGCCCGTCCGGCGAGATCCGGGTCGAGGACGAATCCGATCATCGGCCCGCCGTTCGGGTGGCGCATGGTGATGCCGGTCGTGCGGCCGCCCTTCGTGAACTCGATCAGCGTGACGTAGCCGAGCCGGGATGCGTACCACGCGCGCGAGCGCTCGAGGTCGCTGACCGGCAGCTTCACGTGGTGCACCCCGTCCAGAGCGGGGGCGTCAGTGGCGATCATGAAACACCTCCCTTTTGTTGCAGTCAAACTGCAATCATGCAGTTATGCTGCATCTCGTGAGCACCCCTGTCAAGGGACTTCGTGCCGCGAAGGTGGCCGAGACCCAGGAACGCATCCTCGACGCCGCGCGGGCGCTGTTCGTACGCGACGGCTATCACGCGACCACGCTGACGGCGGTCGCCGACCGAGCCAGGGTCGGGCACCGGACCGTCTACGTCCGATTCGGCACCAAGGCGGCCTTGCTGCGCAGTGTCGTCGACGTGGCCGTCGGGGGAGACGCCGAGCAGCGCACGGTCGGCGAGCGGGACTGGTTCCAGGCGGCTCTCACGGAGTCGGCTCTCCAGGACCGGATCAACGCACTCGTCGATGGAAACGCCGACCTGATGGCGCGAGCCGGCGACCTCTTCGAGGTCGCGCTGCAGGCACAGGCCTCCGAACCGGAGCTGGCCGAGGCCTTCCAGGCGGGCCGCGCCGACACCCGTGAGCTGATGCGACGGTTCGTCCGCGCCGCCCGGGCGGACGGTCTGCTCGCGGAGGTGGCCGACCCGGTGTGGCAGGAGGAGACGGTGGCGCTGGCGGCTCAGGCCGAGAGCTACCTGCTGTTGCGGCGTACGACGGGGTGGCAGCAGGCCGAGTATCGAGACTGGCTGCGGCGCACCTTGGTGGAGGTGCTCGCTCCCGCCTGAGCGAGGCTCAGAGATCGAGCTGCATCCAGGCGACGTCGTGCCAGGCGTCGAGCTTCCAGCCGATGCGGCGGTAGACGCCGACGTCGGTGAAGCCGAAGGAGCGGTGCAGGCCGATGCTCGCCTCGTTGGGGAGCGCGATCCCGGCCAGTGCCCGGCGATAGCCGCGCTCGCGCAGGAGCGGGAGGAGGGCGGCGTACAGGGCCTTGCCGGCGCCGCTGCGGCGACGGCCGGTCTCCAGGTAGATCGACACGTCGCACGCCCAACGGTAGGCGGCGCGGGTGCGGTGCTGGGTGGCGTACGCGTAGCCGACCACCTTGTCGTCGGCCTCGAGGACGAGCCAGGCGTGCTCGGCCTGGGCCGACTTGATGCGGTCGGCCATCTCCTCGGCCGTCGGTGGCTCGGTCTCGAAGGAGATGACGGTGTCGCGGACGTACGGCTCGTAGATCTCAGCGCAGGCCGCGGCGTCGTCCGGCGTCGCGTCGCGGATGGTCCAGGAGGGCATGTCTCCTATAGTAGTCACATGACTGACGATAGTGACACGTTTGGTGATGCCCTGGCGGCCAACATCAGGTCGGCGCGGGAGTCGGCCGGGTTGACCGTCGCGGCTCTCGCCGAGGCCTCCGGCGTGTCGCGGGCGATGATCTCCAAGATCGAGCGGGGTGAGGCGCAGCCGACGGCGGTGCTGCTCGCCCGTCTCTCCGGTGCCCTGGAGCTCACCCTGTCCGAGCTGATCGCGCGGGTCGAGGGGGACGCCGTGCGCGTGGCCAGGCGTGCCGAGCAGCCCGAGTGGAAGGACCCCGAGACCGGTTACGTACGCCGCGCCGTCTCCCCGCCCGCGCGCGGGATCCTGGAGCTGGTCGAGGTGGAGTTCCCTCCCGGGGCGTCGGTGGCCGCGCCGGCCTCGGCGTACGCTTTCAAGGAGCAGCAGATCTGGGTGCTGTCGGGCCACCTGCGGTTCGTCGAGGGCGACCTCGTCCACGAGCTCGACGCGGGGGACTGCCTGCAGCTGGGGCCACCGGCCGACTGCGTCTTCGTCAACCCGACCGACGAGCCGTGCCGCTACCTGGTCGTGCTCGGCAAGCGGCGCGGGTGAGTCGGACCATGCCCGACGAGCAACGCTGAGACGCAGGGCGCCCAGGAGCTCACCGGGCATTCTCAAGCCCCGCCGTGGCCTCTCAAGGGTCGGCCGGTCGCGGGGTCTGGTCATCGGGGATGCTGTCAGCCTTCACCGCGCCGCGCTCGCCGAGCGGTTCATCCGGGCCGACCGTGGTGTCCGCCACGGTCTGCTGCTCGGCCTCCGCGTTGATCTCGGCACCCAGCAGCACGACGTACATCGTCAGCCACAGCCACAGCAGCAACACGACCACGCCGGCCAGCGCGCCATAGGTCTTGTTGTAGGAGCCGAAGTTGTCCACGTACAGGGAGAACCCGACGCTGGCTACCAGCCACAGGACCGTCGCCACGACGGCTCCCACGGAAACCCAACGGAGCTCGGCGTCGTCGCGGTCCGGGGCCACCTTGTAGAGGACGGCCAGCGCGATCGACATCGCGACCACCAGACCCACCCAGCGTGCCGCCTCCAGGCCCCAACGCACCGGACCGGCGTCGACGAGGTTGTCGAGCAGCGCCGGAGCGACCGCCACCAACGAGATCGTCACGATCACGAACACGATCGCAGCGACGGTGAGCCCGAGGGACAGCAGCTTGCGCTTGACGAATCCGCGCGTCTCCTCCTCGTCATAGGCGACGTTGACCGCGCTCATGATGCTGCCGACGCCGCCTGAAGCGCTCCACAGCGCCAGAATCAGGCTGACCAGCAGCCCGAGCCCGAGGGAACCCGACGAGGTGGAGGTGATCGCCTCCAACTGGGTGGTCAGCACGCTCGCCGCGTCCGAGGGCAGCGTCTGGGACAGATCGTCGACTTCGCGCTGAACGTCCCCGGGGTCGCGGACCAGACCGTAGAGCATCACCGCCGCGATCATCGCCGGAAACACCGCCAGGAACGAGTAGAAGGCGACGCCGGCCGCCAGCAGAGGTAGCTGGTCGGACTTCGCCTCCCCCCACGCCCGCTTCGCAACCTGGACCCAGCCTTTGCGCGGGATCTCCTCCGGTGAGTACGCGTCTACGCCCGGGGGCCCGCTGCGAACTCGCTGAGATGCCATATGTCGGCGGTACCCACGCACGGGCTGGACCAACCCCGCGCCCGCTCGCAGGGCACGCGGAAGTTGGTGCGGTCAACAGACCATGCCCACTGTGTGCATCTGTCGAGCTAATCGAGCATCGGTACGTTGAGGCCGCGCTCGCGAGCGACCTCGCGCGCGTGCTCGTAGCCGGCGTCCACGTGGCGCATGACGCCGGACCCGGGGTCGTTGGTCAGGACGCGCTCGATCTTCTGCGCGGCCAGGGGAGTGCCGTCGGCGACACAGACCTGGCCGGCGTGGATGGAGCGACCGATGCCGACACCGCCACCGTGGTGGATGCTCACCCAGCTCGCGCCGGAGGCGGTGTTGAGGAGGGCGTTGAGCAGCGGCCAGTCGGCGATCGCGTCGGAGCCGTCCAACATCTTCTCGGTCTCGCGGTAGGGCGAGGCCACCGAGCCGGAGTCGAGGTGGTCGCGGCCGATCACGACCGGCGCGGAGAGCTCGCCGGAGGCGACCATCTCGTTGAACTTCAGCCCGGCGAGATGACGCTCGCCGTAGCCCAGCCAGCAGATCCGCGCCGGCAGGCCCTCGAAGTGCACCTTCTCGCCGGCCTGGGTGATCCAGCGCTTGAGCCCCTCGTTCTCGGGGAAGAGCTCGACGATCGCCCGGTCGGTCTTGGCGATGTCCTCGGGGTCGCCCGAGAGCGCCGCCCAGCGGAACGGGCCGAGACCCTCCTCGAAGAGCGGCCGGATGTAGGCGGGCACGAAGCCCGGGAACGCGAACGCGTTCGCGAAGCCGCCCAGGCGGGCGCCCTCGCGCAGCGAGTTGCCGTAGTCGAACACCTCGGCGCCACGGTCCATGAAGCCGACCATCGCCTCGACGTGCTTCGCCATCGAGGCCTGCGCCTTCTCGGTGAAGCCGTCGGGATCCTCCTCGGCCCGCGCGGCCCACTCCTCGACCGTGTAGTCCAGCGGGAGGTAGGACAGCGGGTCATGGGCCGACGTCTGGTCGGTGACGATGTCGACGTCGACACCGCGAGCCAGGATCTCGGGGAAGACCGCGGCGCAGTTGCCGACGAGGCCGATGGAGCGCGGCGTACGGGCCTTCTTGGCCTCGTCGGCCTGGGCCAGCGCGTCGTCGAGGGAGGTGGCGACGGTGTCCATGTAGCCGTGGTCGACCCGGCGCTGGAGGCGGGCGGCGTCGACGTCGACGACGATCACGACGCCCTCGTTGAGGGTCACCGCGAGCGGCTGGGCGCCGCCCATGCCGCCGCAGCCGCCGGTCAGCGTCAGCGTCCCCGCCAGCGTCCCCCCGAAGCGTTTCCGGGCGATGGCCGCGAAGCACTCGTAGGTGCCCTGGAGGATGCCCTGGGTGCCGATGTAGATCCACGAGCCGGCGGTCATCTGGCCGTACATGGTCAGGCCGAGCGACTCCAGCCGCCGGAACTCCGGCCAGGTCGCCCAGTCGCCAACGAGGTTGGAGTTGGCGATCAGGACCCGCGGCGCCCACTCGTGGGTGCGGAAGACACCGACCGGCTTGCCGGACTGCACCAGCAGCGTCTCGTCGGCCTCGAGCTCGTCGAGGGTGCGGACGATGGCGTCGTACGCCTCCCAGGACCGCGCGGCCCGGCCGGTGCCGCCGTAGACGACCAGGTCGTCGGGGCGCTCGGCCACCTCGGGGTCGAGGTTGTTCATCAGCATGCGCTTGGCGGCCTCGGTCTGCCAGGTCTTGGCGGTGATCTCGGGGCCGCGCGCTGCGCGGACGGTGCGTGGTTCGCTCATGTGGTCCATCTCACCGCATCGCGGGCCGGGTTCGCAGGCCGCCCCGGGAAATGTTGGTGTCCGGGCGCGCTGATGGCCGCATTTTCCCGCCATGGCGGGAAAATGCGGCCGGATCTGCGGTGGTGGGCGTCAGATTCCCGCCATGGCGGGAAAATGCCCGAGCCCCGCCGCAGCGATCAGACGATGGCGGCCAGTTCCCGGGCCTTCGCCAGCAGCTCACCGGTCTCGACGAGGGTCACGACCGCCTTGATGTCGGGTGCCAGGAAACGGTCGGGGCCGGGTGCGGGGACCAGGGTGCGGATCTGCTCGACCAGCGCGGCGCCCACGGCACCGGGGCGCTCGGGGGCACGCATGTCGATGGCACGGGCCGCGGTGAGGAGCTCGATGGCGACGACCTGACGAGCCCCGGAGATCGCACGGCGCAGCTTGCGGGCCGCGTTCCAGCCCATCGAGACGTGGTCCTCCTGCATCGCGGAGGTCGGGATGGAGTCGACGCTCGCCGGCACGGCCAGACGCTTGAGGTCGGAGACGATCCCGGCCTGGGTGTACTGCGCGATCATGTGGCCCGAGTCGACCCCGGGGTCATGGGCGAGGAACGGCGGCAGCCCGTGGTTGCGGGCCTTGTCGAGGAACCGGTCGGTGCGGCGCTCCGAGATCGAGGCGAGGTCGGCGGTGGCGATGGCCAGGAAGTCGAGTACGTAGCCGACCGGTGCCCCGTGGAAGTTGCCGTTGGACTCGACCCGGCCGTCGAGGGTGATCACCGGGTTGTCGACAGCGCTGGCGAGCTCGACCTCGGCCACCCGCGCGGCGTGGGCCATCGTGTCGCGGACCGCGCCGTGGACCTGGGGTGCGCAGCGCAGCGAGTAGGCGTCCTGCACCCGGGTGAAACCGGTGCCGCGGTGGTCGGCGACGATGCCGCTGCCCGCGAGGACGGCGCGGATGTTGGCGGCCGAGGTCGCCTGGCCGACGTGCGGGCGCAGCGCCTGGAGGTCCTCGGCGAAGACGCTGTCGGTGCCCTGGAGCCCCTCGATGCTGAGCGCTCCGGCGATGTCGGCGGTGGCCACCAGGTCGTCCAGGTCGGCGAGCGCGAGGACCAGCATCGCCAGCATCCCGTCGGTGCCGTTGATCAGCGCCAGACCCTCCTTCTCGCGCAGCGCCACCGGGGTGATCCCGGCGGCCGCCAGCGCGTCGGCCGCGGGCACGAGCTCGCCGGACGCGTTGCGTACGTCGCCCTCACCCATCGCCGCGAGTGCGCAGTGCGCGAGCGGGGCCAGGTCGCCGGAGCAGCCGAGCGAGCCGTACTCGCCGATGACGGGGGTGATCTGGGCGTTCAGGAGCGCGGCGTAGGTCTGGGCGACCTCGGGGCGCACGCCGGTCCGCCCCGTGGCGAGGGTCGAGAGGCGCAGCAGCATGAGGCCGCGTACGACCTCCTTCTCGATCTCCGCGCCGGAGGAGGCCGCGTGCGAGCGGACCAGCGAGGCCTGCAGCTGGGCGCGGTGCTCGGGCGGGATCGAGGTGTTGGCCAGTGCCCCGAAACCGGTGGAGATCCCGTAGTGGGGCCGGGTGTCGTGGGCGAGGTCCTCGATGAGCGCACGGCTGGCGGCCATCGCAGCAAGAGACTCGTCGGTGAGGGTGATGGGGGCGTTGTGACGGGCGACGGCGACGACCTGGTCGAAGGTGAGGGCGCCGACCCCGACGGGAACCGTGGTGTTGGTCATGGGGTGAGTGGATCACATCACATTCGGGCGGGCGAGCACAGGCCGTTGTCTGCGGCGTCCTTCTCCTGTTCCTCGGGCGTCTCGGACTCGGCCGGGCCCTCGCCCGGGATGGCGCTGACCTCGGGATTTCCGCGTGTGGCGGAGCTGGTCGGGGAGCTCGACGGCGTCGGTGCGGCAGGGGCGGTCGCGTCGTCGAGCGGACGGTCCTCGAGCATCCGCTGCCACAGCTCGTCGGCCTTGGGCAGGATCTCCAGACGGCCCCACTGCGGATCACCCTCCGGGAAGGCCCGGTTGGGGACGGTCTCGAACTCGATGCTCCCCGGGTCGAGGTCGCGCATCTCGCCGGCGAGGGCGGCGAGCCCGGCGACCGAGCCGACGTCGGTGGTGATCGACTTCGACAGCTCCGTGGCGAACGTGGCGAGCCGGCGTGGGCGGGTCAGGGTGCCGGCGGAGAGGACCTTGGTGGCGAGGGCGGTGAGGAAGTACTGCTGGCGGCGCATCCGGCCGAGGTCTGCGTTGGGGGTGGAGGAGCGGTTGCGGACGTAGTCGAGGGCCTGCTTCCCCCGCAGGTTGTGGGTGCCGGCAGGGAGGAAGATGTTGTGCTCCTCGTCGTCGATCGCCTCTGGGATGCAGATCGTGACACCGCCGACGGCGTCGACCATGCCGCGGAACCCGGCGAAGTCGAGAGCGAGATAGTGGTCGATCGCGATCCCTGTGAGCAGCTCGGTCTGGCGGGCGGTGCAGATCGGCCCGCCCAGCGAATAGGCCTGGTTCCACATCACGCCCTTCGCCTCGGGGATCGTGGTGCCGTCGGCGGCGGTGCACTCGGGACGGTCGACGAGCGCGTCCCGGGGGATCGAGACCCCGTAGGCCGACGTCCGGTCGGCGGAGACGTGGAGCAGGATCGTGCTGTCGGAGCCGCCGGAGCCACCCTCGCCGTCGATCGAGCAGCCGTCGCAGTCACGTGCGTCGGTGCCGAGGATCAGGATGTTCAGCGGCTGCTCGGTGCCCTCGTCCTCGGTCTCCGGCTCGTCGACGAGATGGTGGATGTCGCCGCCCGAGGCGAGATTGCGGTTGAGGTGGTCGTAGAAGACCCAGGTGCCGATCCCGGTGGCGGCTGCCAGCAACAACATCGTGATCGCGACGGTGAGCACGACCGTACGTGTCCCCGACCTCGCTTCGGTCCTCATCGCCCTCCCTCGCCGGTCTGCGTGCGCAGCCCACACAGGTTGTACGCGCCAGTGAGCCGAGAGGTTGCTGCTTCAGGTAACGGCATTGTGAAACCATGAGGAAGGCACTGTCCGAAAACCGCGCGTAATTTCGTTCCTGACGCGGCAACATGGAGAACATGGATGGGACGACGAGCTTGAACGGACTCGACTTCGAGTCGTGCTACCGCGCCGTTCGTTCGCGCGACCGGCGCTTCGACGGGATCTTCTACACCGCGGTGGCCTCCACCGGGATCTACTGCCGTCCTTCGTGCCCGGCCCGCACCCCGGCACTGACCAATGTCTCCTTCCACCGGACCGCGGCCGCGGCTCAGGCGGCCGGCTACCGGGCCTGCAAGCGCTGCCGTCCCGACGCCACCCCGGGCAGTCCCGAGTGGGACGTGGCCGCGACCCTGGCGGGGCGGGCGATGCGGCTGATCGCCGACGGCGTCGTCGACCGCGAAGGCGTCGAGGGGCTGGCCCGCCGAGTGGGCTACTCGCCCCGCCACCTGACCCGGCTGCTGACCACCGAGCTGGGCGCCGGCCCGCTGGCGCTGGCCAGGGCGCGGCGCGCGCAGACCGCCCGGACGCTGGTCGAGACCACCGAGCTCGGCTTCGCCGACATCGCCTTCGCGGCGGGCTTCTCGAGCGTACGTCAGTTCAACGACACCGTCCGCGAGGTCTATGCGGCCTCGCCGACCGAGCTCCGCGGCCGCCGTGGCTCGCGCCGCCGGGCCGACGGGACGATCGCGCTGCGACTCGCGGTGCGTACGCCGTTCGCCGGCCGTGCCCTGCACGCCTTCCTCCGTGACCATGTGGTGCCGGGCGTCGAGGCGGCGGGGGTCGACGAGGGACGGCGATGGTTCGCCCGGACGCTCGACCTGCCCAACGGGCCGGGCACGCTGCGCCTCGAGCTCGCCGACATCCCCGAGGGCGAGACGGGCTTCGTGCACGCGACCTTCAAGCTCACCGACCTGCGCGACACAACCGCGGCCGTCGAGCGTGCCCGCCGGCTGCTCGACGCCGACTGCGACCCGCGTGCGGTGGGCGACGTCTTCGCCGGTGACCCGGTGATCGGCCCGCTGGCCCGGGTGCTGCCCGGGTTGCGGGTGCCCGGGACGGTCGACGGAGGCGAGCTGGCGCTGCGTACGATCGTGGGGCAGCAGGTCTCGGTCGCCGGCGCGCGCACCGTGCTCGCGGGGATCGTCGCCGAGCACGGCCACCCGATCTCGACCGACATCCCCGGCCTCACCCACCTGTTCCCCTCCGCCGAGGCCTTGGCGGCCGCGGATCCGGCCGGCATGCCCATGCCGCGCTCGCGCGGAAGGGCGGTCACCGGGCTGGCCGCGGCGCTCGCCTCCGGCGAGCTCCAGCTCGACCGGGGCACCGACCGCGACGTCGTCCACGAACAGCTGATCAGCCTGCCCGGGGTCGGCCCCTGGACCGCCGACTACGTCGCGCTGCGCGCGCTCGGCCACCCCGATGTCTTCCTGCCGACCGATGTCGGCATCCGACGAGCGCTGGACGTGCTCGGTGCGCCCGCGGCGGACGCCGCCGCGTGGCGGCCGTGGCGCTCGTACGCCCTGCTCTACCTGTGGACTTCACTGACTGCCTTGGAGGAACTCTGATGTGGACCATCATCGACTCGCCCGTCGGCGAGCTTCGGCTGGTCGCGCACGACGGCGCGATCACCGCGATCGACTTCATGCCGGCTCTCTACGCCGAGAACCGCCCGCGCGGGGAGCGGTCCGACTCGGACCCGCTGCTCGTCGAATGTGCCCGGCAGCTCGCCGAGTACTTCGCCGGTGACCGGACCCACTTCGACCTCCCGCTGGCTCCCGCAGGGACGCCGTTCCAGGTGCGGGTCTGGGACCAGCTGCGGCAGATCGAGTACGGCACGACCTGCTCCTACGGGCAGATCGCCGGCCGCCTGGAGATGACCGGCCACGGCGCCCGCGCCGTCGGGCTCGCCAACGGCAAGAACCCGATCCCGATCGTCATCCCGTGCCACCGCGTGGTCGGCGCCGACGGCTCCCTGACCGGCTACGCCGGTGGCCTGGACCGCAAGACGACGCTGCTGGGTCTGGAGAGCGGTGCGCTCTTCTGATGGCGAGACCGACGTGGTGGCGTACGCCGCTGGCGGCTGCCGTGCTCGTGGCCGCTCTCGCCGGGTGCGGTGAGGAGGCGCCGGCCGAGCCCTCGTCCGGCGCAGCGACCGCAGCGCCCGCGACCGGGGTGAGCCGGAGCGGGGGTGGCGGCGAGCTGTTGCTCAACGGCCGGGTGACGTGCGATCAGGACGTGTCGAGCGACGAGGCGAAGAACACCATCGAACGGGTCGGTGGGCTCCAGCAGCCGACCTGGTCGGTGCGGTTCGCCGAGAGCACCGCCGCCGGGGTCGTCGTGCTGGTCGCCGGGGATCTCGAGGACGCCGAGCCCCGGCTCTTCGACGACTACCACGTGGCCGTGATCGTCGGGTTGTCCGGGGAGCAGACGCGTGCGGAGGACTTCAAGACCGTGCGGGAGGCGGTTCGGGAGATCTGCGGCTGAGGTTGCAGGGATACCCGGTTGACCGGTGAAACCTGCACTTCTCTGGTGTTGCATTGCCTGAGAAGTGCAGGAATACCCGGTCAACCGGGTATTCCTGGGGCTGGAGTGACAGCAGTTACTCCGCAGCCGCCCGCCGCAGCGACTCCGAGAGCCGGTCGGCGGCGGCGAGGACAGCCGGCGCGTGCATCTTCCCGGGCTGACGGGTGAGGCGCTCGAGGGGGCCGGAGACGGAGACGGCGGCGATGACCTTGCCGCCGGGGGAGCGGACGGGCGCGGACACCGACGCGACGCCGGCCTCACGCTCGCCGATCGACTGCGCCCAGCCGCGGCGGCGGATGCCGGAGAGGGCGGCCGCGGAGAAGGCGGCGTTCTGCAGGCCACGGTGGAGGCGCTCGGGGTCCTCCCACGCGATCAGTATCTGAGCGGCCGACCCGGCGCGCATCGTCAGCTGCGAGCCGACGGGGATGGTGTCGCGCAGGCCGGAGGGACGCTCGGCGGCCGCGACGCAGACGCGGAAGTCGCCCTGGCGCCGCCACAGCTGGGCGGACTCGCCGGTGATGTCGCGCAGACGCGCCAGGACGGGCCCTGCGGTCGCCAGCAGCCGGTCCTCGCCGGCGGCGGCGGAGAGCTCGGCCAGGCGCGGCCCGAGGACGAAGCGTCCCTGCATGTCGCGGGCGACCAGACGGTGGTGCTCGAGAGCGACCGCCAGACGGTGTGCGGTCGGACGGGCGAGACCCGTGCCGGCCACCAGGCCCGCGAGGGTCGCCGGGCCGGATTCGAGAGCTGTGAGCACAAGGGCGGCCTTGTCGAGCACACCCACACCGCTGGAACTGTCCATATCGCAAGACTAACTTCTCAGAACCTGAGATGCAACGTTACGCTCGGAGAAGCAGACTGGAAGTGGCGGATCTGACATCGCGAATCGACGCTCGAACCGCCACCGGCCACTACAGACCAAAGATGCCAGATGGAGAACGTGTCATGGGCAGGACCTTGTCGGAGAAGGTGTGGGACGAGCATGTCGTCCGGTCGACCGCAGGAGAGCCTGATCTCCTTTACATCGACCTTCACCTCATCCACGAGGTGACGAGTCCGCAGGCCTTCGAGGGCCTGCGCCTGTCCAACCGTAAGGTGCGTCGCCCCGACCTCACCATCGCCACCGAGGACCACAACGTCCCGACCCTCGACTGGGACAAGCCGATCGCCGACCCGGTGAGCCGCACCCAGGTCGAGACGCTGCGCAAGAACGCCGAGGAGTTCGGCGTACGCCTCCACCCGCTCGGCGACGCGGAGCAGGGGATCGTGCACGTGGTCGGCCCGCAGCTCGGGCTCACCCAGCCGGGCATGACGATCGTGTGCGGTGACTCCCACACGAGCACGCACGGTGCGTTCGGTGCGATCGCGTTCGGCATCGGCACCTCCGAGGTCGAGCACGTGCTGGCGACCCAGACGCTGATGCAGGACAAGCCCAAGACGATGGCGGTCACGGTCAACGGCACCCTGCCCGACGGCGTCAGCGCCAAGGACCTGATCCTCACGCTGATCTCCAAGACCGGCACCGGCGGTGGCCAGGGCTACATCGTGGAGTATCGCGGCGAGGCGATCCGGGAGCTCTCCATGGAGGCCCGGATGACGATCTGCAACATGTCGATCGAGTGGGGTGCCAAGGCCGGCATGATCGCTCCCGACGAGACCACCTTCGCCTACATCAAGGACAAGCCCGAGGCTCCCAAGGGCGCCGAGTGGGACCGGGCCGTCGCGCACTGGAAGTCGCTGGTCACCGACGAGGACGCGACCTTCGACAAGGAGATCGTCCTCGACGCCGCCGAGGTCACCCCGTTCGTCACCTGGGGCACCAACCCGGGCCAGGGCGTCCCGCTGGGCGCCTCGGTGCCGAGCCCCGACGACTTCGAGGACGCCGACGAGAAGATCGCCGCCGAGAAGGCCCTGACCTACATGGGTCTCGAGGCCGGCACCCCGATGCGCGAGGTGCACATCGACACCGTCTTCCTGGGCTCCTGCACCAACGGGCGCATGGAGGACCTGCGTACGGCTGCCGACATCATCCAGGGCCACCACGTCGCCGAGGGCACCCGCTTCCTGGTGGTGCCGGGCTCGGCCAAGGTGCGTCTCCAGGCCGAGGAGGAGGGTCTGCACAAGATCTTCATCGACGCCGGCGCCGAGTGGCGCGGGGCGGGCTGCTCGATGTGCCTGGGCATGAACCCCGACACCCTCGCCCCCGGCGAGCGCTCGGCCTCCACCTCCAACCGCAACTTCGAGGGTCGCCAGGGCAAGGGCGGTCGCACCCACCTGGTCTCGCCGGAGGTGGCCGCCGCCACCGCCGTACGCGGCACCCTCTCCTCGCCCGCCGACCTGACTCTCGTGGAGGCCTGAGAACCATGGACAAGTTCACCACCCACACCGGCGTAGGCGTACCGCTGCGCCGCAGCAACGTCGACACCGACCAGATCATCCCCGCGGTCTACCTCAAGCGCGTCACCCGCACCGGCTTCGAGGACGGCCTCTTCGCCGCCTGGCGCAACGACCCGGCCTTCGTGCTCAACAACGAGGCGTACGCCGGGGCCTCCGTCCTCGTGGCCGGCCCCGACTTCGGGACGGGGAGCTCGCGGGAGCACGCCGTCTGGGCCCTGATGGACTACGGCTTCCGCGTCGTCATCTCCAGCCGCTTCGGCGACATCTTCCGCGGCAACTCCGGCAAGGCCGGCCTGCTCGCGGCGAAGGTCGACGAGAAGGTCGTCCAGAAGCTGTGGGACTACCTCGACGACAACCCCGGCGCCCAGATCACGGTCGACCTGGAGTCGCGCACCGTCCGTGCAGGTGAGGGCGTCGACGCCATCGAGGACTCCTTCGACATCGACGACTACACCCGCTGGCGCCTCCTCGAGGGCCTCGACGACATCGGCATCACGCTGTCCCACGAGGACGACATCGCCGCGTACGAGGCCACCCGGCCCTCCTTCAAGCCGGTCACCCAGCACGCCTGAGGAAGATCGAATCGTCAGTTGTGGGCGACGAGAGTGCACTCTCGTCGCCCACAACTGCTTTTTCGGCCTCCACAGGTGCCGATTCGGCCGACGTACCTGACGCCTCGGCGGTCAGGGGAGGGAGGGGTAGCGGATCTGGTGGCCGTCGGGGTCGCGTTGGGAGCCGGTGATGCGGTCGCAGGAGCCGGTGTCGACCCAGCAGCGGAGGTACCAGGAGTCGGTGGGGGCCGCGGTGTAGAGGACGACGCTGCGGTCGGACTCGAAGCCGGCGACGTAGACCTTCTCGACGGAGTCGGGTACGCGCAGGTCGATGTGCTCCGACGTGCTCATGTCGACCGCGATGCCGCGCTCCGCGCCGTAGCTGATCATGCCCGGGTCGCTGGGGTTGCGGGCGATGACGACGATCGAGCCGTCGGGGGAGTCGGCGAACGAGCCGGGCAGCGGCGCGTGGACGCCGGGCTGGGTGAGGCTGCCGTCGGCCTCGATGGCGGCGAAGCGGGCCTCCCACTCGCTGGGGTTGTGGAGGAGTACGCCGCGGCGCAGCGGGATCAGCTGCTGGTAGCCGAGCGGCAGGGAGATCCGCTGGGTCGCGTGGCCGGGATCCCATGCCGTCACCGGCGGCCGGGAGACGGTCAGCTCGCCGTAGTTGCCGGGTACGGCGGGAGGGGCCTGGACGATGCCGGTGCGGAAGTAGGCCCGGGTGCGGTCGGTGCCGAGGATCGCCGTGGCGGCCGGGGTGCCCTCGAGGTCGAGCCGATCGGTCTCCTTGCCGGTCGCGGCATCCACCGCGACCAGGGCGGAGGTCTCGTCGCCGGTCTGCTGCAGGGCGAAGAGCCGGTTGCCGTCCTTGCTCAGGACCGGCTGGATCCACAGGCCGGGGACCTGGATGGTCCGCCCGCGTCGCGCGATCCACACCGGGCCGGGCTTGTCGGCGCGCTCGTACATCAGCACCGTCCACCCGGCCACGCTCATCCGGGAGCCGAAGACCTTCTGCGGCTTCGCGCCGAGCTGGAGCCGCCCGGCCCGGTCGACGAACGGCAGGGTCGTCGCGGGACCCACGGGCAGATCCGCGTACGTCGCGGGGATGGCGGGCGCGTTGTTGCGGACCGTCGGAGCGGGCGGCGCGGGCGTCGGGTCGTTGGCGCCGGTGCGGCCCTCGGCGAGCCGGGTCGTGTGGACGGCCAGCCAGGCCACGGAGGCGATCAGGGCGAGGACGATGCAGGCCGAGAAGAGGATCCCGGCGCGGCTGTGCCTCACGGTGGTCGGCTGCTCCTCGAGCACCACGGGCTGCTGTTCCTCGTCGATGTGCACGTCGGTGATGGTCGTACCTTCCTCGTCCTGTCACCCGTTGGCCTGTGATGTCGAAGCGGTGCTGCCGACGTGCCCCGAGTCTCTCCACGGTAACCACGCCGAGGCGTCGGAATCAGGAGAGATCAGGTGAACAGTCCGTTTTCACATGCCGTCGGTATGTCCGGAACGAGCGGGGATGGCCTAAGGTCGATCAGGTGGTGAGAAAACGAGTAGCTGATGCCAGCAAACAGGCCGGAAAAGTAGTCGAAGCGGTGAAGGAGACGGCGGGCAAGCTGGTCACCGACGTGGTGACCGGCAAGGTCAAGCTCCCCTCCGTCCCGAAGGTCAAGGTGCCGCGGCCCGGACGCAAGGCGCCGGCCAAGGCCGCTGAGCCCGTCGTGAAGCCTGCCGCGGAGCCGGTCGTCGAGCCGAAGCCCGCCGTCGAGGTCACCAAGGCGGAGACCGTCGCCCCGGCTGAGAAGCCCGCTCCGGCCGAGAAGCCCGAGCCGGTGAAGACGACCCCGACCGCGACGAGCGCTGCCAAGACGACGGCGGCCAAGAAGAGCCCGGCGAAGAAGACGACGGCCAAGAAGGCCCCGGCGGCCACGACGTCGACCGCCAAGAAGACCGCCGCCAAGAAGACGACCGCGAAGAAAACGCCTGCGGCGAAGAAGACCTCCGCCGCGACGGCGACCCCGACGGCGACCTCGGCGACGGAGACTCCTTCGACGGCGACCCCGGCGAAGACGACCCCGTCAAAGACGACGGCCGCGAAGAAGACGACCGCCGCGAAGAAGACGACCGCCGCGAAGAAGACGACCGCAGCCAAGAAGACGACGGCCAAGAAGGCCCCGGCGAAGACTGCGGCGAAGAAGACGACGACGGCGAAGAAGACCCCGGCGAAGAAGGCCCCGGCGAACGGGACCCCGACGACCCCGTCGACCGGCTCCGAGAAGCCGTCCGGCGACTCCTAGCCGAGACTTCCGACCCGCACCGACGCGAGAGCCGTACGCGGCCCGAGCCCCAACCCGCGTACGGTCTCGAGATCCTCGAGGGTGTCGACGTCGTGTCGCAGCGAGCGGAGGTCGCCCGCCAGCGGTTGGGCGCCGCCGTCACGGTGGGCGGCGGCGGACCCGGGCCCGAACGCGGGCCGGAACAGGTCGTGGGGCGCGGTGTAGAGGGTGGTGCCTCCACCCGCCGCGTCCTCGACGTACGCAGCCCTCGACCCGGTCGCGGCGGCCAGCGCCGCATCCAGGTCGGCCGAGCGGAGCGCCGGCAGGTCCCCGCACAGGGCCGCGGGGCGGAGCGCCGGCCAGCGGCGCCGGGCCTCGAGCGCACCCTGGACGAGGGTCTCGTTGAGGTCGCCGCTGACCCCGTCCGGGATCACCGCGGCGCCGAGGCGGGCGACGTCGGCGGCGAAGTAGGAGTCGTCGGTGATCACCAGCACCGCGCCGACGCCGTCGGCGGCCAGGCACGCCTCGGTGGTGTCGAGGGCGAACGAGCGGGCCAGATCGGCCCGTTCGTGCGACTCGATGCCGACCAGCCGGGACTTGCCACGCGCCGGAGGCTTGACGGGCAGCAGGACGACGTAACCGGGTGCAGGTGCAGGCACAGGGTAGATCCTGACAGGTATCTCACAACCGCGAGGTGAGGGCCCGGTAGCCTGCCTGCGTGGGAAAGTACCGGAAGTTCCAGGAGGGCAAGCTCGGCTGGCCGTGGGTCGTGGCGGTCGGCATCGTGAAGCCCGTCCTTCTCGCCACCACCAAGCACCAGTGGGTCGGCGGTGAGAAGATCCCGGAGAGCGGGGGAGCGGTGATCGCGCTCAACCACGTCTCCGAGATCGACCCGTTCACCGCCGCGCACATCGTGTGGGACTACGGCAGGCGGCCGAGCTACCTGGCCAAGGCCGGGCTGTTCAAGGGTGCGCTGGGCAAGTACCTGCGTGCCGCCGGGCAGATCCCGGTGGACCGGACGGCCGGTGCGTCGGCGTTCGACGAGGCCGTGAAGGCCGTCAACGAGGGCAGCATCGTGGTCGTCTACGTCGAGGGGTCCATCACCAAGGACCCGACCGGCTGGCCGATGCGCGGCAAGTCCGGTGCGGCCCGGATCGCGCTCGCCACCGGTGCCCCGGTCTACCCGGTGGGACAGTGGGGAGCCCAGGAGCTGCTTCCGGCGTACTCTCTCAAGCCGCACCTGATCGGTCGCAAGCTGATCCAGATGAAGATCGGTGACCCGGTCGACCTGAAGGATCTCGAGGTCCAGGAGCACACGCCGGCGGTCGTGAACCAGGCGACCGACCGGATCATGAAGGCGATCGTCGGCCTGGTGGCCGACATCCGGCAGGAGGAGCCGCCCAGCGAGCTCTTCGACCCGAAGAAGGCCGGTGTGAACGCGACCGGGAACCCCGACAAGAAGAGGAACACCAAGTGAGCGAGCGCCAGCGAGCGAACCATGGAGGCAACACGCCGTCGCGTCCGTATTCTGGCGCTTGCGCTACGGAGGTGGCGGCGTGAGCGGATCGGGCAAGGTAGCGGTCTTCGGCGCGGGCTCGTGGGGCACCGCGTTCTCGGTCATCCTCGCCGACGCGGGCAACGACGTGACCATGTGGGCGCGGCGCGAGGAGGTCGCGGCGGCGATCAACGACACCCACGAGAACCCCGACTACCACCCGGGCACCGAGCTGCCCCGCAACATCAGCGCCACCCACGACATCGAGAAGGCGGCGTACGGAGCCGACATGGTCGTCCTGGCGGCGCCGTCGCAGACGCTGCGCGGCAACCTCACCGACTGGGCGCCGTTCCTGCCCAAGGACGTGCCGCTGGTCTCGCTGATGAAGGGCGTCGAGCTCGGCACCCTGGAGCGGATGAGCGAGGTCATTGCCCACGTCACCGGTGCCGGACCGGAGCGGATCGCCGTCGTCAGCGGCCCCAACCTGTCCAAGGAGATCATCCGTCGCGAGCCTGCCGCCGGTGTGGTGGCGTGCGCCGACGAGGAGGTCGCCAAGGCGATCCAGGCGCGTGTGCACTCGCCCGCGTTCCGCCCCTACACCTCGACCGACGTGGTCGGCTGCGAGATCGGCGGGGCCTACAAGAACGTGGTCGCCATCTCCACCGGGATGGCCGCCGGGATGGGCTTCGGCGACAACACCCAGGCCTCGCTGATCACCCGTGGCCTCGCCGAGACCGCGCGGCTGGCGATGAAGCTGGGCGCCAACCCGATGACCCTGATGGGTCTGGCCGGCCTGGGCGACCTGGCCGCGACCTGCTCCTCGCCGCTGTCCCGCAACCGTACGTTCGGGGAGAAGCTCGGCCAGGGCATGACCACCGCCGACATCCTCGCCTCCAGTCACCAGGTCGCCGAGGGCGCCAAGTCGTCGCACTCGCTGCGCGAGCTGGCGGCGAAGGTCGGCGTGGACGTGCCGTTGGCGCAGTACGTCGACGACGTCGTCTCCGGCGCCAAGACGGTCAGCGAGATCATGGACGAGATGCTCGAGCGGCCGACGAAGGCGGAGACCGAGTAGCGGTCGAAATCTGTCGATGCGGTGCGGCCCCGGAGCGATCGCTCCGGGGCCGCACCGCATCGAACGGATCTCAGGCCGTGCCGAGGTCCTTCCACGGACCCCACTCCTCGGTACCCGGAGTGTTGCCCTGGGTCCACCACTTGGCCTCCCACAGGTGGCCGCCGTAGGTGACGCGGTCACCGGCGACGTACACCGTGGTGGCCGACCACGCCGCCGCACCCGCAGGCGGATCGGTCGGCGTCGGGGTCGGCGTCGGGGTCGGGGACGTGGTCGGATCCGGCTCGACCGGGCCGCCGGTGCCGTTGCGCATGGCGTCGGCGAAGGTGCCGATCAGCTCGCCCTGCCGGTCACCGGACAGCTCCCACCACATGCCGCCGCCGAGGCGCTTGGAGATGGCGTAGGACGCCTTCTGGGAGATCGTCCGGGTGTTGTCGTAGCTCCACCACTGGTTGCCGTCGTAACGCCAGGCGGCGCCGGTCGCGGCGTCGTAGTGGTCGGTGCCGCGGGTCTTGAGCTTGTCGTAGTCCTCGTTGCCGGCCTCGTACGTGCCGGGTGCCGCGGCGGTCGCCGGGCCCCACGGATCGGCGGAGGTGGCGCCCTGCCAGCCACGGCCGTACGCCGCCATGCCGAGCCCGAGCTGGGAGGGTGAGACGCCGGCGTCGAGGTACTTCCGGACCGACTCGTCCACGCTGAACCGCTTGCCGTCGGGGCGCGGGTCGGCGGGGTCGGCGTAGAGGTTGCCCTGGTGGCCGGTCAGCGTCGGGTCCCAGGCGCCCCACAGGTCGTAGCCCTGGATGTTGCCGAAGTCGAGGGAGTTGAAGATCGCCGGGTCGTTCCAGCCGCCGGCGGTGATGTCCTGCGGGTTGGCCGGGAGGAACGCCGAGAGCTGGTAGTCCTTGCCGGTGGTCGAACCGAGCGCGTCCAGCTGGGAGCGGAACTCGGCCAGGAGCGCCTTGAAGTTGGCGCGGTCGTTGGCCGGGTCGACGTGGTTGCCGGTGTTGCCGTTGGGCGATCCCGGCCACTCCCAGTCGATGTCGAAGCCGTCGAAGACACCTGCCGCCGCACCGGGGCCGCCGCGGCCGTCGATGACCGGCAGGTTGCCCTTGATGTAGAGGTCGATGCAGGAGGAGACGAACGTACGGCGCGACTCGGGGGTCGCCGCGGCCAGCGAGAAGTTCTTCGACCAGGTCCAGCCGCCGATGGACAGGAGCACCTTCAGGCCGGGGTGCTTGGCCTTGAGCTGCTTGAGCTGGTTGAAGGAGCCGGCCAGGGGCTGGTCCCAGGTGTCGGCCGTGCCGGAGACGGAGGCGTCGGCTGCGTACGACATCCCGTAGTCGGCGTAGGCGTCACCGGCGCCGTCGGAGCCGTTCGGCCCCTCGCCCTGGGCCTTGTTGGCCTCGAAGCAGGTCAGCGTCTGGTGGTGGATGTTGCCGAAGGCGTAGTTGAGGTGGGTGAGGTCGTCGGCGACCCCGGACGTCTCCAGCTGCTTGAGCTTGAAGGCGCGGCCGTAGACGCCCCACTGCACGAAGTAGCCGACGTTGCGGTAGCCGTTGATCGCGGTCGGCTCCGCGGCGGCCGTCTGCAGCGAGGCGCTGGACGGGCTGCTGGTGAGGGCGAGCGTGCCGGTGAGGGCGAGTGCTCCGGCGAGGGCGCCGATGAGGAGGCCGATGATCCGGCGTGATCTCCGTGGGGGCAAGGCGACATGCATGGTGACACCTCCGAGGTGATGGCTTGCTCGGGCACCAGGCGCCCGATCGCCTTTCGATGGTGGCAGCCCTGGTATTTGTAAGCAACCCTTACTAATTAAGGAATTTCAGAACGTAATTCGAGGTGGGCGCGGAAGTAGTACGTTCGACGAGCCGCCAATTCTGGGAGATCGCCATGCTCGGACGCCGCTCTGCAGTTGTTGCCACATTGACCGGAGGGGCGCTCGCGCTGGCCACCCTGGTCCCGTACGCCGGGGCGACCGCCGCCCCGGAGGACAGGCTCGAGCCACCACCGAAGGTGCCCACCGCGGTGGGCTACGGCGGCGCGGTCGCCAGTGTCGACGCCGATGCGAGCCGGATCGGGCTGGAGGTGCTGCGCAAGGGCGGCAACGCGGTCGACGCCGCGGTCGCGACGGCCGCCGCGCTGGGCGTGACCGAGCCCTACTCGGCCGGGATCGGCGGTGGCGGCTTCTTCGTGCACTACTCCGCGCGCACCGGCGAGGTCGAGACGATCGACGGCCGGGAGAAGGCGCCGGCCGCGATGCCGCACGACGCGTTCATCGATCCGGCGACGGGGAAGGAGTACCCGTTCTTCCCGGACATGGTCACCAGCGGCGCGGCGGTCGGTGTGCCCGGCACCCCGCTGACCTGGGACAAGGCGCTGCGGAAGTGGGGCACGCGTTCGCTCGCGCAGTCGCTCGAGCCGGCCGCGAGGCTGGCCCGGCAGGGGTTCGTCGTCGACGAGACCTTCCGGCAGCAGACCGTCGACAACGCGGAACGTTTCGCAGCGATCGATTCCACTGCGGAACTATTCCTTCCCGGAGGATCCGCGCCGGAGGTCGGCACCCGCTTCCGCAACCCGGACCTCGCCGCGACCTACGACCTGCTCGGACGCAAGGGCGTGAAGGCCTTCTACCGCGGCCCGCTGGCGGCCGAGATCGCCGCCACCGTGGCCGAGCCGCCGAAGACGGACGACACCGATCTGCCGGTTCCGCCCGGCTGGGTCACCACCGAGGACCTCGCCGCCTACACCGCCCCTGACCGCGAGCCGACCCGCTCGACCTACCAGGACCTGGACGTCTACGGGATGGCGCCGCCGTCCTCCGGCGGCACCACGGTGGGCGAGGCGCTCAACATCCTGGAGCGCTACGAGCTGGCCGGGATGACCAACACCGAGGCCTACCACCATCTGATCGAGTCGAGCGCGATCGCCTTCGCCGACCGCGGCGCCTACCTGGGCGATCCCGACCACGTCGACGTGCCCGTCGACGCCCTCCTGGACGACACCTTCGCCGCCGAGCGGGCGTGCGGGATCGACCCGGCGGCGGCCCGCCCGAAGCCGGTGGCGGCCGGGAACGCGTACGACTACGACGGCGTCTGCGATGCTCCCGCCGGTGCCGGTGAGACCGCCAAGGACACCGAGAACCTGGAGACCACCAACCTGACCGTGGTCGACCGGTGGGGCGACGTCGTCGAATACACCCTGACCATCGAGCAGACCGGAGGATCCGGCATCACCGTCCCCGGGCGTGGCTTCCTCCTCAACAACGAGCTGACCGACTTCTCGACGACCTATCGGCCCGACGACCCCAACCGGATCGAGCCCGACAAGCGTCCGCGCAGCTCGATGTCGCCCACGATCGTCCTCTCCGACGGCCGTCCGGTGCTGGCGGTCGGCTCACCCGGCGGCTCGACGATCATCACGACGGTGCTCCAGATCCTCGTCGAGCGACTCGCGCGTGACCGCACCCTGCCCGAGGCGATGGCGGCGCCGCGCGTCTCACAGCGCAACGCCGCGAACACTGGAGCCGAGCCGGCGTTCATCGAGGCGTACGGCGGGCCGCTGACGTCGCTGGGACACCGCTTCGCCCCAACCGCCGAGCTCGGTGCGGCCACCGCGATCGAGATCGGTCCCGACGGGCTGCTGACCTCGACGGCGGAGCCGTGGCGCCGCGGCGGCGGCTCCGCGCTGGTGGTGAACCCAGTGGTCCCGGCCGACTAGCCCTCCAGCTGCGCCAGCGCCTGGGAGAGGTCGTCCCAGAGGTCGTCGACGTCCTCGATCCCGACCGACATCCGCACCAGCCCCTCGGGCACCGTCGACGACTCGGTCTTCCACCGGCGCCGCCGCTCGAAGGTGGACTCGACGCCGCCGAGCGACGTCGCATGGACCCACAGCGAGGTGGAGTGGGTGAGCTGGTCGGCCTGCTCCGCGGTGGGCAGCACGGCCGCCAGCATCCCGCCGAACCCCGGGTAGCGGACCTCCGCGACCGCCGGGTGCGCGGCCAGGCGCTCGGCGAGGGTCGCCGCGTTGGCCGCGGAGCGCTCGACGCGCAGGTGCAGCGTACGGAGCCCGCGAAGCGCCAGCCACGCCTCGAACGGGCCGGGGATCGCACCGAGCAGGTCGCGACGGGCCTTGAGCACGTCCCACAGGGTGTCGTCGGAGACCACGACCGCCCCCATGACGACGTCGGAGTGGCCGGCGATGAACTTGGTGGCCGAGTGGATGACGATGTCCGCGCCGAGCGCGAGCGGCTGCTGGAGCAGGGGAGTGGCGAAGGTGTTGTCGACCACGACCCGCGCGCCGGCCTCGTGGGCGGCGGCGATGACCGCCGGGAGGTCGGCGACCTGCATCCCGGGGTTGGTCGGGGTCTCGACCCACACCAGCGCGACCTCGCCGTCGAGCTTCTTCAGCATCTTCACGACCGCCGCGGTGTCGGAGAAGTCGGCGAGGCGAGCCGTCAGCCGGCCGCGGGCCTCGAGGTCGGCCAGCTGGCCGATCGTGCCGAGGTAGCTCTGCTCGGTCGCCAGGACCACCGAGTCGTTGACCAGGTCGAGCAGCGTCGCGACCGCCGCCAGCCCGGACGCGAACGACAGCGCCCGCCCGCCCTCGAGCCTCCCGAGCGCCTCCTCGAACGCCACCCACGCGTCGTTCGTGTAGCGCCCGTACTCCTTGTCGCCGCCGGCCACGTAGGTCGAGGCCATCGTGATCGGTACGTTGAGCGGCTGGTCGGGCTCGTGGGCCGGCCGCCCGGCGTGGACGGCGATCGTGGCGGGCTTGTGATCCATGCCTTCGACCCTATTGCCCCCTCCGTCGACGGGTCTCACACGCCGCGCGGTTACGGGTCGGCGTGCGGTCCCGGATAAGGTTGCGGCCGTGTTGACGACCCTGCTGGATGGACGTGCCTTCGGTGAGAAGCACGGCAAGGATGCTGCCACCGTCGTGGCCCTGCACGGCTGGGCGCGCAACCGCAGCGACTGGGGCTCGACGCTCGCCGGCCTGGACGCGCTCGCGCTCGACCAGCCCGGATTCGGCGCCACGCCGGCCCCGGACGAGGTCTGGGGCTCCGCGGACTACGCCGCGTGGCTCGCCCAGATCCTGGAGACCCTCGACCGTCCGGTGCTCGTCGGTCACAGCTTCGGTGGCCGGGTGGCCATCCAGCTCGCCGCGACCCGTCCCGAGCTCGTCCGCGGCGTCGTCCTCACCGGGGTGCCGCTGTTCCGTCCGAAGACCGGCGGGAAGCCCAAGCTCGCCTACCGGATCGGCCGCTGGCTCCACGGCAAGGGACTGATCCCGGAGGCCAGGATGGAGGCGCTGCGCGAGAAGTACGGCTCGACCGACTACCGCAACGCCAAGGGCATCGTCCGCGACATCTTCGTGAAGGTCGTCAACGAGTCCTACGGTGACCAGCTGGCGGCCATCCCGAAGGACCTCCCGGTCCGCCTGATCTGGGGCGAGAACGACACCGCCGCCCCGGTCTGGATGCCCGGCGAGGCGATGGAGATCCTGGGCGACAACGCGACCCTGGAGATCGTCCCGGGCTCCGCGCACCTGCTCGACGCCGGGTTGGTCAAGAGCCTTCGAGGCGCCATCGACGAACTTCGTACGAACTGAATCTGAGGGGCTGAAGAAGAAGCATGTGGATCGTCCTGGTCACCTCCGCGCTGACCCTGGTCTCCTACTACCGCTGGCTGCGGGTCGCTCAGCGTGAGCACTACGAGCCGACGCGGTTGTTCGCGATCGAGTGGATCTGGATCAAGGCCCGCCCGGTCGAGGCGATCCTGCTCGGCGCGGTCATCGTGGTCTGCCTGGCCTCGTTCGTGCTGCCCTACGGCGCGGTCATCGGGGCGCTGCTGTTCCTCGGCTGGCCCGTGGGCATGTCGTTCACCGGCGCGAAGCGGCTTGTGTGGACCGACCGCGTCAAGCGCCTGGCCGGCGTGCTCCTCGTGCTGCACGCCGTCGTCACCGTCCTGATCGCGCTGTTCGTCCCGGCCGCGGCCGGCCTGCTCCCGATCCTCGCGGTCCCGCTGGCCGAGGCCGCGCTGGCGATCATGTGGCCGATCGAGAAGGCGATGGCGAAGAAGTGGCAGGTGCAGGCCGCTGCCACGATCAAGAAGGTCAACCCGAAGATCGTCGCGATCACCGGCTCCTACGGCAAGACGTCGACGAAGAACTACGCCACCCACCTGATGCAGGGCCGCTGGTCGACGCTGGCCTCCCCGGCGAGCTTCAACAACGCGATGGGTCTCTCCCGGGCGGTCAACGACCGTCTCCAGCCCGGCACGGACATCTTCGTGGCCGAGATGGGGACGTACGGCCCCGGCGAGATCGCCGAGCTGACCGAGATCTTCCCGCCCGAGGTCGCCGCGATCACCACGATCGGCGAGGCCCACCTGGAGCGGATGAAGTCGCGCGAGACGATCGTGAAGGCCAAGTCGGAGATCCTTCCGAAGGCCTCCACGGTGGTGCTGAACATCGACGTACCCGAGCTCGCCCTCATCGCCGAGAACCTCCGCGCCAGCAAGCGCGTCATCGCCTGCTCCGCGATCCCGGGCACCGCCGCCGAGGTCGTGGTCACCGACGGCGCGCTCACCATCAACAACGAGACGTACGCCGTCGAGCTCCCCGACGAGGTCGGGCACCCGATAAACGTGGCGATCGCCGTCGGCCTCGCCCTCGCCGTCGAGGTCCCGATCGAGACGATCACCCAGCGGCTGGCCTCGATCCCCGGCACGCCCCACCGCGCCGAGGCCAACAAGACCCCCGGCGGCGTCTGGGTCATCGACGACACCTTCAACTCCAACCCGACCGGCGCCGCCGCCGCGCTCGCGAAGGCGAAGCGGCTGGCAGGGGAGTCGGGCACGGTCTGGACCATCACGCCCGGTATGGTCGAGCTGGGCACCGAGCAGGCCGCGCGCAACATGGAGTTCGCGCAGGCTGCCACGGCCTCCGACAAGATGCGCCTGTGCATCGTCGGTCGCACCAACCGAAAAGCGCTGCGGGCGGGGGAGCCTGCGCGAACCACTGCGTTCGAGAGCCGTAAGGCGGCAGCGGATCACGCGTTGACCGCGGCCAAGGAGGGCGACGTGGTGCTGTACGAGAACGACCTCCCCGACCACTACGCGTAGGACCCCCAGGAGCTTTCACCATGAGCGTAACCAAGGCCACCATCGTCTTCGGCGGTCCCAGCGCCGAGCACGACATCAGCATCCTCACCGGCCTGCAGGCCGAGCGGGTCCTCTCCGGTGCGGGCGTCGAGGTGACGTGCCTCTACTGGGCGCGCTCGGACAAGTGGTTCCTGGTGCCCGCCAAGCAGGAGGCGCGTGACTTCCTCGGCGGCGAGCCGAAGGGCTCCAAGGCCGTCGAGTTCCGCCTCGGCACCGAGAAGGGCGACGGCTTCTACACCGTCGGCGGCTTCGGCGGCGGCAAGCGTCTGGAGACCGGCCCGATCCTCTCCGCCTTCCACGGCGGCGCGGGCGAGGCCGGCGGCATCCAGTGGCTCTTCGAGCTCGCCGGGCTGAAGGCGACCGGCGCCACCCCCGCCTCGGCCGCCCTCGGCATGGACAAGCTCGCCTTCGGCGCGGTCATGCTCAACGCCGGCCTGCCGTCCCTTCAGCGCGAGCTGCTCTCCCGCTACGCCGCCCCGTCCTTCGAGGGCCCCTACATCGTCAAGCCGCGCTTCGGTGGCTCCTCGATCGGCATCGAGGTCGTCGACGACTACGAGACCGGCCTGGCGCTCCTCAACACCTCGCCGCACCTGCGTGCCGGCGCGGTCGTCGAGCCGTACCGTCCCGACCTCTTCGACCTCAACGCCTCGGTGCGCACCGCGCCCGAGGTCGCCGTGAGCGACATCGAGCGCCCGCTGCGCTCGGACGAGGCGAAGATGTACGACTACTCCGCCAAGTACGTCCACACCGACGGTCTCTCCTCGTCCCCGCGCGAGTTCCCGGCCCAGGTCGAGGAGTCGGTCACCAAGCAGATCAAGGACCTCGCCGTACGCGTCGTGGAGCTCACCGGCCTGACCGGCATCCTCCGCATCGACTTCCTCTCCGACGGCAAGGGCGAGGTCTACATCAACGAGGTCAACTCCATCCCCGGCGCCCTCTCGCTCTACCTGTGGCCCGACACCCCGGCCTCCGAGGTGCTCACCAGCGCCATCGCCGAGGCCGAGAAGCACGTCCCCCAGGTCACCCGGAACTTCGAGGAGGGCGTCGCCCTCAAGGCCGCCGGCGGCATCGCCGGCAAGCTCACCGGCCTGAGCTGAGGCCGAGTCGGCGGGCTAGGGATACCCGGTTGACCGGGTATCCCTAGGCATGACGGGCACTGAAACGGCCGTCAAGTACATGAAGTGACTGTCATGTTGCTCTGAACGTCTCAACCTGTGGCCCAACTCCGTGGGTCGTGGGCCGATCGGTCTCCACAGCTCCATCTGGAGATCGAGTTATCCACAGCGGCAGTTTGGCAGCCCGAAAATGTCGTAGGTCATCGCCAGTGTGAGCGGCATGAATCTCGAACCAGATGATGTACGTCTCATGCCCATCCAGCTGCGGCGGGAACTGCTCGCGTCCGGATACGACGATGCCGGGATCCTGCGAGCAGTCCGATCAGGCCAGTTTTCTCGCGCCCGCCGCGGGGCGTATGTGAACGCTGCGCCGTACGCGGCACTCGATGAGCGCTCAAGGCATGCCGTGCGTGCAAGGGCCGCGGTGAAGCAGGCGAAGACGGAGGTGGTGATCTCCCACGCCTCTGCGATCACCCTCTACCCAGAAACGGTCCCGACCTGGGGGCTCGACCTGCACCACCTGCACCTGACGAGGCGAGATGGAAGAAGTGGGCGCAAGGAAGCCGGCATCCAGCAGCACCGTGGGCGCTTGATCGAGAGTGATGTCATTCGCCTCGGTGATGTCGACGTCACTTCGCCGGTGCGGGCGCTGCTCGAGGTCACCACCATGGCACGAGTTGAGGTCGGCCTCGTCTTGGCGAGCTGCTTCCTCCATCGCAGGCTGGTCACGATGGAACAGCTCGTCCAGCGGTACGCCGGCACGATTGATCGCTGGCCCCAGACTCTGACTACTGATCTGGTTCTCCGGCTCGCGGACGGACGCATCGAGTCGGTCGGTGAAGGAAGGGTGCTCCATCTGTGCTTTGCTCAAGGCCTACCCATGCCATGCCCTCAGTACGAGGTGAACGACGAGTCCGGAAACATCGTCGCTCGGCTCGATTTCGCGTGGCCTGAGCACGGAGTCTGGGTCGAATTCGACGGGCGCATCAAGTATCAGGAACTGCTGCGCGAGGGCGAGTCGGCCACCGACGTCGTGCTGAGAGAGAAACGTCGACAGGAGATGATCGAGGACCTCACCGGTTGGCGGTGCATTCGACTGACCTGGGCTGACCTATCCAACCCGGAGCGGGTTGCCGCCAAGATTCGGGCTGCTTTTGCGCGCTCGGCGGCTTGACGCAGACCCCGACAGCCGAATGGCGAGATTCTCGGGGACACATGACGGGCACTTCGTGGACTTGGCGGGTGTTTCAGTGCCTGCCCAGTCCAGGGATACCCGGCCGGCCGGGTATCCCACGCCCGCCCGCGTCAGCGGGAGAGGGCGCGCTTGAGGAGGGCGAGGGTGACTTCGCCCATGGAGGTGCCGTCGTGCTTGGCGGCGAAGGGGAAGACGCTGGTCTCGGTGGCACCGGGGGTGATGGCGACCTCGAGGACGACGAAGCTGCCGTCGGGGGTGACCATGAAGTCGGTGCGGGAGATGTCGCGCATGCCGAGCAGCTCGTGGGCGCGTACGGCGGTCTCGCCGAGCTCGGCGATCAGCGCGTCGGGGAGGTCGGGGCGGCCGAAGCCGACGAACTCGGCGGTGTAGCGCGCCGCGAAGTCGAACTCGTGGCCCTTGCTGAAGTCGATGGCGATCGGCGTCAGCGGCTTGGTGCCCTCGTCGGTCTCGTGGACGACCACGGAGACGTCGATCCCGGCGTAGAAACGCTCGATGAGCGCCTCGTCGCAGTAGGCGTACGTCTTGACCAGGGCCGCGGGCAGGGCGGAGAGGCCGTCGACGCCGGTGACGCCGAGGGCCGAGCCGCCGCGCGAGGGCTTGACCACGACGCGCTCGCCCAGCCGCGAGATGACGTGCTCCATCAGCACCGGCGCGCCGACGTCGCGGAACGTCGTGGACGACAGCGAGACCGAGTCCGGCACCGGGATGCCCCCGCGGCGCAGGAGCTCGCGGGCGGCCGTCTTGTCGAACGCGACGCGGCAGGAGGTCGAGACGGTGCCGACGTACGGGATCCCGATCAGCTCCAGGAGCGTCTGGATCTCGCCGTCCTCACCGAACTGGCCGTGCAGAGCCGGCAGCGCCACGACCGCCTTGTCGCGCTCGAGGTTGTGCAGCAGCGCCCGGTCGAAGTCGTACGCAGCCACCTCCACGCCCAGCGCCGACAGCTCGCGCACGAGGTTGCGGCCCGAGGCCAGCGACACGTCGCGCTCGTGGCTCAACCCACCGGCGATGACGGCGACGGGTCCGGAAAGAGGAGGTGTGCTCATGAGTTCGTTCTAACAGACGGCGAAAGAGTTATTGGAAACGCGGGTCTCGACCCGCAGTCGCGGCTTCGCAAGCTCAGCCGCGCGCTCGCTCGACCTCCTCGCGTTTGTCCGGAGCAAGCTCCGGACAAGGCTCGGAATCTCAGATGTGGACGACCGGGCAGGTCAGGGTGCGGGTG
Source organism: Nocardioides luteus (assembly GCF_000960475.2). Classification (GTDB taxonomy): domain Bacteria; phylum Actinomycetota; class Actinomycetes; order Propionibacteriales; family Nocardioidaceae; genus Nocardioides; species Nocardioides luteus_A. The sequence goes on along the minus strand of NZ_JZDQ02000003.1, from coordinate 151,409 downwards.
ATGCCTTCGAGGCTCTGGACGCGAGCCACGACCATCTTGCCGAGCTCGTCGACGTTACGGGCCTCGGCGCGGACGATCACGTCGTACGGACCGGTGACGTCCTCAGCCAGGGTCACGCCCTGGATCTTGCCGATCTCGGTGGCGACCTCTGCGGCCTTGCCGACGTCGGTCTGGATGAGGATGTACGCCTGTACGACCATGGTGCTGCTCCTGTTCTCCGTGCCTTCCTTGGCACAACGTCAGGCATGTAACCTATCGCGTTATCTGTCGCTCGACCTACACCGACCCTGGGGATAAGACGAGTGATGCGTGTCCCGGTATCTCCGCGCATCGCCGGGAGGGTTGGATACAGGTATGGCTTTTCCGAGGGACACGACACTCGCCGACGTCGGTGAGTTCGGGCTGATCACCGAGATGACCAAGCACTTCGCACAGGGGGAGCACGTGCTGGTCGGCCCCGGCGACGACGCGGCGCTGCTGCGGGTCAAGCAGGGTCACGTCGTGGTCTCGACCGACCTGCTCGTCGAGGGCCGCCACTTCCGGCGCGACTGGGCCGAGGCCTCCCACATCGGCCACCGGGCGGCGGGGCAGAACCTCGCCGACATCGCCGCGATGGGCGGCGTGGCGCACTCGATGACCCTCGGGCTCGCGGTGCCGTCGGATCTGCCCGCGGAGTGGGCCGTCGACTTCGCGGAGGGGTTCGCCGCGGAGTGCTCGCTGGTGGGCGCCTCCGTCGTCGGCGGCGACGTCACCGGCGCCGACCAGATCGTCATCTCGGTGACCGCCATCGGCGCGGTCGCCCAGGCTCCGGTCCTCCGCTCGGGGGCGGAGCCCGGTGACGTACTCGCCCTGTGCGGCCGCCAGGGATGGGCCGCAGCGGGCCTGGCGATCCTCAAGCGGGGGTTCCGGTCACCGCGCGTGCTCGTCGACGCCTACCGCCGCCCCCAGCCGCCGTACGCAGCCGGCCCCGCCGCCGCGGCCGCCGGCGCTTCGGCGCTGATCGACGTCTCCGACGGTCTGCTGTCCGAGGCGCGCCACATCGCCGAGGCCTCGGAGGTCTCCATCGACGTGCACACCGCGGCCCTGACCATCCCCGACGAGCTCAACGCGGTCGCCTCGGCGACCGGTGCCGACGCGCTCGCGTTCGTGCTGGGTGGGGGAGAGGACCACTCGCTGCTCGCGGCGTTCCCGCCCGACGTCGAGCTGCCGCAGGGGTGGACCGTCATCGGGACGATCGGCGAGCCGGGTGGGGAACCGGTCACGGTCGACGGTGAGGTCTACGAGGGGCCGGCGGGATGGACACACTTCTGAAAGACCAGAGATCCGTGTCTGGCTTGGTCTTTTCGGTCCGGCTTACGTCGGGTTTGCGCCGACGCGGCGCAATCCGGTCCTCGCTTCGCTCCGGTCCGTTTGCGCCGAGTCGGCGCCTTTCATGAGACAGCAGAAGGGCCCCGCTACAGCGCTTGCGCGCTGCCGCGGGGCCCTTCGTGCTGCCTCAGCGTGAAACCTTGCCGGCCTTGATGCAGGTCGTGCAGACATTCATACGCTTCGGGGTGCCGTTGATGACGGCACGGACGCGCTGGATGTTGGGGTCGAAGCGGCGCCTGGTCGCCTTCTTGGACCACGGCCGGTTGTTGCCGAAGCCCGGCTTCTTGTCGCAGATGTCGCAGACGGCAGCCACCGTGAACTCCTGAGGTTGAATAGATGATCGAGGTCGAATGATATTGCCGGCGAGCGCGATGAACGGCTGCCCAGCCGAGACAACCGAACAAGCGTAGCCCGTCCGGCTGTGCCCGGCGAAATCGTCACTCGCCCGAGCGGCGATCGCGCCACCTGTCCAGCGGCGAGGCCAGCGCGGTGGCCAGCTTCCACCGCTTCGACCCGCGCAGATCGTCGATCTCGGCACGCTGACCGGCGAACTGCTTGCGCTGCGACTCGAGCCGCCGCCGCTGGTCCGCGACGACCTCACGGAGCCGGGCGACCTCGTCGCGCAGCTCGAGGCCCTGCTCTACCCAGTCCGGGACGGCGGGCACCGAGGGGAGCTCGGGGGAGAGGCCACGTCGCAGGACGACGTAGAACTCGATGTCGTTCTCGGGCACGGGCAGGAGGGACTCGACGGACCAGCCGGTCAGCCCGAGGCGGCGCAGCTCGGCGATGATCTCGGGGAACGAGCGGTCGGTGAAGGTCCAGACGTGGCAGTCGACGTACTCGCCGCGGCGGGCCCGCTCGACCTGGGCCAACGTGTAACCGAGGTCGTGGATGCAGGTCTCGGCCTCGCTGGGCCCGCGGTGGTGGAGCCGCTTGGGGTCGTGGCTGACCGCTGAGCGGTGGTGGTCGAAGACGGCGCGCACGGACGGGATGGTGTCGCCGGCCTCGTGGGCCTGCAGGATCTGGCCCGTCGTCGTGGGCGGGCGGTGCGCGTCGAAGGTGTAGCGCCGGTCGGGGACGACGAGAACGAGGGCGCCGTCGGGCGCGATGACGGCCTCGACCTGCCCGAGCCAGCCCACCAGGTCGGGCACGTGCTCGACGACGTGGCTGGCCAGTGCCCAGTCGAAGGGCGCGCCCTCCTTGGCGGCCTCCTCGAGCGTACGCATCCTGGTGCCGTCCCACATCGGGTGGTCGATCTCGGGGATGGCCTCCCGGGTCACGTTGGGGTTGTCGATGTTGGTCTCGTAGAGCCGGTCGCGGTCGTAGAGGTCGAGATAGGACACGTCGGCCGCATCACGGGGGACGAGCGGCTTGTGCAGCGGTCCGATCTCCAGTCCGCGGCCGGCGGAGAAGTCGAAGATTTCGGCGACGCGACGGGCGCGTGGGGTCGTGGTCGGAATCGACATCCGGGGGTCCTTCGGCGTAGGGAAGTCTCCACACTAGGGATGGATCGTCACCCGCGTGGGGCGTGACGCGGCACAACTTGTTACTCGCTCGTGTCTTTGCTGCAGCCTTGGATTTGTTCACCCGTCGTTTACCCCGTACCCAGGCACCGCCTAACCTTGGGGCCGCGATGCCGGACGATGTGTCCGTCGTCACGGCGTCTGGCTGTGTGTAGGGGTGTCGAGGAGTAGGGAGGGCAGCGTGGCCGAGGTCAAGCTCGATCTGTTCCGCCGGTTCGGCGACCTGGCGACCGACGCGCTCGCGTCGCACCGCGAGGAGATCGACGCGCTCAACGTCTTCCCGGTGCCCGACAGCGACACCGGCACCAACCTCTACCTGACCATCGCCGCGGCCCGTGACCGGCTGCGCGAGTTCACCGGCACCGACTGGCGCGAGGGGCTGCGCGCCTTCTCGCGCGGCGCGCTGCTGGACGCCCGGGGGAACTCGGGCGTGATCCTGGCCGAGATGATCGGCGCGCTGCTGCGCCGCCTGATCCAGGCCACCGAGGAGGAGCGCACCGCCGCGGTCTTCGCCGACGCCCTGCGCAAGGCCGCCAACGCTGCGTACGCCGCGGTGGGGGAGCCCCAGGAAGGCACCATGCTCAGCGTGCTCCGCGCCGCCGCGGACGCGGCCGAGGCGTGTGTCGAGATCGACGAGACCGCGCGCACCCGTGACGTGATGTCGGTGGCCGCCAGCGCGGCCCGCGCCGCTCTCGCCCGTACGCAGGAGCAGCTGTCCACGCTCGCCGCCGCCGGGGTCGTCGATGCCGGCGGCCGCGGGATCTGCGTGCTCCTCGACGCCTTCGACACCGCGCTGACCGGGCGCCGCCCGAGCCCGCAGGCCCCGCACATCCCCATCCCGATCCCGGCGGCGGGCGTCGACGCGGGCGACGGCCATCTGCTGGAGCCCGGTGGTCCGGCCTACGAGGTGATGTACCTCCTCGATGCCGAGGACGCCGCGATCCCCGACCTGCGCAAGCGGCTCCAGCCGCTGGGCGACTCGCTGGTCGTCGTCGGCGGCGAGGGCATCTGGAACGTGCACGTCCACGTCGACGACGTCGGCGCCGCCATCGAGGCCGGGATCAGCGCCGGGCGGCCGCACCGGATCCACGTGACCCACTTCGCCGAGCAGATCGCGGGCCAAGCCCACCGGCACGCCACCCGCAGCGGCCGGGCGGTGATCGCGTTCGCGGCCGGGCCGGGTCTGGCCGAGCTCTTCCGCGGTGCCGGCGCGATCGTGATCGAGGGCGGCCCCCACCGGCGGCCGACGACCTCGGAGCTGCTCGAGGCGATCACCGCCTCCGGTGCTTCCGAGGTGATCGTGCTCCCCAACGACGCGCCGACCCGGCAGTCGGCCGAGGCCGCCGCGCGCACCGCCGAGGACGACCTCGACATCAACGTGGCGGTGATCCCGACCCGCAGCCAGGTGCAGGGGCTGGCGGCGATCGCGGTCCACGAGCCGGGCCGGAAGTTCGACAAGGACGTGCTGGAGATGACGGCCACCGCGCGACACGCGCGGCACGGTGCGGTCACCATCTCGAACACCCGAGCGATTACGATGGCCGGGCCGTGCATGCCGGGCGACGCGCTCGGGGTGCTCGACGGAGACTTCGTCAAGGTCGGCCAGGACCTGGAGAAATGTGCGACCTACGTCCTCGCCCGGCTCATCGGCGGTGGTGGCGAGCTGGTCACGCTGGTCTCCGGCCTGGAGGACCCCACCGGCGAGCTCGCCCAGCGTGTGGCGGCGTGGCTGGCTGCCAACCATCCGGCCGTTGATGTGATGGTGTACGACGGAGGCCAGGAGCGTTACCCCCTCCTGATGTCGGTCGAGTAGAGGAGCAGAGACGGTGGCGATCACCCTCGAGTCCCCGATCGAGGCCGTGCTGGGCAACAGCAAGCACGCCACGAAGTTCACCAAGGGTCTCGGGCTGCGCACCGTGGGCGACCTGCTCTACCACTTCCCGCGGCGCTACCTGCGCACCGCCGACCTCAGCCAGACGCCCCAGCTGCACGAGGGCGAGATGCTCACCGTGCTCGGCGAGGTGGTCCGCAGCGTCGTCCGCCAGCACACCGACCGCCGCACCGGCCGGCCCGCCTACCGGGTCGAGACCCAGCTCAAGGCCGGCGACGCCGACCTGCAGCTCACCTTCTTCTCCAAGTCGCAGCGGATCGCCGAGTGGCGTCGGGGCGTGCTCGCCCCCGGTGTCCGGGGCGTCTTCGTCGGCAAGGCCGGATCGTTCCGCGGCGAGTGGCAGCTGGCCAACCCGCAGATGGTCGTCTTCGGCGACCCCTCCGACTCCGAGAACGCCGCCGAGGCGGCCGACAACCAGATGGCCGTCGAGGAGCTGACCGAGCTCTTCCCCATCTACCCGCTCACCGCGGGGCTCCAGCACTGGGACGTGATGCGCGCGGTGCGGTTCGCCCGGCAGGTCGTCGAGGACGTCACCGACGTGCTCCCGGAGCAGCTCCGGGAGACGTACGCCGTCCCGGGGCTGCGCGAGGCCCTCGACCTGATCCACGCGCCCCATGAGCTCAAGGACGTCCAGCGCGCCCAGCACCGGTTCCGGTTCGAGGAGGCGCTCGGGCTGCAGCTGGTCCTCGGCCGGCGGAGGAGGGCGCTCCAGGCGCTGGGCACGACCGCTCGCACCGGCGGGGTCCATCACCTGCTCGAGGCCTTCGACGAGCGGCTGCCGTTCACCCTCACCCGGGGACAGGAGGAGATCGGCAAGGAGCTCGAGACCGCGCTGGCCCAGCCGCACCCGATGAACCGCCTGCTGCAGGGCGAGGTCGGCTCCGGTAAGACGCTGGTCGCCCTGCGGGCGATGCTGCGGGTCGTCGACTCCGGCGGCCAGGCAGCGCTGCTGGCGCCGACCGAGGTGCTCGCCCAGCAGCACCACCGCTCCATCACCGCGATGCTCGGCGACCTGGCCGCCAGCGGCCTGGCCGGTGGGCTCTTCGCGGGCGACCAGGAGCAGACCCACGTCGAGCTGCTCACCGGCTCGATGACCAAGACCCAGCGCAAGGGGCCGCTGAGCCGGATCGCCACCGGCGAGGCCGGGATCGTCGTCGGCACCCACGCGCTGCTGCAGGACCAGGTGATGTTCGACGACCTCGGTCTGGTGGTCGTCGACGAGCAGCACCGCTTCGGCGTCGAGCAGCGGGCCGCGCTGACCGACAAGGCCGGCACCCCGCCGCACCTGCTGGTCATGACCGCGACGCCGATCCCGCGCACGGTCGCGATGACCGTCTTCGGCGACCTCGAGGTCTCCACGCTGACCGAGCTTCCGGCCGGCCGCGCCGAGATCCAGACCAACCTGGTCTCGCTCGTCGACCACCCCGCCTGGATCGCCCGGGTCTGGGAACGGGTCCGGGAAGAGGTGGAGAAGGGCCACCAGGTCTACGTCGTCGCCCCGCGGATCAGCGGCGACGAGTCCGAGCAGGGCGAGAGCGACCAGCGCGACTTCGACGCCGACGGCAACGAGGTCGCCTCCGTCAAGGGCCAGCTCTCCGCCGTCGACGAGGTCACCGAGGAGCTGACCAGCGGTCCGCTGCAGGGGCTGAACGTCGCCAAGCTCCACGGCAAGCTCCCCGCCGAGGAGAAGGAGCGCACCATGAGCGCCTTCGCCGCCGGCGACATCGACGTGCTGATCGCCACCACGGTGATCGAGGTCGGCGTGGACGTACCCAACGCCACCACCATGGTCATCCTCGACGCCGACCGCTTCGGTGTCTCCCAGCTCCACCAGCTGCGCGGCCGGGTCGGCCGTGGTGGGCTGCACGGGCTGTGCCTGCTGGTCTCCCACGCCGAGGCCGGCACCCCGGCCAGGACCCGCCTCGACGCGGTCGCCGGGACCACCGACGGGTTCGCCCTCTCCCGCGTCGACCTCGACCAGCGCCGCGAGGGAGACGTGCTCGGCGCCTCCCAGTCGGGACGGCGGTCGAGCCTGGAGAGCCTGCGCGTGCTCCGCGACGAGGAGACCATCCTGCAGGCACGCGAGGCGGCCGAGTCCCTCCTGGAGCAGGACGCGGATCTGACCACCGCGCCGCTCCTGGCCGAGCGGGTCGCCGAGATCGAGGAGTCCGCCTCGGCCGACTACCTCGAGAAGTCCTAAGGTGTCCCAATGACTCGGATCATCGGAGGCGTCGCAGGAGGGCGGCGCCTGCTCGCACCCAAAGGGGTGCGGACCCGTCCCACCACCGACCGGGTCCGCGAGGCGCTCTTCTCGGCGATCGAGTCCGCCTACGGCTCGCTGGCCGGCCTGCGCTTCCTCGACCTCTACGCCGGCACCGGCGCGGTCGGGCTGGAGGCATGGTCGCGCGGCGCCGGCGTGGTGACCCTGGTCGAGTCGGACCGGCGTACGGCCGGGGTGATCCGCTCCAACGCGAAGGAGCTCGGCTTCCCGCGGGCCGACGTGGTCGCGGCCACCGTGGCGAGCACCCTGGTGACGCCGCCGGCGGCTCCCTACGACATGGTCTTCCTCGACCCGCCCTACCCGCTCTCGGACGACGCGGTCTCCGAGGACATCGCGCTGCTGGTCAAGCACGGCTGGCTGGTGCCGGGCGCGCTGGTGGTCGTCGAGCGTTCCGCCCGCAGCCCCGAGCCCGTCTGGCCCGACGGTTTCACCGACCAGCGGTCGAAGAAGTACGGCGAGACCACCCTCTGGTACGGCACGGCGCCGGAGTGACCGGACCGACCGGATCTGAACAAGGAGAGATGAAGCAATGACGCGTCGCGCGGTGTGCCCCGGGTCGTTCGACCCGCCCACGTTCGGCCACCTCGACATCTTCACCCGCGCCTCGGCGATGTTCGACGAGGTCGTCGTCGCGGTCGGGGTCAACCCGTCGAAGTCGAAGCGCCTGTTCACGCCCGAGGAGCGGATGGAGATGATCTCCGAGATGACCGCTTCGCTCGGCAACGTACGGGTCCAGGGGTTCACCGGCCTGGTCACCGACTTCTGCGTCGAGATCGACGCCCAGGCGATCGTGAAGGGCCTGCGCGGGGCACCCGACCTGGAGTACGAGGCGCCGATGGCGCAGATGAACGCCCACATGACCGGCGTCGAGACGGTCTTCCTGCTCAACGACCCGCGCTGGGCGGCGGTCTCCTCCTCGCTGATCAAGGAGATGGCCACCTTCGGTGGGGATGTGTCCGCTTTCCTGCCCCCGGATGTTCTCGCGCGACTCACCAAGCGTTTGGCGGAACGTTCCGAGTAACGGGCACGGTTCGCCGGTATCGTCTATCAGCGCTGCCCGTCATTCTTTCTCTGGAGATCAATGTCCACCTCAGGCCGTTCCCCTCTGTCCTTGGCCAAGCAGTCCTACGCCGCTTCCCTCAAGGCCGTCGGTCGCGGGCTGACGAAGACGGGGCTCGCGAAGGAGACGGCGCCGCCGGTCGAGCAGCGCTGGCGCCACTGGGCCCACTCGCTCACCAAGGTCTACGACTCCCTGGCGATGGCGAAGCTGGACGTGCCGTGGTGGACCTACGACGCGATCACCGCCGTCGACGCCTGGCTGAGCGAGCGGGAGCGCCCGATCCGGGTCTACGAGTACGGGTCCGGCGCCTCCACCATCTGGCTCTCCCGCCGCGCCGACGAGATCCACTCCGTCGAGCACCACAAGGGCTTCGGCGAGATGATGCAGGCCGAGCTCGCCGGCGAGGAGAAGATCTCGCTGCGGGTGATCGAGCCGGTCCCCAGCGACAACCCTGTCGTCCCCTCGCAGAAGGAGGGCCACGCGGGCCTCGACTTCGAGGCGTACGTCAACTCCATCGACGACGTCGACGGCGAGTTCGACCTCGTGGTGATCGACGGGCGCGCCCGCGAGGCCTGCCTGGAGAAGGCCAAGGACCGGCTCGCTCCCGGCGGGATCATCGTCTTCGACAACAGCCGTCGCAAGCGCTACATCGAGGCCATCGCCGCCTCGGGGATGAAGGAGGCCATCCACGCCGGCCTCACCCCGACCCTGCCCTACCCGGAGCGCACGTCGGTCCTGACCAAGGGGTGATCTAGGGTCCTCCTCATGGCGACATCGGGGGAGCAGACCGAAGGTGTGGGGATCGTGCGCTGGGCGACTTTCGCCGGGGTGTGTGTGCTGGCGCTGGTCTGGTCGGCCTACTCGGTCGGCGCCCAGAACGGCACCTTCCTGACCCAGGACTTCGGCGCCCAGTACCACCTCGCCGAGATCACCGCCCACGGCGCGATCCCGCTGGTCGACTTCGAGCACGGCTGGAACGCCGGCTCCTTCTGGGTCTCCGCGGTCCTCTACGCGATCGCTTCCGGGTCGCCGACGATCTGGTACTTCCTCTGGGGCCGCCTCCTCGGCGCGGGCCTCGGCGCCGTCCTCGCCGCCGCCATCGGGCTCCGGCTGCGGCTGCACCCGGCCGTCATGGTCGCGGTCGCGCTCGGGGTGCTGCTGCTGGCGACCCCGCTGCACATCAAGTACACGATCTGCCTGCTGTGGGTCTTCGTCCTGCTGCCGACCGGTCGGCTCGAGTCGCGGCCGCGCCTGGCCGCGGCCGCGCGGGTGCTGCTCCCGGCGCTGGTCTTCTGGCAGTACGTCGAGCTGGCCGTGCTCCTCACCGGCGCCTCGGGCCTCTTCGAGCTCTTCGCGCGGCGCGGCGCGCCCTGGCGCACCCGGATCCTCAGCTGCGTGCAGCTGGCCGGTGGGTTCGTGCTCGGTCTCGTCGTCGAGGCGGCGGCGTACAAGGTCCTGTGGGGGCTCTCCTTCGCCGACTTCAACCGGCAGGTGATCCTCGGCCAGACGGCGACGCACGAGGGTTCGCAGTATGCCGTGTGGAACTTCTTCGACCTGCCGACGGAGTCGGGGCGCTACTTCATCCTGGCGCTCTACCCGTTCGCGCTCCTGCTGCCGTTCGTGCCGTTGGTGTGGCAGCGGATCTCGGACTCCACCCGGCTGATCGCGCTGGCCGGGCTGGTCCTCGTCGTCGTCCCGATCCGGCGCGTCGACAACCCCCACACCACCACCGTCTCCGCCCTCGTCCTCCTCGCCGTCGTGCTCGTCGTCGCCGAGCTCTGTCGCCCTCCGCTGGTCGAGCCGGACTCGCGAGGCACGAGCGAGTCGGTGTCGAAACCAACCCGGTCCCTCATCGCGCTACCGCTCGCAGGGGCCGGCGTCCTGTGGGCGGCTGCCACCCTCTGGATCGGCTTCGGCCTGCAGAGCATGGCGGGCGCCGTGCTCCTCGTGGCCCTGGCGGTGGCCGGCGCCGTCGCGGGTGGAGCGTTCCTGCGCGGCGCCACCGCCGCGGTCTCCGCCGGTGCGCTGGTCGTGCTCGGCGGCGTACCCGCTCTCGCCTCGGTCGACCACCTCGACGACATGCGCCGCGACGCGAAGTCCTTCCAGGTGACCGACGCGATCACCCGCTGGGCGGGCCCGGAGTACGAACGCTGCAGCGGTGGCACCCGCGAGGCCCTGGTGATGCCCAACTACCTCCAGCTCTACGACACCCTCGACATCACCAACCCGACGCCCTACTACCTGTTCCACTACGACTTCGCGCAGTACGAGGACGTGCTGGTGCCTCAGCTCGAGGACGGCTCGATCCCGGTCATCATCGAGACGATGCCGCTGCACACTCCGCAGCCGTGGTTGACCGATGCGATCCACGCCGACTACGTGCCCTGTTCGATCGTGAGGATCGAGAAGCAGGCCACCACCGTCACCATCTGGACCCACAAGTCCCGCGGCACGATCGACCAGCGCGACCTCACGATCCGCCAGGGCGAGGCGATCCCGACTCCGAAGGGCTGACCTCGCCCCGGTCGAGCACTGCTTCAGGACGTACGTCCCGGCGATCCGCCCCCGGTCGCCTGCGGCAGCGCGTACTTTCGGACCATGCTCGATGCGGAGACCACGGCAACCCCCTCGTACGGAGGTCGAGCGGGTGAGCCCGTCGGCCCGGTCAGGTGGGCGACCTTCGCGGTGATCGTGGTCGTCGCCGTCGTGGACGCCGCCTACACCCTCACCGCGCAGATGGAGCCGTTGACCGGGGACAGGGGAGCGCAGTACTACCTCGGCAAGCTCACGGCGGAGGGCGCGGTTCCGCTGGTCGACTTCCAGCACGGCTGGAACGCCGGCTCGTGGTGGGTGAACAGCCTGATCTATCGCCTGGCCGGCGGTGACCCGCTGTGGTGGGAGTTCTTGCTGGGGCGGTTCTTCGCCGTCACCCTGGCTGCCGTCCTCGTGGCCGCGATCGGGCTGCGCAGACGCGTACATCCGGCAGCGATGGTCGCCATGGCCCTGGCCGTCCTGACGCTCGCGTCACCCGCTCAGGTGAAGTACGTCCTCCCGGTCGTCTTCGCGTTCATCCTCCTGCCCGGAGGCCGGCTCGACTCCGGACGGTGGTCGCTGGCCGTGCGGTTCCTGGTGCCGGCCGCCCTCTTCTGGCAGCACGTCGAGCTGGCGATCCTGCTGACCGGAGCGGCGGGGCTGTACGAGCTCGTCGGGCGGGAGAAGGCATCGGCGCGGGAGCGACTGGCACGATCTGCCGCACTCGCCGCCGGAATCCTGGCCGGATTCGTGTCGGAGGTGCTGTTCTACCGGATCGGCTACGGGATGAGCCTCGCCGAGCTCAACCGCCAGGTCGTCTTCGGTCAGGCCCAGCAGTTTCCGAAGCACTTCGGATGGCCCTTCTTCGACGTACCTTCCGACGGGGAGGGCTACGAGATCGTCGCTGTCTATCCGTTCCTCCTCCTGCTGATGTTCGTGCCGGTCATCTGGCGTCTGGCGAGCGACCCGACACGGTTCCTCGCGCTGTGTGCTCTTCTGCTCGCGACCATCCCCATCCGGCGTCCTGGGCCCGGGCATGCCGAGACCGTGAGTGCGCTGGTGTTCGCGGCTCTGGTCCTCGTCCTCTGCGACGTGTACGACCGCAGGGACCAGATCTCGTTGCCGATCCGGCCGAGGTCCGTGTCCGGCTGGCAGGTGGCGACCGCCGTCGTGGGGTTCGCGGTGGGGGCGGCGTGGGTGGGTGCAGCTCTGGCCTTCGGATTCGGTGCCCACAGCCTCGTCGGTCCGGTGATCCTCGTGCTCCTCGTCAGCATCATGATGATCGGCGCGAAGCAGCGGGCGAGGCTGATCGCCGTCTCTGCGGGTGCCGGCGTCGTTCTGGGAATGGTTCCCCTGGCGGCAGCCGTCGATCACGTCCACGACATGAGCCGGGACAGTCGTCAGTTCGAGGCCGCCGATGTCTGGGCGGACGCCATCCGACCCGAGATGACACGGTGCCTGCAGGGTGGCCGTACCGCTTTCGTGCTGGGCAACCAGCTGTCGTTGTACGACGCCCTCGAGGTGGAGAACCCGACGCCGTTCTACCTGTTCCACTACGACTTCGACCGCAACAAGGAGCAGCTGACGGCGATGATGACCGGCGGAGAGGTCCCGGTGGTGCTGCAGACGACCGCGATGGCGCGCGGCGGCTGGGTGGAGACCGCGATCGAGAAGGACTACGAGCCGTGCGCCGAGATCCGGATCGCGGAAGACCACCGGCTCTTCCGCATCTGGGCGCACCGCTCGCTCGAGCCGTTCGAGAAGCGGGCTGTGACGGTCCGGCCAGACGGCAGCAGAACCTCCAGCAGGCTGCCCTAGTCGTCAGGCAGCACAACAGCACATACAACCGAAGACACAAACGATCTCGGGAGACACGCATCCACAGGACGAGAGCGTCGGAGAATCTCACATAGGCTCGCCATCACTCTGCAAGCCGATCCGAAGGTCCTGAATGCACCGCTCCACCCGCGAGGACCGCGCCGGGGCACGACTCCCGAAGCGGCTGCTCGCGGCGATGGTGCTGGTGGCGTTCTTCGCGCTGAGCCTGAGCAGCTACGTCGCTCTCACCCGGTCGCTGCAGTACCAGACCCGCGACGAGGGGCCGAACGCCGGCTACGCGGTGGAGCTGGCCTCGGGACGGCTGCCGACGATCGACACCCCGGTGACCACGGACGCACGCCGCTACCCCCAGGTCGTCGAAGGGCTGGAGACGATGGTGGACGAGCCGCACCGCGACATCTGGACCGCCAACCACCCACCGCTCTACTACCTGATGTCGCTGCCGTTCGTCGCCGCGGCCGGGGCGCTCGACGCGCCTCAGGTGATGACAGTGGGGATGCGGCTGATCAATGCCGTCGGCTCCGCGCTCTGCGTACTGCTGGTGGGTCTGATCGCCTTCGAGGTGACCCGGCGGGCGACGACCGCCTTCCTGGCGACGGCGGTCAGCGCCTCGTGCGCCGTGCTGGTGACCGCGGGTGGGCACATCGCCAACGACGGTGTCGCGGTCGCGGCGTCGTCGCTGACCCTGCTGGCCACGATCCGGATCCTGAACCGCGGTCTGTCCCCGCGGCGCCTGGCGCTGGTCGCGCTGGCCGGTGCCGCCGCGGCGGGTGCGAAGGCGCCCGGAGTGCTGACCGTCGTCCTGTGCGGAGCGGCCATCGCCGCGGCACTGCTCATCAAGGACCGTTCCGGGCGCGGGGTGGTCCGTGCGCTGGCGGCCTCGGCCGTCGCCACCGGGGTTCCGGGGCTCGCCACCGGCTGGTTCTACGTCCGCAACATCGTCCTCTACGGCGACCCGACCGGCACGGGTGCGCTGCTCGACAAGTTCGACCGGGAGCCGAACGGCACCTGGTGGCAGGTGCTGACGGACGGCTCGCTCTGGGTCGACTGGTACGAGCGGCTGTGGGTGCCGCTGCTGGCCGAGGGGTACGTGGTGGTCGCCGACCTGCTCGGCATCGTCGCAGCGATCGGCCTCCTCGTGCTGCTCGTCCGCCGGCGGATCACCGGGTCGGCGGATCCCTGGTCCCGGCCGGGATGGCTGCTGCTCGCGGTCCACGCCGTGGTCGTCCTGGCGAACCTGGTCGGCTTCGTCGCGGGCGGCGGGAACCCGAACGACCGCTACCTGCTACCGCTCATGCCGCTGCTGGCCACGGTGCTCGCGGTCGGGGTGATGGCGATCGTCGACGTCCTCCCGGTCGGCCGCCGCGAGTCGCGGGCCGACCTGGCGGCGGCCGCGACCACGCTCGCCCTGGGTGTCTACGCGTTCCTGATCTTCCGCTGGTTCATCGACTCGCCGACCTACGTGGGCCGGCTTCCGAGCGCCGACGCTCGCGGCGCCGACCTGGTGGTGGCCGTGGGCGTGGTGTGCGGGCTGGCCGCCGTCTGCCTCGCGGCCTGGCCCGCTAGGACGTACGCCGCCCGGCGACCGCTCCGAGACCAGCCAGCACCACATCGGCAAGGAGCAGGAGGACCCGCGAGGCGAGCGCGACGGTGAGCGCCTCCGGGACCCCGATGATCGGGCCCAGAGTGAGGGCGAGCAGGCCCTCGCGGATCCCGGCGCCGGCCGGGGCCGGGATGAACGCGATCCCGGCGGCCCAGGCCAGGGCCATCCCACCGGTCGCGGCCGCGACCTCGAGCAGCCCCACCGAGGCGTACGACTGCATCATCACCGCCAGGTGGAGGCCGAAGGCGACCCAGGCGAGCACCGCCCAGCCGATCGCGGTGAAGAGCCCGCGCGCGCTGAGGCGTACGCCGAGGGGTTCGCGCCCGAGCCGGGCGAAGAGCCAGTCGAGCATGCCCGGGACGACGCGCGGGTGCAGGCACACGGCCAGCGGCACCAGCAGGAGCAGCAGCCACCAGTAGCGGCTCAGGCCCTCGGAGGAGGACCAGGGGAGCAGGAGGGCGCCGACGCCGATGCCGCTGGCGACCACGACCCCCATGAAGAGGATGTTGGCGCCCAGCATGGTCCGGCGGGCGACGCCCCAGCGCAGCCCGAACTGCATCTGCGCGACGACCGGCCACACCGAGCCGGGCAGGTATTTGCCCAGCTGGGAGACGTAGAAGACCGAGTGGGAGTCGCGCAGCGAGGGACGGATGCTCATGCCGTGCAGCAGGGCCACCCAGATCTGGCCGATCAGCATGGTCCCGGCGATTGCGAGGACCCCGGCGATCGCGAAGCGGCCGAGGCTCAGCTCCTGGACGGCGGTGGCCAGATCGGCGCGCTGGCGCCAGACGAGGTAGGCGCCGCCGAGCACGACCACGAGGGCGAGCCCGATCTTGAGCAGCCGCTTGGCGAGGCTGGGTCTCGTGGGGCCGGGCGTAGCCGACGACCCGGCCTCCGTGGCGGAGACCGGGTCGGAGCTGGTCGCTGTCACAGGCTGGTCGTCCACGTCTCGCCGGACTGGGCCGAGGCCGCACGTGTCTGCGTGTGCGGCAGGTCGAACTCGGCGACCGAGGTCTGGTCGCGGAGCATCTCGGTGCCGGACTTCCCGAAGCGCGCCTTCTTGGTGTGCTCCAGGTCGTCCTCGATGAGCACCCGGTTGGTGCGGATCAGGTCGGAGATGACGCCGAGCATCGCGGACATGAAGGCCAGGTTGATCAGCACGCCGCCGAGCAGCAGCGACTGGATGTGGTTGCCGTTGTCGCCGCTGAGCCACAGCACCAGGTAGCGGAAGAACGGGATCGCACCGAGGACGAAGAAGAAGGCGGTGAGCCAGACGAAGATGGCGTAGGGCTTGTACATCATGTAGCTGCGCACGATCGCCGCGCCGGACTTCATGATGTGCTCGGGCATCGACTTGAACAGCCGCGACTCACGCGTCTTGGCGTTGGTCTCGATCGGCACCGAGGCGATCTTCATCCGCTTGTTGCCCGCCTGGATGATCGTCTCCATGCAGTAGGAGAAGCGGGTCACGGTGTTGAGCAGCATCAGCGACTCGCGCGAGTAGGCGCGGAAGCCGCTGGCGGCGTCGGGCAGGTCGGTCTCCGCGGCCATGTTGACCACCTTGGAGCCGACCTTCTGGAGCTTCTTCTTCAGCCCGGAGAAGTGCTCGATCTGGTCGACCTGCCGGTCGCCGATGACGATGTCGGCCTGGCCGTTGATGATCGGCTGGACCAGGTCGGCGATGCGGTCCTGCGGGTATTGGTTGTCGCCGTCGGTGTTGACGACGATGTCGGCACCCAGCTCGAGCGCGCGGACCACGCCGTCGTGGAAGCTCCGGCCGAGGCCCTGGTTGCGGGAGTGGTGCACGAACTCGCGCACGCCGTGCTCCTTGGCCACCTCGACCGTCCGGTCGGTGCATCCGTCGTCGACGATCAGGACCACGATCTCGTCGATGCCGGGGATCTGCTTCGGGATCGACTCCAGGACGGACGGGAGCGTCTCCTCCTCGTTGAGGCAGGGGACTTGAACGACAAGCTTCACAGGGACCTCAGGGCAAGTAGTGGGACCGAACAGAGAAATTCGGGGTTCGTGAGGGGCTTCTGAGCGGCCACATTACCGCGTGGATTCCGCGGCCCCACGCCCCCTCGCGGGTGTCATCCGGCGTATGTGCTAAGGAAACCTGGCGTTCAGGACCGGTCCACGCGGCGTCTGCCACGGCGGCGATCCGTCAGCCACGGAACGAGCAGCAGACCCAGCGTCACCAGGGCGCCGAGGAGCGAGACCACGGCACCCGTACGCAGCCCGGGGGCGTCGTAGCGGAGCGTGACCGTGTGGGTGCCGTCGGGGACGGGCACCGCGGCGAAGGCGTGGTTGCCGGCGACGAGCGGGACCTCCTCACCGTCGACCGTGGCCGACCAGCCCGGCCGGGCGATCGAGTCGGCGACGACCAGGTAGCCGGCACCGTCCGCGGTGACCGAGGCCGAGATCGTCTCGGGCTCGTCGCGGCGTACGTCGACCTGGGCCGTCGAGCCGGTGGCGGCCGGTGTCGAGGAGTCGTCGAGGAGGACGGTGCCGGGGGCGACGCCCTCGGTCAGCCGCCGCACCCGCGTGGGACCGTCGGTGACGACCTCGCTGGTGCCGGCCCAGCGGATCCGGGGCAACGCGCTCGCGCGCTCGTAGACGACCGCGCCGGCCGAGGCGTGCACCACCCGGAGCCCGTCGCCCTTCTCCGGCCGGACCGCCCCGCAGACCGCGGAGCCGTCGCTGCGGCCGGCGAGGTGGACGGGCTTCCGCTTCCCCGAGAACGTGATCGTCACCGGCACCGGCCCGGAGGTGAAGCGGTGGTCGGGCACCGCGACGCGCAGCTTCTCACCGCGCCTGAGCGGCCGGTTCACGGCGATGGCCCGCTCGGAGGTGACCTTCTCGGCACCTGCGCCGACGCTCACCCGGACGAGCGTCGGCGTCTGCGCCCGCGGCTTCAGACCGTGGGGCACGGTGACCTCGATCCCGCGCAGGTCGCCCTTCGGCACCTGGCACGTCGCCTGCCGTCCGGGTGCGAGGGTCAGCAGCTGCCGCCGCGCGGCGGGCACGGGCGCTGGCTGGACGGCTCCGATGACCTCCATCGGCTGGGTCACCCAGTAGCGGACCGAGAGCTGGTCGAGCACCGGCTGGCGCCCTGGGGTGGGGATGCCGGCCGGGAAGTCGCTGTAGGTCGCCGACAGCTGGGCGTCCGGGCTGACCGCCGCGATCAGCGCCTTCCACTCCGGCGAGGTGAACTCATGGCCCGTCGGCGTACGCAGCCGGTAGTGGTCGGCGACCGCCGAGTGCTCCCAGCCCGAGGCGCCGTAGCGGTCGTCACCGAGGTTCCCCTTCAGGAACTCGTGCGCCGGGGTGACCGGATAGAAGTCGTCGCGGTCGGTCAGCGGCAGCACCTCGTGCGCGAACATCGTGCTCTGCGCGACCACGGCCAGCACGAGCACCGACGGGCCCAGCAGCCGCAGCCGCCCGCGCAGCAGGAGCGTCCCCGTCACTGCGAGGACCGAGACGACCAGCAGCAGCACCGGCAGCCGCAGCTTCGCGGCCATGTCCGGGATCGGCCGCTGCGCGCCGTCGACGAAGGCGTACGCCGCATGCAGGAAGTACGCAGCCACCCCGGCCGCCGCGAGCAGCACGACCAGCGACACCACCAGCTTCGGTCGCCAGGACCGGTCATCCCGATCCGACCCCGACGTCTCCGACGCCTCGGCCCGCTGGACCAGTCGCTCCAGCCCGATCCCGGCCAGGACCGCACACAGGAACCCGAAGATCGAGTTCGCCCGCCCGAAGCTGTTGGAGCTGTAGCCCGGCAGCTTCTGGAGCAGCTCGAGCGGCAGCCCGCCGATCCACAGCAGCCACACGATCGCGGCCAGGACGACCGCGAGCAGCGCCGGCGTCGACGGACGCCGGCCGCTCGGGAGCCGGACGACCAGCGCACAGAGCGCGAGGATCAGCGCCGCGACGCCGACGAACGCGATCGACTCGATCGGGTTGTCCTCGCCCGCCCAGAGACCGTCGACGCAGGTGCCGTAGACGTCGGGCGCGACGGTGGTGAGCACGAGGCTGGCGGGCTTGACCTGGTTGGGGACGCGCTCGTCGATCCCGAGCGCGCTCATGTTCAGCGCGAACGGGACCACCTGGACCGCGGAGAGCGCGACCCCCAGCCCGACCCCGCCGGCGGCGATCCCGCCGGCGACCAGGAACCGCCGTACGTCCCGGAGCGCGAGCGCCCGGACGACCACGTAGATCGCCCCCAGCGTCAGCGCGAACATCGTCACCGCCGGGAACCCGCCGAGCAGCATCGAGGCGACGACCAGGCCGACAGCGGCAAGATCACGCGCGCCGCGCTCGTGGACGGCCCGGTCCAGCGCCCACAGCAGCAGCGGGACCAGGCAGGCGACCTTGGTGTGCGGCCAGTTGGTCCACATCATCATGAACCCGGAGGTGAAGAAGGCCAGGCCGGCGACCAGCGCGATGCTGCGCCGCACCCCGAGGCGGCCGAGGAAGATGACCATCCCGGCCAGCACGAGGACCAGCTCGGTCAGCTTCACCCACGCGGGCGCCAGCCACAGCGGCATCACCCAGTAGGGCCACGAGACCGGGCTCAGCACGGCGTGGTTCGGCAGCGAGGCCAGGGGAGCGCCGCCCACCTCGTAGGGCGCCCAGGTCTGCCAGTTGCCGTGACGTACGCCCTCGACGATGTTCTCGACGCCGGGCAGGTAGTAGTCCCAGGTGTCGCCGCGGCACCACAGCGTTCCCTGCGGAATCGGGCCGTCGGCGGCGTACGGCATCATCGCGTGCAGCCAACCGGTGTCGAGCAGCATCCCGCGCCCCACGAGCGCGGGCCCGAAGGTCACCGCGACGAAGAGGACGAGAAGCGCCAGTACGACGCCCGAGCGCCACCGATCCGATGAGAACACAAGCCGAAAATCTATGAGTAGTCCGATCCGGGCGCCGGTAGCGCGCGCGGGAGGTCGGCCAAGTTGTCTTTGGGCGTTCCGGGCAGCGGGTCAGTCACGCCTGGTCGCGACGGCCACGAGCCCGGTGCCGGTGTCGGGTCGCAGCCGCTGCAGCGCCATGAACGGGCTGGTCGCGAGCGCGATCGCGGCGCCCTTGAGCCGGCCGCTGGGCTGGAACGTACGTCCCGTCGCCCGGGTGAGCTCCTCGGGAGTGAGATCGCCCACCTTCTCCAGCTTCCGGGCGTCGATCCGGTTGCGGACCGCCTCCAGGGCGTAGCCGAGCGGCCAGCCGTAGACGGTGATGTCGATGTCGACCAGGCCGGCCTCCTCGAGCCGGGCGGTGAGCTCTGCGGGGCTGTAGCGGCGGAAGTGCCCGGCGTGCCGGTCCATCGGCCCGAACCGCTCCTGGAACGCCGGCACCGAGAGCACCAGCCGGCCGCCCGGGCGGACATGCGTCACCCACTCGGCCAGCGCCCCCTTGTCGTCCTCGATGTGCTCGAGCACCTCGAAGGCACAGACCAGGTCGTACGTCGCGCCCGGCTCCAGCTCGGAGGACATCGCGTTGAGCACCTTGCCGCCCATGCACGTGATCCTCTCGTACGCCACCGCGAACGAGTCGGCGTCGGGCTCGATCCCGAGATAGTCGGCGCGGGTGGCCAGGCGGGCGCCGAAGGCACCCTGGCCGCAGCCGATCTCCAGCGCCGTCGTCGGCGCCAGCCGGTCGATGATCCGGCTGACGACGTCGTAGCGGAGCCAGGCGCGGGGTGCGAGCGGAGGCAGCGGGCGGTCGGTGGCGGTGAGCGACATCTGGTTCCTGGGTCGGGGTCGGGTCAGCTGAGAACTTCGAGGATGGGAGAGGCGACGGCCTGCGGGGTGTAGTGCTCCCGCGCCTGCTCATAGGCCGCCTCACGCAGGCGCTGGGCCTCGTCCGGGTCGTCGGCGAGCTTGGTCAGGGCCGAGGCGAGCTCCTCCGGGCTCCCGGGGGAGACGAGCATGGCCGCGCTCTCCAGCATCCGGCGCTGGGGCGCGGTGTCGGAGGTGACGACCACCGCACCGGCGGCAGCGCCCTGGAACGCCTTGTTGGGCACCACCCGGCGGGCCTGCGGGACGGTGCCGAAGATGCCGAGGCTGACGTCGAAGCCGGCGACGAAGTCGGGCAGCTCCTCGGCGTCGACCCAGTCGACCCAGGAGACGCGCGGGTTGCCGGCCGCGAGGCGCCGGGCCTCGTCGTACTGCTGGCCCTGGCCCACCATCGTCACCTCGATCCGCTCGTCGTCGGCGAGGATGTCGAGCGCGTCGGCGATCACCGGGACGCCGTGGGTGGGGGAGAAGAGGCCGACGAAGACCGCCTTCAGCGGCGCATCGGTCGGCCGCTCGAGGGCCCTTGCGCCGGCGTCGAACCACTCCGAGGTGGCACCGACGGGGCACACGACCGAGTGCCGGCGTACGTCCTCGGGCAGCGCCTGCTGCTGCTCGGCCGTGTCCACGACGACCACGTCGGCCTGCTTGAGCGCCATCGCGTCGATCGCCTTCATCAGGCGCAGCTTCAGGCCGCCGGAGCCGGCCAGCCGCCGGTTGGTGGCGACCCCGGCCGCCGAGACCATGTGGTCGAGGAGGATGGTCGAGCGAGGGTGGAGGAGGCGGGCCAGGTGCACGTCGAAGTGGCCCAGATAGCCGACCAGGACGGCGTCGGGGCGCCGGTCCCGGCGCCGGCGCAGCGACTCCCCGACCAGTCCGCTCCAGCAGACCAGCAGGCGCAGCACGAGCAGCGGCAGCCGCCACGGTTGTCGCAGGATCGCCACCCTCGCCGCGGTGTCCAGGCCGAGCGGCCGGTTGACCTCGGTGACCTCTGCGCCACAGGCCCGTAAGCCCTCGATGAGTACCGCGACCCGCGGATGGGAGGCCACGTCGTAGGTGCCGAAGGCGACGATGTGCATCACCTCAACGTTAGGGTCGTAGTCAAGGAAAGATCGAGCAGCACACCCCGCAACCGAGATGTCCGCACCCGAAAAGTGCTGCCAGGAAGGACCTGTGGGCCGAGGCTGGACGAAGGTGGTGCCGCTCAAGGCGGTGGTCGTCGGGATCGTCGTCGTGGTGGCGGCGTACGCCGTCCACCGCAACTGGGACGCGCTCGTGCGGGGCTTCCAGGAGCTGCCGCTGTGGGTCCTGGGGGTCGCCTTCGCGCTGACCGTGCTCGCCCAGGGTGTCGCGCTGCTGATGTGGCGGGTGGTGCTGGCCGATCTCGGCTCGCCGCTGCCGTGGGTGCCTGCGGCCAGGATCTTCTACGTCAGCCAGCTGGGGAAGTACCTGCCCGGCTCGGTGTGGACGATCGTCGGCCAGATGGAGCTCGCCCGCGCGGAGCGGGTGCCACGGCGTACGTCCCTGACCCAGGGTGTCCTCGTGCTCGCGATCGCCGTCGGCGCCGGGGTGATGGTCTCGGTGCTGCTGATGCCGTTCCTCGGGCGCGAGACCTTCGCGCGCTACTGGTGGGCGGTGCTGCTCCTGCCGCTGATCCTGGTGGCCCTGCATCCGCCGGTCTTCGCGAAGGTCGTCGACACCGGGCTCCGGCTGGTGCGGCGCGAGCCGCTCGAGGTCCTGCCGACCTGGCGGGGGATCGGCAGGGCGCTGGCGCTGCAGGGCGTCGTCTGGCTCCTGCTCGGCCTGCAGATCTGGGTGGTCGTGGTCGGTCTGGGCGGCGACCCGCTGCCGTCGTTGCTCGCCAGCGTCGGCGGCTATGCCCTCGGGTTCAGCCTGGGCATGGCCGCGATCGGGCTCCCGGCCGGCGCCGGGCTGCGCGAGGCGGTCCTGGTGGTCGCCCTCTCCGGCGTCCTGTCGCCCGGGCTGGCGCTCCTGGTCGCCCTGCTGGCCCGCGGGATCGCCGTCCTGGCCGATGTCGTGGTAGCGCTGGTAGCGGCGTTCCTGACCCGCCGCACCGGTGACCTTCCACCAGATGTCCAGCCCCCAGCCGACGAAACACCAGGGAGATCTCTGTGCCCACCCCACGGCCCACCGCACCGCAGCTCTGGACCGCAGGCCTGATCGCCAACCTCATCACCTGTGCCGGCGTGTGCGCCGGCTACGCGCTCTCCTCGCCGCTCTACGGCACCAAGGACGAGGTGGCCCACGTCGACCACGCCTACCAGCTCTGGCACGGCATCCTGATCCGCATCGGCGAGCCGATGCGGATGCCGCAGATCTGGGGCTACACCCTGCCCTTCGACTGGACCGGCCAGCACCCGCCGCTGTTCTACCTGCTGCTGGCGCCCGTGGTCGGGCCCCTCACCGACGCCGGCCACCTGCTGGCCGCCGGGATGGCCGCACGCGGCATCGCGGCGCTGATCACCTGCCTGGTCGTGGTCGCGGTGATGTGGACGACGCGACAGATCGTCCCGAGCCGCCCCGAGGTCTCGATCGCAGCCGGTCTGGTCACCGCCCTCAGCCCCGCGCTGACCAGGCTCGGCGGGGTCGTCTTCAACGACAACCTGTTCGTGCTGTGGGTCACCCTCCTGGTCGGGCAGACCGTCTGGTTGCTCCGCCACGAGCCACGGACCCGCGGGCTGCTGCTCTTCGGCCTGTACGCCGCCGCAGCCCTCGGCACCCGGCTCCCCGGTGTCGTCTTCATCGGCCTGTGCGCGACGACCCTCGGCCTGGTCTGGCTGTTCACCGGCCCACGTAGCGACTGGGCGGGAATCCTGCGGCTGGGCGTCGCCGTGCTCCTCGCCGTCGCCGCCAACGCCTGGTTCTACCTCCGCAACTTCCGTGCCACCGGCAACTGGTCCGGCATGCAGACCGACCTCGTCGGCAAGCCCGGCGGCCCGCTGCAGGAACGGGAGGTGCGCTCCGTGCTCGATGTCGCCACCGATCCCGACATCTGGCGCCAGCTCCTCATCCCGCCGGCGCTGCAGGAGCACGTTCTCGTCGGCGCCGTGCTCACGATCGGGCCCCTCGTGCTCGGACTGGTCGTCGGCGTCCGCTCCTTCTCCGGGGAACGGCGCGAGACCGTGCGGGTCGCGACGGCGCTCCTGCTGCTCGCCCTCACCGCGACCATCGTCGCGATCCAGCTCGACTACGCGGCCGGCGGCGGGGGAGCGTACTGGCGCTACCTGATCCCGCTCACGATCGTGACCAGCCTGATCACCGCGCTCGGCCTGACCGCCTCGCCGCGCCTGGCGGGACCGGCGGTCGGGGTCTGGGCGGCGGCCTCGTTCGCCGTCTTCGCCGCCCACATCGCTCCACCGAACCCCTCCGGCGGCGACCTCGCCACGGCGCCGGTCTTCCAGTCGGCGGCCTGGATCGCGACAGGCGTGGCCGGGGTCGCGTGCGTGGCCGCTGTGGCGACCGTCCTTTTGGTCGCGGTCGCCCGATCCCGTTAAGATCTCTCTGATCTGTCGTGCCCTCATCCGGAAGTGAAACGTGACCAGCCTGGACCCGAGAGCGCCGCTCGTGCTCGATACCCGCGAGCTCGGCCGCCGCCCGGGGTCCGAACGTCACGTCGAGCTGACGGTGCCGGCGCCGGCAGATCTTGGTATCGAAGTCCTCTCTGTCCCCGAGGGATCGCCGGTCGAGCTCGACCTGCGGCTCGAGGCGGTCATGGAGGGTGTGCTGGTCACGGGGACGGCTATCGCCGGCCTCGAGGGCGAGTGCGTGCGGTGCCTGGAGCCGATCGAGGACGACGTCGAGGTCGACATCCAGGAGCTGTACGTCTACGACGACTCTCGTGACGGCCAGGACCCTGACGAGGACGACGAGACCAGCCGGACCGAGGGCGACCTGATCGACCTCGAGCCGGTGCTCAGGGATGCGGTGGTGCTCGCGCTGCCGTTCCAGCCGATGTGCCAGGACGACTGTCCGGGACTGTGCCCCGAGTGTGGGGCGCGGCTCGCGGACGAGCCCGGGCACGACCACGGCGACAAGGTCGACCCGCGCTGGGCGGGGCTGGCTTCGTTGAAAGACGACTCCAGCAACTAAGATCACCCAGCACAACAGGCTTCAGTAGCCGGTCGAGATCCGGCCGGTCGAATTATGAGGAGATAACAGTGGCTGTTCCGAAGCGGAAGATGTCGCGCAGCAACACCCGCCACCGCCGCTCGGCCTGGAAGGCCGTCGCGCCGACCCTGGTGACGTGCGCGAACCCCGCCTGCGGCGCCAAGCACATCCCGCACCGTGCGTGCGGCGAGTGCGGCCAGTACGGCGCTCGCGCCGAGCGTCGCCAGGTCCTCTGAT
The DNA here is from genome assembly GCF_000960475.2 of Nocardioides luteus. Taxonomy (GTDB): domain Bacteria; phylum Actinomycetota; class Actinomycetes; order Propionibacteriales; family Nocardioidaceae; genus Nocardioides; species Nocardioides luteus_A. Next base: position 127,155 of record NZ_JZDQ02000003.1, on the reverse strand, counting down.
CTGACACGCGGTTAGTCTCCTGACCAACTACGCCGAGCTACGCAAAGCGCTCGGGGATCCGATTCTGGACCCCGAGCTGCTTGAGCGTTCGCTGACTCACCGGTCCTACGCCTACGAGAACGGTGGCCTGCCCACCAACGAGCGCCTGGAGTTCCTGGGCGACTCGGTGCTCGGCGTCGTGGTCACCGAGACCCTCTATCGCACCCACCCCGACCTGCCCGAGGGCAAGTTGGCCAAGCTGCGGGCGGCGGTTGTGAACGCCCGCGCCCTGGCCGAGGTCGGACAGGCCATCGGCCTGGGCCAGCACATCAAGCTGGGCCGGGGCGAGGAGGCCACCGGTGGGCGCGAGAAGGCGTCGATCGTCTCCGACACCGTCGAAGCGGTGATCGGAGCGGTCCACCTCTCCGGTGGCATCGAGGTCTCCACGGTCCTCGTCCACCGGCTCTTCGACCCGCTCATCGAGGCGGCCTCCGACCTGGGCGCCGGCCTCGACTGGAAGACCTCCCTGCAGGAGCTCGCCGCCGAGCGGGCCCTGGGTGTTCCCGAATACGTCATCACCGACGAGGGCCCCGACCACATGAAGACCTTCACCGCGAAGGTCCGGGTCGGCGACCAGCTCTACGGCAACGGCGTCGGCCGCTCCAAGAAGGAGGCCGAGCAGGCCGCCGCGGAGACGGCCTACGGCGAGATCCAGGCCTCCGCCTCTTCCTCCGCCTGAGGTCCGTCGTTGCCTGAGCTCCCCGAGGTCGAGGTCGTACGCGCCGGCCTCGAGCGCCACGTACTCGGCGCGAGGATCCTCGCCGTCGACGTCCTGCACCCGCGCCCCGTGCGCCGCCACCTCGCCGGTGCCTCGGCCTTCGCCGACGAGCTGAAGGGCCGGGTGCTCACCGGCGCCCGGCGCCGCGGCAAGTACCTGTGGCTGCCGCTCGACTCGGGCGATGCCCTGATGGCCCACCTGGGCATGAGCGGCCAGATGCTCGTCCAGCCGCCCGAGTCACCCGACGAGCGCCACCTGCGCGTCCGCATCCGTCTCGAGGGCGCCGCCGAGGGCCGGGAGCTCCGCTTCGTCGACCAGCGCATGTTCGGCGGCCTCTCGATCAGCCCCGGGGGAGCCGAGCTCCCGCCCGAGATCGCCCACATCGCCCCCGACCCGCTCGAGGCCGCCTACGACCCCGAGGCGGTCGTCCGCCGGGTCCGCCGCTCTGCCAGCGGCATCAAGCGCATCCTGCTCAACCAGACCGTGATCAGCGGCGTCGGCAACATCTACGCCGACGAGGCGCTGTGGCGCGCGAAGCTGCACGGCGAACGGCCGGGGGAGCGGCTGACCGCCCCGAAGGTGCGCGAGCTGCTCGGCCACGTACGCGACGTGATGACCGAGGCGCTCGCCCAGGGCGGCACCTCCTTCGACGCCCTCTACGTCAACGTGAACGGCGAGTCCGGCTACTTCGAGCGGTCGCTGGCGGCGTACGGACGTGAGGGTGAGCCGTGCGACCGGTGCGGGACGCCCATGCGCCGCATCGCCTTCATGAACCGCTCCTCCTACTTCTGTCCGAAGTGTCAGCCCGCCCCTCGCGTACGGAGAATCACGGCCGGATAGTCCGTTCGGGCTATTGCTCACGGCCCCTTCGGCCTCCGCAGATGTTGCGGGCGCATGTCAGTTCTGCGTTTCCTCATCGTTCGTTAAGGATTCAGGATTCGTCTGGGTTAAGGTTCGGGTCGTTCTTCCTGGGGGCAGGGATCTGTATCGGCCGCAGGGCGGACGACACACCGCTGCGTTCGGGCGGGCGGTCAAGCCGGGTGGCGACGTGGTCACCCGGATCTCGGGGATGAAAAACCAAGGCCCTCCTCCACCGGCACCGGCGTGAACCACACTCCCAGCCACCGGGGCGGTCAAAGCTCGACAAGGACAACAGGTGGCTCCCCACAAGCTCGCCGTATCCGATCAAGCGCCCACAAAGCGCCCGCAGGATCAGGGCCTCATGCACCTCCGCGGAGACAGCGACACCTTCGGCATGGGACCGGCCGGAAAGGACCTTCGACGGTGACAGGTGCCAGCTGGGTGCGAGGGCTGCTCCGCATCAGGCCGACGCTCAGCGTGGTCGTGCCGGTCTACAACGTCGCCGAGTACGTCGAGAAGAGCCTGCGCAGCGTTCTCGACCAGCCACGGAGCGAGATCTCGAGGCTCGAGGTGATCGTCGTCGATGACGGCTCGACCGACGGGTCGGCGCAGATCCTGCAGCGGATCGCCGCCGAGGAAGCCTGTGTCACCGTCATCACCCAGCCGAACTCGGGGGTGTCGAGGGCCCGGCACACCGGGATCGATGCGGCGACCGGTGAGCTGCTGACGTTCGTCGATCCCGACGACATCCTTCCGCCGGACGCGTGGTCCGCGATGATCCGGTCGCTGCGGCGTACCGGCTCGGACTTCGCGGTCGGGGCCGCGGAGCGGGTCAGCGTCGAGGGCGGGGTGGAGCGGAGGTTCATGACGCCGCTGATGCGTCGCAACCATGCGGAGGAGCGGCTCCGGTCCCGGATCGAGGACGCGCCGCTGATGCTCGCCGACATCTTCGTGTGGAACAAGATCTTCCGACGGTCCTTCTGGACGAAGAACGCCATCGCCTTTCCCGAACGCACGCGCTACCAGGACCAGGTCGCGCTGACGCAGGTGTTCCTCGCCGCCGACTCCTTCGATGTCCTGACCGAGATCGTCTACGACTGGCAGGTTCGCGCCGACAGGTCCTCGGCGACTCAGAAGCGTGCGCAGATCGCCAACCTCGCCGAGCGGATCGACACCAAGCGCCAGACCCTCGAGCTGGTCCGTGCGGCCGGGTCGGCGAGGCTCATCGAGACGCTGCTCGCCGAGATCCTGCCGATCGACATGTGGGAGCACTTCCGTGCGGCGGTCCACCCCGAGACCGAGGAGCCGCGCCGCTACTGGGAGCTGCTGCGCGGCGCGGTCCTGGAGTTCTGGTCCGAGGCCGGCGTGCCGTTCGAGTCCACGACCGTTCCGCCTGCTCAGCGGCTGATGGGGTGGCTGGTCGCGCAAGACCGGGCCGAGGACCTCGCCGCGCTGGTCGGGATGATCGACCGGTACGGCGCGGGCCGGGCGTTCCGGCAGCATCCGTGGCGCGAGGATCCGGCATTGCCCGCCGAACTGCGTGCGATCGAGAAAGTCGGTGGGAGTGCCCTGCTGACGCGGCAACCAATGCGTGGATAGGCTCGGCCCCGTGCGAGAACGTTTCCGGTTGACCCCAGGCGGCCGTTACCCCCACGAGCCTTGGTTCCACATCGGCTCCTTGGGGGTGACCACGACATGGCTCGTGGTCTTCGCGAGCATCGTCGGGCTGGTGCTCTTCGCCATCCTCGGTGGCGCCGGCGTGGCCGGGCTGGCCCTGGTCCAGCCCAACGTCGCCGAGCTCAAGCTGTGGACGCTGCTGACATGGCCGTTCGCCTATCCGCAGTTCGGCATCTTCGACGTACTCGCGATCTTCTTCTTCTGGTACTTCGGCTCCGACCTCGAGCGCAACGAGCTCGGCCGGGTCCGGTTCGCCTGGCTGCTGGTGGCGTTCACCGCGGTGCTCTCGGTCCTGGCCGTCTTCTTCGGTGCGGTGCTCGACCCCTCCTACGCCCTCTTCGGCCTGGGCATGCTCGAGATGATGGTGGTGCTGCTGTGGATCGCGCAGTGGCCCGACCGGATGTTCATGTTCAACATCCCGGCCTGGCTCTTCGGTGTGATCCTGGTCGGCATCCAGCTGATCCAGTACCTGGGCTACCGCAGCTGGGTGATGCTGCTCGTCTTCGTCGTCGGACTGGCCGTCAACGCGTTCGTCGCGCGCCAGTTCGGGCTGCTCGACCGGTTCGCCTGGATCCCGCAGGTGGCCGGCTCCGGCCCGAAGGCACCCAAGCCGGCCAAGGCCAAGAAGCGCAGGTCGGGCCCGACCGTGGTCACCGGACCCTGGGAGTCCTCCACGGTCTCCAAGGACGAGCAGCGGATGGACGAGCTCCTCGAGAAGATCCACGCCGAGGGCGCCGACTCGCTGACCAGCAAGGAGAAGAAGGAGCTCATGCAGCTGCGTGAGCGCCGCCGCCGCAACTGACCCGAAGTTGAGTGCGATGCACTCAGGTTTTGTCGGAAATGCGGCGGAATCCGCCGGATCGCACGGTCGGAGGTCCCGGCTTTGGACGCGCGACGTTGACGCTCGCCGATTACGGTGTCACTCTTGTAGACGGCCCGGTATCGCGGGAACTTCTAGTGATTCCAACGAAGGAAACGTATTCATGGCGAAGGCGCTGATCGGTTACATGAGCAGCGACCTGCGGACTCCCGCCCACCTCACGGCCGAGAATGCTCGGCTTCGTGCGCGTGTGCGTGAGCTCGAGGATCTCGTTCTGTCGCTGAAGACTGAGAACGACGCACTGGTCGCGGCCCACACCGCGGACCTCGACACCTCGATGCAGGAGATGCAGCCCGCCTGACCTGCGGGCAACTCTGCAACACCACGAGCGAGAGCTATTTCGACGCTGGCCTCGTTCAGGGGGAACCGACTCTGGTGACAGGGTCGGTTTCGACCTTTTCGAGCGGAGCACTCGCTGGTTGTGGAGCGTGCCCTCGAAATTGACCCTTCAGGTGGCGAGGAACAACCGACTTGGTTAAGATCGCGCGGTTCGCCGCCGACGGCGGGCATTCGCATCCTCCCCCACAGGAGCTCGTCCCTTGTACCCGTTGTGCCATGCCCTGGACTCGGCGTGCGCGCTGCTACCACCAGAAGCCGCACGATGAAGGGCGGTCCGGGCCCGCGAATCGACATCCAGGCGCTGCGGGCCCTCGCGGTGTCGCTCGTCGTCGTCTACCACTTCTGGCCGCACCGGCTCACCGGCGGCTACGTCGGCGTCGACGTCTTCTTCGTCATCTCGGGCTTCCTGATCACCTCGCACCTGCTGGACCACGCCCCGTCCTCGCTGCGCGACCTCGGTGAGTTTTGGGGGAGGCGGATCCGGCGGCTTCTCCCGGCCGGGCTGAGCGTGATCGCGGTGACGCTGACGGCCACGTGGTGGATCGCTCCGGCGACGCTGTGGGACGGTACGGCCCGGCAGGCGGTCGCCTCCGCCGTCTACGTGCAGAATTGGTTCCTCGCGAGGGAGGCAGTCGACTACCTCGCTGCCGACAACGCCGCCACGCCGGTGCAGCACTACTGGTCGCTCTCGGTCGAGGAGCAGTTCTACCTTCTTTGGCCCGTGCTCCTGCTCGCCGTCGGCGTGGTCGCCCGCCGCCGCGGGATCTCGGTCCGCCGCGTCGCAGGCGTGGCAGTGGCGCTCCTCGTGGCCGGCTCGCTGCTCTGCTCGGTCCTCATCACCGACGCCTCGGCCTACTTCGTGACCCAGACACGCGTCTGGGAGCTGGGCCTGGGCGGCCTGGTCGCGGTCGCCGCACCGCGCCTGAGTCTATTGCCGGCCGTCGTACGCCTGGCGCTCGTCTGGAGCGGGCTGGGGCTGGTGACGTACGCCTCGGTGGAGTTCGATCACGCCACCGTGTTTCCCGGCGCCGCTGCGCTGGTCCCGGTCGTCGGTGCCGCTCTGGTCATCGCCGCCGACGTGCGCCGCGGTCCCCTGTCTCCGCTGTGGCTGATGGCAAGGCGCCCCTTGCAGGTGCTCGGCGACCTCTCCTACTCGATTTATCTGTGGCACTGGCCGCTGGTCGTCCTGCTGCCCTATGCGCTGGACGGTCCGGTTCCAGGCGTGGTCAAGCTCCTCGGCCTGTGTGCTGTCGTGCTGGCCGCCTGGGCGACCAAGACCTATGTGGAAGACCCCTTGCGTGGGCGGCGTCCGCTCGGCCTTCCACTGCGCCGCAGCTTCGTGTTCGCACTGACCGGGGCGTTGGTCATCGGCAGCTGCGGGTTCGCGCTCCACCGCGAGTCCGAGGCGCAGGCCCGGCAGGTCGCTGCGCCCTCGCCCACCGAGGACCCCTGCTACGCGGCGGCAGCCCTGTCCCAGGGATCGTGCGACCCGCACGGCTCGGGGGACCTCTACCTGCCGCCGCTGGCTGCGGTCGACGACAAATCTCGCCTTTTCGAGAACGGATGCGTCCTGCAGATGGACGACACGTCCCGGCGCACCTGCACCTTCGGGAGCGACGCACCCGACGCGACCCCGGTCGCGTTGGTGGGCAACTCGCATGCCGCGATGTGGGCGCCGGCGCTGGAGCTCGTCGCCCGGGAGCACAACTGGCAGGTGACGGCCTATCTGATGTACGAGTGCTACACCGTCGACCGGCCGATTGAGTTGCCAGACCAGGCGGCGACGAAAGCGTGCGCCGACTGGAACACCCATGTCGTCGACCGGGTCGCCGGTGGTCGAGAACGGCTCGTGGTGGTGAGCAACCGCTATTACCGCACCATGGCTGCCGCCCATGGTGATCGGGGCGCGAGCCTCGAGCTGGCCCATAAGGCGTCCCGCCGGGTGCTGAAGCGTTGGGTGGCCGCCGACAAGAGGGTGCTGGTGATCGAGGACCCGCCCACGCCGCCCACGCCGAACACGCCGAACTGCGTCGCCGCCAACCCGCGTGATCTCGGCGCGTGCGATGGGAGCCTGAAGCAGACCGCCTCACCAGACCCGATGGCGGCCGTCGCCCGCACCTCGCCCCTGGACGGTGTCGAGGTGCTCGACACCACCACCGACTTCTGCCGTGACGGCAGGTGCTACGCGACGATCGGTGGGGTGGTGGCCTACTACGACCGCTCGCACGTGACCGCGACATACGTGAAGAGTCTGACGGGCCGCCTCGACGCGGCCACGACGGCAGCCCTAGGAAATTGAAGGACCCATGCCCACACATCCCGTGACAAGTGCACCAGCCGAGCCCCGTGCGGACGAGGTGCTGGCGAGCACCGAGGACGTACGGACCTTTCTCGCCCAACTGCCGCGGCCAGCCGGTCAGGTGTCCATCGTGGTTGCCGACGTGGACCTGGTCCGTGTCCTGACGCTCGCCGACCCGGAGGTGACCGCGCAACGGTTCGCGATGCGGATCGAACGGTGGGAGTCCCCGCACAGTCGGTGGAACGGCCGCCTCGGCTGGGCGCCTGGAGTGCTTCGCCACGAGGTGCGCTATCCGCGCAGCGGCGTCGGTGCCGCCGAGGTCGAGATCGTTCTGCGCGAGCCGATCTCGCTTGCCGCGATCGTTCGCGCCGTCTACCCGCTCTTCGCAGTCACGCGCGGGCAGCACGGCTACGGGCATGTCGAGCTCGGCACCGACGCGCTCGTGCCCGCCGGGCTCGGGCTGCTGCCCACGCCGGTGGCCCCGGGCATCCCTGAGCTGCCGGTCGACCACCTCAGCGGCGTCGGCCTGAGCCTGGCCGACTTCGGCCTGGTCAGCGACCGGTCGCGGCTGGCGGAGCTGACCGCAGTCAAGGATGACCCGTCCGACACGGTCTTCCGGCACCCACTGGCCGTCGATGCCATGACCGGACACCTGGTCGTCTCCGACCGCGGCATCGCGCCGTTGGTCGACCTCAACGTGCACAACCCGGTCGGCCGGTTCCAGGGTTGGTACGACCCCGACGGCTGGCTGACGGCGACCCTCGCCGGCGGGCAGCTGCGCCTCGAGCCGACTGCTACCTCGAGCTCCGCGGCGACGGGGTTCGCTCAGGCGCTGACCGAGCCGCTGCGCGCCGCCCACGTGCGCAGCCTGCGCCGGATCGAGTCGGTCGACCTGTCCGGGCTCGAGGTCGCCGACGCCGACGAGGAGCGCGCGGTCTACCGCCGACTGGCCGAACTGGCGGCCACCGGCGTCATCCTGCACTCGCTCCCCGCCGCGATGCGGCTCGCCGAGGACGTACTCGGCAAGGAGCTGGCTGCGATGCTGCGCCTGCCGCACCGACCGGGCAGCGGCCTGGTGCGCGAGCTGCGGTCGGTGCCCCAGCGACGCGAGGCGATGGAGCGCTTCGGCGGCTTCTTCGAGCTCGCCGGCCACACCCAGGAGCACGGGCACAGGCTGCTCCCCAAGGTCAGCGCCGTCCTCTCCACCATGCGGCCGGGCCGGGTAGCTGGGGTGATCGAGGCACTCGCCGCTCAGCGTTATCCGCACGTGGAGATCATCGTCGCGGTCCACGGTGCCGAGGGGCCGCTTCCGCCGCGGCTGGAGAAGGTCATCGCAGCGACCGGCGCGATCGTCACCCGCCACGAGAAGGCGAAGGCGTTCGGTTCCGTCCTGGCCGACGCGGCGCGGGCGGCGTCGGGGGACTTGATCGTGAAGATCGACGACGACGACATCTACGGCCCGCAGGTGATCGGCGACCTGGTACTCGCCTACCTCTACTCCGGTGCCGACATGGTCGGCAAGACGACCGAGTACCTCTATCTCGAGGCGCTCGACCACACCGTCCACCGCACCTTCGCGACCGAGGCGTACCACTACCAGCTCGCCGGCGGCGCGATGATGCTCTCCACCGGGATGCTCAACGAGATCGGTGGGTGGCGGCCGACGCCCAACTCGACCGACCGGTCGGTGCTGATCCGTGCTGGGAACGCGGGTGCGATCGGCTACCGCACCCACGGGCTCGGCTACATCTACATCCGTCACGCCGACGGACACACCTGGCGGCGTGACGACTCCAGCCTGGTCGCCGGCTCCTATGAACAGTGGCCACGCTTCATGCCCGAGATCGTCGAAGGTTGAGCGTTCACGCGCTCGACCGCCCGGAACTCCTAGCGAAACCCCCACAGAAGGCCCAGAGAAGGACTCCATGCCGAAGTCATTGACCCTCAATCCCGCGCTCAGCGACGTCGTCTTCAAGAACCAATGGCGCGACGTGTTCGACGGCACCGTCCCGGATGGCTGGGAGCCGACGCTGAAGGTCTCGGTGGTCACCGCCGCCTTCAACTCCAAGACCCTCGATCTCACCCTCGCCTCTCTCGCGGCGCAGGACTATCCCGAAGAGCTCCTCGAGGTCATCGTCATCGACGACGGCAGTGAGCCGGCGGTCGAGATAGGGAAGTACGCCCCGAAGAACACGCGACTGATCCGAGTTCACGAGGAACTCGGCGAGGGCTGGGGACGCTCCAACGCGCTGCGAATCGGCATCGAGGCCTCCGACGGCGACATCATCTACTGGGTCGACTCGGACATGATCCTCTTCTCCGACAACGTGCGTGAGCACGCGAAGTGGGCGCACTTCATCCCCGAGGCGGCGACCATCGGTCACAAGGGTTTCGTCGAGGAGTGGGACTTCACTCCCGAGCAGGTCTTCGAGGAGGTCAGATCCGGCGAGATCCGCAAGCACCACGACCTGGAGACCCTGCACCGGCACTGGTCGCTGGACATCTACGAGGAGACCGACGACCTCAACGCCAGCGGTGGTCGCAACTACTCCACGCACATGGGGGCGTGCGCGACGGTTACCCGCTCGGTCTACGAGCAGACCTTCGGACAGCGTCCAGAGCTGAAGCTCGGAGACGACACCGAGATCGCCTACCAGATCTGGCAGCGGGGCGCGGTCTTCATCCCGGTGCAGTCGGCCCAGACCTATCACCTGGGTCGTGCGACGGTGCAGGACAAGGGCCGCGAGGTCGCTCACTTCAACGACGTCCACTTCGCGCAGCGGATGCCGATCCCGCGCTACCGGCGTGCCGCGACGAACCGGCAGTGGGAGGTGCCGTTCGTCACGGCGGTGGTCAAGGTCGACGTCGACACCGCCGAGATGGCCCGGCGATGCGTCGACATGCTGCTCAACCAGACCGAGTCCGACCTGCAGGTGCTGCTTGTCGGTCCCTGGTCGACGCTGGAGACCGGGCGGCGTCGGGTGCTCGCCGACGCGGCAGTCGAGCTTCACCTGTTGCAGGAGTGGTACCGATGCGAGGGCCGCGTCACCATGGTCGAGGACGACGTCGACGACGTCTTCCCCTCGCCCTACCGCCTCGACGTACCCGTCACCCTCGGCCTCGGACCCAGCGCCCTGAACGAGATCATGCGGGACGTCTACGGCAACGACCTCGGCGTGGTGAACTACTTCCCGCCCGAGGGTGTCGAGCAGTCCGAGGTCCTCACGATCAGGCCGACCCACGCCTACAGCCGGGCGTTGCGATACGCGTCCGAGACGGTCAGCCCCATCGAGGCTCTAGACGCCGTGTGGGGGGTCGAGTGGCGCTCCAGCAAGGAGCTCGGTCTCATCGACCTTCGCACGGCCGAGCCGGTCAAGAAGATCACCCGGGGGGACAGTGATCTGGCCATGGCCGATCTGCGGGAACAGTTGGCGTTGGCTCGCCAGCGTATCGAGAACGTCAGGAACCGGGCACATGCCAACCGGAAGCGCGCCGAGATCGCCGAGGCGCGTGCCGAGGCACTGGGCATCAAGCGTCGCGTGCGCAACAAGGTCGGGCGGGTTGCGCGCGGTCTGCGGCGTTCGTGAACGGGATGACCGAGGAGCAGATCCAAGGGCTCGTCGAGGCCAGGGACGTCGGCCGGGCCGCAGCCGCGCTCGAGGAATGGCGCCAGCAGAGCGGGCGCAGTCCTGACGAGGGGCTGTTGATCGCCGTCGAGGCACTGCAGCACGGTGCCGGTCGTCTCGTTGCCGATCGTCTGGTGCGATCGGACGGAACCTTTGACGGAAGCAAGTTCAACGCTGTTGTCCGCTTCCTCAGCTTCTACGGCCTGCGGGATCTGGCGACCGGGGTGGTTGACGAGGTGGAGCAGCTCGGGTTGCTCGCCGCCGGCGACCAGAGGTTGGAGAGCGCCAAGAGCGTCATCGACGGCGTGCGTCGCCAATTCGAGGAGTTCGCCAAGCACGTCGACAGCGGGGCCTACGAGTTCGTCCGGCTCACCGAAGCGCGCGAGTTCGAGCGTCGTCCGATGCCAGATCGCCTTCCGCTCGACACCGAGGCAGACCTGGTCTGCTTCCAGACCGGGTCGAGGATCGCGGACCAGCCGTCCACTTTCGACCAAGACTTCGCCGACCTGCCGGCCGACCAGCGCGATGCCCTGCTGGCGGCAGGGTTCGACCGGGGACACACCGAGACCGACGTCGAGCGGATCTTCCTCGCCCGAGACGTGCGTCTCTGCATCAGCGACGAGGACGTCGCCACGGCCTTCACCGGACAGCGCCGTACCCGCGCGATCCGCGCCTCTCGGTACGCCAAGGCCAGCAGCCTCAACGTCGCGGCGCCCGTCACCGAGCAGATCCCCGCTGCGTACGTCTTGCCGTTCGCGCACAACTACGTGAACTACTATCACGCGATCGCTGAGACGGCGGCTGGCCTGCGTAGCGTTCACCGGGTGCCCAACCACGTCCCGATCGTCTACGTCGAGGACCGCTTCGGTGTCCTGCCCTTCGTCTTCGAGCGGCTCGGGCTCGACCCGTCCCGTCTGGTCGCGGCCAAGGATCTCGAGAGCACCCTCGTCGCCTGTGCCTACTGGCCGGACCCGCCGCCGTTCCTATGGGCGCGCTGGGTCTATGACTTCTTCGGCCGACTTGGGTCGGGCGACATCGACCGCCGCTACCGCCGCGTCTACCTCTCCCGGGCCCGGTCGGTACGCGCATTCGACAACGAGGCCGAGGTCGAGAGCGCCCTCGCCCGCCTCGGCTACCACATCGTCTACGCCGAAGACCTGGACGTCGACGAGCAGGCACATGTCTTCGGCGCCGCCGACGTCATCGTCGCCCCGCACGGAGCCGGCCTCACCAATCTGGTCTTCTCCCGACCGGGCACCCGGCTCGTGGAGCTCTTCCCCTCGACGTTCGTGAAACCCAACTTCTATCTCAGATCCAAGCACCTCGGGGTCGACTATCGGGCCATGGTCGTATCCGACAACACCGTCGATCTGGGCCTTCTCCTCCAGCTCGTCGGGCGTGTGGACCGGCCGTGGGCCCCGGCGTGGTTGGCTGCGTGGTCGGCGCGGCGCTGAAGGCGCGGCGTCACCTGTGACGGGTGACCGACGACAGGCACGAGCTCGACGTCCGTCGTTGAGCGCCCTCAGCGGGTTATCCTCGACCCGCTGAGGTTCCCCTGAGCAGCGACGATTAGATTTGCTGGCTCACCTCAGCCACGCTGATGTGTTGCGAACTGTGTACGACCACGTGGTCCTGAGCCGGGGGAGAAGTCGATGTACCTCAAGCGTCTGACGCTGAAGGGTTTCAAGTCGTTCGCCTCCGCCACGACCCTCGAGCTCGAACCGGGCATCACCTGCATCGTCGGCCCCAACGGCTCGGGCAAGTCCAACGTCGTCGACGCGCTCGCCTGGGTCATGGGTGAGCAGGGTGCCAAGAGCCTGCGTGGCGGCAAGATGGAGGACGTCATCTTCGCCGGCACGGCCGGGCGCGCCCCGCTGGGCCGGGCCGAGGTCTCGCTGACGATCGACAACACCGACGGCGCGCTGCCGATCGAGTACGCCGAGGTCACCATCTCGCGCACGATGTTCCGCAACGGCGGCTCGGAGTACGCGATCAACGGCAGTCCGTGCCGGCTGCTCGACGTCCAGGACCTGCTCTCGGACTCCGGCATCGGCCGCGAGATGCACGTCATCGTCGGCCAGGGCCAGCTCGACACCATCCTGCGCGCGACCCCCGAGGACCGCCGCGGCTTCATCGAGGAGGCCGCCGGTGTGCTCAAGCACCGCAAGCGCAAGGAGAAGGCGCTGCGCAAGCTCGACTCCACGCAGGTCAACCTGGACCGGCTCCAGGACCTGCTCGTCGAGATCCGCCGCCAGCTCAAGCCGCTCGGCCGCCAGGCGGAGGTCGCCCGGCAGGCGCAGACGGTGCAGATGGACGTACGCGACGCCAAGGCCCGCATCTACGCCGACGACCTGGTCACCGCCAAGACCGAGCTCGACAAGGAGCTCGCCGACGAGGGCGCGCTGCTGGCCCGGCGTGCCGAGGTCGAGGAGACCATCGCGGAGGGTCGCGAGCAGGAGGCCGTGCTCGAGGCCGCGCTGCGCGAGGACCTGCCGGCCCTGGCGGCCGCGCAGGAGACCTGGTTCGCGCTGAACTCGCTGCGCGAGCGGCTGCGGGGCACCCAGTCGCTGGCCTCCGAGCGGGTGCGCAACGCGGCCGGCTCCGAGGACCTCGAGGTGCGTCAGGGACGCGACCCCGAAGAGCTCGAGGCCCAGGCCGAGATCGCGCGCGAGCAGGAGGAGACCGCCGACGCCGAGGTCGAGGAGCTCCGCTACTCCCTCGAGGAGGCGGTCGAGGCTCGCAAGGAGGCCGAGGACGCCGCGGCCGAGGAGGAGCGCCGGGTCAAGGGGCTCGAGCGTGCCGCCGCCGACCGTCGCGAGGGGCTGGCCCGGCTGGCCGGCCAGGTCAACGCGCTCAAGTCGCGGGCCGCTGCCGCCGACGATGAGGTCGGGCGGCTGACCGCCGCTCGCGAGGAGGCGCTGGCGCGCGCGGAGCGGGCCCAGCGAGACTTCACCGCCCTGGAGACCAAGGTCGCCGGGCTGGATGCGGGGGAGGAGGGCCTCGACGCCGAGCACGAGGCCGCTGCCGCCGCGCTGGAGGACATCGAGGAGCGGCTGGCCAAGCTCCAGGCCGAGGCGTCGCAGGCCGATCGGGACCGCTCGACGCTGGCTGCCCGCAAGGACGCGCTGGAGATGGGGCTGAACCGCAAGGACGGCGCCGGCGCACTGCTCGCCTCGTCGCTGCCGGGCGTCCTGGGGTCGGTCGCGTCGCTGCTCGCGGTCCGCTCCGGCTACGAGGCCGCGGTCGCCGCGGCGCTCGGGACCGCGTCGGACGCGGTCGTCGTCTCCTCCTCCGAGGAGGCCATCGGGGCGATCGAGCATCTCAAGACCGAGGACCTCGGCCGGGCCGGGCTGCTCCTGGGCGGTGCGCCCGAGGAGACCGGCGGCTGGCCCTCGTTGCCTGCTGGTGCGGCGTACGCCCTGGACGTGGTGGAGTGCCAGCCGGTGCTGCGGCCCGCGGTGGCGCGGCTGCTCGACAAGGTCGCGGTGGTCGAGGATCTTGCCGCCGCTCAGGCGCTCGTGGCCGCGGAACCCGGCCTCACCGCCGTGACGCGCGAGGGCGACCTGATCGGCGCCCACTTCGCCGCCGGCGGCTCCTCCAGCGTACCGAGCCTGATCGAGGTGCAGGCCGCGGTCGACGAGGCCGCCGCCCAGCTCGCCGAGGCCCACGCGGCCTCCGAGCGGGCCACCTTCGAGACCTCGCGGCTGGAGGCGGAGCGGCTGGCCGCGCAGAAGCGGGTCGACGTGGCGCTGGCCAAGCTGCACGAGTCCGACGCCACCCTGGCCGCCGTGGCCGAGGAGCTCGGCCAGTTCGGCGCGCAGTCGCGCGCCGCGCGTGGCGAGGCCGAGCGACTGCTCGCGGCCGTCGAGCAGGCCCAGGAGGCGCGCGAGAACGCCGTTGCCGGGCTCGCCGAGCTCGAGGAGCGCCTCGCGATGGCCGAGGAGGACCCCGAGGACGAGCCCGACGTCAGCACCCGCGACGAGCTGGCCCAGGCTGCTCGTGACGCACGGCAGCGCGAGATGGACGCGCGGTTGGCGCTGCGTACCTCCGAGGAGCGCGCCCGCGCGCTCGCCGGCCGTGCTGACGGGCTGCTCCGTGCCGCCCGGCAGGAGCGGGAGCAGCGCGCCAAGGCGGCAGCCCGTCGTGAGCAGATGCGTCGCGAGGGCGAGGCTGCCCGGGCGGTCGGGACCGCGGTGGCGTACGCGCTGGACCGGCTGGAGGTCTCGGTGCAGCAGGCCGCCAAGGCGCGCACCGAGATCGAGGAGTCCCGTGCCGGGCGCGAGCAGGCGCTGCGCGAGTGCCGCTCGCTGCTGCGCAACCTCGGCAAGGAGCTCGAGGAGCTGGTCAACTCCGTCCACCGCGACGAGATGGCCCGCGCCCAGCAGCGGATGCGGATCGAGCAGCTCGAGGAGCGGATCCTCGAGGAGCTCGGCCTCGACGCCGAGGCGATCGTGAAGGACTACGGCCCCGACCAGCTGGTCCCGCAGCACCCCGACGAGGACGGCAACGAGGTCGCGCCGATCCCCTATGTCCGCGCAGAGCAGGCCAAGCGGCTCAAGATCGCCGAGAAGAACCTGCGCGCGCTGGGCAAGGTCAACCCGCTCGCGCTGGAGGAGTTCGCCGCGATGGAGGAGCGCCACAAGTTCCTCACCGAGCAGCTCGAGGACCTCAAGCAGACCCGCAAGGACCTCCTCGACATCGTCAAGGAGGTCGACAACCGCGTCGAGCAGGTCTTCACCGAGGCCTGGGAGGACGTACGCGTCGCCTTCGACCATGTCTTCGCGCGGCTCTTCCCGGGCGGTGAGGGTCGTCTGGTCCTCACCGACCCCGAGAACATGCTGACCACCGGCATCGAGGTCGAGGCCCGGCCGCCGGGCAAGAAGGTCAAGCGGCTCTCCCTGCTCTCCGGTGGCGAGCGGTCGCTGGTCGCGGTCGCCTTCCTGGTCTCGCTCTTCAAGGCGCGGCCGAGCCCCTTCTACATCCTCGACGAGGTCGAGGCCGCGCTCGACGACACCAACCTCGGCCGGCTCCTGGAGATCTACGAGGAGCTGCGCGAGAACTCCCAGCTGATGGTGATCACCCACCAGAAGCGCACCATGGAGGTCGGCGACGCCCTCTACGGCGTGACGATGCGGGGCGACGGCGTCACGACCGTCATCTCGCAGCGGCTGCGCGACGCGCAGCCGGCCTGAGCAGGCCGAGGATCGGGCGCCGTCCGCGGGATGGTTGCTCCAACAATTGGTGAACAATTGGTGCACGACCGCGGGGATTTCGTCAGAGTGGTCATGGCGGCTTCTTTTACCTGACTACAATTTTCCGGTTACCGGCCAGCCGGGACATTCGGCGAGACCTGATCTCGACGCTCGGGGGATCGTCACGGTCAATGAATTCGAGGACCCCCACATGCCTTCGACGTTGCTGTCGTTTCCTCACTATGCGAGCAACCCGTATCTGACGATGCTCACCGTCGCCCCGCGAGCGGCGGGGTGGGACGTGATGGATGGCATCCGAACACTTCGCCGGCTGGAGATGAGGGCCGAGCATCTCGGCCAAGGAGACGTGCTCCACGTCCACTGGACCTCGCCGGTCACCAGCGGCTGCCAGGACGCCGACGAGGCGTGGGCCAAGGCTGCCCGGTTCGAGGACGTGCTCACCGGCGTACGCAGCCGCGGGGCCGACGTGATCTGGACGGTGCACAACTCGATCGCCCACGAGGCCGACCACATGGATGTCGAACTTGCGGTCGCCAAGACGCTGGCGAGGCACGCGACCCGGATCATTCGGATCAATCCGGCGACCATCGAGGAGACCGCGGCCTACTACACGCTCCCGCCCGAGAAGGTCGTCGACCTGCCGCACTCGTCCTACCTCGGCGTCTACCCCGACGGTGGTGACGATGTCGCTTCGCGCGAGCGTATCGGCGTGCCTCAGGGGGTTCCGACGGTAGGTTTCATCGGTCAGATTCGGGCCTACAAAGGGCTCGACGTGCTCTGCCGGGCGGTCGAGATCGCCGCACGGACGGTCCCCGACCTGACTTTCGTCGTAGCCGGCAAGGTCGTGCCGGCCGAGGACCACCAGACGGTCGAAGCCATGTTGTCCGCGTCCAACATCGTCAAGCGGCTGGAGTTCGTGGAGACTGCCGACTTCTCCGACTGGATGCGGGCCAGCGACGTGGTCGCACTGCCTTACCGCCGGATCCTCAACTCCGGCTCGCTGCTTGCCGCCGGCACGTTCGGTCGCACCGCTCTGATCCCCGAGGGCACCCCCATCGCACGACAGTTCGCGGAGCAGCCGTGGGTGGTGACCTACCCGCCCGAGCCCGACGAGCCGGCCGCCCTGGCGGCGGCGATCGTCGAGGCGCTCGAAGGCCGGGAGGAGCGGCGCCGTGCCGCCCACCTGTACACCCGCGCCTACACGCCCTATGACATGTCGCGCGATTATCTGCGGCTGCTGGAGAGCCTGGCCGACGCTGCGGAGCTGGCCGCCTGATGACGGAGCCCGAGCTGTCCGTCGTCGTGCCGACCCACGACCTGGGCCCCTGGGTAGGGGAGTTGCTCTCCTCGATCCTCGAGGATCAGTCGACCGACCAGGTGCCGCTGGATCTGGAGGTCATCCTCGTCGACGACGCATCCACGGACGACACCTTCGAGGTCGCTCAGGCCTACGCAGCCCGAGACCCTCGCCTGAAAGTGGTCCGCTCTCCCGGCACGGGCGGTGGACAGGCGCGCAACCACGGTGTGTCACTGGCACGTGGCGAGTTCCTCGCCTTCGCCGACGGCGACGACCTCGTGCCCCGCGGGGCGTACGCCGCGATGCTGCGCAAGACACGCGAGACCGGCTCGGACATGGTGATCGGCCGGTTTTTCAAGCTCTTCAGCGACCGCGTCTGGTGGCCGGTACGAGCGTGGCCCGCCTTCGACGAGGAGCGCACCCTGATGAGGTTGGCGGACGCGCCCTCTGCCTTGCGCAACCGTGCATGCTGGAACAGAGTTTTCCGGCGCAGCTTCTGGGACTCGGCGCAGATCTCGTTCCCCGACGCGAATCGCTCCAACGACATCGAGCCGATGGTGCACGCCTTGACCACCGCTCGCTTCGACATCGTCACCGAGACGGTCTACGTCTACCGCGACCGGCCGGGACCTGGATCTATGACGGCGAAGTCGCACTCGGCGGAGGGCCTCATCAGCTATCTGGAACAGGAACTGCGCTGTGCGCGCCGGATCATCGACGTGGGTGACCCGAAGGTGCGCGCGGAGTATGCGTCGTTGGTCTTCGCCGCCGACGGCTGGACGGCGATCGTCCGCGCCCTGCGAGGGATGCCGGTGACCGACGCGGCCGCGCTGGAGCCGGCGCGCCTGATGATCAGTGAGCTGGTCGGTCTCTTCGACGATGGTGTCATCGACGACCTGGACGATGTGAAGCGGTGGGGCTGGCGACTGGTCGAGGCGGGCAAGTGGGCGACCGTGGCCCGGCTGATCGGCGACGACGTCCGCTGGGGCGACCGAACCGCTGCCGACCTCCTCGAGTCGCTGCGTCTGGTCGCAGACAGCGGGGTGGTGCCGCTGCGTGCGCTCCACGGGCCGCTCGTCCATGTCATCACGACGATTGCGCCGAGCGACGAGACGCTGGTCGGCAACGACCTCGCCGACCTCGTGCTCAAGCATCGCGACCTCTTCACGGCGATCACCGACGCCGCCGCCGACCCGGGTTGGCGCCTGAACCGGATCATGGTGGCGCTCGAGGATGGTCCCGAACTGCTTCGCCAGGCGGTTGCGGGCGCGACCGACCCCGTGACAGCCACATCGCTCTCGCTCGTGGACGGCTGCGTCCATCTGCGGCTCGCCCACACGATGGTGGATGCCGAGTGGCTCCGGGTGGTCTTCGTGAGCGACAGCCGGCGCCGACACTTCGACTACGAGACGGCCGAGCTCGCCCCGGATGAGCTGGAGGTGGTGGTGTCGACCTCCACGCTCCCGGGCGGGCGCTGGCGGGTGCAGTTCGAGGGCCGCGACGCGCTGGGCGAGTTCGACGGTCCGGTGATCATCCGCGAGGACGTCATCGGCGAGCGGATCGGCGAGGGGGCGCAGATCGTCCAGCTCGACGGTCGCCCGTGCCACGGGATCGAGATCCCGCTGAGCTTCGGCGAGCGCGGCGTCCGCAAGGCCCGCCGGGTGGCACGCGGGATCGTCCGCCGGGTGCGCAGGTGACCGCTGTCGCGGTCGCGCCCGCCACGGACGGGCAGCCCGCGCAGACCGGGCAGCCGGTGCGGGACAAGCGGCTGGAGATCCAGGCCCTGCGTACGGCCGCGGTGCTGGGGGTTGTGCTCTTCCACCTCTGGCCGGGCGCGATCCGCGGCGGCTACGCGGGCGTCGACGTCTTCTTCGTCATCTCGGGCTTCCTGATCACCTCCCACCTGGTGCGCGAGGCCGCCAAGCCCGGCGGGGTGCGGCTGGGCACGTTCTGGGCCCGCCGGATCCGGCGGCTGCTCCCCGCGGCGCTGCTGGTGCTCGTGTGTAGTGCGGGGGCGACGTACGCCCTGGTGCCGGAGGCCCTGTGGCAGCAGTTCCTGCGGGAGACGGTCGCGGCCGCGTTCTACGTGGAGAACTGGCAGCTCTCCTGGGCGGCGGTCGACTATCTCGCCGCCGAGGACCCGCCATCGCCAGCGCAGCACTACTGGTCCCTCTCGGTCGAGGAGCAGTTCTACTTCGTCTGGCCGCTGCTGATCGTCGCGGTTGCGCTCCTGACCCGGCGACGGCGGAAGGTGCGGCTGACGGCAATCCGGGCGGTCTTCCTCGCCGTCTTCGTGGTCAGCTTCGTGGCCTCGGTCTACGTCACCATGACGGACGGCGCCGACTCCTACTTCGTCACCTACGCGCGCGCCTGGGAGTTCGCGGTCGGCGGTCTCATCGCTGTGCTGCCGCTCTCCCTCAAGCGCGTGCCCGGGCGCTGGGCGCCGTACGCAGCGGTGGCCGGCTGGCTCGGGGTGCTCGGCGCGCTGCTGCTCTTCGACGACTCGCTGCCGTTCCCGGGCTGGGTGGCGCTGCTGCCGGTCGTCGGCACCGCGCTGGTCATCTGGGCGGGCGCGCCCCGCGGCCTCGGGCTTCGGGTCGTCGGCCATCCGGTCGTGCAGTGGATCGGGACGGTCTCCTACTCGCTCTATCTGTGGCACTGGCCGCTCGCGGTCGTGCTCCCCGACACCGGCCCCGTGCTCGGCACGTGGCTCCGCGAGCCGCTGATCCTCCTGGTCACCATCGGCCTCGCGGCCCTGACCTACCGGTACGTGGAGACGCCGTTCCGCACCGGACCGATCCTGGGGACCACCCCGCGGGCCTTCCTCTTCGGGGTGCTCGGAGCGGCCCTGGTCGTCGCCGCCGCGATCCCTGGGATCCTGCATGGACGCCACCTGGTCGAGGAGAGTCGCGGCCAGGCTGAGGCGCTCGCATCGGCAGACACCGAGTGCTTCGGCGCCGCCGCCCTGATGGAGGGGTGCCGGAACCCGGAGCTCGACGGCGTACTTCTCCCTGCGCCGATCGCCCGCAAGGATGACACCGGCCGGGCCTACCGGTGCTATCTCCCCGAGATCGAGACGTATGCCGTCGACGCCCGCCCCGAGGTCTGCCACCTCGGCTCCGACGACCCGGATGCGCTCCGGGTCGCGTTGGTCGGTGACTCCCACGGCGCTTCGCTGATCCCCGGCCTGACCCGGGTCGCCGAGAGCTCAGGATGGTCGGTCGACACGTTGGTCGCCAACGGCGGAGGGCTGCTCCCGGCCACCGCGGGTGACCCGCGTCGCGCCTACCGCGAGGCGCTGATCGAGCAGCTCGAACAGCAGGCGTACGACGTCGTGCTGGTCACCCAACGCCGCAATCCGAACCTCGCGGCCGGCGAGCCGGACCCGGCCGCCGACCAGCTCGCCCAGGCCTGGAAGCCGATCCTCGAGCGGGGCACGAAGATCGTCGCGCTCGCCGACAACCCGTACCTCACCCCCGAGGCGGCGACCTGCCTTGACGAGATCGAGACGCTCGCGGACGCCACCGCGTGCGAGATGACCCGCCAGGAGGCGTACGCCACCTCTGACCCGCTCGCCGAGGCGGTCCGCCTGGCCGGGCCGGGCGCTTCCCTGGTGGACCTCTCTGCGGCCTACTGCGTCGAGGACCGGTGTCCCCTGGTGGTCGGCCACGTACAGGCCTATCGCGACCGGAGCCACATCACCGCGACCTTCTCGATGACGCTGGCGCCCTATCTGGTCCGTGCGGTCGAGGAGGAGCTCTAGGATCTAAGATCGGGCGCGATGAGCACTCCTGACCGCAAGGCCCCGACCCGCGCCGACTACGTCCACTGGCGCACGATCACCACCCGCTGGCGCGACGACGACGCCTACGGTCACCTCAACAACGCGACCTACTACGAGTACTTCGACACCGCGGTCAACGCCTACCTGTTCGAGGCGACCGGCGTGAACGTGCGGAAGCTGCCGAAGATCGGGATCGTCGCCGAGACCTCGTGCCGCTACCTGCGCGAGATCGGGTTCCCCGAGCCGGTCGAGGCCGGGCTGGTCGTCGACAAGGTCGGGAGCTCGTCGGTCATCTACCGGATCGGGCTCTTCCAGGGACCGGGCGACGAGGCCGCCGCCGAGGGCCGGTTCGTGCACGTCTACGTCGACAACACCGATCCGTCGCGTCCGGTGACGCCGATGCCCGACGAGATCCGGGAGGCGGTCATGCCGCTGTGGCGGCAGAATTGACCTTGACAGTTCGGTGAACGTGCGTGGCGCTGTTCACCGCCATTCGGCACTGTGACAGTCTGACCCACTGCCGAAGCACGATCTGGAGCGTCTTGGGGGACCTTTAGTGGACGAAGAGTTGAAGCGCATCGCACGTGGCGGCCTGCGCAGAGGGCGAGACCTGGCCCGCAAGGTCTACAACGACTCGCCTCTCTACAGCAGGGCCGACGACGTGCGGCTGCTCGTCGACTGCCCGCTGTTCGACCACGAGTGGTATGCGGAGCAGGTCGGCCAGCGCCTCGACCGCAAGCGCGCCGCCCGGCACTATCTCGAGCAGGACCGCACCAAGCCGCTGGCCCAGCCCAGCCCGCTGTTCGACCCCGAGTTCTTCGTCGCGAAGCTGACCCCGCGACTGCGCAAGCAGATGGGGGACCAGGACCCGTTCCTCTACTGGCTGCGCGCCGAGCTGTGGCTGCAGCCGACCCACCCGCTCTTCGACACCGACGGCTACACCGAGCGACGCAGGACCGAGAACTTCTACGGTGGCGCGATCGGCCACTACGTCGACCGGGGCGCTCGCAACGGGCGGCGGGCCAACGACTGGATGGAGCAGGTCGACGGCAAGTTCCCCGACCTGCGCGACTGGATCCGCGACCGGCGCGCGGAGTGGCGGGCCCGGCAGGGTGGCCCGCAGACCTGGCGGTCGACGATCGAGCCCGTTCGCGGCGTTCCGTCCGGTCGTGAGCCCGTCGGCACCGTCAGCGTGATCGTCGACCTCGGCGCCTCCGACGAGCACGCCCGGGCGACGCTGGACAGCGTCGCCGCGCAGACCGGCGTCCGCACCGAGATCATCCTCGTCGACCGCGGCCTGACCCCATCGGTCACCGAGTCGATCGCCGACGTCGTCCCCGACGGGCTGGTCGTGATCGGCGACCCGGACCGTGTCGAGCCCGGCGTAGCCGCGGCGTTCGCGCAGGTCAGCGGCGACTTCGTCGCCTACGTGGCCGGGGGAGAGGTCTGGCGGCCCGGGCGTCTCGCGCGGCTGGTCTCGGTGGCCGAGGCGGGCCGGAGCCCGCTGGTCGCGGACGTGCTGGAGCGGCCGTGGCAGCCCGAGCAGCGGTTCGCTGTCGACGTACCTCCGGCCTCGCCGGGTCCCGACGTCCCGGGTCCGCTGATGCGGACGCTGGTCTCGCGTCTGCTGATCGCCAGGTCGCTGCTGGCGGAGGTCGGCGGGCCGCGCGCCGACATCGGCGTCGGCTGGGCCTATGACCTCGCGCTGCGGCTGACCTCGAGGGCGGAGGTCGTGGTCGTTCCCGAGGTCGGCGTCGAGCGGCGCCAGGGGATCAACCCGCGCCGCCCGCGCCAGGACCGGCTCCCGCTGGACCCCAACGACCTGGAGTCGTGGGAGGACGTCGTACGCAACCGGGCCTTCGTCGACTGGGCAGCGCTCGCCGCGCGCACCCCTGACCCGGACGTCGTCTCGGTGATCATCCCGACCTACGACGACTCGCTGCTGACCGTGGGCGCCGTCGAGGCCGTGATGGAGCACGGTGCGGGGTCGAAGCGGCTCGAGGTGGTGGTCTGGGACAACGGCTCCTCGGCCGGCGTCTCGGCGGTGCTCGACTCGCTGCCGCTGCGGTTCCCCGAGGTCACGGTGGTGCACAGCACCGTCAACCACAACTTCGCGCTCGGCAACAACCTCGCCGTGCCGTACGTCACCGGCGAGACCGTCGTCTTCCTCAACAACGACACCACGGCGCTGGCGGGCTGGCTCTCGCCTCTGGTCGAGGCGCTCGAGGACCCCGAGGTGCTCGCGGTGCAGCCGCTGCTGCTCTACCCGAGCGGGTCGGTGCAGTCGGCCGGGGTCGTCTTCCCGCCCTACGGCGGGCTGCCCTACAACATGCTCGCCGAGTACCCGCTCGAGGATGCCGCCGGGCTCGAGGGCCACCGGTTCTCGGCGCTGACCGGCGCGGCGCTGGTGATGCGCTACCGCGACGTCGTCGCGCTCCAGGGGTTCGACCCGATCTTCACCAACGGCATGGAGGACGTCGACCTGTGCCACCGGCTCACGGAGCTGCGGCCGGGGTCCTTCCGGGTCGTGACCTCCTCGCAGGTCGTCCACCACGAGTCCAAGTCGAAGGGCCGTTTCGCGCGCGCCCCGCGCAACCGGCTGATCTACCTCGACCGCTGGGTCGGGCGCACCGAGCCGCGCGACGACGTGGCCGCCTGGGCGGCCTGCGGCTACCAGGTCGTCGGCCGGGCGACGGCCGGCGAGCCGACCGGCCCGGCGAAGACGTACGCCGCCACCCGGCCGATCCTCGCGCCGCTGCCGCGCACCTCCGTCATCGAGGGCGTCCCGCAGCTGCGCTGGTCGATCAAGATCTCCGCGCCCGGGGCACCGGAGGGCGAGCGGTGGGGCGACACCCACTTCGCCCGCGCGCTGGCGCGCTCGCTGGGCAGGCTCGGCCAGTCCGCGGTCGTCGACCACCACTACGAGTGGGAGCGGCCGAGCTCCCTCGACGACGACGTCGTGGTCACCCTGCGCGGCCTCTCGCGCTACTTCCCCGCACCCGACGGCCGGATCAACATCGGCTGGGTGATCTCCCACCCCGACACGGTCACTCGCGCCGAGGCGGCCGGCTTCGACCGGCTGCTCGCGGCCGGGCCGGCCTGGGCCGAGCGGATGTCGGCCCGCTGGGGGATCCGCATCGACCCGCTCCTGCAGGCCACCGACCCCGAGCTGTTCAACCCCGACCGGGCGCTGCCCGACTCCGGTCACCCGGTGCTCTTCGTCGGCACCTCGCGCGACGTCGAGCGCCCGATCATCCACGACGCCGTCGCGGCCGGCCTGCCGCTGTCGGTCTACGGCCACGGCTGGGAGCCCTACATCCCGCGCCACTACGTCAAGGCCCAGCACATGTCCAACACCCAGCTCGGCGCCGAATACCGCGCCGCCGGGGTCGTGCTCAACGACCACTGGGCCGACATGCGCGACTACGGCTTCATCTCGAACCGGCTCTTCGACGCCGTCGCCTCCGGTGCCCGGGTCATCTCCGACGACGTCGTCGGGCTTCGCGACGTCTTCGGCGACACCGTGCAGGTCTACCAGACCCCCGACGACCTGGTGAAGTGGTCCTCGATGCCCGACCCCTCGGTCGTCTTCGGCACCGACGAGCACATCCGCGCCGAGGCCGCCCGCATCCACCGCGACCACGGCTTCGACGCCCGCGCCCGCACCCTCCTCGACATCGCCCTCGAGGAACGCGCCAAGCGATAGCCGAGACGTCACGTACGTCGGCCGAGACGTCACCGCGGTCGGCCGAGGCGTCACGTACGTCGAGGCCGTTCTCGTCCAGTCGGTGCTCGGCCGGGCACTCCGAACCAACTGGTTCGTACAGATGGCCGTAAGGTGTCGGATGGCAACGACGGCACAGCAGCATGGGGGAGACGGGTTGGGAAGCGACGGGAGCCGGGTCGAGCGGTTGATGCGGGAGTCCGTACGAGTCTCCCCGGCGCCCGGAAGCCACTCGCCCGCCTGGCGCGCGAGCGTCACCCTGCTCATCGGGCTCGTGACGCTGGCCGTGACCGGACACATCGAGCTGTCCGCGTACGCCTGCTTCGGCACCTTCGCCTCGATCTACGGCGGCCGTCAGCCGCTACGCGGACGATGGCGGACCCAGACCGCGGCAGGTGCGCTGATGTGTGCCGCGGTCCTGTGCGGTGCGCTCGTCGCGACCTCGCCCCACCGGGCCTGGCTCGTCATCCCGGCCGCCGCGCTCTGGGCCGCGATCGGGTCGGTCCTGTCGGACCGGTTCGTGCTGCGGCCGCCGGGGCCGATGTTCCCGGTCTTCGCGGTGGCGACGTGCGCGGCGGTTCCGGTGACGCTCTTCGGGGTCGCGGTGGCGGTCGGGGTGGCAGCTGCCGCGGCGCTGATCGCGGTGCTCCTCGGGCTGCTCGAGGAGCGCTTGGCCGGAACCGGAGCGACCGTGGAGGCGAACCGCGGCGAGGTCCGGATCGACCACGCCACGGCGGTCGTCGCCGCGGTCGTGGTCGCCGGCACCGTCTCGACCGCGCTCGGGCTCAGCCACACCTACTGGGCGATGGTGGCCGCGGCGGTACCGTTCGGCGTCAGCGGGCTGCTGGCCCAGACGACCCGCGGGCTCCAGCGCGTCATCGGCACCCTGGTCGGCCTGCTCCTGGCGGCTGCGCTGCTCTCGGTCTCTCTCCCCGCCCTCGTCGTCGCGATGGTCGTCGCCGCGCTCCAAGCGGTCACCGAGCTGCTCGTCGGGCGTCACTACGGCCTCGCGCTCGTCTCCATCACCCCGCTCTCGCTGCTGATGGTGCAGCTCGGCCACCCGCAGCCGGTCGACGCGCTGCTCTGGTCACGCCTCGCCGAGACCCTCCTCGGTGTGGTCGTAGGCCTCGCCGCCGCCCTCGCTCTCCGCGAGTTCCGTCGCCGCTGACCACCGAGCCGTCACGTACGTCGGCCGAGCCGTCACGTACGTCGGCCGAGCCGTCAGGCACGTCGGCCGAGGCGTCGCCTACGTCGGCCGAGGCGTCACGCACGCTGGCCGAGCCGTCACGCACGCTGGCCGAGCCGTCACGCACGCTGGCCGAGCCGTCACGGCATTGCCAAGTCGCCCGACCTAAGTGACGTCTCGCCCGACCGGGGTGACGTCTCGCCCGACCGGGGTGACATCTCGCCCGACCTAAGTGACGTCTCGGCTACTTCTCGAAGACCGCCTGGTCGAGGACGCGCCGCTCGTCGTCGGCGAGGACGAGGAGGTCCTCGCGGGAGAGGCCGGTGCCCTCGCCGGTGGGGGAGAGGTTGATGAAGAACTCGTGCTTGACCGTGTCGTGGAACGAGGTCTCGCGCATCGAGATGAAGTCGAGGTCGGCGAGGTCCTGGAGGAGCAGGCGGAGGTGGTGGGGGGTGCAGACCCAGTTGTGGGTGTCGATGTAGCGCTCCCCGCGCCGGGCCTCCTCGCCGCTCGCCTTCACGGCGTCCAGACCGTTCGCGAAGGTGTAGTCGCCCTTGTGGCGCGGTCCCCAGGCGGTGATGCCGCCGTGCTTGGCGGCGTTGAGCCGCTCCTCGATGACCGCACCCATGGTGTGCACCGACGAGGGGTAGAGCGAGGCGTCGATGACGCGCGAGAGCGAGGCGCGCTCGCGGAAGCGGTCGAAGCAGTAGCGGTGGTCGGGGATGACCAGCGCCAGCACCCCATCGGGACGCAGCAGCTTCTCGCACTCGTTGAGGAAGTCGATCATCGACGTGGTGTGCTCGATGACGTGGGAGGCGACGACGAGGTCGAACCGCTCCGGAATCACCTCTGACCAGGGAGTTCCCGGCCGGAAGACGTAGTCGACCTCCTCGATGTCATCGGGGTTGTACTGCGAGAAACCCGAATACCGCTGGACCAGTCCTTCCCGGTCGAGATAGTCGACGATGCGTACGTCGTAGCCGTCCCGCTTCGGCAGGATCGCGTTGTGCGCGGGGCCGATCTCCAGGATCAGGGCGTCGGGCTTGACCCCGGCGAGCACCTGCTCGCGGCGCAGCTCCAGCCGGTCCAGGCCCGGGATCGCCGGCACCGCGGTGGTGCGGTTGCGGTCGCCCTGCAACCCCTCCACCTTCGTACGCAGCTTCTGGTTGCGCTGCTTGAGCTCGTCGATCCGGTCGTGCAGGCGCGCGGCCTCGGCATCGGCGGCACGGACGGTCTGCAGACCCGCTGCGGCGAGGCCGCGGCGTACGGCGCCCCTGAAGGTGGGCAAGACAGGTCCTCCTGTGAAGAGAGTTCAGCGTTTGCGGGGTGGGATGTAGGGCTCGGCGGCCAGTGCGGCCCGGCCGCGCTCGGCACCGAGGGCGTGCTCGTCGTCGGGCACGGCCTTGTCGGTCTCGGGGTCGAGCACGTCACGCAGGAGGTCGGGGATCAGCGCGCGGCTGAGCACGATGTGCAGGTGGTTGGTCAGCCAGTCGTCGAAGACGTAGTCGCCGGAGAAGGCGCCGGCGGCGAGCTCGGCGCGCGTCGGCGTGCGCGCCAGGTACGCGTCCTGCAGGGTCCCGGCCAGATAGCGCTGGTAGTCGCGCATCCCGTGGTGGCGCGGGCTCGGCCGCAGGTCGGGGCTGGCCTCGTAGCCCTTGCCGGCGTTCATCACCTTGCGCTCCAGCTGCGACCAGGAGCGCCAGGGGAGGTGGAGCACCTCCATGGCGACCTCGTCGGCGGGCTGGCCGTTGCTCACCAGCGAGACGAAGTGGTTGCCCTGGACGACCTTGATGTCGGACTCACCGCGGTGGATCGCGTTCGGCGTGGGGTGGGCGTGCAGCCCGACCGCCTCGAGCCGCTCGTCGGGGCGCCGGTCGCGCCACTGCAGCCGGTTGATGCCGCCGCCCTTCCAGGCCGGCGGGCCGACGAGGTTCTCGACCTCGACGGTGAAGGCGTTCAGCGACAGAGGAGTGACCTCGAGCGCCTGGCGTACGGTCAGGCCCTTGTCCTTGGGCACCAGGAACTCGTCGGCGTCGAGGTTGAGCACCCAGTCGGCGCGAAAGTGGGTGCGCGCCCGCCGGGCCATCT
This sequence comes from Nocardioides luteus, assembly GCF_000960475.2. GTDB lineage: Bacteria > Actinomycetota > Actinomycetes > Propionibacteriales > Nocardioidaceae > Nocardioides > Nocardioides luteus_A. The sequence continues at coordinate 99,424 of NZ_JZDQ02000003.1, read as the reverse complement.
CGGTGACGACCTTGCCCTGCTGCTTCTGGTGGACGGGGTCGTGGTGGAGCTCGACCCGCCCCGTCGCGGCGTAGCGCTCGAGCACCTCGGTGGTGCCGTCGACCGATGCGTTGTCCGTGACGATCAACGTGTCGACACCCTGATCCAGGTGGTGCTCGATCATCGCGGCGACGATGTCGACCTCGTCCCGGACCATCATTGTCCCGATGATCCTCATGCGGTGAAACACTACCGGCCCGGTCTACGTTGTCGAGATCCCGCGCCGTACCACGGACGCCCCCTGCCCGCGGCGCGCGTGGCGTTGTGGGCTCCGGGCGCGGGGTGTGCAAGGGTGGACGCCGTGCTGACCATCCTTGTCATCTTCGTGGCGATGCTTCTCATCGTCGCGCTTGCCGGACTCGTGATCGTCTACACGGTCTTCCCCCACCGCGGCCAGAAGATGCCGTACGCCACCAAGCTCGGTGAGGCGATGGAGCGGGCCGTCGACACGGCCCCCACGCTCAGCCCGGCCACGCGCCTGCAGACCCGGCCCGGGGACCATCTGACCGAGCTGCTGGGTGAGCGCAACCCAGGAACTACGGAAAATCGGGGCTAGTTTGATTGGATGAGGCCCATGGAAATGGTCACCCTCATCGTCATCATCGCGATCGCCGCTGTCGCGATCATCGGCGGCGGCATCGTCGGTCTGGTCACCAGCACCCGGCGCCGCAAGGACCGTTCGCTCCCGCCCCAGGCGGGGACCGATGTCATCACCCGTCCTGAAGAGCCGACGGTCGAGGAGCCCAGCGCCGGCGAGGCCGAGCCCGAGACGGCGGAGCCCGCCGCCCCGGTCATCGAGAAGCCGGAGAGCACGGCCTCGCGCCTGGTGCGGCTGCGCCAGCGGCTCGCCGGCTCCAACGCACTCGGCCGTGGTCTGCTCAACCTGCTCTCGACCGACCAGCTCGACGAGGACACCTGGGAGTCCATCGAGGACCTCCTGCTCACCGCCGACATCGGCGTCGCCCCGACCCAGGAGCTGGTCGAGGGTCTGCGCACCCGGCTGCGCGTCGAGGGTGGCAAGGCGGACCCGAAGGCGGCGCTGCGCGACGAGCTGATCAAGCTGGTCGACCCCGGCATGGACCGCCGGCTCCAGGTCAGCGGCGCCGACGGCGCCCCCGGCGTGGTGCTGATGGTCGGCGTCAACGGCACCGGCAAGACCACCACGACCGGCAAGCTCGCCCGCATCCTGGTCTCCGAGGACCGCAAGGTCGTCCTCGGTGCCGCCGACACCTTCCGTGCCGCGGCCGCCGAGCAGCTCACCACGTGGGGCGAGCGCGTCGGCGTCGAGGTCGTCCGCGGCCCGGAGGGCACCGACCCGGCCAGCGTCGCCTTCGACTCGGTCAAGGAGGGGCTCGACACCGGTGTCGACACCGTCATCGTCGACACCGCCGGCCGGCTGCAGAACAAGGCCGGCCTGATGGACGAGCTCGGCAAGGTCAAGCGCGTCATCGAGAAGCAGACCCCGGTCACCGAGGTGCTGCTCGTCCTCGACGCCACCACCGGCCAGAACGGCCTCATCCAGGCCCGGGTCTTCAGCGAGGCCGTGGCCGTCAGCGGCATCGTCCTCACCAAGCTCGACGGCTCCGCCAAGGGCGGCATCGTCGTCGCCGTCCAGCGCGAGCTCGGCGTTCCGGTCAAGCTCGTCGGCCTCGGCGAGGGCCCCGACGACCTGGCCCCGTTCACCCCCGAGGCCTTCGTCGACGCGCTTCTGGGCTGATAAGGGCTCGACCAGGATCTGGTCGGCGCTGCGCGCCGCCATGGCACGCACTCCGCGGCGTTGCCCCGCCTCGAAATGCCCCGGCATGCCTTCGGCGGGGCGCCTTGCGGAGCACGCACCCTGACGACGCGCAACATCCGACCAATTCCTGGTCGAGCCCTTGCGGCTCTCGCATGGCAGGATCGCCGGTATGCGTCATTCACTCGCCGGCAGGGCAGAGACCTCCATGCAGGCCCGCCTGCTCGCCCAGCTCCGCGACGAGGGCCCGCTGTCGCGGGTGCAGCTCGCCGATCGGCTGAACGTCTCCCGCACCACCATCGCGGCCGAGGTCGGCCGCCTCACCGAGCTGGGCATGGCCCACGAGGTGGGGCCGGCGGCCTCTCGGGGCGGCCGGCGCTCGACCCTGGTCGACCTCGCGCCCGACATCCGGTTCGTCGGCATCTCCATCGGCGCCACCAGCATGTCGGTCGGCCTCACCGACGGCCGCCTGTCGGTGATCGGCACCCGCACCCGAGCCTGTGACATCCGCAGCGGCCCGGAGAAGGTGCTCGCGACCGCGCTCGACGAGGTCCGCGCGCTCCTCGACGAGCACGGCGTCACCGAGCCGATGGGCGCCGGCGTCGGCGTGCCGGGACCGGTCGACTTCCATCGTGGCGTCTCGGTGTCGCCGCCGATCATGCCGGGCTGGGACGGCTACCCGGTGCGCGACGCGGTCGCCCGCGAGCTCGGCTGCCCGGTCGTGCTCGACAACGACGTCAACGTGCTCGCGGCGGGGGAGCAGCACGCGGGCGTCGCCCGCACCGCCAAGGACTTCCTCTACGTCAAGATCGGCACCGGCATCGGCTGCGGGATCGTCGTCGACGGCGAGCTCTACCGCGGCGTCGACGGCTGCGCCGGCGACATCGGCCACATCCGGGTCGAGGACTTCGGGCCCACCTGCGCCTGCGGCAACACCGGCTGCCTGGAGGCGTTCTCCGGCGGTGCGGCGCTCGCCCGCGAGGCGCTCGCCGCGGCCCGGTCCGGTCGCTCCCCGGTTCTGGCCGAGCTGCTCGCGGAGAAGGGCGACCTGAGCGCCGAGGACATCGCCGTCGCGGTGGCCCGCGGTGACGCCCAGGCGGTCCAGCTCATCCGGGAGAGCGGACACCGGATCGGTCAGGTGCTCGCCAGCCTGGTCTCGTTCTTCAACCCGGGCCTGATCGTCATCGGAGGCCGGGTCAGCAAGCTGGGTCATGGGCTGCTCGCCGAGATCCGCAGCGTGACCTACCGTCGCTCGCTGCCGCTGGCCACCGGCAACCTCCCGATCGTGCTCAGCGAGCTGGGTGACGAGGGCGGCGTGATCGGCGCGGCTCACCTGATCAGCGCCTCGGTCTACGCGCCCAGCAGCGCAGAGGCGTAGTCCCGGCTCCGACCGCTCCAGAGGCGTCCCATCGTCCCATCTTTCGAAATCTTCTTGCGAAAGAACGCAAGTCACTTGACGTGACCGGCGTCACATCGCTACGTTCACGGACGATCTCGCTCCCCTCCACGACAGCGAGAGAAGGAGATGGACCGTGCGCAGATTCACCCTCTGGAGCGTCGCCACGACCGTGGTCTCAGGGCTCCTCGTTCTCCCCCTCACGACGTCCGCGGACGCGGCCCCCACGGCCGACCCGCCGCCGGACTCCGACTTCGAGAAGGTGACACTCAACGATCGCCCCGGTGAGCCGATGGACCTCGCGGTCCTGCCCAACGGGGACGTCCTCCACACGACCCGTGCCGGGAAGGTGTGGCTCAACGACGCCGACACCGGCGTCAACAGCGTCGCCGCCGAGTTCGACGTCTACCGGCACGACGAGGAGGGTCTGCAGAGCATCGCTCTGGACCCTGGCTACAACGGCCGGACCAACAAGTGGGTCTACGTCTACTACTCCCCGCCGATGAACACCCCCGTCGACGACCCGGCCACGCCGGACGTCAACGAGGGTGACGCGCCGGAGTACGGCTCGCCCGCCGACTTCGCGCCGTTCAAGGGTGCGATCCGGCTCTCGCGCTACCAGTTCGCCGGCGGCAAGATCGACCTGTCCACCGAGCAGCAGATCCTCGACGTACCGGTGGACCGGGGGCGGTGCTGCCACGTCGGCGGCGACATCGTCTTCGACTCCGCGGGCAACCTGATCCTCGCCACCGGTGATGACACCGACCCGTTCCAGTCCGACGGGTACGCCCCGCTCGACGACCGGGATACTCGCAGCCCGGCCTTCGACGCGCGGCGCACGGCGGCCAACACCAACGACCTGCGCGGCAAGCTCCTGCGGATCAAGCCGAAGGCCGGTGGCGGCTACACCGTCCCTGCCGGGAACCTGTTCGCGCCGGGCACGGACAAGACCCGTCCGGAGATCTACGCGATGGGCCTGCGCAACCCGTTCCGGATCGAGATCGACCCGCAGACCGACCGCGTCTTCGTGGCCGACTACTCACCCGACGCGGCCACCGCGAACCCGGACCGCGGTCCGGCGGGCCAGGGCAAGTGGACGGTCGTCACCAAGCCGGCCAACTACGGCTGGCCGCTGTGTGCGACCGCGGAGATGCCCTACCGCGACTACGACTTCGCGACCGGGACCTCGGGTCCGGCCTTCGACTGTGACGCCCCCGTCAACGACTCGCGGCACAACACCGGCCTGACCGAGCTCCCGCCGGTCACCCAGCCGACGGTCTGGTACACCTACAGCCAGTCCGAGGAGTTCCCCGAGCTCGGCTCCCAGGGCGGCATCGCCCCGATGGCCGGCCCGGCGTACGACTTCCAGAAGTCGGCCACGAAGGACCCGCTCTCCGGTGCCTGGCCGGAGTACTACGACGGCGTCCCGCTGTTCGCCGAGTGGGGCCGCGACTACATCAAGGGCATGCGGCTCGACGCCGACGGCGAGCTCACCGGCATCGAGTCGGTGCTCTCCACCTTCGCCACGGACAACGTGATGGACCTGGAGTTCGGCAAGGACGGCTCGCTCTACATGCTCGAGTACGGCGACGGGTACTTCAGCGAGAACGAGGAGGCTCAGGTCTCCCGGATCGACTACATCGCCCGCACCGGCAACCACTCCCCGAAGCCGGTGATCAGCGCCGACAAGACCGCAGGTCAGCCGCCGCTGACCGTCGCCTTCGACAGCGCCGGGACGACCGATCCCGACGGCGACAAGCTCGTCTACCAGTGGGACTTCGACGGTGACGGCACCTTCGACGCCACCGGGAAGACGGCCACCCACACCTACGCCGAGCCGGGGGCCTACCGGGCCACGCTGACGGTCACGGACAAGGGCAAGGTGGGTCGCGGCAAGCACGCCTCCGCAGACGTCGACGTGATCGTCGGCAACGACGTGCCGGTGGTGACCCTGACGACCAGCCCGGCGCCCGGCGAGGCGTTCCACTTCGGCGACACCGTGCACTTCCAGGTCGAGGTGACCGACGACCAGCCGGTCGACTGCGACCGGGTCTCGGTGACGTACGTCCTGGGCCACGACCAGCACGGGCACCCGCAGTCGACCGCGAACGGGTGCAGCGGCTCGATCGTGACGACCGTCCCGGGTGGCCACGACCCCGAGCACGACGAGCTGCACGCCGTCTTCGTGGCCGAGTACACCGATCCCGGTGCTGGCGACATCCCGGCGCTCACGGGCAGCGACGAGGTGGTGATCACGCCTAGCGAGTGACCCTCGCGATCGACCCGAAGGGGCATCCGGCCAACCGTGGCCGGGTGCCCCTTCCGGCAACTTTGTCCAATTACTTTTCAAAGTTTGACACAAACTTTGCAGAAACCGTCGCGAAAGCCTTGTACAACGTGAGCCGGGTCACTAGTTTGTCTCTCGGCCACCGAATTCTGTGACTGCCATCACAGGGCTGCTGAGCGACCCACCACGAGACCCCGGACAGGAGACCACCGTGCGCGACGCCGACATCACCGTGCGGGTCTCCGCCACCGCCGACCCCGCTGCGGTCCGTACCGCGCGGATGGGCCTGCTGCTCCGGGCGCTGCGCGACGGCGGTCCCCGCTCGCGGGGCCGCCTGGCCGAGGAGACCGGCCTGACCCGCACGGTCGCGGCCGGGCTGGTCGACGAGCTCGCCGAGCTCGGGCTGGTCTCCTGCGAGGACGCCGACCGCCGCGGCGCCGGGCGTCCCGGCGTCAAGGTCCGGCTCGTCGGCCGCTCGGTGTGCGGGATCGGCGCCGAGATCAACGTCGACCACCTGGCCGTCGTCGCCCTCGACCTGGCCGGCTCCGTGATCGCCGAGTTCCGCCTCGGCATCGACGGCCGGAGGCTTTCCCCGGAGGGCGTGCTCGCCGAGCTCGCCGGCCTGGTCACCGACGCCCTCGCCGAGGCCCGGACCGCCGGCGCGACCGTCGCCGGCATCACCGTCGGCGTCGCGGGTCTCGTCGACACCGCCACCCAGCGGGTCACGCTCGCCCCCAACCTCGGCTGGCGCGAGATCGACGTCGCCGAGGACGTACGCGGCCGGCTGGCCGCCATGGCCACCACCGCCGAGCCTCTGCCGCCGGTGCAGGTGGCCAACGAGGCCACCCTCGCCGCGACCGCCGAGCTCGACCCGACCGACGCCGACCGCGCCGACATGGTGGTGCTCTACGGCGAGGTCGGCCTGGGCGGCGCGATCGTCAGCGGCGGCCGGGTCGCGCCGGGCCGGCACGGCTGGGCCGGCGAGATCGGCCACCTCCCGGTCGACCCGCGCGGTCGTCTCTGCGGCTGCGGTCGCACCGGCTGCTGGGAGACCGTGGTCGGCCTCCGGGCCCTGCTCGAGGCGGCCACCGACCCCGACGACCCGATCCGCGACCCCGCGCTCAACCTGGAGGAGCGGCTCGCCACCCTGGTCGAGCGGGCCCGGCTCGCCGACGGCCGCACCCTGGCTGCGCTGGGCGAGATCGGGACCTGGCTCGGCACCGGCGCCGCCGTGCTGGTCAACACGCTCAACCCCGGCACCGTCGTGCTCAGCGGTTACTTCGCCGCGCTCGGCGAGTGGCTGCGCCCGGCGGTCGAGGCCCGCCTCGCCGCCGACGTGCTCGCGCCGCGGGCCGGCGGCACCCGGGTCGCCATCTCGGCCTTCGGCCCCACCGCCGCGGTACGCGGCGGCGCACTGGTCTCCCTGGAGCCGGTGCTCTCGGACCCCACCGCCCTCGCCGACCTGCCCGAACTCCACGGAGGAAGCCGATGACCCAGACCCCGACGCCGTCGCCCGACGGCCCCACCGCCGGCGCAGCCGGGGGTGACGTACTGCTGGAGATGACCGGGATCGTGAAGCGGTTCCCCGGCGTGCTCGCCCTCGGCGGCGTCGACCTCGACGTCCGGGCGGGCGAGGTGCACTGCCTGCTCGGGCAGAACGGCGCCGGCAAGTCGACCCTCATCAAGGTGCTCTCGGCGGCGTACCAGCCCGACGAGGGGGAGATCCTCTGGGAGGGCGAGCCGGTCCGGCTGACCACGCCGGTCGCCGCCATGAAGCGGGGCATCTCGACCATCTACCAGGAGCTCGACCTGGTGCCCGGGCTCACCGTCACCGAGAACGTCTTCCTGGGGCACGAGCTCGCGACGGCCGGGTTCAGCCGCCGCGCCGAGGCGACCCAGCGGGTGCGTGCGCTCCTGGCCCGGCTCGGCCACAGCGAGGTCGACCCGAACCGCCTGGTCGGCGACCTCTCGCCGGCCGGTCAGCAGATCGTCAGCATGGCCCGGGCGCTGTCCCACGACACCCGCCTGCTCATCCTCGACGAGCCCTCGGCCGTCCTCGACCAGGAGGAGGTGGACAACCTCTTCCGGGTGGTCCGTGGCCTCACCGCGGAGGGCGTCGCGATCATCTACATCTCCCACCGCCTCGAGGAGATCCGCCAGATCGGCGACCGGATCACGGTCCTCAAGGACGGCCGCACCGTGGCCACGGGGCTCTCGGTCGCGGAGACTCCGACCCGGGAGCTGATCACGCTGATGACCGGCCGCGAGATCGAGTACGTCTTCCCCGAGCGCCCCACCACGCGGCCCGCTCGGGACACCGCGCCGGTGCTCGAGGCCAGCGGCCTGTCCGGCGACCGCTTCCGCGACGTCGACCTGCGTGTCCACGCCGGCGAGATCGTCGGTCTGGCGGGCCTGGTCGGCTCGGGCCGTTCGGAGATCCTCGAGACCATCTACGGCGCCCGTCGCTCCAGCACGGGCACGGTCACCGTCAACGGACGCCGGCTGCGCCGCGGCTCGGTCCGGGCCGCGGTGGCCGCCGGGATCGGGCTGGCTCCCGAGGAGCGCAAGAGCCAGGGGCTGCTGCTCGACCAGGCCGTCTACCGCAACGTGACGGTCTCGTCCTTGAACCGGTTCTCCAAGGGCAGCTTCCTGGACAGCGGCGCCGAGCGCCGTGCCGCCGAGGAGCTCAGCCGCTCCCTCGACGTACGTCCCGCGGGGGTGGACCGGCCGGTCCGCAACCTGTCGGGCGGCAACCAGCAGAAGGTCGTGCTCGCCCGATGGCTGCTGCGCGACTGCAAGGTGCTCCTCCTCGACGAGCCCACCCGCGGCGTCGACGTCGGGGCGCGCACCGAGATCTACAACCTCGTCCGCCGCCTGGCCGACGAAGGCGTCGCCGTGGTCGTGGTGTCCAGCGAGGTGGAGGAGGTGCTCGGTCTCGCCGACCGGGTCCTCGTCATCAGCGAGGGCTCCGTCGTCCACGAGGGACCCGCCACCGAGATCGACGAGTCGAAGGTCCTGGACCTCGTGATGGAAGGAGAGGTCGCATGAGCGACACGCCCACGGACGCCGCGGTGACCCCACCGCCGGCGGTGACCCCGGCGGACACGGCCCGGGTCGAGAAGGAGGCGGCCCGCAGGGCCGAACCCGGCGGCCTCGGCCGGCTGCTGCGCAGCGGTGGCGGCCAGACCCTGGGCCTGGTCCTGGCGCTGGCGCTGCTGGCCCTGGTCGGTGTCGTCACCGGCGGCGAGCGGTTCGCCTCGATCGACAACGTGATGACGATCCTGCGTCTCGCCGCGGTGATCGGCGTGGTCAGCATCGGGATGACGTTCGTCATCACCGGCGGTGGCATCGACCTCTCGGTGGGCGCGCTGGTCGCGCTCTCCTCGGTCTGGTGCACGACGCTGTCGACCCAGGCGATGGCCAACGACTACCACTGGATCTTCATCGTCACCACGGCCCTCCTGGTCGGCGCGGGAGCCGGCCTGATCAACGGGCTGCTGGTGGCATACGGCGGGGTGGTGCCGTTCATCGCGACCCTCGCCATGATGGCCAGCGCCCGCGGCCTGGCCGAGATCATCTCCGCCCGCAAGACCCAGATCGTCAGCGTGCCGGGCTTCACCGACGCGTTCTCCCGAGACATCCTGGGCGTCTCGGTGCTGATCTGGATCTTCGTGATCGTCGCCGTGATCGGCTGGGTCGTGCTCAACCGCACCACCTTCGGCCGGCGCACGCTGGCCATCGGCGGCAACCCGGAGGCATCCCGCCTGGCCGGCATCAACGTACGCCGCCACACGGTGCTCCTCTACGTGCTCGTCGGCCTCTGCTGCGGCATCGCGGCGGTCATGCTGGTGGCCCGCACCACGACCGGCAGCGCCACCCACGGTCAGCTCTACGAGCTGGAGGCGATCGCCGCGGTCGTCATCGGCGGCACGCTGCTCTCCGGTGGCCGGGGCACGATCGTCGGCACCGTCTTCGGCGTGCTGATCTTCGCGACCCTCACCAACGTGTTCGTGCTCAACAACCTCTCGATCTCCGCCCAGGCCTTCACCAAGGGCCTGATCATCGTCGCCGCCGTGCTCCTGCAGCAGCGGTTCGCACGACGGCCCGGGTCATGACCCCGCGTCGTCCCACCAGCTGTCCTCGGGCTCTCTCGGACTCATCTCTCCTCCACCTCGCACGATCTAGGAGCACCTCCATGAAACTGAAGTCCACAGCAAGAATCGTCGTCGCCGGCCTCGCGGTGCTCGCCCTCTCCGCCTGCGTCAGCAACACCCCGGAGAAGTCCGACAACGTCGGCGGTACGTCCAACGCCAAGGCCGGCTCCAACGACGAGAAGGGCGACACGGTCGTCATCGGCTTCTCGGCCCCCGCCGCCGACCACGGCTGGATGGGCGCGATCAGCGACCAGGCCAAGGCCGCCGCCGACGCCTACGAGGACGTCGACCTGCGCCTGGCCGAGGGCACCAACGACGTCAGCCTGCAGATCAGCCAGGTCGAGACCTTCATCAACGACAAGGTCGACGCCATCGTGCTGCTGCCCTTCGACGGCGCCGCGATGACGCCGGTCGCGCTCAAGGCGATGGAGGCCGGCATCCCGGTCATCAACGTCGACCGTGAGTTCAACGACGCCAACGCGGCCCGCGTCACCGTGCTCGGCGACAACTACGGCATGGGCGTCTCGGCCGGTGCGTACGTCTGCGAGCAGGCCGACGGCAACAAGAACGCCGTCGTCGCCGAGATCGCGGGCATCGACTCGCTGCCGCTGACCCAGGACCGCAGCCAGGGCTTCAAGGACGCGCTGGCCGAGTGCGGTCTCGACGTCGACAACCGGGTCGCCGCCGACTTCACCGTCGAGGGCGGCGAGAAGGCGGCCGCCAACCTGCTCCAGGCGGCGCCGAAGATCGACTTCCTGTGGAACCACGACGACGACCAGGGCGTCGGTGTCCTGGCCGCGATCAAGAACGCGGGCCGTGACGAGTTCACCATGGTCGGTGGCGCGGGCTCGGCCAACGCGATGCGCGAGATCCAGTCCGGCAAGAGCGTCCTCAAGGCGACGGTCATCTACCCGTCCACGCAGGCCGCCGACGGCATCAAGCTCGCCCGGCTCCTGGTGCAGCAGAAGGCGATGTCCGACCTGGTCGAGGTGACGGTTCCGCGCACCATCCAGCTGGACGCGCCGGTGGTCACCGAGGAGAACGTGGACGACTTCCTGCCCACGGCCTTCGAGTCCTGACCCACGCCCCACCGCAAGGTCGCTCCGTGCTCGGGCACGGAGCGACACCACCGAGACACAGGATCGAGTTCCGATGACCGAGCAGAAGGCCACTCTCGGAGTGGGGATGATCGGCTACGCCTTCATGGGCGCCGTCCACTCCCACGCCTGGCGCAGCGCCCACCGCTTCTTCGACCTTCCCCTGACCCCGCGCATGCAGGTCCTCTGCGGCCGTGACGCGACCCGCGTGGCCGAGGCCGCCGACCGGTTCGGCTGGGAGGAGAGCGTCACCGACTGGCGAGACGTGATCACCCGCGACGACGTCGACCTGGTCGACGTGTGCACGCCCGGCGACACCCACGCTGAGATCGCGATCGCCGCGCTCGAGGCCGGCAAGCACGTGCTGTGCGAGAAGCCGCTGGCCAACACCGTGGCCGAGGCGGAGCGGATGGCCGCGGCCGCCGCGGTGGCCGCCGAGCGGGGTGTGCGGGCGATGGTGGGGTTCACCTACCGACGGGTGCCCGCGATCGCGCTGGCCCGGAAGCTGGTCGCCGACGGTCGGCTCGGTGAGCTCCACCACGTGCGTGCGCAGTACCTCCAGGACTGGCTGGCCGACCCCGAGACACCGCTGAGCTGGCGTCTCGACAAGGCCAAGGCCGGCTCGGGTGCGCTCGGCGACATCGGCGCCCACGTCATCGACCTGACCCAGCACATCACCGGCGACCGGATCCTGGAGGTCTCCGGGATGCTCGAGACGTTCGTCAAGGAGCGTCCGGTGGCCTCGGCCTCCTCGGGCCTGTCTGCCACCGCGGGAGCCGGTCGCGGTCCGGTCACCGTCGACGACGCCGCGGTCTTCATGGCCCGGTTCGCCGGGGGAGCGATCGGCTCCTTCGAGGCCACCCGCTTCGCCACCGGCCGCAAGAACGCGATCCGGATCGAGATCAACGGGTCGAAGGGGAGCCTGGCCTTCGACTTCGAGGACATGAACGTCCTGCACTTCCACGACGCGACCATCCCGGATGCCGAGGGCGGCTTCCGCCGGATCGTCGTCACGGAGCCCGATCACCCGTGGGTGGCCGGCTGGTGGCCTCCGGGCCACGGGCTCGGCTACGAGCACGGCTTCACCCACCAGGTCGTCGACCTCGTCCGGGCGCTCGGCGAGGGCACCGCACCCGCGCCGACGTTCGCCGACGGCCTCCAGGTGCAGCGCGTGCTCGCCGCCGTCGAGACCAGCTCCGACTCCAGGACGTGGCAGGAGATCCCTGCCTGACCCACCTCGCCGCTCTCGTCTGACCAGACACAGCCACTCAGCTCGGAAGGGACACGCATCATGAAGTACGCATCCAGAAGGCTCAGGACCCTCATCGCGGGAGTCGGGCTGGTGGCCGTGGCCGCCCTCGCCCCCGGTCTGTCACCGGCACCGGCCGCGAGCGCCGATCCCCTCGACGGGAGCGAGGGGGTGGGGACGTACGACGTCCTGGTCTTCTCCAAGACCGCCGCGTTCCGGCACGGCTCCATCCCGGCCGGCATCGCCGCCATCCAGCGGCTGGGGGCAGAGAACGGCTTCACCGTGACCGCGACCGAGGACGCGACGGTGTTCAACGACACCGACCTGGCGTCGTACGAGGCGGTGCTGTGGCTCTCCACGACCGGAGACGTGCTGGACGACGGGCAGCAGGCGGCGTTCGAGCGCTACATCCAGGGCGGTGGCGGCTACGTGGGTGTGCACGCGGCCTCCGACACCGAGTACGACTGGCCCTGGTACGGCGGTCTCGTCGGTGCCTACTTCGCCGGTCACCCCGCCCAGCAGACCGCGACGGTGAAGGTCCGGGCCCACAACACCGCGGCGACGGCCGAGCTGCCGAAGCGCTGGACGCGCTGGGACGAGTGGTACAGCTTCCGCGACCGTCCGGCCGACTCGATCCGGGTCCTCGCCGACCTCGACGAGCGCAGCTACGAGCCGGGCCGGTTCGCCATGGGTGACCCGCACCCGATCGCCTGGTGCCACGAGTACGACGGCGGCCGGGCGTTCTACACCGGGATGGGCCACACGAACGAGTCGTTCACCGAGCCCGCGTTCCTGTCCCACGTGCTCGGCGGCATCGAGATGGTCGCAGGTGTCGCGCCGTTCCGCTGCGAGGCGGGCTGATGGGCAGCAGAGTCGGTGTCTGGCTGGTCGGCGCCTGCGGCTCGGTCGGCGTCACCACGACGGTCGGTGCGCTGGCCGTGCGGGCCGGGCTCGCCGGACGGGTCGGGCTGGTCGCCGAGCAGCCGGAGATCGCCGCTGCCCGGTTGCCCTCTCTCGACGACCTGGTGATCGGCGGGCACGATCTGTGCACCGAGCCGCTGGCCAAGCGGGCCGAGCGGCTCGCCGCCGGCGGGGTCGTCCCCGCCGGGATCCTGCCGGCGATCGCGAGCGAGCTGGAGGAGGTCGAGGGGCGGCTGCGTACGGGCTATGACCCGGCGGGCGCCGAGCCACAGGGTGCCGCGGTCGAGCGGTTGGCGGCCGATCTGGCGGCCTTCCGCGAGGAGCACCGGCTCGAGCGGGTCGTCGTGGTGGACGTGGCGAGCACCGAGCCGCCGGCCGAGATCGTCGAGGGCGGGCCGCTCGCCGACCCCGACGCCCTGGAGCAGGCCCTGGCCGCGGGGGAGTCGCCGCTGCCGGCCAGCTCGGTCTACGTCCTGGCCGCCTACCGGGCCGGCTGCCCGGTGGTCTCGTTCACGCCCAGCCCCGGGCCGCGGCTGCCGGTGCTCGTCACGCTCGCCGAGCGGGCCGGGCTGCCGTGGGCGGGCTCGGACGGGAAGACCGGGGAGACGCTGCTGAAGTCCGCGCTGGCGCCGATGTTCTCGACGCGGGCGCTGCAGGTCAACGCCTGGGCCTCCTACAACATGCTCGGCGGCGGTGACGGTGCCACCCTCGCCGACCCCGCGAACGCGCAGAGCAAGCTCGTCACCAAGGCCCAGGGGCTCGAGGCGATGCTCGGTCATCCGGTCGAGGGGCCGATGCACATCGACTACGTCCCCGACCACGGCGACTGGAAGACCGCCATCGACCACGTCTCCTTCGAGGGGTTCCTCGGGGTGCGGATGTCGCTGCAGTTCACCTGGAGCGGCTGCGACTCGGCGCTGGCCGCACCGCTGGTGCTCGACCTGGCCCGGCTCACGCTGCGGGCGCTCGAGGTGGGGGAGTCCGGTCCGCTTCCGTTCGGATTCTTCTTCAAGGACCCGGCCGGCTCCACCGAGCACCGGCTCGGCACCCAGTGGGAGGAGCTGGTCGCCTGGTGCGGCCGGGTCGGCCGGGTGGGCCGATGACGCCTCGAGCCCGCGCCTTCGCCGAGCTGGTCCGGCTGCCGGCCGCCCTCACCGTGCCGGGCGACACCCTGGCCGGGGCGGCCGCCGCCGGTCCGCTGCGCGCCCGGTCGCTCGCGATGCCGGCGGCCTCGGTGGCGCTCTACTGGGCCGGGATGGCGCTCAACGACTGGGCCGACCGTGACCTCGACGCCGTCGAGCGGCCCGAGCGGCCGATCCCGTCGGGCCGGGTCAGCCCACGGCAGGCGCTCGGGGCGGCCGTCGGCCTGACCGCGGCCGGCGTCGGGCTGGCCGCGCTCGCCGGCGGCCGTCCGGCGGCGGCCACGGCGGCCGTCCTGGCCGGGGCGGTATGGGCCTACGACACCGTCCTCAAGGACACCCCGGCCGGACCGGTCGCGATGGCCGCGGCGCGCGGGCTCGACGTGCTCCTCGGGGCCAGTGCGGGCGGACGTACGCGGGCCGGGCTGGTGCCCGCCGGCCTGCTCGCCGCGCACACCGCCGGGGTCACCCTCCTCAGCCGCGGCGAGGTCCACGGCACCCGGCCGCTCACCGCGAGCCTTGCGGGCGGGGTCACGGTCGCGACCGGCCTCGCGGCGGCCGGCCACGGGCGGGCGGCGCTCCCCGTCGCCCTCGCCGCGACGTACGCCGGCAGTGTCGGCTCCGCCCAGCTGGCCGCGGTCTCCTCGCCGGATGCCGGTACGGTCCGCCGGGCCACCGGCGCCGGGATCCGCGGCATGATCCCGCTCCAGGCCGCGCTCGTCGCTCGCCGCTCGCCGCTGGCCGCGGGCGGGCTGCTGGCGGCGGGGCCGATAGTGCGGGCCGCCTCGAAGGTGGTGTCACCGACATGACCGGCACGAGCGCGTTGCGGTTCGGCTACGGCACCAACGGCATGCACAGCCACCGGCTCGAGGACGCCCTGGCCGTGCTGGCCGACCTGGGCTACGACGGGGTCGCGCTGACCCTCGACCACCTCCACCTCGACCCCTACCGGCCGAATCTCGCGGGCCGCGTGGCGCAGCTCGGCGACCGGCTGGACGAGCTCGGCATGTCCGTCGTGATCGAGACCGGCGCCCGCTACATCCTCGACCCGCTCCGCAAGCACCACCCGACCCTGCTCCACCCGGGACCGGAGGCGAGCCGCCGGGTCGACTACCTGCACCGGGCGGTCGAGGTCGCCGCCGACCTCGGTGCCGAGGCGGTCTCGTTCTGGTCGGGCAGCCTGCCCGACGGCGTCGCCGAGGACCGCGCCTGGGGACGCCTGTGCGACGGTGTCTGGCGGATCCTCGACCTCGCGCAGCGTCGCGGGGTGGTGTGTGCCGTCGAGCCCGAGCCGGGACACTTCATCGACACCCTCGACGCCGTGCTCGAACTGCGCCGACGCCTCGACGACCCCGCCCTTCTCCGGGTCACGCTCGACCTCGGTCACGTGGTCTGCAACGAGCCGCGCGGGATGGCCGAGACCATCCGCCTGGCCGGTCCGCTGCTGGCCAACGTGCAGGTCGACGACATGGTCGAGGGCGTCCACGAGCACCTCGAGCTCGGCACCGGCGAGGTGGACTTCGCCGCCGCGCTCGGCACCCTCGTCGAGATCGGCTACACCGGCCTCGCCGCGCTCGAGCTGCCCCGGCAGTCCCACGCCGCCCCGGCCGTTGCCGAGCGCTCGCTCGCGTTCCTCCGCGAGACCCTCGCGGCTCTCCCCGACCCCGTGGAGGTGCGGGCATGAACCAGACCCTTCTTGCCGAGTGGTGCGCCGAGATCGAGGCCGACCCGACCCGGGTCCGGACCCGCTTCCCGGCCGCGGCCAGGGAGATCGGCCGCACACCGGGCACGTCGCCGGCGCCGGGTGAGGACCGGGTCGAGGACGACGTCCGCGTCCGGCTGCTGAGCGCGCTCGGCCGCGGCCTCGCGGACGACGCCGACGCGTTGAGTGCCGAGGTGCACGACCTCTACCGCTTCGGCGACGCCGACGAGCGGCGCGCGGTCCTGCTCGGCCTCGGACACCTCCAGGCCGCTCTCGGTGACCGCGCGGTCGACCTGCTCCACGACGCCCTGCGCACGAACGACCCGCGGCTGGTGGCCGCTGCTGTGGGGACGTACGCCGCTCGTCTGGAGGACGCCGCGTGGCGCCAGGCCGTCCTCAAGTGCCTCTTCGTCGGGGTTCCTCTCCGTCTCGTCGCCGGTCTCGACGTGCGGGCCGACGACGAGCTGCGCCGGATGGTCGCCGACTACGCCGCCGAGCGGCGCGCGGCCGGGCGCGAGGTGCCTGCCGACGCCCTGCCCCTCCTTCCCGTCCCCACCCCCAGCACTCGGGAGTCCTGATGCGCATCTTCGACCCGCACATCCACATGAGCTCACGTACGACCGACGACTACGAGGCGATGGCGGCGGCCGGGGTGAAGGCCCTGGTGGAGCCGGCGTTCTGGCTCGGTCAGCCGCGGACCAGCGTCGACTCGTTCGTCGACTACTTCGACGCGCTGGTCGGCTGGGAGCGGTTCCGGGCCTCGCAGTTCGGCATCGCCCACCACTGCACGATCGCGCTCAACCCGAAGGAGGCCAACGACCCGCGCTGCACGCCGGTCCTCGACCTGCTGCCGCGCTACCTCGCCAAGGACGGGGTCGTCGCGGTCGGCGAGGTCGGCTTCGACTCGATGACGGAGGACGAGGAGAAGGCGTTCAGCCGGCAGCTGGACCTGGCCCGGGAGTTCGCGCTGCCGGCACTGGTGCACACGCCCCACCGCGACAAGCTGGCCGGGACCCGGCGCACCCTCGACCTGGTCGAGGCGGCCGGCATCGAGCCCGGGATGGTCGTCGTCGACCACCTCAACGAGGTGACCGTCGACGTCGTCGACCAGGCGGGCGCGTGGATGGGCTTCTCGATCTATCCCGACACCAAGATGGACCCCGACCGGATGGTCGCGATCCTCCAGCGGCGTGGGCTGGACCGGGTGCTGGTCAACTCCGCCGCCGACTGGGGCAGGTCGGATCCGCTCCGGACACGGGCGACCGGCGAGGCGATGCTCGCCGCCGGCTTCACCGAGGACGACGTCGACAAGGTGCTGTGGCGCAACCCGGTGGAGTTCTTCGGCCAGAGCGGACGGCTGCTGCTCGACGTACCCGAGGCCGACCAGGGCGCCACCTTCGCCGGCAACTCGCTGCTGCGGGGTGAGCGGGCATGAGGTTCCGGCACCGCGACGGCACCGTCGTCCACCTCGGCTACTGCAGCAACGTGCACCCCGCCGAGGACGTCGACGGCATCCTCGACCAGCTGCGCCGCTACGCCGGCGAGGTGCGGGCGCGGCTCGGCGAGACCCGGATCGGCCTCGGCCTCTGGCTCCCGGCCGCGACCGCCCACGAGCTGGCCGGCGACCCGGCCACCCTCGACCGGCTGCGCGCCGGGCTCGACCGCCACGGCCTCGAGGTGGTGACCCTCAACGCCTTCCCGTACGCCGGGTTCCATGCCCCGGTCGTCAAGCGCGACGTCTACTCCCCGGACTGGTCCACCCGGCGCCGGCTCGGCTACACCCTGGACTGTGCCCGGGTGCTGGCGGCGCTGCTGCCCGACGACGCCGCCCGCGGCAGCATCTCGACGCTTCCGCTGGGCTGGCGCACCCCGTGGTTCACCGACCGCGACCGGGCGGCCCGGGAGCTGATCGGCGAGCTCGCCGACGGGCTGGCCGGCATCGAGGCCGAGCACGGCCGGCCGATCCGGGTCGGGTTCGAGCCCGAGCCCGGCTGCGTCGTGGAGACGACTCGCGACGCGGTGACCCGGCTCGCCGGCCTCGCCCCCGAGTATCTCGGCATCTGCGTCGACACCTGCCACCTCGCCACCCAGTTCGAGGACGCGACGGAGGCGCTCGACCGGCTGCAGGTGGCGAACCTGCCGGTCGTCAAGGTCCAGGTCTCCGCGGCCCTGCACGCCGACGACCCGAGCGACCCGGCGACCCGGGAGGCCCTCGCCTCCTACGCCGAGGACCGCTTCCTCCACCAGACCCGTGAGCCGCGCGGGGCACGGGTGGACAGCCGTGACGACCTGCCCGAGGCACTCGCCGGGCATCGTCCCCTGCCGGCCGAGCATCCGTGGCGGGTGCACTTCCACGTACCTCTCCACGCCGACCCCGCGCCGCCGCTGCGCAGCACCCGCGACCACCTGGCCGGCACGCTCGACGCGCTGCTCGGCGGCCCGGTGGCGCACACCGACCACCTCGAGGTCGAGACCTACACCTGGGGGGTCCTGCCCGAGCAGGTCCGCCCGGACGGGGACGCCGGCCTGGTCGCGGGCATCGCGGCCGAGCTGGCCTGGACACGCGACCGGCTTCTGGAGTCCGGTCTGGAACAGCTGCAGGAGGCTTCGGCATGAGCGAGGACAACAACGAGAAGCTGCTGGTCATCGACGTGGTCGGGATGACCCCCGACCTGCTCCGTCACATGCCGCGGGTGCGGCAGGTGGGGGAGTCGGGGTTCACCGCCGAGCTCGGCACCGTGCTGCCCGCGGTCACCTGCTCGGTCCAGTCGACCTTCCTGACCGGCGCGCTGCCGCGCGAGCACGGCATCGTCGGCAACGGCTGGTACTTCCGCGACCTCGGCGAGGTGCTGCTGTGGCGTCAGCACAACGCGCTGGTGCAGGGCGAGAAGCTCTGGGGTGTGGTCCGCCGCCGGCGGCCCGGTGTGAAGGTCGCCAACATCTGCTGGTGGTACGCCATGGGCGCCGACGTCGACACCACCGTCACCCCGCGTCCGGCCTACCACGCCGACGGCAAGAAGTCGCCGGACTGCTGGACCTGGCCGCCCTCGCTCCACGACGAGCTCACCTCGGAGCTGGGGCCGTTCCCGCTGTTCACCTACTGGGGGCCGACAGCGTCGATCAAGAGCTCGGCGTGGATCGTCGCGGCCGCCCGCAAGGTCATGCCCGACCACGACCTCACCCTCGTCTACGTCCCCCACCTCGACTACGACCTGCAGCGGTTCGGCCCCGATAGCCCCCAGGCCGTCCAGGCCGCCCGTGACGTGGACGCCACCCTGGCGCCGCTGCTCGACGACGCCGAGGCCGCAGGGGTGCGCGTCGTGTTGCTGAGCGAGTACGGCATCACCCGGGCGACTCGCCCGGTCGACGTCAACCGGCTGCTGCGCCGCGAGGGCCTCCTGCACGTCCATCACAACGCCACCGGCGAGCTGCTCGACCCGTGGACCTCGCGCGCGTTCGCGGTCGCCGACCACCAGATCGCCCACGTCTACGTCAAGGACCCCGCCGACCTGGAGCGCGTCCGGGACCTGCTCACCGGTCTCGACGGGGTCGCCGAGGTCCTCGACCGCGCCGGCCAGGCGGCGTACGGACTCGACCACGAGCGCGCCGGCGAGCTCGTCGTGGTGGCCGAGCCGGATGCCTGGTTCACCTACTACTACTGGCTCGACGACGCGAACGCGCCCGACTTCGCCCGCGGCGTCGAGATCCACAAGAAGCCCGGCTACGACCCCGCCGAGCTGTTCCTCGACCCCGAGGACCGCTGGGTCAAGCTGCGGGCCGCCACGACGCTGGCCCGCAAGACGGCCGGGCTGCGCTACGCGATGAGCGTGGTGCCGCTCGATCCCGCCCCGGTCTCCGGCAGCCACGGCCGGCTTCCGGACGACCCCGACCACGGCCCCGTGCTGGTCTGCTCCGACGCCGCCGCCAAGCGCGACCGGTTCGAGGCCACCGAGGTCCGCGACCTGCTCGCCTCCCTGCTCTGACGTGCTCTGACCCCCTCTGACCCCACGTGGAAGGACAACCATGACCCGACCGATCACCCTCTTCACCGGCCAGTGGGCCGACCTGCCGTTCGAGGAGGTCTGCCGCCTCGCGTCCGAGTGGGGCTACGACGGCCTGGAGATCGCCTGCTGGGGCGACCACCTCGACGTCTGGCAGGCGGCCGAGGACGAGACGTACGTCCAGGCGAAGCTGGACCTGCTGGCCAAGCACAACCTGAAGGTCTTCACGATCTCCAACCACCTCAAGGGGCAGGCGGTCTGCGACGACCCGATCGACCAGCGCCACCGCGACATCCTGCCCGCCAGGATCTGGGGCGACGGCGACCCCGAGGGCGTACGCCAGCGGGCAGCCGAGGAGATGAAGATGACCGCCCGGGCGGCGAAGAACCTCGGTGTCAGGACCGTCGTCGGCTTCACCGGCTCCGCCATCTGGAAGTACGTCGCGATGTTCCCGCCCGTCTCCCAGGAGACGATCGAGGCCGGCTACCAGGACTTCGCCGACCGGTGGAACCCGATCCTCGACGTCTTCGACGAGTGCGGGGTGCGGTTCGCCCACGAGGTGCACCCCTCGGAGATCGCCTACGACTACTGGTCCACGGTCGCCACGCTGGAGGCGATCGGCCACCGGGAGGCGTTCGGGCTCAACTGGGACCCCAGCCACATGGTGTGGCAGCAGGTCGACCCGGTCGGGTTCCTGTGGGACTTCCGCGACCGGATCTACCACGTGGACTGCAAGGACACGAAGCTGCAGACCGGCAACGGCCGCAACGCCCGGCTCGGCTCCCACCTCGCCTGGGCCGACCCGCGCCGTGGCTGGGACTTCGTCTCCACCGGCCACGGCGACGTCCCGTGGGAGCAGTGCTTCCGGATGCTCAACGCCATCGGCTACGACGGCCCGATCTCGGTCGAGTGGGAGGACGCCGGCATGGACCGTCTCGTCGGTGCCCCCGAGGCGCTCGAGTTCGTCCGCCGGCTCGCCTTCGACGCCCCCGAGGCCGCCTTCGACGCCGCCTTCAGCACCAACGACTGACTCGACCCCCAGAGTTCGAACCCCCCCCGAGAGGAATCAGCCATGTGTTACGGATTCGATGGTGAGGGCGCGCTGCGCCGCTCGCTGGAGGAGCGCGGCCTGAGCCGTCGCTCGATGGTCAAGGGTGCCCTGGGCGCCGTCGCCGGCGGCGCGATGCTGGCCGCCGTGCCGGGTCTGCTCTCCCCGGCCGGCGCGGCCGTGGCGTCCGCGCGAGGAGGATGCCGGGTGCCTCCGGGCCGGATCAGCATCCAGCTGTGGACGCTGCGCGACGACCTCAACGGCGCGGCCGGCTTCGACGCGACGATGACGAAGATCGCCGAGATGGGCTACCCGCGCGTCGAGCAGGCGCTGGGCTACTTCGGCAAGACCGCGGCCGAGCTCCGCGCCTTCTACGACGGCCTCGGCATCCGCGCCTCCTCCTCCCACGACGGCATCAGCGCGGACAGGGCCGCGCTGCAGACCAAGCTGGAGAACGCCGCGACCCTCGGCCAGCGCTACATGGTGGTGCCCTACCTCGCCTCCAGCTCGCTCTCCGACTGGCAGACCTGGGCCGAGCAGATGAACGTCGAGGCGGCGGCCGCGAAGCGCTACGGGATCGCCTACGGCTACCACAACCACGCCCACGAGTTCACGACCGACCTCGGCGGCGGGGTGACCCCGTGGGACATCCTCACCACCGAGCTGGACCCGTCGCTGGTCCACCTCGAGGTGGACATCTACTGGGCGGTCACGGGCGGGGTGAACCGGGGCCTGTCCAACGAGGAGGCCGTGGACTTCGCGATCGACACCATCACGTCGGGTCCGCAGCGGGTGCGGCAGTACCACGTCAAGGACCGCAACCCCACCACCGGCGACCACGTCGACCTCGGCACCGGCTTCATCGACTTCGCCAAGGTCTTCTCGGCCCACGAGGTCGAGGAGTACATCGTCGAGAACGACACCCCGGAGATCAGCCCGATCCACACCGCGGAGGTCGGCTACTCCTACCTGCGCGGCCTGCGCTACTGACGTACGACGTACGCCACACCTGACTCGGCAGCCGCCCCCGACCCTCCCTCCGGGGCGGCTGCCGACCACACCCGATGCCGACGATGAAGACCGGGTGAACCCTCCGAGAAGTCCAGATGTCGGCTCCCGCCCGATCCCTCGGGTGGCCCGTGTCGGGCTCCCCGTACCGCCGGGGAGCGGCATAGGCTGGAACTCATGCCATCGCCCCGGGTATCGCTGATCACCGCTGTCTACAACCCGCCCGCCGATGCCTTCGAGGACACGATCGCGTCGGTCCTGGGACAGTCCTTCGACGACTGGGAGTGGGTCCTCAGCGACGACCGGTCGCCGGCGCCGTGGGTGCTGCCGCGGCTGCGCGAGCTGGCCGCGCAGGAGCCGCGGGTGCGGATCGTCGAGCGTCCCGAGAACGGCGGGATCGTCGCCGCGTCGAACTCGTCGCTGGCCGAGGCGACCGGCGAGCTGGTCGCCCTCCTCGACCACGACGACGTGCTCGAGCCGAACGCGCTGGAGAAGATGGTCGGCGCCTACGACCGGTTCGACGACCTCGACTACGCCTACAGCGACCAGGACCTGATGAGCGACGCGGGGGAGCTTCGCGACGCCTACTACAAGCCCGACTGGTCCCCGGAGCGGCTGCGCCACCACAACTACTGCACCCACTTCTCGGTGTTCCGGCGCTCCCTCGTGGAGGAGGTCGGCGGCTTCCAGGAGGGCTACGACGGCTCCCAGGACCACGACCTCGTGCTGCGGGTCAGCGAACGGGCGCGGCGCATCGTCCACGTCCCGGGCGCGCTCTACCACTGGCGCCAGGTGCCGGGATCGGCCGCTGCGGACAACCAGGCCAAGCCGTACGCCTGGGACGCCGGCGTGCGCGCGGTGCAGGCCCACCTCGACCGGCTCGGCATCCGGGCGAGGGCCTCGCACGGCGTCTCGCCCGGCCTCTACCGCGTCGAGCGGGAGCCCGACCTGGACACCCCGGTGAGCGTGATCATCCCGACCATCGGCACCAGCGCGATCGTGTGGGGCGAGAGGCGGGCGATGGTCGTCGAGACCGTACGCTCCGTCGTCGCCTCCACCAAGCATCGCGACGTCGAGTTCGTGATCGTCTACGACACCCCGACCCCGGCGCCGGTGCTGGCGGCGCTGCGGGCGATCGAGGGTGCCGACATCAAGCTGGTCGAGTTCACCGAGAAGTTCAGCTTCAGCGCCAAGTGCAACGTCGGCGCCGCGCACGCCCGGGGCGACGTCCTGATCTTCCTCAACGACGACATGGAGGCCTACTCCGAGGGCGTCATCGAGAACCTGATTGCCCCGCTGCGCGAGCCCGACGTCGGCATGACCGGTCCCAAGCTCCTCTTCGAGGACCTCCGCATCCAGCACGCCGGCCTGATCTACGGCAGCGGCACCATCACCCACGCCTACTACCGGGCCCGTCCCGAGGAGCGGGGCAACCACGGCGAGCTGCACATCAACCGGGAGACCTCCGCGCTGACCGGCGCCTGTGTCGCGATGCGGCGCGAGGTCTTCTTCGAGGCCGGCGGCTTCAGCGAGCGCCTGCCGGTCAACTACAACGACGTCGACCTGTGCCTCAAGGTCCGCCGCTCACTCGGCCTGCGCCTGGTCTGGCTCCACGACGTCGTCCTCTTCCACTTCGAGTCGGTCAGCCGCGACAACGCGGTCCACGACTGGGAGAAGGACTTCATCAACAACCGCTGGGGCAACTACGAGCACGTACGCGAGGGCTACTCCAACGGAGTCCGCTGACCCACGTGCGATCGCCGAGTCGGCGCAAACTGACCGAAGATTCCGCCGAGTCGGCTCGTGATGACGAGCCGACTCGGCGTCGATCTCGGTCAGGATGAGCCGACTCGGCCCGGATCCTGGTCAGCCCTGCGCCGCGCGGCGCAGGCGGCGGACGACGCGGCGGAGGAAGTTCCGCACCGGGTGGCGGTTGGCGTAGGCCAGGTCTGCCTCGAGGCCGGCGACCCGGCCGCGGAGCCGCTCGATGCGCTCGCGCCGGCGCTTGTTGGTCTCGCGGGCCTGGCGCAGCTGCTTGGACAGCGAGCCGACCCGGGCCTGGGCGGAGTTGGCGGAGGCCTGGATGCCGAGGATGTGGTCGCGGGTGGCCAAGCGTGAGCGGGTGGCCTCCTCGAACCGCCGGGTGTGGATGTCGCGGAGCCGGACCTCGTCGGCCGGGGTCGCCTCGACGAGCTCGGGCGCGGCCGGCGGCCGCTCACCGGCGGCGAGCGGCCGGGCGGCGAGCTGGAACTGGTAGACGAGCGCGTCGGGCTGCTGGCGCACCCACTCCACCGCGACCTCGGGAAGCAGGTCGCCGTCGATCGCGACCTCGACGCTGAGCGGGTCGGCGGTGGTGCCGCGCAGGTCCTCGACCGCGTAGCCGGCCTCGGCGAAGAGCTCCAGCAGGCCCTCGCGCGAGTAGAACTTGATGTGGGTGCGGTCCAGGAGCCCGGTGTCGGTGGTCTTCCAGCGACCCTGGAGGAGCGCGAGACGGACCGATCCGTGGGTGACGTTGGGGATCGAGATGACCACCCGGCCGCCCGGGGCGAGCAGGTCGCGGGCCTGCTCGAGCGCGGCTCGCGGGTCGGCGAGGTGCTCGAGGACGTCGGCGAAGATCACCACGTCGAAGGAGCCGGGCTCGACGAGCTCGGTCAGCGGCCTCGCGTCGAGGTCGGCGACGATCACCCTGTCCAGCACCTTCTCGGCCAGGCTCGCGGCCTCGGGGTCGATCTCGATGCCCGTGACGGTGCAGCCGCGCTCGGTGAGGATCCGGCCGATCTCGCCGGTCCAGCAGCCGACGTCGAGGACCCGCTTCCCACCGCCCGTCGAGACGGCAGACTCAGCCAGGTCGAGGACCTGCACATGGCTGGTGTTGCGGTGATCGAGGTCGATCTCGACGGCGTAGTGCGACATGCGTCGAGGGTAGCGACCTTTGGTGGCGCCGCGCGGGTCCGGCACGGGTGATTTGCGGGGTGTTTCGATGCTCCGGCGACGTACGGGGAAATGGTCTGTTACACAGAGGAAACAGACGCTTCGGGGTGTCGAAACGTCCCCAGGTGAAGGTGGCGGCGAAGATGACAGGATCAAGGACCTCTGGAGGCGCCCTCTCGTGAAGCTCGTGACCGCAGTGATCAAGCCCCATAAGTGGGAGGACGTGCGCGAGGCGCTCGAGGCCTTCGGCGTGACCGGGATGACCGTCTCGGAGGTCTCCGGCTACGGTCGCCAGAAGGGCCACACCGAGGTCTACCGGGGCGCCGAGTACGACATCGCGCTGGTGCCGAAGATCCGCATCGAGATCGTGGTGGAGGACGACGACGCGGCCGACGTCGTCGGGATCATCGTGAAGACCGCTCAGACCGGACGGATCGGTGACGGGAAGGTCTGGCTCAGCCCGATCGAGTCGGTTGTCCGCGTACGGACCGGTGCGCGCGATGCGGAAGCGCTCTGACTAGGCTTCGTCCGAGTGCCGTCCCATCGAATCCCCACCGGAGGAGAGAAATGAAGCTCGTCACCGCAGTGATCAAACCCCACAAGTGGGAGGACGTCCGCGTCGCCCTGGAAGCTGTCGGTGTCACCGGCATGACCGTCTCGGAGGTCTCCGGCTACGGCCGCCAGAAGGGTCACACCGAGGTCTACCGAGGCGCTGAGTACGACGTCGCCCTGGTGCCGAAGATCCGCATCGAGATCGCGGTGCCCGACGAGGAGGTCGACTCGGTGGTCACCGCCATCGAGACCTCGGCGAAGACCGAGCGCATCGGCGACGGCAAGGTCTGGGTCTCCCCGCTGGAGACCATCGTGCGGGTACGCACCGGCGACCGCGACGACGCCGCGATCTGACATGAAGGAGGCTGGGCGTGACCGCTGAGGGACGGGCGGCGCGCACAGCCGAGGCCGACGAGCAGTGCGTCAAGGCGTACGTCGCGGCCGGCGGCCCCGAGGTCGGGGTCGCCCTGGTCGCGGTCGGGGGATACGGGCGCGGCGAGCTCGCGCCCTTCTCCGACTGGGACCTGGTCCTGGTGCACGACGACGACGTCGAGCCCGGGGCCGTGGCCGAGCAGGTCTGGTATCCGCTCTGGGACACCGCCCCCAAGCTCGACCACTCGGTCCGGTCGTTCTCCGAGATGCTTTCGGCCTCTACCGGCGACCTTCGGGTCGCCCTGGGACTGCTCGACATCCGGCACCTGGCCGGCGACCGCGGGCTGGTGCTGCGGCTGCGTACGACGATGCTGGCGCACTGGCGCAAGCACGCCCGCGCCCTGCTGCCGGAGCTGAGGACGATGAGCGTGGAGCGGCACCGGCGCGCCGGCGAGCTCGCGCACGCCTCGGTCCCGGACCTGAAGGAGATGTACGGCGGGCTACGGGACGCGGTCGTGATCAAGGCGATCGTGGCGACCTGGCTGATCGACGTCCCGGCGGTCGACCTGGAGAAGTCGCGCCGGGCCCTCCTCGACGTGCGTGATCTCGTGCAGGAGATCGCCGGGCGTGCCACCGACCGGGTGGTGCCCGAGATGTGGGACGAGCTCGCCAAGCGGCTCGAGCTGGCCGACGCCCGCACCGCACAGGCCCACGTACGCACCATCGGCCGCCGCCTCACCCACCTCTCGCGCCTGGCCTGGCGGCGGGTCGACGGGGTGCTCGAACGATCGCGCCCCGGAGCGCCGCGACGCCCGAAGCTCGCGCCGTTGGGCAACGGCCTGGCGCTCGCCTCGGGCGAGGTGGTGCTGGCGCCGGGCGCCCGCCCCTCGCGCGATCCGCTGATGCTGCTGCGGGCCTCGGCGCTCGCGGCGGAGAACGGCGTCGCGCTGGCGCCCGCGACCGCCGCACGCCTGGCCCGGGACACCCCGGCGCTGGCCGAGCCGTGGCCGGAGGAGGCACGCCGGCTCTTCGTACGGCTGCTGGGTGCCGGGCGCGGCCTGCTCGCGGTGTGGGAGACCCTGGAGGAGACCGGGGCGGTCTCCCGGATCCTGCCCGAGTGGGAGCGGATCCGGCTGCTTCCGCACGCCTCGATCATCCATCGCTTCACGGTCGACCGGCACACCATCGAGACCTGCATCGAGGCGGTCGCGCTGCTGCCGCGCGTGGCCCGTCCGGACGTGCTCCTCGTCGCCGCGATGCTCCACGACATCGGCAAGGGGTCGCTGACCGAGCACAGCGTCGCGGGGGAGCCGATCGCCCGCCGGATCGCCACGCGGATGGGCTTCCCGGACGAGGAGGTCGACCTGATCTCGATGCTGGTGCGCTGGCACCTGCTGCTCTCCACGACCGCGACCACCCGCGACCCCGACGACCCCGCGACCGTCGACCTCGTGGTCGAGACGATGGGCGACGCGGAGGCGCTCGCGCTGCTCACCGCGCTCACCGAGGCCGACGCCCGCGCGACCAGCACCCAGGCCTGGACCAGCTGGCGGGCCCGGCTCATCCGCGACCTGGCCGCGCGGGCGGCGAAGGTGCTCGACACCGGCATCGCCGCGGGGGAGCGGCCGCAGGCCGCGGTGGAGATCCCCGAGAGCGTACGTTCGGGGTCGGTCTCCTTCCGGTCCGAGCCGCTCGCCGACGGCGCCCGGGTGTGGGTGATCGCCCACGACCGGCTGGGGCTGCTCGCCGACCTGGCCGCCACCTTCGCGGTCGCCCGGCTGCCGGTCAGGGCGTGTCGTGCCTGGCAGCAGGGTGGTTTCGGGGTCAGCGTGTGGGACCTCGACGACTCCTACGTCGACGCCGCGGTGCTGCGCACCCGGTTCTCGGCGATCACCGAGGGCCGCCTCGACCCGGCGACCAGGCTGGCGCCGAGCGCGGCCGCGCGGGGGAGCGAGCCCTCGGTCGTCGTACGTCCCGAGGCCTCCAGCAAGGCCACCGTCCTCGAGGTGCGCACCATCGACCGCCCCGGGGTCGTCTACACCGTCGCCGCCGCCCTGGCGCGGATGGAGATCGCCGTACGCTCCGCCCACATCTCCACCCTCGGCCCGCAGGCCGTCGACGTGTTCTACCTGCAGGAGGCGCATGCCGGTGCGCTCGCCGAGCAGCGGGCGGCCGAGGCGGCGCATGCGGTCCGAGCGGCGCTCGAACGCTGACCGAGGTACCTCGGTCAGCATGCGGCGCGATGCGAGGTGGCGCGGTAGGGGTGACACGGTGTTACCCCCGAGCGGGCCTGCCGAATAGCACCCCACGCACATCGGTTCGTTAGTCTTGGCAGGACAACCACTCTGCTGAAGGACCGCTTTGTTCGCCACGCTCTCCGACCGGCTCGCCACGACGTTCAAGAACATCCGGGGCAAGGGCCGCCTCACCGATGCCGACATCGACGCCACCGCTCGCGAGATCCGGATCGCGTTGCTCGAGGCCGACGTCGCGCTGCCGGTGGTGCGCGAGTTCGTCGCCCGGGTCAAGGAGCGGGCGCGCGGCGAGGAGGTCAGCCAGGCGCTGAACCCCGCCCAGCAGATCATCAAGATCGTCAACGACGAGCTGATCACGATCCTGGGTGGCGAGACCCGCCGGCTGCGTTACGCCAAGACCGGCCCGACGGTGATCATGCTCGCCGGTCTGCAGGGTGCCGGTAAGACCACCCTGGCCGCCAAGCTCGCGCTGTGGCTCAAGGAGCAGGGCAAGGCGCCGCTGCTGGTGGCCGCCGACCTGCAGCGGCCCAACGCGGTCAACCAGCTCCAGGTCAACGGTGAGCGGGTCAACGTGCCCGTCTTCGCGCCGCAGCCGGGCAACGGCGTGGGTGACCCGGTCGCGGTCGCCCGCGAGGCCGTCGAGGAGGCCAAGCGCAAGCTCCACGACGTCGTCATCGTCGACACCGCCGGCCGCCTCGGCATCGACGAGGAGCTGATGAAGCAGGCCGCCGACATCAAGGCGGCGGTCAACCCCGACGAGGTCCTCTTCGTCGTCGACGCGATGATCGGCCAGGACGCGGTCAACACCGCCCAGGCCTTCCTCGACGGCGTCGGCTACGACGGCGTCGTGCTCACCAAGCTCGACGGTGACGCCCGCGGTGGTGCGGCGCTCTCCATCGTCCAGATCACCGGCAAGCCGGTCATGTTCGCCTCCAACGGCGAGAAGATGACCGACTTCGACCTGTTCCACCCCGACCGGATGGCCGGCCGGATCCTCGACATGGGCGACATGCTCACCCTGATCGAGCAGGCCGAGAAGACCTTCGACCAGGCGCAGGCCCAGCAGGACGCGGCGAAGATCGCGACCGGCGAGTTCACGCTCGAGGACTTCCTCAAGCAGATGCAGCAGCTCCAGAAGCTCGGCTCGATGTCGAAGCTGATGGGCATGCTGCCGGGGATGGGCCAGTTCCGCGAGCAGCTCGACAACTTCGACGACCGTGAGATCGACCGGATCAAGGCCATCATCCAGTCGATGACCCCGGCCGAGCGCGCCAACCCGAAGATCCTCGACGGCTCCCGCCGCGCCCGCATCGCGAAGGGCTCCGGCCGCCAGGTCTCCGACGTCAACCAGCTCATCCAGCGCTTCACCGAGGCGTCGAAGATGATGAAGCAGCTCGCCTCCGGCGGCGGCATGCCCGGGATGCCCGGTGCGCCTGGCGCCGGTTTCGGCAAGCGCGCCGGTGCCAAGCAGGTGGCCCAGAAGAAGAAGGGCAAGGGCGCGCGCAAGTCCGGCAACCCGGCCAAGGCAGCCCAGCAGGCCAAGGCCGACGCCGCGAAGAAGCCGGCCGCGGCCAACCCGTTCGGGGTGCCCGGGGGCGAGGAGATCGACTACGAGAAGGCAGCCGCCGAGCTCAACCTTCCGTCCGACTTCTCCAAGTTCCTGAAGTGACCCGCCTCGACCGCATCGTCATCGTCGAGCACTGCCCACAGTGGGCAGAATCGTTCGAGTCGGCGCGGTCGTTGGTGGAGCCGCTCCTTGCGGGGCATCTGGTGCGTCCGGTCGAGCACATCGGAAGTACGTCGGTACCCGGCCTGCCTGCCAAGCCGATCATCGACATGCTCGCAGTGGTGGAGTCGTACGAGGCGGTCGGGCGCTCCCTCGTCGCACTAACCGGCGTCGGCTGGGTTGCTGCCCCGGAGCCTCACGATGTCGAACAGCGGAAGTGGTCGTGGTGCTCGCCGTCCGTCGCCCATCGCGCCCACCACCTGCATGTGGTCGAGGAGTCCTCGGAGGGTTGGCCGACCTGGCTGGCCTTCCGAGACCATCTACGCACGAATGCCGAGGACCGTGTGGCGTACGCCGCGATCAAACGCCAGCTCGCGGCGGTCGACGACGAGGACCGGAATGCCTACCGGACGGGTAAGGCCCCTTTCATCGCGTCGGTGTTGAACCGGATCGCTCCACGAACTTGAGTCGAAGATGCGGCATGAGGAATGCACCCCGGGGACGGGCCCGGCAATCGTCCGCTATGGCAGAGGGCCCGAGCTTGTGAACGATTCACAAGCTCGGACCCTCGGTCATAGCCTGGCGAGCCCTGCCAGGGCCGCGGCAAGGTGATCTCGGGCCCACCCTCGGAGTGAACCGCGACGACGTCGACGGCCTAGGCTGTGCCGCATGGCAACGGTTCTGGTCGTCGACGGCGCCAATGTGGTCGGCGCGCGCCCCGACGGCTGGTGGAAGGACCGCGCGGGGGCGGCGCGCCGGCTGCACGAGGCGCTCTTGGTCGCCGACATCCCCCACGACCGGATCGTCTTAGTGCTGGAGGGGCAGGCCAAGGGCGGCGTACGTCCCGGCAAGGACGCGCATGTGCATACCGTCCATGCTCCCAAGGACGGCGACGCGACGATCGTGGCAGAGGTGAAGGCCGCGGCCGACCGAGGTGACCGGGTGACGCTGGTGACCGCCGACCGGATGCTGCAGGCGCGCTGCGGCGGCGCGACCGCGCTGGGACCGTCCTGGTTGCTTGACCAGATCTGAGGAATTCGCGGGGTTACGCACGCGTAGCCATTGACCGATGATGTGATCACCGTCACGCTGGGAGCGCTCTCACGAGCCCTGGCGCCTCACCGCCGAGGCGCCGGCAGATCACTCTCAGGAGGCCTGTCCCGTGCGATCACACAGACAGCGCGGCGCGATCGGTGGAGCCTCGGCTCTCGCCGGCCTGCTCTGCGCCACGCTCCTCGTCACCCCCGCGTCCACCGCGGCTTCTGCCACTCCCGCCACCAACAGCGCGGCCACCCGTGCACACCACGCGCTGCCCTACCAGAACCCACGACTGTCCACCGAGACCCGCGTCGCCGACCTGCTCTCCCGGATGACGCTGGCCGAGAAGGTCGGCCAGATGACCCAGGCCGAGCGTGCCGACGTCGCCGCCGACCCCGGCCAGATCGCCGAGCTCGGGCTCGGCAGCGTACTCTCCGGCGGCGGCTCGACCCCGGCCGAGAACACTCCCGAGGCCTGGGCCGACACGGTCGACGCCTTCCAGGAGCAGGCGCTCTCGACCCGGCTGGGGATCCCGCTGCTCTACGGCGTGGACTCGGTCCACGGCCACGGCAACCTCAACGGCGCCACCGTCTTCCCGCACAACATCGGCCTCGGTGCCACCCGCGACCCGAAGCTCGCCGAGCGGATCGGGCACATCGCCGCCGAGGAGACCCGCGCCTCCGGGCCGCAGTGGACCTTCGCCCCGTGCATCTGCGTCGCTCGCGACGACCGGTGGGGGAGGACGTACGAGTCGTTCGGGGAGGACCCGAAGCTCGCCGCGAAGATGTCCCAGATGATCGAGGGGTTCCAGGGTGACGGCGGCGACCTCGACGACCCCGACCGCGTGCTCGCCACCGCCAAGCACTTCGCCGGCGACGGCTTCACGACCTTCGGCACCGGCGAGGGCGACTACACCATCGACCAGGGCATCACCCAGGCCTCGCACGCCGAGTTCGAGAGGCTCGCGCTCACGCCGTACGTCGCCGCCATCAAGAAGCACGACGTCGGCTCGGTGATGCCGTCCTTCTCCAGCGTCGACTGGACCGAGGACGGTCTCGGCAACCCGGTCAAGATGCACGCCCACCAGGAGCTCGTCACGGGCTGGCTCAAGCAGAAGCAGGGCTTCGACGGCCTGGTGATCTCCGACTGGCGGGCGATCCACCAGATCCCCGGGACGTACGCCGAGCAGGTGGCGACCTCGGTCAATGCCGGTGTCGACATGTTCATGGAGCCGTTCTCCGGCGACACGGTCGGCTACCCGCAGTTCATCGAGACGCTGATCGCGGCGGTCGAGGACGGTGCCGTCCCGATGGCCCGAATCGACGACGCGGTCTCCCGCATCCTGACCGCGAAGTTCGACCTCGGCCTCTTCGAGAAGCCGTTCACCGACCGGCGCAACATCGACGAGATCGGCAGCGCCGACCACCGTCGGGTCGCCCGTGAGGCGGTGGCCAAGTCGCAGGTCCTGCTGACGAACCGGCGGCACACGCTGCCGCTCTCGGGCCACGACGACGTCTACGTCGCCGGCAGCAAGGCCGACAGCATCGGCGACCAGGCCGGTGGCTGGACGATCACCTGGCAGGGCAACTCCACCCACCAGATCCCGGGCGACACCATCCTCGACGGCATCGAGGCCGCGGCCCACGGCGAGGTGACCCACTCGCCCGACGCCTCGGCGCCGATCCCCGCCGGTGCCCACGGTGTCGTGGTCGTCGGCGAGCACCCGTACGCCGAGGGCTTCGGTGACGTCGGCGGCCCGCGCTGGGGCTACGACCCGGGTGAGGGCGGCGTGCTCCGGCCGGCGCTGACCATGCAACTCAGCGACGCCGACACCGCGGCGATCGAGAAGGTCTGCGCGGCCGCGGCGACCTGCACGGTGCTGGTCGTCTCCGGACGCCCGATGATCATCCCGCCCGAGCTGCTGAGCCAGATCGACGCTCTGGTGGCCTCCTGGCTGCCGGGCAGCGAGGGCAAGGGGGTCGCCGACGTGCTCTTCGGCAGGCGTCCGTTCACCGGGAAGCTGCCGGTGACCTGGCCGCGATCGGTCGACCAGGAGCCGATCAATATCGGTGATTCCGACTATGACCCGCTGTTTGCGTACGGACACGGGCTGCGGACCGGTCGGTAGGTGAGATGGCCCGGTCCGAGTTCGGCGAATCCTCGATTCGCGACGCTTGGATCGGGCCATTTCGGTGCATGATCTGTGCATGCAGACGCTTCGCGTAGACGTATCGGGACGTGCGCTCAGCTTCCCGCCCGACAAGATCGTCCGAATAGGTCGCTCGATTGATGCCGACGTGGTGCTCTCGTCCTCCTCGGTCTCGCGTGCTCATGCCGAGCTCCGCCCGGATCCCACCGGCTGGAAGCTGGTCGACGTCGGCTCCGCCGGTGGGACGTACGTCTCCGGCAGCCGCGTCACCGAGGTGCCGTTGACCGGGGCGACCGAGATCCAGCTCGGCCCGGCGGGACCGGGCTCGACGATCACGGTCACGCTCGACGACGCACCGGTGGCGGCAGGGGCTCCGCGCGCCCAGGCGCCGGCTCCGCCGCCTCCGCCGGCCGGGTTCGCCGGGCCGGGCGCGACCGTGGCTCCGCCCGCCGGGGTGCCGGCAGCGGCGCCCGCGGCGCCCGGCTTCCAGCCGCCGGCGCCCCCGGCCCCGTCGGCGGACGACGGGATCTCGGAGATGACGATCGCCCCTGGGATGGCGCGGCCGGGCGCCCCCGGGCAGCCGCCGACGCCGCCCACCGGACCCGACCTGCTGCTGGTCGCCGAGGGCAAGGAGCACCGCTTCCGCCACCCGGTCACGGTGACCATCGGCCGCGCGGCCGACAACTCGGTCGTCCTGGAGGACCAGGGGGTCTCGCGCCAGCACGCCCGGCTGGTCGCCAAGCCCGGTGGCTGGACCTTCGAGAACGCCTCCCAGACCGGCTCCTTCCTCAAGGGGAAGCCGCTGGCGCGGGAGGACATCGACGAGGAGACCGAGATCCGCCTCGGTCACCCGGTCGCCGGCGAGATCCTCAAGGTCATCCCGATCTACGCGGCCGAGGTCGAGGTCGCCCGTGCCGCCGCCAAGCGGCGCAACAAGCTCCTGCTGTGGGGCGGTATCGGAGCCGCCGCCGCGGTCGTGATCATCGGACTGGTGGTCGCGATGTTCGTGGTGCCCGGTGGCGACTCGGCCGCCCAGGACGCCGGCCTGACGAAGGAGGAGCTCAACGTCGCGCAGAGCGCCACCGTCTGGATCACCTACGCGCCGACCGAGGACACCATCGCGATGGGCTCCGGGTCGATCGTCTCCAAGGACGGCAAGATCCTCACCAACGCCCACGTGGCCGACCCGGCGAAGATCCCGGAGTACGCCGCCAAGGGCGAGGTCTCACCCGACTACGTCAACATCCACCTGACCAACCCGGCCGAGGGCTACAAGGTCGGCGAGCCCGACTACGTCGCCAAGGTGATCGAGTCCGACGGCGAGGTCGACAGCGCGGTCGTGCAGATCGTCGCCGACGGTGAGGGCAACGCGGTGGACCCGTCCTCGCTGGACCTGCCGACGATCGCGCTCGGCGACTCCGACGCGGTCGATCGTGGCGACTTCATCGCCACGATCGGCTTCCCGATGCTGCCGAAGGAGAGCTTCGTGGACAAGGAGGGCGCTCTCTTCCAGCCGCCCACCGTCGCCGAGGGCAACGTGGCCACCATCCTCTCCTTCGAGGGGGAGGAGCGAGCCGTCTTCGACGTCACCGCCCGGATCTCCAGCGGCAACTCCGGTGGCGCCGCGGTCAACGACGACGGTGAGCTCGTCGGTGTACCCACCTCCATCGGCTGGGACGAGAACAACGTCGTCACCGGCCAGGTCATCCCGCTCGCCCAGCACATCCCGATCCTCGAGGCGGCCGGGGTGAAGGTGCCGTCGGCGAATAGGTAACCTGCGTCACATGACTGCTCTGCGCTTCTCCGGCCCGGTCCTTCCCGATGGAGAGGTGCGAGACCTCTACGTCCTCGACGGCCGCATCACCTACGAGCGGCCGTCAGGGGCGGAGACCGGTGCGTCGGGCTGGATCGTCCCCGGTCTCGTCGACGCCCACTGCCACGTCGGGCTCGGGCCGGACGGCGCGGTCGACCAGGAGACCGCCGAGGCGCAGGCGATCGCCGACCGCGACGCCGGTGCCCTGCTCCTGCGCGATGCCGGTTCCGCCGCCGACACCCGCTGGGTCCAGTCGCGCGACGACCTGCCTCGGCTGATCCGCGCCGGCCGCCACATCGGGCGTACGAAGCGCTACATGCGCAACTACGCCGACGAGGTCGAGCCGGAGGGCCTGGCCGAGGCCGTCGAGCGGCAGGCCCGCGCCGGGGACGGCTGGGTCAAGCTCGTCGGCGACTGGATCGACCGGGCAGAGGGCGACCTGAAGCCGTCCTTCCCGGCCGAGTCGTTCGCCGAGGCGATCAAGGTGGCCCACGACAACGACGCGCGCGTCACCGCCCACTGCTTCGGCCACGAGGTCCTGCCCGGGCTGATCGAGGCCGGGATCGACTGCATCGAGCACGGCACCGGGCTGAGCCCCGATCTCGTCGAGGCGATGGCCGAGCAGGGGACCGCACTGGTCCCCACCGTCGCCCAGCTCGAGATCTTCCCCGATCTGGCTGCCGCCGCGGCGCCCAAGTTCCCGACGTACGCCGCCACCATGGAGGACCTCTACGCGCGCCGTCGCGAGACGATCATGAGCGCCTACGAGGCGGGGGTCGCTCTCTACGCGGGCTCCGACGGCGCGGGCGACCAGCTGCACGGCGTACTCCCGACCGAGGTCCTCGCCATGCACCGCCTCGGCCTCCCCGCCGACGTCGTCCTCGGCGCCGCCTCCTGGCGCGCCCGGGAGTGGCTCGGCCACAACCCCGGCCTCGCCGAGGGCGATCCCGCCGACTTCGTCGTCTACGACACCAACCCGCTCGAGGACCTCACCGTCCTGGCCCGGCCCGCTGCCGTCGTGCTCCGCGGGACCGTCTACTCCTGAGCGACGTCGCGGATCCGGTGCTCCTCGGGGAGGTACTTCACCAGGGCGCAGTTGCGCTTGACGCACTCCTCGGCGTACGCGGTCCCGGTGCGGGTGTCGATCAGGGTGCGCCAGATCTCGTTGCGGCGGTAGACCTCGCCGGAGGGGACGCGGAGGAACTCCTCGCCGCGGGCGTCCACGTGGTAGGAGACGCCGGTCGGGGTGTCGGCGCGGAGCTCGCCGCGCAGGTGCTTCTCGCCGACCCAGGTGCGCAGCTGGAAGGTGTGCGGGGTGTCGTTGCGTACGACCAGGTCGAGGTAGGGGTAGACGATCGAGCAGCCGACGCCCCAGGGGAGCACGCGACCGTTGTCGGGGAACGGGTCGAAGCTGTGCTCGGAGCGCTCCACGATCGTGAGCGGGGAGTGCAGGAACATCCAGTGCAGCAGGTTGGCCAGCTGACAGATCCCGCCGCCGACGCCCGGGGTCGCCTCGCCGTTGGACAGGCGCATGCCCTCGACGTAGCCCTTGCGGGCGGTGCAGTCGCCGACCACCTTGTTGAAGCTGAAGGTCTCGCCGGGCCGGATCACGATCCCGTCCGTCTCCGCGGCCGCGAGCCGCAGATTGATGATCTTGTTGTGCTGCAGCCACATCTCTGCCTCGCCGAGCTGGCGCAGCAGGAGCGAACCGTGCTGCTTGACGCGCACCGGCAGGTTCTCCTCCGAACGGGTGGCCGCCCAGGTGGTGGAGGAGAGCAGCCAGTCCAGGTGGCGTCGCTCGCGGTGGACGAGGCGGGCGAGGGGAAGCAGCGAGGGGTGGCGCTTGCTCAGCGGCGTACGCCGGGCCGCGATCGCGAGCACGTCGTGCTCGGCCGGCCTGGGAGCGGGTGCGGTGATCGTCATGACTCGTGAGACGCCCCACCGGGCGGGGCGGTTGCGCGCTGCGTACGGGAATTTCTTCCCGACCTGCAGGTCTGGCAAACTGGAGCGCGTGTCCTGTGCGCAGGGACCCTCTCACCCGGCGCTCAGTGCCCGCCGAAGTTGCCTGACGGGTGTCCCCACACCGACACGGGCCTCTTCACCCATATTCGATTCCGAAGGAATACCACCAACAGTGGCTGTCAAGATCCGCTTGAAGCGCCTGGGCAAGATCCGGGTTCCGCAGTACCGCATCGTCATCGTCGACTCGCGCAAGAAGCGCGACGGCGCTGTCATCGAG
Source organism: Nocardioides luteus (assembly GCF_000960475.2). GTDB lineage: Bacteria > Actinomycetota > Actinomycetes > Propionibacteriales > Nocardioidaceae > Nocardioides > Nocardioides luteus_A. The sequence continues at coordinate 62,573 of NZ_JZDQ02000003.1, read as the reverse complement.
GAGATCGGTCTCTACCGTCCCAAGGAGGAGCCGAGCTTCATCCAGGTCGACTCCGAGCGCGCCCAGTACTGGCTCGGCGTCGGCGCCCAGCCGACCCCGGCTCTCGAGGCGATCCTCAAGGTGACCGGCGACTGGCAGAAGTTCAAGGGCCTCCCGGGTGCCGAGGGCACCCTCAAGGTCGCCGCGCCGAAGCCCGACAAGCTGGAGCTCTTCAACAAGGCTCTCGCCGAGGCGCACGCCTCCGCCGGTGCCGAGGCCGTCACCAAGAAGTCCGCCAAGAAGGCTGAGGAGCCGAAGGCCGAGGAGGCTCCGGCTGAGGAGCCCAAGGCCGAGGAGACCCCGGCCGCTGAGGCCGAGGCCTGAGCAGCATGCTCGCCGAAGCTCTCGAGCACCTCGTCCGAGGAGTCGTCGACAACCCGGACGAGGTGAGCGTGCGCGACAAGCAGCTCCGTCGCGGCTCCGTTCTCGAGGTCCGGGTCCACCCCGACGACCTCGGCAAGGTGATCGGCCGCGGTGGCCGCACCGCCACCGCGTTCCGCACGGTCATCTCCGCGCTGGCCGGCAAGGGCGGCGCGCGGATCGACTTCGTCGACGTCGACGGCGGTCGCTGAGCACCGGCTGCACCAGCTCATCACGGGCGTCACTCCTTCGGGGGTGGCGCCCGTTGGTTTACCCGGTTAACCGGGTATTCCTGCACTTCTCTGGCAATGCAACGCCGGAGAAGTGCAGGGATCACCGGTGAACCGGTGATTCCTACCCCGCACCCCACACCCCCTAATCTCACTCCTGTGGAGTTGATCGAGGTGCTGGTCGGACGGATCGGCAAGCCGCACGGGATCCGGGGGTTCGTGACGGTCGAGGTGCGCACCGACGAGCCCGACCGGCGGTTCGCCGAGGGAACGGTGCTGCGGACGCAGCCGCCGAAGGGCTCGGCGTACGCCGCCAAGCAGCTGACCGTGGAGGGCGCCCGGTGGCACGGCCAGGTGCTCCAGGTCGCCTTCGAGGAGATCACCGACCGCAACGAGGCCGAGGCGGCCCGCGGGACGCTGCTCTTCGCCGACGTCCCGGCCGAGGAGACGCCCGAGGACCCCGACGAGTACTACGACCATCAGCTCATCGGCCTCACCGCCTTCGACGAGGAGGGCCGCGAGCTCGGCACGGTGAAGGCGCTGGTCCACGGTGGTGCGCAGGACCTGCTGACGATCCGTACCCCTGACCGGCGCGACGCGCTGGTGCCGTTCGTGAAGGCGCTGGTGCCCGTCGTCGACCTCGCCGAGAAGAAGGTCGTCATCGCCGACCGGCCGGGCCTCGTGACGCCCTTCCCCGAGAGCACCGAGGACGAGGACGCGGCGAAGTGAGGCTCGACTACCTCACCATCTTTCCCGACTATCTCGCGCCGCTGCGGCTGAGCCTGCCGGGCAAGGCGATCGAGTCGGGGCTGCTGGACCTGCACGTCCACGACCTCCGAGCCTGGGCGCACGACAAGCACCGCACCGTCGACGACACCCCCTACGGCGGTGGTGCCGGGATGGTGATGAAGCCCGAGCCGTTCGGCGAGGCCTTCGACGAGCTGGCGATCGACGGCGCGACCGTGATCGTGACGACGCCGAGCGGCGAGCCGTTCACCCAGGCCCTGGCCCGAGAGCTGTCGACCCGGACCCGGCTGGTCTTCCTGCTCGGCCGCTACGAGGGCATCGACCAGCGCGTGCTCGACCACGCCGCGACCCGCGCCGAGGTCCGCGAGGTCTCGCTGGGCGACTACGTGCTCAACGGGGGAGAGGTCGCCGCGATGGCGATCACCGAGGCCGTCGTACGCCTGCTCCCCGGGTTCATGGGCAACGCCGACTCGCTGGTGGAGGAGTCCCACGAGGACGGCCTGCTGGAGTACCCGGTCTACACCAAGCCGGCCTCCTGGCGTGACCTCGAGGTCCCGAAGGTGCTGCTCAGCGGCGACCACAAGCGCATCGCCGAGTGGCGCCACCAGCAGGCTGTGGAGAGGACCTCCGTACGCCGCCCCGACCTGCTCCACGCCTCCCAGGCCGCCACGGAGTGGGAGATCGTGCCCGCCGTACGCTCCGACGTGCCCGAGCTGCACACGCTGCAGCTCGCCTGCTGGGTGCAGGAGATGCACGACAACCCCGGCGTCCCGATCCCGCCGCTGCACGAGTCGCTCGACGACACGGTGCGAGCTCTGGAGACCCACGACGTCTACGTCGTCCGTTCCGCCGGGCGGCTGGTCGGCTCGGTCCGTGCCCGGCTCGTGGGCGACGTGTGGGAGATCGGTCGTCTGATGACCGCCCCGGACATGCAGGGCCGCGGCCTCGGACGGCAGCTGCTGGACCACATCCAGGCGGTCGCCCCGGCCGGCACCCGGACCTACCAGCTCTTCACCGGTGCGAAGAGCGAGCGCAACCAGCGGATCTACAAGAAGGCCGGGTTCCGGCTGCGCCGCGATCTCGAGGCCCCGCCAGGCGCCGTCATCCTGACGAAGACACACGCTCACCGTCGGTAACGGTTCGGCAACCGCCAACTCTGTTACTTTTCTGTAACACGAGGCATCTGTCTCTGAAACGAAGCGTCGCAACGATGCCGGGCAATGCGTACGACGAGCGATGTGGCTCGCGTGGCGTCACAGCCCCATCCCGAGACTCAATCAATGAGGCACTGAATGTCTGTCGAACTTGCATGGCAACTCCTGTGCGCGGCCCTGGTCATCTTCATGACCCCCGGCCTCGCGTTCTTCTACGGCGGTCTGGTCAAGGCCAAGTCCGTCGTGTCGATGATGATGCTGAGCTTCGGCTCGATCGCCGTCGTCACGATCCTCTACGTCCTCTACGGCGGCACCGGTATCGCCGGCAACGGCACCAGCGGTGGCAGCAAGCTTTTCGGTAACCCGTTCGAGGACTTCGGGATGGTGAGCCTCGCCTCCGGGGCTGCCGGCGAGAAGACCGCCAACCTCTTCGGTGGTCACGCGTTCCTGGTCGCGTTCTGCATCATCACCGTCGCGCTGGTCTCCGGTGCGGTGGCCGACCGTGCCCGCTTCTGGCCGTGGATGATCTTCGCCGCGTTCTTCTCCACCTTCGTCGTCTTCCCGACCTTCCGCTGGATCTGGGGCATCGACGCGGACGGCAACTTCTACGGCTGGCTCGCCAACAACGTCTACGGCCTCGGCGCCGCGCTCGACTGGGCCGGCGGTACGGTCATCCACCAGTCCGCCGGTGCGGCGGCCCTGGCTCTGGCGCTCGTCGTCGGGCAGCGCAAGGTGGGCTTCTCCAAGGAGGAGACGGTCGCTCACAACGTACCGCTGGTGCTGATCGGCGCCGCGATCCTGTGGTTCGGCTGGTTCGGCTTCAACACCGGTGTCTTCGGTGCGGGTGAGGGCCAGACCTCGATGATCTTCCTGAACACGCTGCTCGCCCCGGCCGCGGCCATGATCGGCTGGCTCATCGTCGAGCAGTTCAAGGACGGCAAGCCGACTGCTGTCGGCGCCGCCTCCGGCATCGTCACCGGTCTGGTCGCCATCACCCCGGCCTGTGCCTTCCTCACCCCGGTCTGGGCGCTCGTGCTCGGCCTGTTCGCCGGCGCGGTCTGCGCGCTCGCGATCGAGCTGAAGTTCAAGCTCGGCTTCGACGACACCCTCGACGTGGTCGGTATCCACCTCGTCGGCGGTTTCATCGGCTGCCTCTGGGTCGGTGTCTTCGGTGCGGCGGACCTCGTCGGCCGCGACACCGTCATCGACGGGTTCGGCTTCACCCAGCTCGGCGCTCAGCTGCTCTCCTCGCTCACCGTCATCGTGTTCTCGTTCGTGGTCGCCTTCATCATCGGCCTCGCGATCGAGAAGACCATCGGTTTCCGCGCCAAGGAGGAGGACGAGGTCGCCGGTATCGACACCGTCCTCCACGAGCCGGGCTACTCCGAGCTCGGCTGATCTGCTCGCATCCTCCACGAGGCCCGTCCCGGTTCGCCGGGGCGGGCCTCGTGGCGTACGTCAGCGGGGTCCGTACGGAAGCTGACGGGCCTGGTGCTGGATGCGGGCGCTGAGGTCCTCGACCTCGGCCAGTACGGCCGGGGCGACCCACACGGGGGAGCGGCGGGTGCGCTTGATGCGGGTGAGGACACCGGCCCGTTCCAGCCCCTCGATCGTCCCGGGGACGTCCTCGAGCCCGAGCGACGTGGTGACGAGCTCGACGTTGAGGATGGGCTCCTCGGTGAGGAAGTCGAGGAGACGGTACGCAGCAGACCCGGGCCGCGGGCCGCCGGCCGCCTCGCCCCAGCCCTGCCGGATGCTCTCCAGCGTCTCGGCCGTCTTCCAGGACTCGGTCGTGGCGATGGTCGTCGAGGCGGCGAGCATCGCGATGATCGTGGCCGCGGTGCCGGCCCGGTAGTCGTTGAGAGCCGCGAAGTAGCGGTCACGGTGGGCGACGAGCGCCGAGGCGATGGGGACGGTCAGGTGACGCGAGGCGCGACGCCGGCGCAGCACGGCGTGGATGAGCGCCCGGCCGATGCGGCCGTTGCCGTCGATGAAGGGGTGGATCGACTCGAACTGGGCGTGCACGATCGCCGCCTGCGCGATGGGGGAGAGGTCGTCGCGGTTCGCGAAGGAGACCAGGTCCTCGATGTAGTCGACGACGGTCTCCGGTGGCGGGGGCACGTGGAGGGTGTCACGGGGCGCGTAGTCGGAGCCGCCGACCCAGTTCTGCACGGTGCGGAACCTGCCGGCGGTGGCCGCCTCGTCGGGGTGACGCGCGAAGAGGTCCTGGTGTGCGCGCAGGATGGCGTCGGAGGTGATCTTGCGCGTCGAATCGGCGTCTCTGATCAGTCGTGCCATCGCCTTGGTCGCGGAGGCCATCGAGGTCGCCGAGGAGTTGGCGCCGATACCGAGCAGGGCGCGGCCGTAGTCGGCCAGGCTCGCCTCGACGTGCTCGATCTTGGAGGAGTCGATCGCCTCGGTGCGCAGCTGCAGGTGGTTGAGCCCGTCCAACGTCCGGCCGTGGACGAGGTCGAGGTGGCGGAGCGCGCCGGCGCTGGCGGTCGTCATCGCCGCCACCGGTCGCTCCAGCGCCAGGTCGAGATCGGCGATGTGCGGCGGCAGCGCCACCGTGACCTCACGGAGCAGCCGGTCCACGCGCGGACCGCGAGGGATCCGCTGCCGGTAGGGGCGCGTCACGTAGGTGTGCGGCGGCCAGTCGGTGTCGGTCACGGAGGAATCCTCGCACGGGGCCCGGAGGCGCTGCGTACGTCTCCGCGTCTCGATTCTCGGCGGTCCGCGGCGCTGTGGCAGACTTGTGGGCCGGTCCAGTCGGCCGAGGCACGCTCCGAAGAAGACACCCGGAGGTGTTGCGACGGGCTCCTGCCACAGGGGGAACCGTACGCCGCCGGCCACCGCGGCTGGACCACCGCCAAAGTCCGCCCTGACCAGGGCAATGATGACCGCGATCGGCCTGTGGCGAGCGTGAGGAGAAAAGATGAGCAACGTACTCGCTGAGGTCGGCAACGCCTCCAAGCGCGACGACCTGCCGGAGTTCCGCGCCGGTGACACCGTCAAGGTGCACGTCAAGGTCGTCGAGGGCAACCGGTCCCGCGTCCAGGTCTTCCAGGGCGTCGTGATCCGCGTCCACGGCTCCGGCATCGGCCGCACCTTCACCGTCCGCAAGGTCTCCTTCGGCGTGGGTGTCGAGCGCACCTTCCCGCTGCACTCCCCGATCTTCGAGCAGATCGAGATCGTCACCCGCGGTGACGTCCGTCGCGCGAAGCTCTACTACCTGCGCAACCTGCGCGGCAAGAAGGCGAAGATCAAGGAGCGCCGCGAGGCGTGAGCCTCGGAGGTCTGAGGGTTTCCTGAGCATTGCGAGTCGATGAGGCTCGTTGTGGAGGGAGTCTCTAGACTCACCGCGTGACTTCGAACGACCGCGATCCATCCGTCGGCGTCGGGCCCCAGGCCCGCTGGGACGGGCCCGACATGGGAGGATCGCGGTCGTTCTCGTCTTCTCCCCAGGCGCCGCGCTGGACCCCTGAGCAGCGTGGCCCGGGCGTCCCTGGCAACGGATCGGGACGTCATGAGGAGGAGCACAAGCCGCGGCTGTCGGCCTGGCAGGAGGGCATCGTCCTGGTCGTCCTGGCCGTGCTGGTCGCGGTCGTCGTCAAGGCCCTGTTCGTGCAGGCCTTCTACATCCCCTCGGAGTCGATGGAGCCGGGCCTGCAGGGCGGCCCGTCGGTGGCGACCGACGACCGGGTGCTGGTGGAGAAGCCGTCCTACTGGCTCGCCGGCACGCCGGAGCGCGGCGACGTCGTGGTCTTCTCCGACCCGGGTTCCTGGCTCGGTGTCGACGAGTCGGCTGGCCCGAGCAACATTCTCGGCAAGGGGCTGGCGATCATCGGGCTCTATCCCGAGGGCGGCCACCTGGTGAAGCGGGTCATCGGGGTCCCCGGCGACGTCATCGAGTGCTGCGACAAGCAGGGCCGGCTGATGGTCAACGGCGTCCCGATCGACGAGCCGTACGCCCGGCCGGCCGAGACGAAGTGCGGCCGTCCCAACAAGGAGGGCGAGTGCTTCGGGCCGATGCCCGGCACCCGTCACTGGGAGATCGGTCCGGTGCCCGACGGGTCGCTGTTCGTGATGGGCGACAACCGGGCCAACTCGGCCGACTCGACCGTGCACATGTGCACCGCCAACGAGACCGACTGCGCGCTGGTGCCGTGGGTGCCGGAGGACAACGTGGTCGGCAAGGTCGTCGCGCTCGGCTGGCCGCTGAGCCGGGCCAAGTGGATCCACCGGCCCGACAGCTTCGAGGGTGTGCCGTCACCATGAGCACGGCGCCCACCCTCCGGGTCGAGCGGTCCATGCTGCGCGACGGCGTCACCCATCTCGGTGCCGTCGACGAGGTGGGGCGGGGCGCTCTGTGCGGGCCGGTCTCCATCGGCATCGTGGTGATCTCCGCGGCGACGCGGACGGCACCCCAGGGCGTACGCGACTCGAAGCTGCTCACCCCTGAGGCCCGCGAGGCGCTCGCGCCGAAGGTGCGCCGGTGGGCCGTCGACTCCGCCGTCGGGCACGCCCTGGCCTCCGAGATCGACGAGGTCGGGATCATGGCCGCGATGCGGCTGGCCGGTCAGCGGGCGCTCGGCGCCCTGGACGTACGTCCTGACGCACTGCTGCTCGACGGCAACCACAACTACCTGACCCCGCCGGTGCAGGAGGGCCTCTTCGGTGAGGTCTCCGCGATGGTGGACGAGGTCGAGGTGCCGCCGGTGACAACGATGATCAAGGCCGACATGAAGTGCGCCGCCGTCGCCGCGGCGTCGATCCTGGCCAAGACCTCGCGCGACGCGCTGATGGTCGCGCTGCACGAGGAGTATCCCGACTACGCGTGGGCCGACAACAAGGGCTACTCCGCGCCCGCCCACATCGCCGCGCTCGAACGCCTCGGTCCCTCGGCATATCACCGCCGCTCGTGGAGTCTTCCCGGCACTTCGCCTGTCTTGGCCCTAGAGTCGTAGAACATGAGCGAGCGTCAGCGAGCGACCGTCGACCTCAGGCCGCCGCGTCCGTATTCTCTGCTTTCCTCGACGGAGGTGGCGGCATGAGCGCGGAGGATCTCGAGAAGTACGAGACCGAGATGGAGCTGACCCTCTACCGCGAGTATCGCGACGTGGTCGGCATCTTCAAGTACGTCGTCGAGACCGACCGTCGGTTCTATCTGTGCAACCAGGTCGATGTCCGGGCGCGTACGGACTCGGGCGACGTCTACTTCGAGGTGTCGATGAACGACGTCTGGGTGTGGGACATGTATCGGCCGGCCCGCTTCGCGAAGGCGGTCAAGGTGCTCACCTTCAAGGACGTCAACGTCGAGACGCTCAACCCGACCGACATCGACCAGCCGCTGGACTGACCGCCCTCAGCCCAGCGGGCCAGTTTCCGTCCACAGGGCGATCTCGATCCGGGGTTATCCCCAGGCGCCCCGGAACTCCCTCTGGTTGTCGGTGCTCGCGATGAGTCTGGACCTCGAAGCCGAATGGCAGGAGGTCCATGATGAGTTCAACGGCGCCGGCGCGGATCGCGCTGGGAAACTACGGCGAATCGGTCGCCGAGAGGCACCTGGTCGAGGCGGGCATGACCGTGCTCGATCGCAACTGGCGATGCCCGGACGGAGAGATCGACCTGGTCCTCCGGGAGGGCGACACCCTGGTCGTCTGCGAGGTGAAGACCCGCAGCCATGACGGCTGCGGCACTCCGCACGAGGCGGTCGACAAGACCAAGCTCGACCGGCTGAAGCGGTTGGCGATCGCCTGGCTGGAGCAGCACGACGTGCGAGCACCGGGGATCCGGATCGATCTCGTCGCGGTGATGCACGCGCCCCGCGGGTCGGCGCTGGTCGAGCACGTCAGGGGCCTGTGATGGGATACGCACGCACTCATGGCGTCGCGCTTCGCGGCGCGGTCGGCCACCTGGTCGACGTGCAGGCCGACGTCTCGCCCGGGCTGGTGGGGGTGACACTGGTCGGCCGCGCCGACAGCGTGCTGGCCGAGGGCCGCGACCGGGTGCGGATGGCGATCATCAACTCGGATCTCGAGTGGCCCGCGACCAAGCGGATCACGGTGCTGCTCTCGCCGGCCGACCTGCCGAAGGGCGGCTCGCACTACGACCTCGCGATGGCGTTGGCCATCCTCGCGGCGGGCGGCGAGATCGAGACCATCGGCCTGGAACGCACGGTCTTCATCGGCGAGCTCGCGCTCGACGGTGGACTGCGGCCGACCTCCGGCGTGCTCCCGATGGTGCTCGCCGCCTCCCACGCCGGGATCGCTCGGGTGGTGGTGCCGGAGCCGCAGGTCGCCGAGGCGCGGATGGTGCCCGGGATGGAGATCCTGGGGTTCCGGTCGCTGGGCCAGGTGGTCGCGGAGCTGCGCGGCGAGCCGGTGCCCGACGCGCCGCCGGTCGCGACCGGCACCGGCGGCAGCCTGCTCGGCTGGCGGGGCGACCGTCGCCTCGACGACATGGACATGTCCGACCTTCGCGGGATGCCCGAGACCCGCTACGCGGTCGAGGTCGCGGCCGCCGGTGGACACCACCTGCTGCTCAAGGGGCCGAAGGGCTGCGGGAAGACGTCGATCGCCGAGCGGATCCCGACGATCCTCCCCGACCTCTCGCGTGAGGAGTCGCTGGAGGTGATGGCGGTGCAGTCGCTGGCGGGCGTGCTGGACGTGGACCACGGGCTCCTGACCAGGCCGCCGTTCGCGGCTCCCCACCACGACGCCTCGAAGCCGGGCATCGTCGGTGGCGGCAGCGGACGGGTCCGCCCGGGCCAGGTCTCGCTGTCGCACGCCGGCGTCCTCTTCCTCGACGAGTTCCCGCTGTTCAAGAGCGACGTCATCGAGTGCCTGCGCGAGCCCCTGGAGAGCGGCGACATCACCGTGTCACGGGGAGAGGAGTCGGTGACGCTTCCGGCGCGGGCCCTCGTCGTGCTCGCCGCCAACCCGTGCCCGTGCGGCAACTACGACGCCTCGATCACCAAGGACGGCTGCATCTGCCGGTCCAACGAGCGCCAGGCCTACGAGCGCAAGGTCTCCGGACCGATCACCGACCGCATCGACATCACCCGCACGCTGCGACCGATGTCCGAGCAGAACCACGACCCGTGGGGCTCGGAGACCAGCGCCGACATCCGCGAGCGGGTCGCTGCGGCCAGGCGCCGCCAACAGGAGCGCTACGCCGACTTCGGGTGGCGGCTCAACGGCCAGGCCAGCGGGATCGCGCTGCGCGACCACTGGCCACTGCCGCCGTCGGCCGAGGCGCTCATCGACTCACGCATCTTCTCCGGTGCCCTGACCCGTCGTGGCGCGGTCCGGGTGCATCGCCTCGCCTGGACGGTGGCCGACCTCGCCGGTGTCGACTGGCCGGGCGTGGCCGAGACCGAGACGGCGCTCGCGTTGCGCAGCGGAGGCTCGCTCACGGTATCGGTCTTCGAGGGGAGGTCCGCATGACCACCGCGCCCGTCGCGCCCACGTTCACCGACCTCGAGCGCGAGCGCCTGGCCCGGATTGCGCTGACCCAGCTGATCGAGCCCGGCACCCCACTTCTCGACACCTGTCTGGTCGGATCCACCGCGACCGACGTCTATCGCCGCTTCGCGGAGGAGGACCCCGATCTCGGCGACGACGGGTTCGAAGCGAGGTCGCGGCTGGCCCAGATCCATCCCGACCGAGACCTGGAGCGGGCGACCAATGCCGGCTTCCGCTATGTCATCCCCGGCGACGAGGAGTGGCCCACCCAGGTCGAACGGCTCGCCGGGCTGGAGCCACTGCAACACCGCACCGGCACCCCGCTCGGACTGTGGGTGCGGGGACCGCTCCTGCTCAGCGACCTCGACCGCTCCGTCGCCATCGTCGGGTCCAGGGATGCGACGGCCTACGGCGCCGATGCCGCGGCGCGGATCGCCGCCGACCTGGCGGTCAACGACTTCGTGACCGTCTCCGGGGCTGCGGTCGGAATCGACGCGGCCGCACACCGGGGCGCACTCACCGGCCCGCCAGGGAGCACCGTCGCCGTGCTCGCGGGTGGCGTCGACGTTCCCTATCCACTGCGCAACCGGCGCCTGATCGACGCGATCGCCGAGAGCGGGGCGGTGATCTCGGAGATCGCTCCCGGCTTCCCGGTCACGCGCTATCGATTCCTCTCCCGCAACCGGATCATCGCCGCGCTCGCCCGGGGCACCGTGGTCGTCGAGGCGGCGGCGCGCAGCGGCTCCCTCAACACCTCCCACTGGGCCTACAGCATCAACACCCCGGTGATGGCGGTCCCGGGTCAGGTCGGAGCGATGACCTCGGTCGGCACCCACGATCTCGTCCGCCGGGGCAAGGGCGTCCTGGTGACGGACGGTCTCGACGTACGCGAGCTCGTCGGCGACATGGGGGAGGCCCTCCCGGTCGAGCCCCGAGGCCCCGTACGCCGCCGCGACTCGCTCACCTCCGTCGAGAAACAGGTCCTCGACGCGGTCCCGGTCAGCAGCCCCTCGTCGCAGCTCGACATCGCGAGGGCGGCGTGCCTGCACCCGAAGACAGCCGGCACCGCCTTGTCGCGGCTCGAGGCGCTCGGCCTCGCTGAGCGGTTCCCGGAGGGGTGGCAGCTGGCGCCGGGCGCGGCTCGCACCTGAGCCTCGAGTCACGACCTATCCTGGCTCGGGTGAGCGCTGATCCGGAGGCAGACGCGGAGGGCGGGTCCGCGGAGGCGGAGCTTCCCGAGCCCTACGCCGCCCTCCTCGGGGACTACGAACGACACCTCAGCGCCGAGCGCGGCCTCTCCGACCACACGGTCCGGGCCTACCTGGGCGACATCCGCAGCCTGCTCGACCACGCCGGCCGGATGGGCCGCACCGAGCCCGAGGCCATCGACCTGCGCACGCTGCGCAGCTGGCTGGCCAAGCAGCAGACCACCGGCCACTCGCGTACGACTCTGGCCCGGAGGGCGACCGCCGCCCGGGTCTTCTGCGGATGGCTGGTCCGGACCGGTCGGGCACAGGTTGACGCCGGCGCCGCGCTCGGGTCGCCGAAGGCCCACCGCACGCTCCCGCCCGTACTGCGCCCCGACGAGGTCGAGTCCCTCATCGCCGCCGCGATCGCCGCCGCCGAGGACGGCACACCGGTCGGCATGCGCGACATCGCCGTGCTGGAGATGCTCTACGCCACCGGCGCCCGCGTCGGCGAGCTCGTCGGCCTCGACCTGGACGACGTCGACTACGAACGCCGGGTCGTCCGGGTGTTCGGCAAGGGACGCAAGGAACGGATGGTGCCCTTCGGCGGCCCCGCGGCGCGCGCACTCGACCGCTGGGTCGTCCGTGGCCGTCCCCAGCTGCTGACCGAGTCCTCCGGTCCGGCCCTGTTCCTCGGTGCCCGGGGCGGCCGGCTCGACCAGCGCGCCGTACGCACCCTCGTCCACCGCCGCCTCGCCGACGTCCCCGGCGCCCCCGATCTCGGCCCTCACGGACTGCGCCACAGCACCGCGACCCACCTCCTCGAGGGCGGCGCCGACCTCCGCTCGGTCCAGGAGCTCCTCGGCCACGCCAGTCTGGCCACCACCCAGATCTACACCCACGTCAGCAGCGACCGACTCCGCAAGGCGTACCGCCAGGCCCACCCCCGCGCCTGACCCGTCGAGGCGTCGCCCCGGTCGGTCGAGGCGTCACCCCGGGCGCGCTCGTTGGTGAGCGGCCTAGCCGACCGGTTCACCTCGCCAGAGGGGGAGGAGCCGGACCGGCCGCGGCTCGTCGACGAGGAGCAGCGGGTCGAGATAGACGTCGTCCGCGTTGCGGATCCAGCCCCAGTGCAGGCAGGCGGCGGGGAAGCAGTGGGAGCCGGCGACGCCGAGCCTGCCCAGCGGCGCACCGGCCGCCACCGGGTCGCCGACGGCCACGGTCGCCACCACCGGCTCGTAGGTGGTCCGGGTGGCTCCATGGTCGATGCTCACCACCGGCTTGCCGGCGATCATGCCGGCGAACGCGACCTTTCCCGCCATCGCGGTGCGAACGACGGCTCCCAGCGAACCGGCCAGGTCCACGCCACGATGACCCGCTCCCCAGGGGGCATCCGGCGCGTCGAAGCGGCGCACGACCTCCGGCTGAGGCGCCAACGGCCATTCGCCCTGCGGGACCTCCTCGTCAGCCGCGACGACCGGACTCGGACCCTCGTCGTGACCCACGGCCCCACCCAGCGAGGCGCCGGACGGCGCCACCTCGGCACGTGGCGTTCCGAAGGCTGGGCCTGATGGGGCCACGAGGACGACGAGGAACAGGGCCGCGACGAGGGCGCGGGCCCGGTCGGAGAGGCGATACGAGGTCATGGCGAGCAGACAACCCCGGATCAGGGAGCCGCACAACGAGCTTCGTACGTCCTGTGGATAACCGCGTCCCGAGATACCCCTGTGGACACCGATCGGCCCGAGAAGACGCCAGCCACGGCGGATTGGCCCGCGACCCCCGTCGGCGGCTAGTCTTGGACCGGCAGCCCCCTGTGGGCTGACTTCGCACGCCAGCAGACCGCGACGGTGCCTCGCTCCGAGACGCCGGTCGCCCGCGGGCGCGGCCCTCAGTCCGGAGCATCCGCTCAGGTCGGACCGCGTGCAGGCGTCAGGGCCCATCACACCGATGGGCGCGAAACTGAAAACCGACCGGCTCGCGCCGCACCCGCCCGACCTCGAGAAAAGCAAGGTCGAGCCACCAGCGGTGCAAACGCGGGCCACCACCTAGGAGAAAAAACATCATGGCAGTCGTGACCATGCGCCAGCTCCTCGAGAGCGGCGTCCACTTCGGACACCAGACCCGTCGCTGGAACCCGAAGATGAAGCGGTTCATCCTCACCGACCGCAACGGCATCTACATCATCGACCTGCAGCAGTCGCTGGCCTACATCGACCGCAGCTACGCCTTCATCAAGGAGACCGTGGCCAAGGGCGGCACGATCATGTTCGTGGGCACCAAGAAGCAGGCCCAGGAGGCCATCGCCGAGCAGGCGACCCGCGTCGGGATGCCCTACGTCAACCAGCGCTGGCTGGGCGGCATGCTCACCAACTTCCAGACCGTGCACCAGCGGATCAACCGCCTCAAGGAGCTCGACGAGATCAACTTCGACGACGTCGCCGGCTCGGGTCGCACGAAGAAGGAGCTCCTGCAGATGAAGCGGGAGCGCGACAAGCTCGAGAAGACCCTGGGCGGCATCCGCGAGATGGGTCGCACCCCGTCCGCCGTCTGGATCGTCGACACCAAGAAGGAGCACCTCGCTGTCGAGGAGGCTCGCAAGCTCCGGATCCCGATCGTCGGCATCCTGGACACCAACTGCGACCCCGACGAGGTCGACTTCCCGATCCCGGGCAACGACGACGCCATCCGCGCGGTCGGCCTGCTGACCCGCGTGGTCGCCGACGCCGTCGCCGAGGGCCTCATCGCCCGCTCCGGTGGCAAGACCGAGGGCACCGAGGGTGCGACCGCCGAGGAGCCGCTGGCCGAGTGGGAGCGCGAGCTCCTGGCGACCCCGGCCGCCGAGGAGGCCAAGGCCGAGGAGACCCCCGCCGCCGAGGCGACCGAGGCTCCGGCCGAGGAGACCCCCGCCGAGACCCCTGAGGCCCCGGCCGAGGCCTGAGCCTCACGTCCACCCAAGAGCCACTTAACAAGTCAGAGGAAGACACACATGGCTTACACCGCTGCCGACGTCAAGAAGCTCCGTGAGCTGACCCAGGCCGGCATGATGGACTGCAAGAAGGCGCTCGACGAGGCTGACGGCAACTTCGACAAGGCTGTCGAGATCCTTCGCGTCAAGGGCACGGCCAAGGCCGCCGCCCGCGCCGCGGAGCGCACCACCTCGGCCGGCCTCGTCGCCGCCTCGGGCAACGCGCTGGTCAGCCTCCTCTCGGAGACCGACTTCGTCGCCAAGAACGAGGGCTTCGTCGCCGCTGCCCAGCAGATCGCCGACGCCGCCAACGCCAACAAGATCAACGACCTCGAGGCCCTCAAGGCCGTCTCGCTCGGCGACAAGACCGTCGGCGAGACCGTCGAGGAGCTCGCCCGCACCATCGGCGAGAAGATCGAGCTCGGCCAGGTCGCCTACTTCGAGGGTGAGACCACGGTCTACCTGCACAAGAAGGCCTCCGACCTGCCGCCGAGCCTCGGCGTCCTGGTCGCCTACGAGGGCGACGAGGCGGCCGCCAAGCAGGCCGCCCAGCAGGCTGCCGCGCTCAAGGCGCAGTACCTGACCTCCGACGAGGTCCCGGCCGACGTGGTCGAGGCCGAGAAGGACGTCCTCACCAAGAAGACGCTCGAGGAGGGCAAGCCCGAGGCTGCCGTCGCCAAGATCGTCGAGGGTCGGATCAAGGCGTTCTTCAAGGAGATCGTCCTGCTCGACCAGGAGTCGGTCTTCGAGTCGAAGAAGTCCGTCAAGCAGGTCCTCGACGCCGCCAACACGCAGGTGAAGCAGTTCGCCCGCTTCGACGTCGGCGCCTGAACCGAGCCTGATCCCCGCGCCGTGAGGCGTGATCAGTTAGGTTAAGCAGCAACGTACGACGAAAGGGCCGGTCCGATGAACCGAATGGTGATCATCGGACCGGCCCTTTCGCACGCCACCCCCACCTGCACCACCCCGCACGACGTCGCCCGAGGAAAGGCCACGGCATGACCCGCTACCAGCGCATCCTGATCAAGCTGTCCGGAGAGAACTTCGGCGGTGGCGAGGTCGGCGTCGACCCCATCGTGGTCGCCTCGATCGCCAAGGAGATCGCGGCTGTCGCCGCCTCCGGCGTCCAGGTCGCGATCGTCGTCGGCGGCGGCAACTTCTTCCGCGGCTCCGAGCTCCAGCAGGCCGGCATGGACCGGTCCCGCGCCGACTACATGGGCATGCTCGGCACCGTGATGAACTGCCTCGCGCTGCAGGACTTCCTCGAGAAGGAAGGCGTCGACACCCGCGTGCAGACCGCCATCACGATGGGCCAGGTCGCCGAGCCCTACATCCCGCGCAAGGCCATGCGCCACCTCGAGAAGGGCCGGGTCGTGATCTTCGGGGCCGGCTCCGGCATGCCCTACTTCTCCACCGACACCGTCGCCGCCCAGCGTGCCCTCGAGGTCCACGCCGAGGTGGTCCTGATGGCCAAGAACGGCGTCGACGGGGTCTACACCGCCGACCCGAAGAAGGACCCGACGGCGACGAAGTACGATGAGCTCACCTTCGGCGAGGCGCTGCAGAAGCAGCTCAAGATCGCCGATGCCACCGCGTTCGCCCTCTGCATGGAGAACAAGATGCCGATCGTGGTCTACGGCGCGGAGGACGAGGGGGCGGTCTACCGGATCGTCCAGGGTGAGAAGATCGGTACGCTCGTCACCGCTGGCTGAGCGGCACGAGCCCACACGCCACCCACACCTACACAACTTACGAGCGCACAGGAGCATCCGGTGATCAACGACATCCTCAACGAGGCCGACAGCAAGATGGTGAAGTCGGTGGACTCCACGCGTGAGGACTTCGCCACCATCCGTGCCGGCCGAGCCACCCCGCAGATGTTCAACAAGATCCTGGTCGACTACTACGGCACCCCGACGCCGATCCAGCAGCTCGCCTCGTTCACCAGCCCCGAGCCGCGGATCATCAACATCGCCCCGTTCGACATCGGCGCGATGGCCAACGTCGAGAAGGCGATCCGTGACTCCGACCTCGGCGTCAACCCGTCCAACGACGGCAAGATCCTGCGCGCGGTCTTCCCCGAGCTCACCGAGGAGCGCCGCAAGGAATACATCAAGCTCGCCAAGGAGAAGGCCGAGCAGGGCCGCGTCTCGGTGCGCCAGGTGCGTCAGAAGGCGAAGCAGAGCCTGGAGAAGCTGGAGAAGGACGGCGAGGCCAGCAAGGACGACATCACCGGTGCCGAGAAGCGCCTCGACAGCCTCACCAAGAAGCACACCGACGCGATCGACGATCTGCTGAAGTCCAAGGAAGCCGAGCTGCTCGAGGTCTGAGCCTGTGACCCTGCGACGAAGCCGCAGGGTCACCACGCGAAGAGATCGAGCGAGCGCACGCCTGAGCTTGCGAAGGCGTGACCGCGTGTCGAGATCCAGCAAGTGACACAGTCGCGCGAGCGAGCCACGCGGGGTCGAGACCAGAAAAGGACCTGAGCATGAAGGAATCCGTTGTGAGCCAGACGCCGCCGTCGCCGTCAGCTTCCGAGCCGCCGAAGAAGGACTACGGACGCGCCGGCCGCAACCTGCCTGCCGCGATCGGCTCCGCCGTCGTCCTGCTGGTCGCCATCGCGTTCAGCCTGATGTTCGTGAAGACGGCGTTCATGCTGATCGTCGTCGGCTGTGTCGTCGCCGCGACCTGGGAGCTCCACCGCGGCCTGATGGCCAAGGACATGGACGTCCCCGAGCAGCCGCTGATGATCGGCGGCACGGTGATGGTCCTGGTGGCCTACTTCCTCGGCTCCGACGCGCTGGTGACGGCCACCGCGGTCACTGCTCTGGTCATCATGCTGTGGGTGCTCCGCCGAGGGGTCGACGGCTACGTACGTACGTCGGCGGCATCGGTGCTCACCCTGTTCTACCTGCCGTTCCTGGGTTCGTTCGTCGCCCTCATGCTCCGCGAGGGCGGCGGCTGGACCTCGGGCGGCATCTCCGACGACGGCGTACGCGGCATCATCGTCTGGGTCCTGCTGACGATCATGTCCGACATCGGGGGCTACGTCGCCGGCGTCCTCTTCGGCAAGCACCCGATGGCGCCGGTGATCTCCCCGAAGAAGTCGTGGGAGGGCTTCATCGGTTCGGTGGTCTTCACCGTCGCCACCGGCGTCGGCCTGGTCGTCTGGCTCCTCGACGGACCCTGGTGGGTCGGTGTCGCCCTCGGCGTCGTCGCCTGCGTGATGGCCGTCCTGGGCGACCTGGTGGAGTCGGTCATCAAGCGCGACCTCGGCATCAAGGACATGAGCCAGATCATCCCCGGCCACGGCGGCCTGATGGACCGCCTCGACTCGCTCCTGGCGACCGTCGCCCCGGTCTGGCTGATCCTCCACTACGCGGTTTTCTGAGGGCGCGTCCTCTGATGCTCCACCTCGTACGCCACGGCCGACCCCTCCAGGTCCGCGGCGTCGCCGCGGATCGCTGGGAGCTCGACCCGGCCGGGTTCGACGAGGTCTGGGCGCTGCGTGACCGGCTCCCGGCCGGCGCGGCGTGGTACTCATCGCCCGAGCCCAAGGCACAGCAGACCGCCCAGCTGCTCACCGACGGCGACGTCGGCGTGGTCGACGATCTCCGCGAGCACCGCCGCGGCGAGGCGTGGGTCGACGATTTCGACGCCACGGTCGAGCGCGCCTTCGCGGAGCCGACGGTGCCTGCGTACGACGGCTGGGAGCCGCTCGAGGAGTGCCGTGCCCGCGTGACGAAGGCGGTCTCCGGCATCCTGTCGGCCCACGCCGGCGAGGATGTCGTGCTGATCGGCCACGGCACCGCCTGGACGGTCCTGGCGAGCGAGCTGACCGGCACACCCCCGGATCTGGCCCGGTGGCGAGCGCTCGGCCTCCCGGACGTGATCACCGTCGATGCCTGATCGCCGCGATCCGGCCCAGTTTCCTGCGGCAGCGATTCTTTACCAAGTGATACCGGTGGTGGGCGTTACGGTTGAAGGGTGACCCAGCGTCCCGCGGACCTCGACGTGGACCCCGATCCAGACGTCGAGGCAGATCACGGCCCGGAGGGGGAGTCCTCGGGGTCCGGTGGACTGTGGGCGTGGCTGCACGACTCGCACCCGACCGTGGCAGCCCTGGTCGGGTTCTACATCGGCCTGGCGTACGCGATCCTGGTGCCCGGCACCTGGGGCGCTCTGCTGACGTGGGTCGTCGGGCAGGAGCGGGCCGAGCAGCTGTTCCCGTGGGTGGCGCTGACGTTGCTCGTGCCGTTGGCCATGCTCGTCCCGCGCAAGACCCGCCGTCTGGCCCAGTTCGTCTGGCTGGGGATCATCCTGACCGTGCTGGTGGTCGTCGGCGTCGGGGCGCTGGTGTTCTGGATCCTGCTCGAGACGGGCTGACCAGCCAGGCCGGATCGAGGTTTCGCCGTACGCCGCACGCC
Source organism: Nocardioides luteus (assembly GCF_000960475.2). Lineage (GTDB taxonomy): Bacteria > Actinomycetota > Actinomycetes > Propionibacteriales > Nocardioidaceae > Nocardioides > Nocardioides luteus_A. Next base: position 43,995 of record NZ_JZDQ02000003.1, on the reverse strand, counting down.
GGTGGGACACTGGAGGGGTGACCGAGCCCGACCCCGCGACCGACGTAGCCCCGCACAGCCCCGAGGCCGAGGCAGCCGCGATGGAGGGGCGCCGCCTGCCTCTGGTGATGGCGCCGCCCAAGGGTCGCGGGAAGCCGCCGCGCCACCTGGCCGACCTCGACCTGGCCGGCCGTCAGGACGCGGCCAAGGAGGCCGGGCTGCCCGGATTCCGGGCCAAGCAGCTCTCGGTGCACTACTTCGAGCGGCTGGTCGACGACCCGGCCAAGATGACGGACCTCCCGGCGAACCAGCGCGAGGAGCTCGTCAACACGTTCCTGCCCGACCTGATGACGCCGATCCGTCAGCAGGAGGCCGACAAGGGCACCACCCGCAAGACGCTGTGGAAGCTCTTCGACGGTGCCCTGGTCGAGTCCGTGCTGATGCGCTACACCGACCGCGCCACGGTCTGCATCTCCTCCCAGGCCGGCTGTGGCATGGCCTGCCCGTTCTGCGCCACCGGCCAGGGCGGTCTCGAGCGCAACATGTCGACCGCCGAGATCGTCCACCAGGTCGTCGTCGCGGCCCGGCAGATGGCCAGCGGCGAGATCCCCGGTGGCCCGGGCCGTCTCTCCAACGTGGTCTTCATGGGCATGGGGGAGCCGATGGCCAACTACAAGGCGCTGATGGGCGCCGTACGCCGCCTCACCTCGCCCGCCCCCGAAGGCCTGGGCCTCTCCGCCCGCCACGTGACCGTCTCCACCGTCGGTCTCGTGCCGAGGATCAAGCAGCTCACCGAGGAGGGCATCCCGGTCACCCTCGCCCTCTCGCTGCACGCACCCGACGACGAGCTGCGCAACGAGCTGGTCCCGATCAACACCCGCTTCTCGGTCGCCGAGACCGTCGAGGCCGCCTGGAACTACGCCCGCGTGACCAAGCGCCGCGTCTCCATCGAGTACGCCATGATGCGCGGCATCAACGACCAGGCCTGGCGCGCCGACCTGCTCGCCGACGTCCTGAACGGCTACGGCGACTGGGGCTGGGTCCACGTGAACCTGATCCCGCTCAACCCGACCCCCGGCTCGAAGTGGACCGCCTCCGACCCGGCCGACGAGCGTGAGTTCGTACGCCGCCTCGAGGCCAAGGGCATCTCCACGACAGTCCGCGACACCCGTGGCCGCGAGATCGACGGCGCCTGCGGCCAGCTCGCCGCTCAGTCGGTGTCCTAGCCGCAGGCGACACGACCGGCCGGCTCAGGCCCCTGGCTCGGGCCGGCGCTCGTGGCCGCGCCGGCCCTGGGTGCGTCGGGCGTCCTTCAGCTCCGACTCGTAGAGGTGTCGCTTGCCCCCGACGAGAGCGTCGCGAGCCTCTTTCTCCAGCCGCTTGAAGGTGGCGTAGTAGCCGTCGTCGTACTCCTCGACGATCTGGAACGTCCACCTGCCTTCGAGGACGTTGCGTCCGACGAGCTCGCGCTCGAACGTGTCCGCCAGCTCGGTGTGGCCGGCCTCGCGCAGCTGCTGGACGCCCTTGCCGAGGGTGAGGTCGGCGGTGCCGGTGATGCGATGCATCGCGTACAGATGACCGCGGGCGATCTCGATCGCCTCGAGCGCCTCGCTGATGGTGCCGAGCGCCTCGACGGTGAGGTCGTCGACGCCTTCAGGCCGGATGTGCTCCTCATCGGTGGTCATGCCGTGATCGTGGCAAGCCGAGCGGGCAGACGGCAACCCGGAGGCCGCCGGGCAGCCTGGCGGCCCTGACGCCCGGAGGGACCCCGGGAATACCCCCGTACGCTCTTAGTGTATAAACCCGATGTACTTAATAACTCTGAGCAAGAAGGCGGTTCGGGCGCTTCGCCCCGATGATCCATGGCGGTACTCGACCCCCACCACCTCCAGGCAACGACGGGCGCCTGGCGTCAGCTCCGCGGCGACCGATGGGCACTCATGGGTGCGGCGCTCGTGGCCGGCTTCGTGCTCCTGGCGGTCCTCGCGCCGCTGCTGACGGCGCTGAGCCACACCGATCCCTACACCTACGACATCGAGGCGCTCGACGCCGCCGGCGTGCCGATGGGGATGTTCGGCGGGGTGAGCGGAGCCCACTGGCTCGGCGTCGAGCCCCAGACCGGCCGGGACCTGTTCGCGATCCTCGTCTACGGGGCCCGTACGTCGCTGCTCGTCGGCCTCGGTGCGACCGCCGTCTCGGTCGTGGCGGGCACCGTGGTCGGGGTCGTCGCGGGCTACACCGGCGGGTTCGCCGACATGCTGCTCTCGCGCTTCACCGACCTCATGCTCGCCTTCCCGTCGCTGATCTTCATGATCGCGCTCGGCGCGATCGTCCCGAGCTCCTTCCCGAAGGCGCTCTTCATCGTGCTGGTCATCGGAGCCTTCGGGTGGCCGTCGGTGGCGCGGGTGGTGCGCGGGCTGACGCTCACGCTCCGCACGCGGGACTTCGTGCTGGCCGCCCGCGCGATCGGCGCACCGACGAGCAGGATCCTCCGCGCCGAGATCTGGCCCAACCTCGCCTCCTCGGTCACGGTGCTCGCCACGATGGCGGTGCCCGGCGCGATCACGGCCGAGGCCGCGCTCTCCTTCCTCGGGATCGGCGTGACGCCGCCGACACCGTCGTGGGGACGTACGATCGCCAACGCGGTCAGCTGGATCCAGGTCGATCCCTGGTATCTCCTCGCGCCGGGGGCAGCACTCTTCCTGCTCACGCTCGGGTTCAACATGCTGGGCGACGGGCTGCGCGACGCGTACGACCCGCGGGTCTCCGGGAGCCGGGGATGATCAGGTTCCTCGTGCTCCGCACCGCGGGGATCATCGGCGTCCTGCTCGCGGTCACGGCCGCGACGTACGTCATCTTCTACGTCTTCCCGGCCGACCCTGCGCGGATGGCCTGCGGCAAGCCGTGCACGCCCGAGAGCCTGGCGCAGGCGCGGGAGTTCCTCGGTGTCGACCAGCCGCTGTGGGTGCAGTACCTGGAATTCCTGAAGGGGCTTGTCGCGGGACGGACCTTCGGCGATGGCGGCGGCGCGATCGTGTGCGCGGCGCCCTGCCTGGGCTACTCCGTCCAGCACCACCAGCCGGTGACGACGCTGATCGCGCAGACCTTCCCGGTGACCGTCTCGATCGCCGCCGGCGCCGCGGTGCTGTGGCTCCTGACCGGCGTCGCGGCGGGCACGGTGAGCGCGCTCAGGCGAGGCCGGCTGCCCGACCGGGCGGTGATGACCACGGCGATGGTCGGTGTCTCGATGCCGTCCTACCTGGTCGGCCTGTTGGCGATCCTGTTCTTCGGGTTCACCCTCGACGTGGTCCCGGTGGGCAGCTACGTGCCGCTCACCGAGAACCCCGTCGACTGGGCGTTCCACCTGATCACCCCCTGGTGCGTGCTCGCGCTGCTCAACGCCGCGATCTACGCCCGGCTGACCCGCAGCCAGCTGTTGGAGACGCTCGGCGAGGACTTCGTCCGCACCGCTCGCGCCAAGGGCCTGCGCGAGCGGACCGTGGTCGTCAGGCACGCGCTCCGCACCGCGCTGGTGCCGGTCGTGACCGTTTTCGGTCTCGACCTCGGCGCCCTGCTCGGCGGTGCGGTGATCACCGAGCGGGTCTTCTCGATGTACGGCCTCGGCGCGCTGCTGATCGATGCCGTCGGCCACACCGATCTGCCGGTCATCACCGGCGTCACCATCCTCGCCGCCGCCTTCGTGGTGGTCGCGAACCTCGTCGTCGACCTGGCCTACCGGGCCCTCGATCCACGGGTCTGACGGCGATCCCGAGATACGGGGCCCGAAAGAGGAAAGGACACACCCCACACATGAGACTGCGACTCGGCAGCGCCCTGGTGGCGCTGGCGCTCACCACCACCCTGGCCGCCTGCGGCGGCGCCAACTCGACCTCCGGCGACGTGGAGGGCGGGCAGAAGGGCGGGACGCTGACGATCCTCACCTCGTCGACCAGCATCACGCTCGACCCGGCCAACAGCTGGAACCTGGCGGTCACCACGCTCGGCCTGCTCGACCGCCGGCTGACCAACTGGAAGGTCGGCACGTCCGGCGAGGCCGAGGTCGTCCCGGACCTCGCGACCGACACCGGCACCCCCTCGGAGAACGGCAAGACCTGGACGTACACCCTCAAGGACGGGATCGAGTTCTCCGACGGCACCCCGATCACCTCCAAGGACGTCAAGTACGCCATCGAGCGCACCTACGCGCCGGCGCTGTCCGAGGGCATCGGCTACCACCGCTCCCTGCTCGCCGGGTCCGACGGCTACCAGGGGCCCTTCGACGGCAAGGAGCTCGACTCCATCGAGACCCCCGACGACAAGACGATCGTCTTCCACCTCAACGCGCCCTACGGCGACTGGCCCTGGATCGTCTCGACCACCTCGACCGCGCCGGTCCCGGCCGGCAAGGCGCCCGCCGACACCTTCGGGCAGAAGCCGGTGACCAGCGGTCCGTACGCCGTGGAGTCCTACACCGCAGGCGGTGACCTGGTCCTCGTACGCAACGAGCACTGGGACGCCGAGACCGACTCGGTCCGCACCGCCGGCCCCGACAAGATCGTCATCCGCCAGGGCCAGGACCCGGCGGTCGAGGCACAGAAGCTGATCGCCGACGCGCCGGCCGACCAGAAGACCTTTGGGGCCGACTTCGTCCCGCCCGCGCAGCTCGCCCAGATCCAGGGCAAGCCGGATGCCAAGAAGCGGCTGGTGACCTCCGGGCCGGGCGCGCTGGAGTATCTGGCGCTCAACACCCAGAGCCCGAAGCTGAAGGACGTCAAGGTGCGGCAGGCGCTCAACTACGCGATCGACCGCAAGGCCTACATCGTCGCCGCCGGCGGACCGGTCTCCGCCGACGCCGCCTCGACGCTGATCACGCCGGGGATCGCCGGCCGCGAGGACTACGAGCTCTACGACGCGGGGGAGAGCGGCGACGTGGCGAAGGCGAAGTCGCTGCTGGCCTCGGCCGGCGTCAAGGACCTCGCCCTGACCCTGATCGCGACCAACGACGCCACCGACGTGGCCAAGGCCGAGGCGATCCAGCAGGCCTACGCGAAGGTCGGCGTCAAGGTCACCATCAAGCCGCTCGAGCAGGACGCGTGGACGACCACCGCGACGGGCGACGACGCCGGGGCGTACGACCTCTCGCTGGGCTCCTGGCAGCCCGACTACCCCTCGGCGGCCGGCAACATCCAGCCGCTGTTCGACTCCAGCCAGATCGGCGGCGGTGGCTACAACATCTCCCGCTACACGTCCGCGGCGGCCGACGAGCTGATCAAGAAGGCGCTCGCCGAGACCGACGAGGACGCGGCCGGGAAGCTGTGGGCGCAGGCGGACAGGACGATCCTCGGCGACGCCCCGGTCGTGCCGCTGATCTACACGAAGAACTCGTTCCTGCACGGCTCGAAGGTCGCCGACTTCTACATCGGCTCCTTCCCGGCCTACCCGGTCTACACCGCGGTCACGCTCAAGCCCTGAGGCCCGGGCTGTACACGTACGCGGACCGGGCACATGCTGCCCGGTCCGCGTACGTCCCCCTCGACGATGCCGTGATCGGCCCGGAGGAATCAGCAGAGAGCGAGCTTGCGGTCGGGCTCCATGTTGTCGCCGCCCTGGAAGAACACCTCGGGCGCCCACCCCCACTTGCCGTTGTCGGCCAACGTGTAGGCGAACCAGTCGTTGTAGTAGCCGGCGTAGGCGTACGGGTCGTACTGGGTGACCTGCTTCTGGCAGACGTACCAGTCGTTGCCGGCGGCATCGATCCACCCGACGATCGCCGGCGGGCTGGCGTCGAGGTCGTAGACCGGGATGTCGTTGGTCCCGGACATGCCCCAGTCGGGGCAGGTCTGCACGTAGCGGGCGACCCCGCTGTGCCAGTAGGGCGCCAGGCACGGGGTGGCGTCGTAGGCGCTGGCGGGTGAGCTGGAGATGGCGACCAGGCCCCCGCCCAGTGCGACGACCGCACCGAGCGCGGCGAGCGCGCGTCGTACGAAGTTCATCGTGACTCCTTGTATCGCAGTGATGTCGGGCCCGAGCCTAGGAACGCGGGCTCTCGCTCTTCTGTCGACGGGCGGGGCGGGATGACAGATTTCTGAGAGTCACGCGACGTTTTCGCTGATGACACCGCCCGGACCACCTGTCGTCCGGCACGGAGTTCTGGCCACGGGAGGTTCACCGACCGGTCAACCAAGTCGGGGATCACGTTGCCGGACGGCGCTCACGATCAGTTGCATGAGCATCAGCCTCGATCGGGTCCCGATGGTCGCCGCCAACTCGGAGCCGCTCCGTGTCCTCATCGTCACGGAGTCGTTCCTTCCGCAGGTCAACGGGGTGACGAACTCCGTACGCCGCGTGCTGGAGCATCTCGCGGTCGACGGCCACACCGTCGAGGTCGTGGCTCCGACCGGGCCGGCCGAGTACGCCGGCTTCCCGGTGACCCGCACCCGGGGCGCGACGTTCTGGGTCTACAAGGACTTCCGCGTCGGCCTCGAGACGCGGCGCAAGCTGCGCGCGGTGATGCGCCGGTTCGCCCCCGACGTCATCCACGTCGCCTCGCCGGCGCTGCTCGGCCGGCAGGCCGTGCTGGTGGCCAAGGAGCTCGGGATCCCGAGCGTGGCGATCTACCAGACCGACCTGGTCGGCTTCTGGGACAAGTACAAGGCGGTCGGTGGCCCGCAGGCCGCCGCGATGCTCACCCGGCAGGCGCACTCGGCCGCCGACCGCACCCTGGCACCCAGCTCGTCGGCGCTCACCCAGCTGGAGGGCCTTGGCGTCCAGCGCACCGGGCTCTGGCCCCGCGGTGTCGACGTCGAGCTGTTCCACCCCAGCCGCATCGACCACGAGCTGCGCGCGCAGCTGGCGCCCCACGGGGAGACGATCGTCGGGTACGTCGGCCGTCTCGCCCAGGAGAAGGAGCTGCACCTGCTGGCCGCGCTGGCGCGCAACCCGGCGTACAAGGTCGTGCTCGTGGGCGGCGGCCCGCAGGAGCGCGAGCTGCGCCAGCTGCTCCCGAACGCCACCTTCCTGGGAGTGCTGCAGGGGGAGGAGCTCGGGGCCGCGTACGCCTCGCTCGACGTGTTCGTGCACACCGGCTCGCACGAGACGTTCTGCCAGGCGGTCCAGGAGGCGCTCGCCTCCGGGGTCCCGGTGGTCGCGCCGCGCTCCGGCGGGCCGCTGGACCTGGTCGCCGACGGCGTCACCGGGTTCTTCTACGAGCCCGGCAGCCGTGACGACCTCGGCTCCCACGTGGCGCTGCTCCACAACGACCCGCAGCTGCGACTGCGGATGGGGCGGGAGGCCCGCAAGAGCGTCGCTCACAAGTCGTGGGGTGCGGTGAACGCCGCCCTGGTGGACCACTACCGCGACGTCATCCGGGCACGCCAGCTGCGATGACGTCGAGGACCTCCTCCGCGGTGTCGACGAGGTGGACGTGGTCCTCCATCGCCCGGCCGCGGGCGAGGGCCTTCAGGAGCGGCCAGACCGGCAGCTCCTCGGTCCAGTAGCTGCGTCCGACCAGCACCATCGGCGCGACCGCGCTGGTGTCGGCGTAGTAGTTCTCGCAGGCGTCCTGGAAGACCTCCTGCACCGTGCCGCCCGCCCCGGGCAGGAAGACGATGCCGCCGTCGCAGACCTCCAGCAGCACCGCCTCGCGGGTGGCGTTGCGGAAGTACTTCGCGATCGCGCCGGCGAACACGTTGGGCGGCTCGTGGCCGTAGTGCCAGGTCGGGATCCCGAGCGACCTTCCGGGCGTGCCCTCGACCCGGTTGCGTACGTCGAGGGCCACCTGCGCCCAGGCCCGGATCGAGGGCCGGAACGTCGGCACCGCGGCCAGCGACTCGAGGGCACCGTCCAGCACCGTCTTCGGTGCCCCGGCGAGGAAGGCACCCAGGTTGGCGGCCTCCATCGCTCCCGGGCCGCCGCCGGTGGCGACCACGTGGCGGCTCGCCAGGTGCTGGGCCAGGCGGGCGGCGTCGGCGTAGGTCTCCTCGCCCCGCTTCAGCGCGTGACCGCCCATCACCCCGACGATCCGCGTCCCCTCGTCGCGCCTGGCACGGACCCAGGCCTCCAGGGCGGCGTCGATCGCATGGTCGTGGAGGGTGATCGCCAGCTCGTCGTCGGCGTCGAGCGGCTGCTGCAGCCAGGCGTACGCCCTCGCATCGAGGCTGCGCGCGTAGACCGGGTCGTCGTAGAGCTCGTCGGCGGTGTAGAGCTGCGAGCGGTAGACGTCGACCGGCGCCTCCGGGATCACCGGCATCACCAGCGCGCCCTCGTCCTCGGCGTAGTCGACGTCCCCGGGTGCGAAGGTGCACCCGAGGAACGTCGCCCCGGCGAGCTCGGTCTCCTTCAGCGCAGCGGAGCGGGACGTCAGGTCCAGCGACCGCAGCCGCCATCCCTTCAGGCTGCCCGCGCCGGCTGCCAGGTGACCGTCGAGCTCCGCGACCGACTCGATGTCGACGTGCCGTCCCCGGTGATGCTTCATGGGAGCAAACCTAGCCCCCGCCGACGTCGTGCCGGCTCGGCGGCTGGTCAGAAGGCGTGCGCCATCAGGTCGGCGTAGACCTCCTGCTCATCGACCTCCAGGCCGCGGGCCTGGAACCACTTCGCGACGTTGGTGATGTCGCGGAGCAGGAAGTCGAAACCCAGCGGGTTGCCGACGAGGTCGATGATCTGGGGAAGGTCGATGACCACCAGCCGGTCCTGCTGGGCCAGGATGTTGTAGGGCGAGAGGTCGCCGTGGACCAGTCCGGCCTGCACCATCGTGGCCAGCGCGTCGACGAGCCCGTCCCACCACATCTCCAGGACGTGGCGCTCCGGGCGGGTCTGGGCGAGGCGCGGTGCCGTCTCGAGCTCCCCGTTGCCGTCGTCGACCGCGATCCACTCCATCAGGATCTCGGTGCCGTCGATCTGCACCGGATAGGGGACCGGGAGACCGAGGTTCCAGCAGCGTACGAGCGCGTTCCACTCGGCGTTGGCCCACTCGGCCTTGGCGACCTCGCGGCCGAAGGTCGAGCCCTTCTTCAGCGCGCGCTCGTCACGGGAGCGCTTGACCGAACGGCCTTCGGTGTAGCTGGCGGCGCGGTGGAAGGTGCGGTGGTCGCTGTCGCGGTAGCGCTTGGCGACCATGAACGCCTCCTGCTCGGGGTAGAGCGGGTCCGCGCGCACGATCAGGAAGGCGTCGGCCTCCTTGCCGGTCTTGAGTACGCCGAGCTCGGTGTCGATGGCTCCCTGTGAGGTCACCACCCAGTCCGGGCGCGGCTCCGGTCCACGGGAGAGCGGCTCCACGGAGAGCCAGGTGGACCAGCGTTGTCCGTCCTCCAGGTCGTCGTAGGCCTGGAAGTCGAAGACGAAATTCGGGTCGATCCCATCGATGGGATCAGCGGAGATGTTCTCCTGAGTCACTTCGGGTGCTCCTGATGCGAGAGGTGTGGTCTGTGGGCAGGCACAGGACAACGACAGTCATCGGTCTGCTCCTCTCGATCAGGGCGTCTCGTGGACGAGAACGCCGGTCGCGGTCCATGGTGGAGGACCGCGACCGGCGTACGCAACAGGTTTATCCGGCTCCTACCCGGCGACCAGCCAGATGTCCTCGTCCCCGAGGACCAGGACACGTCCGTCCTCCAGGCCGAGGGAGGAGACCCCGTACGGCGCGGCGAGCTCGGCCGACTTCTTGCCGGAGCCGGCATCGAGATAGGTGTGCGTGTAGGCCGGGACGTCGCGCCCGATGGCGAGCGTGGCCAACGACCCGGGGCCGTTCCCGTACCGGTCGATGACCGGTCCGCTCACCTCGACGCCGGGGTACAGCTTCTTCGTCTCGTCCAGTGCGTCATGGGAGGTTCGCGACAATTTCTGGCTCCAGAGCCTTTTCCCGGTCGTGGGGGAGTAACCGGCGATCTGGTCGGTCAGGGTGAGCACGATGGCATCCGGAGTGGGCGAGAGCCGGACCCTGTCGTTCTCCGAGGTCGGCCCGGTCTTGATCCGGAAGCTCGTGGCTCGCCGGCCTTCGAGGTCCGCGGTCACCACGTCGTACGCGTCACCCGACGGGTTGGTGACGTAGATCCGGTCGGCGAAGACGTCGACCTTGGGGTAGCCGAGATCAGGACACGGAGTGGAGGTCGTCCATGCCCGTCTGCCTGCTCGGGTGGCGGCGAAGTGACAGGTCCCGTCCTTGCGGGACATGCCGACGAGCAGGTCGCCGACCTGGGCGGCGACCTCCTCGTCCGTGACGTCGACCGCGGGACCGTACGCCTCGCCGTCGCGTACCTGGAAAGCTGCATGCTTCTTCGGGTCGATGTCGGCCGCGATGGTGGGGACTCGCCGGACGGACGGGTGGTCCTCGAAGGTGTCGACGCCGATGACCGCCGGTGTCCAGAGGTCGGTCGACTTCCGCGAGGTGTGGGTCGCTTGGCCGGAGGCGTCGAAGTGCGCGGTGACGCAGGCACTCTCCTCCGAGCATGTGATCGCGTCGAGCATGCCGCCGCGGTTGATGGCGATGGGCTGGTAGAGATCGTCCGTGGTCCGGTGCCAGAGTTCTTGGCCGTCCCGGGCGTACATCGCGATGCTGCCGGTATCGACGACCGCGACGTGCCCGCCGTCGCCGACGAACGCCCACGTGCCGTCCCGATACTCCTCGGCGACTTTCTTCCCGGAGTCGAGGTCACGGATCGTCAGCCGGTCGTTGTCGTAGGTGTAGATCCGGTCGCGTACGACGACCGCATCATCGCCGTTGTCCTCGGCCGCCATATGCCAAACGACGTCCCCGGAGATCAGGTCGTAGGCGCGCCAGTGCCCGATCCCGACGAGCAGCGCGCCGACGCAGACCAACACTCCGACAGAGACGAGCGCCTTCTTGGCGCCGGACGAGACAGCCATGACTTCCCCCGAGACGTTCGTGCGACAGCGGCAGCGTAATGCCCGATCATGGGGGACCGGCGAAGGCGCGGGATGTCAGTGACCGCCGACGAGCGGCGCGACGGCCCGGGCGACCAGCGAGCCCTTCCCGGTGGCGCTCTCCTCCGCGTCGGCGACGGTCATGGCGCGCAGACCGGCGTTGACGCCGAGCCACCGCAGCGGCTCCGGCTCCCAGCGGGGCGAGACGTGGCCGACCCAGGGGAGGGCGGTGAGGTCGGAGTCGTTGCCGAGGATCAGGTCGCGCAGCGTACGGCCGGCGAGGTTGGTCGTCGCGACGCCGTCGCCGACGTAGCCGCCGGCGTGCGCGAGCCCGCCGGCGGGGTCGTAGCCGACGGAGGCGTGCCAGTCGCGAGGGATGCCGAGGACACCGCCCCATCGGTGGGTGATCTTGTGGCCGCGTACGGCCGGGAACATCTCGACCAGGGTCTCCTGCAGGCGATGGTGGGTGCGCAGGTCGGAGGCGTCCGCATGGGTGATCTTCGAGCCGAAGGAGTACGGAGCGCCCCGCCCGCCGAAGACCAGCCGGTCGTCCGCGGTGCGCTGCCCGTAGATCAGCAGGTGGCGCCCGTCGGAGAACGTCTCGCGCTCCTCCAGGCCGATGCTCGACCAGACCAGGTCGGTGAGCGGCTCGGTGGCGATGATCAGCGAGCGCACCGGGATGACCTCGCGCTCGAGACCGGCCAGCGTGGGGGTGTAGCCCTCCGTGGCCCGCACGACGACGTCGGCGGAGACCACGTCACGTTCGGTCCGCACGGTGTGCGGCCCGATCGAGGTGACCCGGGTCTGCTCGTAGATCGTGACCCCGCGAGCCTCGACGGCGCGGGCCAGGCCGCGGACGAGCTTGGCCGGGTGGAGTGCGGCGCAGTCGGGGGTGTAGGTGGCGCCGAGGGTGTGGGTCGCGGCGAGCCGCTTCTCGGCGGCGGCCTGGTCCAGCAGGGAGAGCTCGGCGTCGCCCAGACCCCAGGAACGGGCGTGCTCGACCTCGGCCCGGGCGCGCTCGAGCTGGGCAGGCGTACGAGCCACGACGACGGTGCCGCCCTTGGCGATGTCGGCCTCGATGCCTTCGGCCTCGGCGACGCGGATCACCTCGTCGACGGTCGCCCGCATCGCCCGGTCCTGGGCGAGCGCGGCCTCCCGGCTCGAGCCGGCCGCGACCTTGTCGAGCGAGGCGGGGAACAGCGCCGAGCACCAGCCGCCGTTACGCCCGGAGGCTCCGAACCCGGCGACCTCGGCCTCGAGGATCGCGATCTTCAGCTCGGGCCTGGCCTCGGCCAGGTAGTAGGCGGTCCACAGGCCGGTGTAGCCGGCGCCGACGATCGCGACGTCGACCTCGAGGTCGCCCATCAGCGCCGGACGCGGCTCCCAGGAGTCGCCCGCGGTCTCGTGCCACAGGCTGATGCCGGGGTAGTCGTTGGTCACCGCACACCCCAGGCGTAGGTCTGCTTGTGCAGGTGGAGGTACATGAACGTCTCGGTGCTCACCACGCCCTCGATGGCGCGGATCTTGCTGGAGACGAGGTTGAGGAGGGCCTCGTCGCTCTCGGCCACGACCTCCACGAGGAGGTCGTAGGAGCCGGCGGTGATGACGATGTAGTCGACCTCGTCGAGCTTGCCGAGCTCGTCGGCGATCCCCTCGATCGGCCCGGAGGTGCGTACGCCGATCATGGCCTGTCGCGCGAAGCCGAGCTCGAGCGGATCGGTGACCGCGACGACCTGCATGACGCCGCTGTCGACGAGTCGCTGCACGCGCTGGCGCACCGCGGCCTCGCTCAGGCCGACCTCCTTGCCGATGGCGGCATAGCTGCGCCGGCCGTCCTGCTGGAGCTGCTCGATGATCAGCTTGTTGACCTCGTCGAGGTGAGCGCCCCCGTTGCGCTTGCGAGTGGTCATGGCGCCCAGTCAACCTTTTCGCCGACCGCAGATGCAACGAAATCCGTCGTGTGTAACGAACAATTTCCATGATTCCGTACATTCTGTGTGGCTGAGGGGCTCCAGAGTTGTCATAGTGGGCGTCGTGAACCATGTCGCGCTCACCGATGCGAAGCCCGCCGTCTACTGGCTGGACGACCCCGCCAGACCCGCGCCGCTGCCGCCTCTGCTCGGGGTGGCCTCGGCCGATCTGCTGGTCGTCGGAGGCGGCTACTCGGGGCTGTGGACGGCGCTGCTGGCCCGGGTGCGGTTTCCGTCGTGGTCGGTGGTGCTGCTCGAGGCCGGTCAGTGTGGCGACCAGGCCTCGGGCCGCAACGGTGGCTTCGCCGAGGCCTCCCTGACCCACGGTTTCTGGAACGGTCTGGAGCGCTGGCCCGACGAGCTGGCGACGCTGGACCGGCTCGGTCAGCAGAATCTCGACGAGATGGCCGCGACGATCCAGGAGCACGGCATCGACTGCGACTGGCGGCTGACCGGTGCGTTGAACGTCGCGACCAGGCCGCACGAGGTCGACGACCTGGCCGAGTGGTCGGACGCACTGACCGACCACGGCATCAAGCACCGGCTGCTGGACGAGACCGGCGTGCGGGACGAGCTCCGCTCGCCGACGTACCTCGGTGGTCTGGAGGTGCTCGGCGACACCGCGACCGTCGAGCCGGCCCGGCTGGCCTGGGGGCTGCGGCAGGCCTGCCTGGACGCCGGTGTGGTGATCCACGAGGGCTCCGCGGTCACCGGTCTCGCCCGCGACGGGGCGGGGATGCGGGTCTCGACCCTCACGGGGTCGGTGCGGGCCGGGCGGGTGGCGCTGGCCACCAACGCCTTCCCGCCGCTGCTGCGGCGACTCAAGATGATGACCGTGCCGGTCTACGACTACGTGCTCATGACCGAACCGCTCTCGGCCTCCCAGATGGACGCGATCGGCTGGGCCAACCGGCAGGGGGTCAGCGACTCCGCCAACCACTTCCACTACTACCGCCTGACCAGGGACAACCGGATCCTGTGGGGCGGCTACGACGCGATCTACCACTACGGCTCGAAGATCTCGCCGGAGCTGGAGACCGGCGCGACCCACGACAAGCTCGCGAGCCACTTCTTCGAGACCTTCCCGCAGCTCGAGGGGCTCCGCTTCACCCACCGCTGGGCCGGCGTGATCGATACCTGCACCCGCTTCTCGGCCTTCTTCGGTAAGGCGTACGCCGGCCGCGTCGCCTATGCGCTCGGCTACACCGGTCTCGGCGTCGGGGCCACCCGCTTCGGCGCCCAGGTGATGCTCGACCTGCTCAGCGGCGAGCAGACGGAACGTACGTCGCTGGAGATGGTGCGCTCCAAGCCGCTGCCGTTCCCGCCGGAGCCGGCGCGCTACGCGGGCATCTCGATGATGGTCCGCTCGCTCGGCAAGGCCGACGCCAACGGCGGCCGCCGCGACCTGTTCCTGCGGACGATGGACCGGCTCGGGCTCGGGTTCGACTCCTAGGCGCGAGTCACTCGAGCATCATCCGTCACGGCGTACAGGCAGTTCCTGCACTTCTCAGGTGTTGCATTGCCTGAGAAGTGCAGGGATACCCGGTTAACCGGGTATCCCTGCGCCCGGCTCAGGCAGCCTTCTGCGCCGCCGCGACCCGCTCACGGAGCCTGGCGTGGATCTCCTCCGGCGTGCGCTGCGTACGCTGGCGGTGGTTGCGCGCGATGATGACGCCTGTCGCGGTGACTCCGGCCAGGCCGGCGAGACCGACGATCTTCCACACGCGTGCACTGCCGAAACTCATAGGACCCCCTGCTCACGATGTCTGACGACACCACTATCTCCCTTGCCGACGCCGTGGACCAGACCCGCACCGGCGATCTGTGGCTCTTCCGCGGCCGTTCGGTCGCCGACCGGGCGATCCGGATGCTCAGCAACGCCCCGGTCAACCATGTCGGGATGGCGGTCGTGCTCGACGACCTGCCGCCGCTGATGTGGCACGCCGAGCTCGGCAAGGGACTGCTCGATCTCTACACCGGCACCCACCACCGCGGCGTACAGCTCCATGATCTCCGGGCCGCGGTCGAGCAGTGGGCCGGCCGCTACGAGCAGCAGGTCTGGCTGCGTCAGCTCACCGCCGACATCAGCCGTGAGCGCGAGGATGCCCTGCTGCGTACGATCGCCCGTCTCGACGGCACCCCGTTCCCCTCGACCGTGAACCTGGCCGGCCGGTGGGCGCGGGGGAGGGTTCGCTCGAAGGCCGGCATCGAGCAGGTCTACTGCGCCGAGGTCGTCGCGGCCACCTACCAGGAGATGGGGCTGCTCGACGACGAGCGGCCCACCAACTACTACGACCCGGGCCGCTTCTGGTCCGGTGACCACCTGACCCTGCAGGACGGCGCGGTCCTAGGGAGCGAGGTACGCGTCGTCGGCTGACCCGCGGCCGGCGAGCCGCAGGGCGACCTCGATCTCGCCGCTCTCGACCAGGGTGCCGATCACGAGGGCGCGCAGCCCGCGCAGGAGGTCGCCGGGGTCGACCAGGTCGGGGGCCGCGAGGGCGTGCAGCAGGTAGCCGTGCACGAGGGCGAGCACGGAGGCCGGATCGGTCCGGGTCGCTCCGGCGACGGTCGCCGCGCGGTCCGCGACGTCGCGGCCGGCGGTGACCACCTCGGCCACGACCGGGCGGAACGCGGGGTCGCGAGCCGCGTGGAGCAGCCCCTCCAGGAACGCGAGCGCGTCGGTCGGCGGCGACATCAGCGCCGCCGCGAACGCCTCGGCCATGGCGTCGGTGCCGGGCGAGGTCGCGGCGAGCTCGTCGGCGAGCGTACGCAGCCGGGCGACGTCCTCGGCCACGCCCGTACGCAGCGCCTCGGCCGCCAGGTCGGTGATCGAGTCGAAGAAGTAGCCGACGGTCGCCAACGGCAGCCCGGCGCGCTCGGTCACCGCGCGGTGGGTCACTCCGGCCATGCCCTTCTCCGCGGCCACCTCGATCGTGGCGCGGACGAGCGCGTCGCGTCGCTGCCGGGCGCTGTCGCCGTGCCGTCGCTTCATGGGAGCCAGCATAAAGTCTGGAAGATCTTCTAGACTTTTCGAGGCAGATCCCGCACGCTGTCGGCATGACCGCACCGACCCGCGTCCATGCCTTCACCGACGACGCCCTCGCCGACCACGACGCCGTCGAGCTGGCCCGCCTGGTCCGGACCGGCGAGCTGAGTGCGACAGAGGTCGAGGCGGCGGCGGTCGCCCGGATGCGGGCGGTGGTCCCGCAGCTGCACGCGCTGGCGTACGAGGCCTACGACGCGCCCCGCCGCCCGGCCGAGGACACCGGACTGCTGCACGGCGTGCCGACGCTGCTCAAGGACAACACCGACCTGCGAGGAATGCCGACCAACCACGGCTCGGAGGCGATCCGGGCGCGCCCGGCCACCCGCGACGGGCGCTACGCGACCCAGTTCCTCAGCACCGGGATGACGGTGCTCGGCAAGAGCCGGATGCCCGAGTTCGGGCTCAACGCGACCACGGAGTTCCGCAGCGGGCCGCCGACGCCCAACCCCTGGAACACGCGGCACTCGGTCGGCGCGTCCTCCGGAGGCGCGGCCGCCCTGGTAGCCGCCGGAGCGGTGCCGGTCGCGCACGCCAACGACGGCGGCGGCTCCATCCGGATCCCGGCCGCGGCCGCCGGGCTGGTCGGGCTCAAACCCAGCCGCGGCCGGCACCTCGACGGCGAGATGGCCCGCACCCTGCCGATCAACATGGTCAGCGAAGGCGTGCTGACCCGCACAGTCCGCGACACCGCGACCTTCCATGCCGCGCTCGAGCGGCACTGGCGCAACCCGGCGCTGCCGCCGCTCGGGCTGGTCGAGGGGCCCGCGCGGCGCCGGCTCCGGGTCGCGATGATCATGGAGTCGGTGACCGACGCGGTCGTGGACACGCCGACGAAGGCTGCCGTGGAACGGACCGCCACCCTGCTGGAGGAGCAGGGCCACAGCGTCGAGCCGGTCTCGATCCCCGTCGACGCGCGCTTCGGCGACGACTTCCTCAGCTACTGGGGCCTGCTCGCCTTCCTCGCCGGCAACCTGGGCCGGCTGACCATCGACCGGACCCTCGACACCGCCCGCCTCGACGGGCTCACCGACGGCCTGCGCCGCGCCTTCACCTCCGGCGGCTGGCGGCAGACGCCCGCGGCCCTGCTCCGCCTGCGCCGGGCTGCGACGGCGTACGCGGCCGTCTTCGACCGCCACGACGTGGTGCTGTGCCCGGTCGTCGCCGGCGTCACCCCGCCGCTGGGTCACCTCTCACCGAACGTGCCGTTCGAGGAGCTCGTCGACCGGCTCCGCCGGCACGTCGCGTTCACGCCGCTGCAGAACATCACCGGGGCGCCGGCGATCTCGCTGCCGATGGCGCTCAGCGAGGAGGGGCTGCCGATCGGGGTGCAGCTCTCGGCGGCGTACGGCGACGAGCGGACGCTCCTCGAGCTCGGCTATGCGCTCGAGGAGCAGTCGCCGTGGCCACGGATCCAGGGCTGACCCCGGGTCAGAGCATCGTCGAGGCCTTCTCCAGCACCCGGCGCAGGATCTGCTCCATCTCGTCGAACTCGGCCTGGCCGACGGTGAGCGGCGGGGAGAGCTGGATGACCGGCTCGCCGCGGTCGTCGGCGCGGCAGTAGAGGCCCTCGGACCACAGCGCCTTGGAGACGTACCCGTAGAGGATCCGCTCGCACTCCTCCGCGGTGAAGGTCTCCTTGGTCCCACGGTCCTTGACCAGCTCGATGCCGTAGAAGTAGCCGGTGCCGCGTACGTCGCCGACGATCGGCAGGTCCTTCAGCTTCTCCAGCGTGGCGCGGAAGGCGGCCTCGTTGCGGCGTACGTTGCCGAGCAGGTCCTCGGCCTCGAAGAGGTCGAGGTTGGCCAGCGCCACCGCCGTGGAGACGGGGTGACCGCCGAAGGTGTAGCCGTGGTAGAAGGTCTCCTCGCCCTCGAGGAAGGGGGCCATCAGCTTGTCGGAGATGATCGTGGCGCCCAGCGGGGCGTAGCCCGAGGTCAGCCCCTTGGCCGAGGTGATCATGTCGGGGACGTAGCCGAAGCGCTCCGCGCCGAACATCGTGCCCAGCCGGCCGTAGGCGCAGATGACCTCGTCGGAGACGAGGAGCACGTCGTGCTCGTCGCAGATCTCCCGCACCCGCTGGAAGTAGCCCGGGGGAGGCGGGAAGCAGCCGCCCGAGTTCTGCACGGGCTCGAGGAAGACCGCGGCGACCGTGTCCGGGCCCTCGGCCTGGATCACGAACTCGATCTGGTCGGCACACCAGCGGCCGAACGCCTCCGGGTCGCTGCCGTCCATCAGCCCGCCGGTGATCTCAGAGGCCCGGTAGATGTTGGTGTTCGGCACCCGGAAGGTGCTCGGGACGAGCGGTTCGAACGGTGCCTTGATGTCGGCCAGGCCGGTGATCGACAGCGCACCGTGGGTGGTGCCGTGGTAGGCGATGTTGCGCCCGATCACCTTGTGCTTGCCCGGCTTGCCGCGGAGCTTGAAGTAGTTCTTGGCGAGCTTCCACGCGGTCTCGACGGCCTCGGAGCCGGAGTTGGTGAAGAAGACGCGGTTCAGGTCGCCGGGAGCGAGCGAGGCCAGCCGGGCGGCGAGCTCGATCGCCGGCTCGTGGGCGTAGGACCACAGCGGGTGGAAGGCCAGCTGCTTGGCCTGCTCCGCGCCGGCTTCGGCGAGCTCGGCGCGCCCGTGGCCGACCTGGGTGACGAAGAGGCCGGCGAGGCCGTCCAGGTAGCGGTTGCCCTCGATGTCGTAGATGTAGGCGCCCTCGCCCCGGGCGATGATCGGCACATCGGCCTCGGTGTAGCTCGAATGCCTCGTGAAGTGCATCCAGAGGTGGTCCTTGGCGTCGCGCTGCAGCTGCTCGTGGTTGCCGGTCATGACTCCATGGTCACCTACCGCATCTCGCTTTCGCAAGCGAATCCGTTCCAAAGTGCGAATATCACTGCGGATTCAGTTGTGACATCGCTGTTACAGGAAGGAGTTAGTCTCTACCGCATGGCTGATCAGACCTTCAGGAACGTGATCGCCGGCGAGCTGTGCGAGGCAGCCGACGCCGCGACGTACGACGTCGTCGACCCCGCCACCGGCGAGGTCTACGCGCAGGCCCCGATGTCAGGGGAGGCCGACGTCGACAGGGCGTACGCAGCAGCAGCATCCGCCTTCGAGACCTGGGGCGAGACCACGCCCCAGGAGCGCAGCCTGGCGCTGCTCCGGATCGCCGACGCGATGGAGGCCCGGGCCGAGGAGCTGACCGCGGTGGAGGTCAAGGACACCGGCAAGCCGTTCCAGCTGACCCTGGAGGAGGAGCTGCCCCCGACGATCGACCACTTCCGCTTCTTCGCGGGTGCCGCCCGGACCCTGGAGGGCAAGAGCGCAGGCGAGTACCTGGCCGACCACACCTCCTGGATCCGCCGCGAGCCGATCGGCGTGATCGGGCAGGTCACGCCCTGGAACTACCCCCTCGCGATGATGTCGTGGAAGATCGCCCCTGCGCTCGCCGCCGGCAACACGGTCGTGCTCAAACCCTCCGACACCACCCCGGCCAGCTCCTCGCTGCTGGCCGAGCTCGCCCAGGAGTTCCTGCCGCCCGGGGTGCTCAACCTCGTCACCGGGGATCGCGACACCGGCCGTGCCCTGATCCGGCACAGGACGCCGCAGATGGTCGCCATCACCGGCTCGGTGCGCGCCGGCATGGAGGTCGCCGCGAGCGCCGCGGCCGACGTCAAGCGCGTCCACCTCGAGCTCGGCGGCAAGGCGCCGGTGATCGTCTTCGACGACGCCGACATCGACAAAGCCGTCGCGGGCATCGCCGCCGCGGGCTACTTCAACGCCGGCCAGGACTGCACCGCCGCGACCCGGGTGCTGGTGCAGGCCGGCATCCACGACGAGTTCGTCGCCGCCCTCGCCGAGGCTGCCCGCAGCACCACGGTCGGGCTCCCGGAAGACAACCGCGACGTCGGCGCGCTCAACAACCCCGGTCAGCTCGCCCGGGTCGCAGGCATGGTCGAGCGGCTCCCGGACCACGCCACGATCGCGGCCGGGGGAGCGCCGGCACGGGTGGAGGGCGGCGAGAACGGCTACTTCTACCAGCCCACCGTCCTGGCCGGCCTGCGCCAGGACGACGAGCAGATCCAGCAGGAGATCTTCGGCCCGGTGATCACCGTGCAGCGGTTCGCCGACGAGGCCGAGGCGCTCCGGTACGCCAACGACGTCGACTACGGCCTCGGCTCGAGCGTGTGGACCACCGACCACGCCACCGCGCTGCGGGTCAGCAAGCGCCTCGACTTCGGCGTGGTGTGGATCAACACCCACATCCCCTACATCTCCGAGATGCCCCACGGCGGCTTCAAGCACTCCGGCTACGGCAAGGACCTCTCGGTCTACGGGTTCGAGGACTACACCCGGATCAAGCACGTGATGTCCTACATCGGGGGCTGACACCGAACGAACAGGCCGACCGGCGACCCTCGATGTGCGAGCAGACCATGTCCGTGAAAGCATCGAGGGCCCGTTTCGCGCACCTCCGCGACTCGGACCCAGCGATGGAAGCAGCCGACCCCCACACGAGGTGCACCCCACATGTCAGCCAAGCGATGGCGGACAGATGTCCAAGGTCTCCGGGCCGTTGCCGTAGGCCTGGTCGTCGCTGCCCATGCGGGGGTCCCGCACACCGAGGGCGGCTTCGTCGGCGTCGACGTCTTCTTCGTGCTCTCCGGCTTCCTGATCACCACGCTGCTGCTGCGTGAGGCCGGCGAGTCCGGCACGGTCAGCATCCCGCAGTTCTACGCGCGCCGTGCCCGTCGCATCCTGCCGGCGGCCACCCTCGTGATCCTGGTCGTCCTGGCGTACGCCGCCTGGCAGCTGCCCACCACCCGGCTCTCCGACGCGGCCTCCGACGGCACCTGGGCCGCGTTCTTCCTGGCCAACGTGCACTTCGCCGCCGAGGGCGTGCAGTACTTCCAGCCCAGCGAGCCCTCGCCCTTCCAGCACTACTGGTCACTCTCGGTCGAGGAGCAGTTCTACCTGGTCTGGCCGGTGCTGGCGCTCCTGCTCATCCCCAGGCTCGGCCGCAGGGGCTTCACGATCGTCGCCGCGGTGATCGCGGTCGCGAGCCTGGCCTGGTCGGTCCATGCCACCGGCGAGAACCCCACCGCCGCCTACTTCTCCACGCCCGCGCGTGCCTACGAGCTCGCCGCCGGGGCGCTGCTGGCCTGCTGGGGCGGCCGGCTCAAGGGCGCCGCGAGTGCCGCGGCCGGCCTCGGTGGGGCAGCCGCGATCCTCGTCTCGACCGTCGTGTTCAGCGAGGCCACCCCGTTCCCCGGCTGGCAGGCGCTGGTGCCCACCCTCGGCACCGTCGCGCTGCTCGCCTCCGGAGCCGACGCCCCGACCGCGAAGCTGCTCGCGGTCCGCCCGCTGCGCTACGTCGGCGACATCTCCTACTCGCTCTACCTGTGGCACTGGCCGCTGGCCGTGCTCGTCCCGGAGGCTCTCCATCTCGGCAGCGCCGCCCTGGAGATGACGGTCGCGGTCGCCGCCGCGCTGCTGCTCTCCGCGCTGAGCCACCGCTTCGTCGAGCTGCCGTTCCAGCGCAAGCAGGTGCCCGTGCTCTCCCACGGGCTGCGCTCGCTGGGCCTGTGGCCGGTCGCGCTCGTGCTCGCGGTCGGCAGCGGCTGGCTGACGACCGGCTATGCGGCGTACACCGAGAAGGAGCGGGTCGCCGAGGCGCAGGCGTGGTTCGCGGCCAACGAGGTGCCCGACACCGCCGCCGAGACCGGCGGCCCGCCGCAGGTCCAGCGTGAGCTCCGCGCCGCGCTCGAGATCGCCGACCGCGGCGGTCCGATCCCGCCGGCGGTGCTCGGCGAGGACATCACCGAGGACCGGTGGCAGAAGACCTACGGCGACTGCTACGCCAACTACGGCGACACCCGCGCCGCCGACTGCACCCTCGGTGACACGGACGCGAAGAAGACCGTCGCCGTCGTGGGCGACTCCCATGCCGGCATGTGGCTGACCGCCTTCGACGACCTCGGCAAGGAGAACGGCTTCCGGGTCGTGCCGGTCGTGAAGGTCGGCTGTGCGCCCTACCCGGTCCAGCACCGCGGCAAGAAGATGACCCAGGCCGAGTGCGACGACTTCCGCGCCTGGACCGCGGACCGCCTCCGGCGCCTCGACCCCGACGCCATCGTCTCGACGGCCCGCGGTCAGCTCTTCATGCCCAAGACCTACGACGGGATGAGCCGCGACGAGCAGTGGTCGAAGGCGGTGCGCAGCACGGTGACGGCCTACCGGGAGATCTCCGAGCGGGTGGTCGTCCTCGGCGACGTACCCAAGGTCGACCACAACCCCGCCGACTGCCTCAGCGCCCCCGAGGCCGACCAGCGTTCCTGCCTCAGTGACCCGGACTCGCGCGAGACCAGCAGCAACGAGCTCACCGAGGCGGCCCTGAAGGGCACCGAGGCGACGTACGTCGACACCCAGCGTTTCGTGTGCGCCGAGGACCGCTGCCCGCTGGTCGTGGGGGAGAAGGTCACCTACTACGACGACTCGCACCTGACCCGGTCGTGGGTCCGCCACGTCGCGCCGCGGCTCGGTGTCATCCTCGCCCCCTTGATCTGATGCAGATTTAACTGGGACCCGCGTTTCAGGATTTGCTTTCGCGTGCATCTTTGTGGCTTAATTGTGGCCAGACGTTGCAAAACGTTTCATGCACAGCCCTGGACCCGTGGGGGAGTCCGGGGCTGTTGCTATTTCCCCTGAAGTTTTTCGGCGCGCGACGGCGGCCGCTTGGCGCCCTCTCAGCCTCTGCTGGGAGAATGGGCGGGTGAACGATCAGCGACCACGCGACGTGGTGATCCTCGGCTCGACCGGGTCCATCGGCACCCAGGCGCTCGACCTGGTGCGGGCCAACCCGGACCGGTTCCGGGTCGTCGGGCTGACCGCCGGCGGGTCCAACAAGGAGCTGTTCGAAGCCCAGGTGGCCGAGTTCGCCCCGAAATTCTCCGGGCTGGGGGAGGAGGCCTCGGCCGAGGCCGCCGCGCAGCCGGCCGACGTGGTGCTCAACGGCATCACCGGCGCCGTCGGGCTCCGTCCGACGCTGGCCGCGCTGGAGGCCGGCAACACCCTCGGCCTGGCCAACAAGGAGTCGCTGATCATCGGTGGGCCGCTGGTCAAGCGGGTCGCGCGCGAGGGGCAGATCGTCCCGGTCGACTCCGAGCACTCCGCGATCGCGCAGTCGCTGCGCGCGGGCTCCCCGAACGAGGTGCGCAAGCTCGTGCTCACCGCCTCCGGCGGCCCGTTCCGCGGCCGTTCGCGCGACGAGCTCGCCCAGGTCACCCCGGCGCAGGCGCTCCGGCACCCCAACTTCGCGATGGGGCGGGTGATCACCACCAACTCCGCCACCCTGGTCAACAAGGGGCTGGAGGTCATCGAGGCGCATCTGCTCTTCGACGTACCCTTCGACCGGATCGACGTCGTCGTCCACCCGCAGCAGTACATCCACTCGATGGTCGAGTTCACCGACGGCGCCGTCGTCGCCCAGCTCGGGCTGCCGACGATGCTGGTGCCGATCTCGATGGGGATGGCCTGGCCCGAGCGGGTGGCCGACGCCGAGACGCCGATCGACTGGACCAAGGCCGCCGACTGGCGCTTCGAGCCGCTCGACGACGGTGCCTTCCCCGCGGTGCGGCTGGCCCGCGAGGCCGGCACCCGCGGCGGCACCCACCCCGCCGTCTACAACGCCGCCAACGAGGTCTGCGTGGACGCCTTCCACGACGGCCGGATCCCGTTCACCGGCATCGTCGACACGATTGCGGAGGTGATGGCAGCCCACCACGGCGTACGCTCGGAAGGCAGCCTCACCATCGAGGATGTGCTCGCCGCCGACGCCTGGGCGCGCGAGGAAGCCGCTCGGATCCTGGAGACCCAGAAATGAGTGTCGTGCTCTACACGCTGGCCGTGATCGGCTTCATCGTCGCGATCCTCGCCTCGATCGGGCTCCACGAGCTCGGCCACATGATCCCGGCGAAGGCGTTCGGTGGAAAGGTCACCCAGTACTTCATCGGCTTCGGGCCGACGGTGTGGTCCAAGCAGATCGGCGAGACGGAGTACGGCCTCAAGGCGATCCCGCTCGGTGGCTACGTCAAGATCATCGGGATGCTGCCGCCCGGAGCCGACCAGCTGGGTGAGCGCACCGCGGACGGCGCCCTGAAGGTGCGCAAGTCCAACACCGGCATGTTCACCCAGCTGATCAGCGACGCCCGCTCGGCCGAGTGGGAGCTGATCCGTCCCGAGGACGAGCCGCGCCTCTTCTACAAGATGTCGTGGTGGAAGAAGGTCATCGTGATGGCCGGCGGGCCCACGGTGAATATCGCGATCGCGTTCTTCGTGCTCTGGGGCGTCTTCGGCATCTACGGGGTCCAGGAGAAGGTCGTCAACGCGGGACATCCGGTCGTCTCGAGCCTGCAGGAGTGCCTGCTGAGCTGGGAGGACCAGGGCCGAGAGTGCCGCCCCAGCGACAAGCCGACGCCGGCCGCCGACGCCGGCCTGAAGCCCGGCGACGAGCTGATCTCCTTCAACGGCACAGAGCTGACCTCGTGGTCGGTCGCCCAGAAGGTGATCCGCAACAACATGGACGGTGACGCGACCATCGTGATCGAGCGTGACGGTGAGCGGATGACGCTGCACACCCAGACCGTCGTGCAGGAACGGGTCAAGGACGTCAACGACACCAGCGCCGACCCCGAGACCGCGAAGGTCGGCTTCTTCGGCATGACTCCCGAGTCGCACGACGTGACGACCAAGGAAGGTCCGGTCTACGTGCTGAAGGAGATGGGCGCGATGGCCGAGAACGCCGTCCACTCGCTGGTGCGCCTTCCGGTCAAGGTCTGGCACGTCGCGCTCGCGATCGTCGGCGTCGAGGAGCGCTCGGCCGACAGCCCGGTCAGCATCGTCGGCGGCGGCCGCATCGCCGGTGAGATCGCCACCCACGACGACTTCGACGTCAGCGAGAAGATCGCCGGCTTCGCGTTCCTGGTCGGTGGCTTCAACCTCTTCATCGGCATCTTCAACTTCGTCCCGCTGCTGCCCCTCGACGGCGGTCACATCGCGACGGCACTGTGGGAAGGCATCCGCCGCGCCTTCGCCCGGGTCTTCCGACGGCCCGAACCGGGGCATGCCGACCCGGCGAAGCTGCTGCCGGTGGCGTACGTCGTGGCCTCGGCTCTCCTGGTGATGGGTGTTGTCCTGATCGTCGCCGACCTCGCCGTCCCGCTTCATCTCCAGGCCTGACCCGCACGTAAGATTGGTAGACATGACGTCCATCCCCCTCGGTATGCCGGAAGCGCCTGCTCCGGTGCTCGCCCCCCGCCGCAAGACCCGCCAGATCAAGGTCGGTTCGGTCGGTGTCGGCAGCGAGAGCCCCATCTCCGTGCAGTCGATGACGACCACGCTCACCTCCGACGTCAACTCGACCCTGCAGCAGATCGCCGAGCTCACCGCGTCGGGCTGCGACATCGTCCGGGTCGCGTGCCCCAGCCAGGACGACGCCGACGCCCTGCCGGCGATCGCGAAGAAGTCGCAGATCCCGGTGATCGCCGACATCCACTTCCAGCCGAAGTACGTCTTCGCCGCCATCGAGGCCGGCTGCGCGGCGGTCCGGGTCAACCCGGGCAACATCCGCAAGTTCGACGACCAGGTCAAGGAGATCGCCGCCGCGGCCAAGGACCACGGCACCAGCATCCGGATCGGCGTCAACGCCGGCTCGCTCGACAAGCGGCTGCTGGAGAAGTACGGCAAGGCCACCCCCGAGGCGCTCGTCGAGTCGGCGATCTGGGAGGCGAGCCTCTTCGAGGAGCACGGCTTTCACGACTTCAAGATCTCGGTCAAGCACAACGACCCGGTCGTGATGGTCCGCGCCTACGAGCTGCTCGCCGAGGCCGGCGACTGGCCGCTCCACCTCGGTGTCACCGAGGCCGGCCCGGCGTTCCAGGGCACGATCAAGTCCGCGGTCGCCTTCGGCTCGCTGCTGTCCAAGGGCATCGGCGACACCATCCGGGTCTCCCTCTCCGCGCCGCCGGTGGAGGAGGTCAAGGTCGGGCTGCAGATCCTGGAGTCGCTCAACCTCCGCCCGCGCCGCCTCGAGATCGTCTCCTGCCCGAGCTGCGGCCGCGCCCAGGTCGACGTCTACAAGCTCGCCGACGCAGTGACCGCGGGTCTCGACGGCCTCGAGGTCCCGCTGCGGGTCGCCGTCATGGGCTGCGTCGTCAACGGCCCCGGTGAGGCCCGCGAGGCCGACCTCGGTGTCGCCTCCGGCAACGGCAAGGGCCAGATCTTCGTCAAGGGCGAGGTCATCAAGACCGTCCCCGAGGCCGCCATCGTCGAGACCCTGATCGAGGAGGCGATGAAGATCGCCGAGGGCATGGAGCCGGTCGAGGGCGCGGCAGCATCGGTTTCCGTCAGCGGCTGACCGGCTGGATGTTCACCGAGGTAACTCGGTGAACGGTCACTGCCCTCGTGGAACTCCATGAAGGCAGTGCGCACCGACCGAGTTATCTCGGTCAGCATCCGCCCCCGCGCGCACACAAGAAGGCCCGGTCCGAACTCTCGGACCGGGCCTCTTCGTCTGCTTCGCGGCGTCCCCCTCGCGTACGTCGCGAAACGATGTCGGCGGACTCACCAGTGCATCAGCCTGGAGACCACGCCGAGGAACCCGAGGTGGAGCAGGGCTCCGACCGGGTCCGTGGTGACCAGGTGGCCCCAGGCGAGCGCGGCCTGGCCCATCTGGTTCCCGAGGGCCGTGGCGAAGCCGTCGAGTCCGCCGTGGGTCCACAGGTAGACGACGACGAACCGGAGACCCGGCACGACCAGGAACAGGAGGAGCGCGGCCTTGACCGGAAGGATCCAGGACAGCGAGCCGCTGCCGGTGGACCTCAGGTTGCTGCTGCGCACCCAGCGGGTGCCGCTGGTGCCGTTGAAACGGACCTTGGTGCGGCCTGCGGCGGTGGCGACGACGACACCGCGCTTTCCGGAACGGACGCCGCCGTGGGCCTTGACGGTATCGCCGAGGCGCATGAAGTCGCGGGTCATGACAGCGCTCCTTCCGTGAGGACGACGGACACGGACGAGGTGCCGGCGGTTGCCTGGCACGTGGGCGGCTCGGCGCTGAGCAGCTGGTTGAAGCCGAACACGACAAGAAGCGTGACGGCGAAGGTGGCGATGCTGAACTTGTGGTTCCTCATGGTCATCATCTCCTTCAGCGGTGGGGCCCGTAGGTGGGGCCGGCGCTGTCCCTGTGGGGACGATCCCACGGTGGCGGAGGCCACATGTGTCTCGCCAGAGGGCGGGCGGGAGTGGGGACGATGTGAAGACAGTCCCAGCTGAGTTGGGACGTTTCTGGGACAGAATTGGGACACCTGCGGGATACTCTCAACCGCGAACGCGGGCGACTGGGCGAGGGGCGATGACCGACGAATCTCTCTCACCAGAGCAGTTCAACAGTGAATTGCGCGCCTGGGTCCGGCAGGTGACCGGAAAAGCTGATGGTGGCGCCGGCGTCGCGATGGCCAGGAGCACCTTCTATCGGCGTACGTCCGGCTCAAAGCTGATGCCGCTCGACGAGCTCATCCGGGTGGTGGGCGGGTCGGTGCCCCGCACCCTCGACCCGGCCCATCGCGGGGAGTGGATCCGGAAGAACACCGGCATCTGGCAGGCGAAGTGGTGGAAGGCGTACGCCTGGCGCGATGCCGGCGCCGAGCCGCCCGGTCCGGTGCTGGCCCCCACGCTCGCGGCCCCGACGCCGGCGACGACGACCAGCTCCCGGCTGACCTTCCCGCGAGCCCGGGTGGCGGCGCTGAGCGGGCTGACGACCGATCAGGCCACGATCCCGCTCGTCGAGGCGCTGGGCCGGTGGCTCGAGAACACCGAGTCCAACCTCTTCTTCCTCACCGGCCCCTCGGGTTCGGGCAAGACGATCGAGGTCCGGGAGTGGACCGCCTCGAAGGAGCAGGTGCGCTACATCAGCCTGCGCGACGGCGCGGTCGACTACGGCGACCTGGTCGGCGAGGACCGCTCGCCGATCGTCATCGACGACTTCGACCTGATCTCCTCCAGCGCCGAGGAGCACGGTGTCAACCGTCCCGACCTGAGCGAGCTGCGCTCGGCCTTCGGCCGGGGCGGCCGCTTCGTGGTGATCAGCAAGCGCAACCTGCAGACCGAGCGCGACGAGCTCGCCGAGCAGCTGCGCAGCCCGGCCCGGCTGGAGGACCTCGGCGTCGAGGCGGCGATGGTCGTGCGCGTCGAGCCGATCTCACCGGCCGACGTGCGCGCCCTCGGCGAGGAGCGCGGCGGCGACGACAAGCTGCGCAATCTGGCCGCGGAGATGGAGCGTGGCGGCGGGTTCTTCCCGGCGACCCCGATGGTCCTCAAGCAGCTCTACGCCTCCCTCGAGGAGGGCGTGGCGGCCCCCCGCACCCAGTGGGACGGCTACACCGTCCACCTCAAGCACGTCTGCGGTCAGCCGTGGGACCGGAAGAGCTCACGCATCCCCAGCCGGGTGCGGTTCCAGACCTACCGCGACATCGCCTGGGACCTGTTCACCGGGATGGACGAGCCGGACTCGCAGGAGCAGGACCTGATCCCGGTCCCGCGCGTCTCGGAGTGGCTCTTCGCCAACCTGCAGCGCGACCTCGACATCACCCGGCAACGGGACTTCCTGACGTACGAATGGATCGCGGACCTGCTCGACCACTCCGAGGTCTTCGGCGTGACCGGACGGACCAAGGACTCGGTGGAGTCGGCGGAGTTCGCCCACGAGACCTTCTACCAGTACTTCGTCGCCGAGGGCATCCGCGACCGGCTGCGCGACGGGCACGGCATGGCCCTCGACGGCGCCCGGTTCGCCGACATGCACATGGGGCCGTTGGTGATGACGTTCCTCAAGGCCGGGTTCCAGCCCGGCGACCTCGACGCGGTGGCCCGGCTGAGCGTACGCGAGAGCCTGTCCTGGATGGACCGGCTGATCTGCCTCTACCTGACCGAGGAGCGCGAGGACTACGGGGACCTCCTCGACCAGGCACCGGAGCGCTACTGGGACGAGCTGGAGTTCGTGCTCGAGGCGTTCCGGTCGCTGTTCCTGCGCAAGGCGGCGATGTTCCAGCTGATCCTGCGCGGCCGGGTCCCGGTCGACGGCTACCTCGAGATCCTGGACCGTGAGGAGGATCCCGGTGCGGTCGCCCGCGAGCGTGACGTGCTCGGCTGGGGCACCGACATCACCGAGGCACTGGTCCGCCGGCTGCACCATCCGGTCCTGGCTCCGGCGATTCCGATCACCGCGTACCGGCTCGGGCAAATGGGTGATATCACTTGCCTGAGCCATCTCGAAGGTCTCACTGGTCTGCCGCCCGCCCATCAGGACGTGGTGAGGGCGGCGATCCACCGGATCAAGGAGCGCCATGAGCACAGCGTCTGAGTCAGGCACCCCGCCACGGCCTCCCGTGCTCGTCCTCGGCGCGACCGGCGACCTCGGCAGCGCGGTCGCGCGCCGGCTCACCGCGGAGGGCACCCCGGTCATCCTGCACGCCTACAGCCGCACCACCGAGCTGGCCTACCTGGCCGACGAGACCGGTGCCGTCGCCAGGGTCGACGGCGACCTGACCACCGACGCCGGCGTGGACGCCCTGGCCGAGACGCTGGCCGGGTTCGAGACGCTCTCGGGACTCATCAACTGCTCCGGCATCAATCCCAGCCCCGACACGGTCGCCGAGATCGACCGGTCCGAGTGGCAGCTCACCCTCGACCTCAACCTGACCTCGGCCTGGCGCACGGCCTCGCTCGCGCTCCCGAGGCTCCGCGCGGCGCGCTCCGGCGCGGTCGTCCTGGTCAGCTCCGTCTTCGGGATCCGTACGCCGTCGCGACGGGCCGCCTACGGGGTGTCGAAGCACGCCCTGACCGGGCTCGCCCAGGCGATCGCGCAGGAGGAGGAGGGCATCGTCCGGGCCAACGTCGTCGCTCCGGGCCCGATGTGGAGCGAGTCCTCCCGGCAGGTCTTCGTCAAGCACGCCCGCAAGGAGGGGGTGACCGTCGACCAGTACATCGCCTACCGCGCGGCGCGCATCCCCGGCCACCGGTTCGTCACCGCCGACGCCGTCGCCAAGGTCTGCGTCTTCCTCGCCTCCGACGTCTCGGGCGCGATCAACGGCCAGTGCATCGTCGCCGACGGCGGGGAGTACTGACGCCCGGCGGCGCGACCCGAAATCTTCAATTTACCCAAGATGCCGGTGATGCGCGGTCGCTCTGCTTAGGCTTCGCCTAGCGCCTCCACACGCCTTCTTCCTCCCATCTCAGACTGGCGACAACAGTGACCAATTTCTGGCTTGCCATCGATCACGCGGACGACGCGCTGTTCCGCACCCCGGACTCCTCCGACATCAGGTCCGGCATCCTCGATCTGGTGGCCACCACCCCCGGCTGGGGCATCGTCGTGCGTCCCACGCAGGGGCACGGCGACGTACGCCGCGAGCTCGCCTGCGCCGGGCTCCCCGACATCGAGGCCGTCGACGATCTCGTCGTCCCGGAGCGGACGACGGACGCGGTGAAGGTCGGGTTCGACGACCACGAGGCCGCCTGCGCCCCGATGGCGCTGGCCATCCTGGAGCGCCTCCCCGGCTACGACCGGGTCTTCCTCGAGCCCTACTGCACCACGCCTGACTGCCTCGACGATCTGGCCAGGCTGGCCACCCGGTCGCGGTGCGGCGGCATCGTGCTCAAGCTCAAGGTCAACGACGAGGGTCTCGCGGCCATCGGCCGAGCCGACGTCGCGCGAGCCTCGTGGGTCGCGCGCTCCGACGGGATGGGCTGGGACGAGTTCAGCGAGCGCCTGCCGCAGGTCCGGGCGCTCGGGGCGAGCGGTGTGATGGTCGGCCGGGCGGTCTGGGGTGACACCGGCGAGGCCGGTCAGGACGTACGCCTCAAGACCATCCGCGAGCGTATGCACACGATCGAACGCATCTTTGCCTGATCCGGCCAGCGAGCCGCAGGGCGACGTACGACCAGATTGGCCCTAGGCTCGGTGACATGCTCACCACGCGCCAAGGGATCCGCCCGCTGCATGCGGGTGATCTCAGCGCGTTCCTGGAGCTGACCGCCCTCGATCCGGTGGTGAACGTGTTCGCGGAATACCGGGCGCGCACCACTAACCTCGAGCCGCGCTGGCTCGGCGGTGAGATCTGGGGGCGCTGGGACGGTGGCGACCTGGTCGCGGCCTGCCATGTCGGCGCCAACCTGGTCCCGATCCAGGCCACCGAGGACGACGCCTTCGCGTTCGGCGAGCGGGCCCGCAGCCGCGTACGCACCGTCTCCACGATCGTCGGCCGGCAGCCAGCCGTCCGGGCGCTGTGGGGATCGATCGGCGAGTCCTGGGGCGAGCCACGCGACCAGCGCTGGGAGCAGCCCCACCTCGAGCAGCAGCTGCAGAGCCTGGTCGACCCCGACCCGTTCGTACGCCGCACCGTCCGCGCCGACATGGACGTGCTCTATCCGGCGTGCGTGGCGATGTACACCGAGGAGGTCGGGATCTCGCCCGAGACCGGCGGAGGCCGCGACCTCTACCGCGCCCGGGTGCTCCAGCTGATCTCGCGCGGCTGGTCCTTCGCCCGGATCGAGGACGGCGAGGTCGTCTTCAAGGCCGAGGTCGCCTGCGCGACCCCGGAGGCCGCCCAGATCCAGGGCGTCTGGGTGCCCGCGCACCGACGCGGCGAGGGCCTCGCAGCCCGCGGCATGGCCGCGGTCTGCGAGATCGTCCGCAACGAGATCGCTCCACGCGTCTCGCTCTACGTCAACGAGTGGAACGCTCCCGCGCGTCGTGCCTACGAGCGGGCCGGCTTCCTCGAGACGGCCCGCTTCTCCACCATCATGTTCTGATCCGGCGACGTCCTAGGAGTACGCCCGCCAAGCGCGTTCGCAGTCGGTGGTCTCGCAGCGCACCAGCCATGGGCCACCGCCATCGGCCGGGTAGGACCGCAGCAGGATCCGGGTGTTCGTCTCCCAGGCGTGCATCCACACCTTGTTGGGGTTCCGGTAGGTGGTCAGCAGCGTGCCTCGGATGCTGCGGCGCCGGACGACGACCGCGCTCTCGTGGGCGATCGCATCGGTTGCGAAGCGGGCGCCGTCGGGCGAGAAGGACGCCACCGCTTCGAGGCAGCCACGCCACAGGGTGGTGCCCGGTGCGGTGATGGTGGAGACCACCGAGCACGCGTCGGAGGCTGACGGGTTCTTGGTGTAGGTCGCCAGCCGGTTGGTGGCGAAGCTGCCTGCGTACGCCGCCCGGGAGGCGATCGTCTTGACCGTGCCGGCCTTCCAGTCCCAGATCATCGTGCGCGGGGTGCTGTAGCCACCCACGAGCACGCGCGTGCCGCTGACGTCGATCGGGTCGGGCTTGGTGGATGCCTTGAAGGTGCGCCGGGCGACGACCGCGCCGGTGGTGGTGTTGCGGACCTGCACCTGGATCCCGCCGGTGCTCAGGGTCGCCGTGTTGAGCAGGTAGCGGTTGTCGGCCGACAGCCTGGCCAGGTCCGCGTAGTACATGTCCTTGAGGGACTTCTGTGGGACACCGAGCTGGGCCCGGACGATCCGGTCGATGTTGCGGTTGCGGATCCGCAGCACGAACCCGCTCCCGGAGCGGCCCAGGAGCTCGTAGGAGTCGAGATCGTCGCCGACAGGGGTCACCGGCGTCTTCGTGCCGGTCGTCGGGTCGACCACCACGACCGACGTGTCCGAGGGCCGGTCGAGGTAGGGAACGGTCGGGCTCTCGCCGACCGGCAGGGGAAGGGGACGTACGTCGACGGTCGGAGCCGCCGCAGAAGCCGGTGACAGGAACGTCGCCGGGAGCATGAGAGCAGCAAGGATGGCCGTGGCCAGTGCCGGGATTCGGATACCTCTCATGAACGTAAAGATGCGCGGGTCGCCGTCGAGGTTGCAACGCCAATTCCAACCGGTTCGCGGGAGCGGTCCGGTGCGCCGTACGCTTGCCTGCATGATCGCCCGTATGTCGACCCTTTTCGTGCGGACCCTGCGTGAGGACCCCGCCGACGCCGAGGTCGCGAGCCACAAGCTGCTTGTCCGTGCCGGCTACATCCGCCGCGCCGCTCCGGGTATCTACTCCTGGTTGCCGCTGGGCCTGCGGGTGCTCGGCAAGGTCGAGGGGATCATCCGCGAGGAGATGGCCGCGATCGGCGCCCAGGAGGTGCACTTCCCGGCGCTGCTGCCCCGCGAGCCCTACGAGGCGACCGGCCGCTGGACGGAGTACGGCGACGGCATCTTCCGGCTCAAGGACCGCAAGGACGCCGACTACCTGCTCGGGCCGACCCACGAGGAGATGTTCACCCTCCTGGTCAAGGACCTCTACGGCTCCTACAAGGACCTGCCGCTGTCGATCTACCAGATCCAGACGAAGTACCGCGACGAGGCGCGTCCGCGCGCGGGGCTGCTGCGCGGCCGCGAGTTCATCATGAAGGACTCCTACTCCTTCGACGTCTCCGACGAGGGCCTGGCGGCGTCCTACGACGCCCACCGGGCCGCGTACGTCAAGGTCTTCGACCGCCTCGGGTTCGAGTACGTCATCGTCAAGGCCACCTCCGGCGCGATGGGCGGCTCGGCCTCCGAGGAGTTCCTGGCCGTCTCCGAGGCCGGCGAGGACACCTTCGTACGCTCGCCCGGCGGCTACGCCGCGAACGTCGAGGCGGTCACGACGCTGGCCCCCGAGCCGATCTCCTACGAGGGCGTGCCCGCTGCCCACGCCGAGGACACCCCCGACACCCCGACGATCCAGACCCTCGTCGACCACCTCAACGAGGCGTACCCGCGCGAGGACCGCCCCTGGGAGGCCGGCGACACGCTGAAGAACGTGCTCGTGATGCTGCGCCACCCCGACGGCACCTCCGAGCCGCTCGCGATCGGGCTTCCCGGTGACCGCGAGGTCGACATCAAGCGCCTCGAGGGCCAGCTGGAGCCGATCGAGGTCGAGCCCATGGACGACGTCGAGCTCAAGAAGCACCCGGAGCTCGTCAAGGGCTACATCGGGCCCCAGGCGCTGGGGGAGGAGTCGGCCTCCGGCATCCGCTACCTGGTCGACCCGCGCGTGGTCACCGGCACCCGCTGGGTCACCGGCGCCAACGTCGAGGGCAAGCACGTCATCGACCTCGTCGCCGGCCGTGACTTCACCCCCGACGGCACCATCGAGGCCGCCGAGGTGCGCGAGGGCGACCCGGCCCCCGACGGCTCCGGTCCGCTGACGCTGGCGCGCGGCATCGAGATGGGCCACGTGTTCCAGCTCGGCCGCAAGTACGCCGACGCGCTGGGTCTCCAGGTGCTCGACGAGAACGGCAAGCTCGTCACCGTCACCATGGGCTCCTACGGCATCGGCGTCACCCGTGCCGTGGCCGCCATCGCCGAGGGCACCCTCGACGACATCGGTCTCGTCTGGCCCCGCAACGTCGCTCCGTACGACATCCACCTGGTCGCCACCGGCAAGGACGCCGCCGTCTTCGAGGCCGCCGAGAAGCTCGCCGGTGAGCTCGAGGCCGCCGGCATCGACGTGCTCTACGACGACCGTCCCAAGGTCTCCCCGGGTGTGAAGTTCAAGGACGCCGAGCTGATCGGTGTGCCGACCATCGTCACGGTCGGCAAGGGCCTGGTCGAGGGCAAGGTCGAGGTCAAGGACCGCAAGAGCGGGGAGAAGACCGAGGTCGCGCTCGCCGAGGCCGTCGCTCACCTGACCGAGGTCGTCGCCGGCTGATCACCGGAACTTCTCCGGTGTTTCCTGCACTTCTCCGGTGTTGCAACGCCTGAGAAGTGCAGGGATACCCGGTTGACCGGGGATTCCAACGACCCCGAATACGGCAAGATCGACCCCATGACGGGGGACAGGATTCTTGACCGTACGCTCGCCGGACGGATGACGAGCGCCGCGGAGGCGGCCGAGCAGATCGGCCCGGGGGAGACCGTGGGGTTCTCCGGGTTCACCGGGGCCGGCCACCCCAAGGCGGTGCCGGCGGCGCTGGCGGCGCGGATGCGGGCGGCTCACGCCGACGGCGAGGAGTTCCGGGTCCAGGCGTGGACCGGGGCGTCGACGGCCCCCGACCTCGACGGCGTGCTCGCCGAGGCGCACGGGCTCTCCAAGCGGCTGCCCTACAACGGCGACCCGCTGCTGCGCCAGCAGATCAACTCGGGCGAGGTGGAGTACGTCGACGTCCATCTGTCCCACGTCGCCCAGCACAGCTGGTTCGGCTTCTACGGGGACCTCGACGTGGCCGTGGTCGAGGTGGCCGCGATCCTGCCCAACGGGCTGCTCGTCCCCACGAGCAGCGTCGGCAACAACAAGACCTGGTTGGAGAACGCGGACCGGGTGATCCTCGAGGTCAACAGCTGGCAGCCGCGAGGGTTCGAGGGGTTCCACGACATCTACTACGGCACCCGGCTGCCACCGCAACGAGCACCGATCCAGCTGACCACGCCGATGCAGCGGATCGGCGACCCCTACCTCCGGGTCGATCCCGAGAAGGTGGTCGCCGTCGTCGCGACCGACCATCCCGACCGCAACTCGCCCCTGCGCCCCCTCGACGAGGACAGCCGCGCGATGGCGGACCTCCTCGTGGACTTCCTCCGCCACGAGGTACGCAACGACCGGCTGCACCCGAGCCTGCTCCCGCTCCAGGCCGGTGTCGGCAACGTCGCCAATGCGGTCCTGGCCGGCCTCCAGGACGCCGAGTTCGAGCACCTGACGGCCTACACCGAGACGATCCAGGACGGCCTCCTCGACCTGCTGGACTCGGGCAAGCTGATCGGCGTCTCCTCGACGTCGTTCGGGCTCTCCGAGGAGGGTGCCCGGCGGTTCAACGACGACATCCACCACTACAAGGGCCGGATCCTGCTGCGACCGCAGGAGATCTCCAACCACCCCGAGGTCGTCCGACGGCTCGGCCTGATCGCGATCAACGGCATGGTCGAGGCCGACATCTACGGCAACGTGAACTCCACCCACGTGGCCGGCTCCGCGATCGTCAACGGCATCGGCGGCTCGGGCGACTTCGCCCGCAACGCCTACCTCAACTTCTTCGTGTCGCCCTCGACCGCCAAGAACGGCGCGATCTCCTCGATCGTGCCGTTCGTCAGCCACGTCGACCACACCGAGCACGACGTCCAGGTCGTGATCACCGAGCAGGGCCTGGCCGACCTGCGTGGTCTCTCGCCGCGGGCGCGGGCACGCAAGATCATCGACCGCTGCGCCCACCCCGACTACCGCGACCGCCTCGCCGACTACTTCGAACGGGCCCAGCGCGAGCGTCCCGACGCCATGCACACCCCGCACCTGCTCGGCGAGGCGCTCTCGTGGCACCGCTCCTATCTGGAGACCGGACACATGTGAGACCGCCCGTCGATAGGGTCGGGCCATGGCGATCGACGCGGTGATCTTCGACTGGGGCGGCACGCTGACGAAG
The DNA here is from genome assembly GCF_000960475.2 of Nocardioides luteus. GTDB lineage: Bacteria > Actinomycetota > Actinomycetes > Propionibacteriales > Nocardioidaceae > Nocardioides > Nocardioides luteus_A. The sequence goes on along the minus strand of NZ_JZDQ02000003.1, from coordinate 7,693 downwards.
TGGCACGACATCGACTTCCACGCGGAGTCGCTGGCGCTGGCCCAGGCGGTGAAGGGTGCCTGCGACGACGACCACCCGGTCAACGCGACCAGGCTGCACCGGGCGGGAGACACGATCTGGGCCCGCAGCCGCGACCATCAGCAGAGCTCGACGATCAGCGACCTCTTCGACGAGGCCGGACTCGAGCACGACCCGGAGCTGCTCGACGCCTACTACGAGTTCTGGGAGCCGCACACGCTCACCGACCCCGAGGTCGGGCCGCTCTGGGAGGCGCTCCGCGCCGACGGCGTACGTGTCGGGGTGCTGTCCAACACGATCTGGCCGCGCGCGTGGCACCGCGGCTTCTTCGAGCGCGACGGCGTGCTCGACCTGCTCGACGGTGACGTCTACACCTCGGAGGTCCCGTGGACGAAGCCCGCCGAGGAGGCCTTCCAGGCCGCCATGGAGGCCGTGAAGGTCTCGGATCCGTCTCGATGCGTCTACGTGGGCGACAGGCTCTTCGATGATGTGTACGGTGCTCAGAAGGCTGGTCTGCGGGCGATCCACATCCCGCACAGCAACATCCCGAGCAGCCAGGTCGGCCACAGCGAGGGCTCACCGGACGCCGTCGCACAGCGACTGAGCGACATACACCAGATCGTTCGCACCTGGGAATGACACCGGGAAAAATTGCAAGTTCTTGCAATGCGACTTTGCGGGTCTGTGCCACTCTGAGCGGGGATTGCATACTTCTGCAAGAGAGGTTCCGCCTCAGGCGGCTTCTCAGGCCTCGTGTCCAGGCCTCAACCTGGCCCGCGAGCCGCCCGGTCTCGGGAGACATCTCGGGAGTCTCCCGCGCCGGACGGTTCGCGGGCCAAGTCCATTTTCAGGGCGGGCCAGGCCTCAGGTCCCGGGGAACGCGACCGGCTCGGCGCCCAGGTCGAGCTGCCGTGCAGCCGCCCGGCAGAGCAGCTGGATGAGCAGCGTACGGTCGGAGCCGGTCGCCTTCGGGACCAGCGAGAGATAGGTCGCGGTGGTGTCCTTCTCCAGCCGCAGGGCCGCCGCGCCGATGCCGGCATCGGACCGGATCCGGGCGGGCAGGTCGTAGACGGCGGAGGGTGCGACCGGCTCGATCCCGGCGGCCACCACGTGCGCGGCCAGCGCCTCCCGGGCGTTCACGTGGTCGTCGTACGCATCGGTGAGCGCCCGCGCAAGGGCCGGTGAGGACGTCGCCGACGTGCGCCCGCCCAGCGCGCCCAGGACGTAGATCGAGGCGTGCTCGACCGCGAGCGCCGCCTGGACCGCCTCGGTGGAGGCCGAGTTCGCCGTCGTCATGCCAGACCCCTGCCGTGCAGGAGCTGCTGCTGGCCGGCGGCGGCCGAGGCGAGCAGCGTGATCAGCTGCGGGTCGGCCGCCCGGCCGGCGGCGGTGGTGAGCGTGGTGACCAGGGCGACCTGGCGGTCCTGCCAGCGTCCCTTCGCCGGGACCGCCGCCACCCCCTTGGTCGGAGCGAGCGCCTCGATGTGCGCCCGATGGAGCTGCGCGAACGCCGAGGGGGCACCCTTGTCGGCGCCGAGGATCTCCGCGACCGTGGCGTCGATCACACTCTGGTCGGGGTTCGTGGGGGCCGGGGGAGTGCTCGGCGGGGGTGCTTTGACAGGATCCAGCACCTCCGAGGCCGAACACGCCGAGGCGGCCAGCGGGGCAACCACGGCGACACCTACGGCGGTGCGTCGCGAGAGCATCCGAAGGGCACGTGCGCTGGTCACGTGAGGAACCCTAACGACACCCGGCGGGAGTCGCGTCGGCGGCTTTCCAACACAGCCGCGCGGCGTTCGAGACACCCGAGGCGTACAGGTATGGTGTCACCAGAGGCGCCGCGTGCTCGGAGGCGCACCACAACAGGACCGGACAACAGGATGCAGGGGGAGATCGCGTTGAGTGCTGAGCGGAAGGACGCGATCGCGAGTGCCATCGAGAAGGCGCTCGGGGACCCGCTTCTGGCCCTGGGTCTCGACATCGAGGCCGTGGAGATCACGCCGGCCGGCAAGCGCCGGATCCTGCGGATCGCCGTCGACAAGGACGGCGGGATCACCCATGAGGAGGTCGCCGAGGCAACCCGTGAGGTCAACCGGATCCTCGACGAGTCCGACGTCATGGGGGAGCAGCCCTACACCCTCGAGGTGACCTCGCCCGGTGTCGACCGGCCGCTGACCCTGCCGCGCCACTGGCGCCGCAACAAGGGTCGCCTGGTCAAGGTCACCGCCACCGACGGTTCCACGTTCACCGGACGCGTCAAGGAGTCCGACGAGGAGCGGGTGAGCCTCGAGGTGAGCGGCAAGCGCCGAGAGGTGGCGTACGCGGACGTGAAGAAGGCGCTTGTGCAGATCGAGTTCAAGCGGATCGACGAGGGGGAGTAGGCCATGGACATCGATATGAGCATCCTGCGGATGCTGGAGCGGGAGCGGGAGATCTCGCTCGATGTGCTCGTCGAGGCGATCGAGCAGGGGCTGCTGACCGCCTACCACAAGACCGAGGGCGCCCAGACGAAGGCGCGGGTCGACCTGGACCGCAAGACCGGTCACGTGCGCGTGCTGGCCTCCGAGGTCGACGACGAGGGCAACGTGGTCGGGGAGTACGACGACACGCCCGAGGGCTTCGGCCGGATTGCCGCCACCACGGCCAAGCAGATCGTGCTGCAGCGTCTGCGCGACGCCGAGGACGACGTGAAGTTCGGCGAGTTCTCCGGCAAGGAGGGCGACATCCTCTCCGGCGTCATCCAGCAGGGCCGCAACCCCGACGACGTGCTCGTCGACCTGGGCCGGCTCGAGGGCGTCATCCCGCTCTCCGAGCGCGTGCCGGGCGAGGACTACGGCCACGGCACCCGGATCAAGGCCCTCGTGGTGTCGGTGCGGAAGGGCATGCGCGGCCCGCAGATCACCCTGTCGCGCTCCCACCCCAACCTGGTCAAGAAGCTCTTCTCCTTCGAGGTGCCCGAGATCGCCGACGGCACCGTCGAGATCGCCGCGATCGCTCGCGAGGCCGGTCACCGCACCAAGATCGCGGTCAAGTCGACCGTCCCCGGCGTCAACGCCAAGGGCGCGTGCATCGGCCCGATGGGTCAGCGGGTCCGCCAGGTCATGTCGGAGCTGCAGGGCGAGAAGATCGACATCGTCGACTGGTCCGAGGACCCGAAGGTGCTCGTCGCCTCCGCGCTCTCCCCGGCCCGGGTCTCCTCCGTCGAGATCATCGACGCGGCGACCAAGTCGGCCCGCGTCGTCGTTCCCGACTACCAGCTCTCGCTGGCCATCGGCAAGGAGGGCCAGAACGCCCGCCTCGCCGCCCGCCTGACCGGCTGGCGCATCGACATCCGTTCCGACGAGGAGACCCCGGTCGCCTGATCGTGCGTGAGACCACACTTACCGACCCCGAGGGCGTCCTGCTCGAGCCGGAGGGCGCCACCACCGGCGTACTCGTGCTCTCGGGGTCCTCGGGACGGATCGAGACCGACCGGTGCCGGATGCTCGCCTCGCACGGGGTCGCCGCGGCCTCGATCCGCTACTTCGGCGGTCCCGGCCAGCCGGCCGAGGCGCGGCTGATGCCGCTGGAGACCTTCGACGACGTCCTCACCGAGCTCCACTCCCGCTACGAGCGGCTGGTGGTGCTCGGGACCTCGTGGGGTGCCCAGGCGGCGCTGCTGCTCGGCTCCCTGCACCCCGAGATCGACGCGGTGGTCGGGATCTCCCCGACGTACGTCTCCTGGGCCGGGCTCAGCGAGGAGCGGCCGCAGCGGTCCTCGTGGACGCTGCGGGGCGAGCCGGTGCCGTTCGTGCCGTTCGACGACGAGGCGATCGAGGACGCGGTGAAGGGGGCCGACGGCGAGCTCCCGTCGTTCTGCGAGGCCTACCTCTCGGCCCTGGAGAAGTACGCCGACCGCGTCCCCGCCGCGACGATCCCGGTCGAGCGCATCGCCGGTGAGGTCGTCCTCGTCGCCGGGGGAGCCGACGCGTTGTGGCCCTCGGTCCTCTTCGCGGAGGCGGTGCGCCGGCGACGTACCGCCCATGACCTGGAGACGATCGTGGTCTCCCATTCCGACGCCGGTCACCGGGTCGTGCTGCCCGGCGAGCCGGTGCTCCCGCTCAGCAGCAGGATCGCGTGGGGCGGATCCGAGGAGGCCGACCGCGAGCTCGGCCTGCGGGCGTGGCCGGAGATCGCCGCCATCCTGTGAGGGAGGGTCACGGAATAAGAACGACCTGTGCCCCGGTTTCGTCTACCGAACCCCGGAAGCGGTAGTGTTAAGGATCGGTGGCACGCCTCGAAGAAACTACGCAGAACGGACCCGTCCGTACGTGCGTGGGTTGCCGGAAGCGAGCCGCCAAGCGCGAGTTGTTGCGGGTGACCGCCGGCTCGGACCGCAACGGCCAGCCGGCCGTGGTGCCCGATCCGACAGCCACCGCACCCGGGCGAGGGGCGCATCTGCACCCCACGCGTGAGTGTTACGAACTCGCGGTGCGCCGGAAGGCGTTCACCCGGGCCCTGTTCCCGAAAGGTAAGGGGGCCGAGGGCGGGCTTTCCAGCGCACCGGTGGAGGACTACCTCGACACGCGCCAAACACCCACGACCGTCGTCGACGGTCAACTGACCAGGAATTGGAGCAAAAGCTCATGAGCACTCGATGAGTACTTCGCGATGAGCGTGTTCTACACCCACTAGTGGTCACAGTTTTCACCCGGATTTGGGTCTGTGGCCAGAAGGAGAAGCGTGGCTAAGACCCGAGTCCACGAACTCGCCAAAGAGTTCGGAGTCGAGAGCAAGTTCGTTCTCGAGAAGTTCAAGGAGATGGGCGAGTTCGTCAAGTCGGCGAGCTCGACCGTCGAGCTGCCTGCGGAGATGCGTTTCCGCAAGGAGATCGGCCCCGGCCTGAAGGCCGGCGGCAAGGGTGGTTCCGCGTCTACCGACGAGAAGCCTGCCCCCAAGCCCGGCCCCAAGCCGGCAGCTCCCAAGCCTGCGGCCCCCAAGAAGGCTGCGGACACGGCGCCCGAGAAGCCTGCCGAGGCTCCCGCGGCGACCAAGCCGGCCGCGCCCAAGCCCGGCCCGAAGCCCCCGGCCAAGAAGGCCGAGGCCGCACCGGTCGCGCCTGCGGCGTCGGCATCGGCCCCCGCCGCACCCAAGCCCAGCCCGAAGCCGGCGGCTGCCAAGCCGGGTGCGCCCAAGCCTGGCGCCCCGAAGCCCGGCGCCCGTCCGCAGGCCCCCGCGGCCCGCGGTGGCGCGGGTGGCACCGGCGGTGCCGGTGCCGGTCGTCCCGGTCCGCGTCCGGTCGGCAAGCCCGGCGCTCCCCGCCCGGGCAACAACCCGTTCTCCTCCAACCAGGGCATGGGGCGTCCGCGTCCCGCCGGCCAGGGTGGAGGCCAGGGTGGCCAGGGTGGTGCCCCGGCCGGTGGTGACCAGCGTCCGCCGCGTCCTGCCGCTGCCCGTGAGGGTGGCCAGGCTGGTGGCCGTCCCGGCATGCCGCGTCCCAACCCGGCGATGATGCCGAAGTCCCCGGCCGCGTTCGGTGCCCGTCCCGGTGGCGGTCCCGGCGGTCGTGCCGGTGCCCCGGGTCGTCCCGGTGGCGGCGGTCGTCCGGGCGCCGGTGGGCGTCCCGGTGGCGGCGGCGGTGCCGGTCGTCCCGGTGGCGGCGGCTTCGGCGGCGGTCCCGGTGGCGGTCGTCCCGGTGCCGGTCGTCCCGGCGGTCGCGGAACGACCCAGGGTGCCTTCGGTCGCCCGGGTGGTCCCTCGCGTCGTGGCCGGAAGTCGAAGCGGGCGCGTCGCCAGGAGTTCGAGGCCATGGAGGCCCCGACGATCGGTGGCATCCGCGTACGCAAGGGCAACGGCGAGACCGTTCGCCTGGCTCGCGGCGCGAGCCTGACCGACTTCGCCGAGAAGATCAACGTCGACCCGGCTCAGCTGGTGCAGATGCTGTTCGGCCTCGGTGAGATGGTCACCGCGACCGAGTCCGTCAACGACGAGACCCTCGAGCTGCTCGGTGAGGAGCTCAACTACGTCGTCCAGGTCGTCTCCCCCGAGGACGAGGACCGCGAGCTGCTGGAGTCCTTCGACATCGAGCTCGGCGACGAGGGCGACGAGTCCGACTGGACGGTCCGTCCGCCGGTCGTGACCGTCATGGGTCACGTCGACCACGGTAAGACCAAGCTGCTCGACGCCATCCGTGACGCCAACGTCATCGAGGGCGAGGCCGGTGGCATCACCCAGCACATCGGTGCCTACCAGGTCTCGACCGAGGTCGACGGCACCGAGCGCAAGATCACCTTCATCGACACCCCGGGTCACGAGGCGTTCACCGCCATGCGTGCTCGTGGTTCGCAGTCCTCGGACCTCGCGATCCTCGTGGTCGCCGCCGATGACGGTGTGATGCCGCAGACCATCGAGGCGCTCAACCACGCCAAGGCGGCCGGTGTCCCGATCGTGGTCGCGATCAACAAGATCGACAAGCCGGAGGCGGACCCGACCAAGGTCCGTGGCCAGCTGACCGAGTACGGCCTCATCCCCGAGGAGTACGGCGGCGACACCATGTTCGTCGAGATCTCGGCGAAGTCGCGGATCAACATCGATGGCCTTCTCGAGGCCGTCGTGCTGACCGCCGACGCCTCGCTCGACCTGCAGGCCAACGCCAGCCAGGACGCGCAGGGCATCGTGATCGAGGCTCACCTCGACCGTGGCCGCGGCCCGGTCGCGACCATCCTGGTCCAGCGCGGCACGCTGCGCGTGGGTGAGTCCATCGTCGCCGGTCCGGCCCACGGTCGTGTCCGCGCGATGATCGACGAGTACGGCCACGAGATCACCGAGGCGACCCCGTCGCGTCCGGCGATGGTCCTGGGTCTCTCGGCGGTGCCGGGTGCGGGTCAGAGCTTCCTGGTCGTCGAGGACGACCGGATGGCTCGCCAGATCGCCGAGAAGCGCGAGGCACGCGAGCGTGCCGCGCAGCAGGCCAAGCGCCGCGTACGCCGCACGCTGGAGGACTTCATGGCCTCCATGGAGAAGGGCGAGAGCCAGGAGCTCAACCTCATCCTCAAGGGCGACGTGTCCGGTTCGGTCGAGGCGCTCGAGGACGCACTGGCCAAGATCGACGTGGGTGGCGACGAGGTCTCCATCCGGGTCATCGACCGCGGTGTCGGTGCGATCACCGAGACCAACGTCGACCTGGCTGCTGCCTCCGACGCGATCATCATCGGCTTCAACGTCCGCCCGCAGGGCAAGGCGACCGAGATGGCCGACCGCGAGGGTGTCGAGATCCGCTACTACTCGGTCATCTACCAGGCGATCGAGGAGATCGAGGCGGCCCTCAAGGGCATGCTCAAGCCGGAGTACGAGGAGAAGGTCCTCGGCAAGGCGGAGATCCGTGCGATCTTCCGCTCGTCGAAGGCCGGAAACATCGCCGGTTGTATGGTCACCGAGGGCCTCATCCGCCGCAACGCCAAGGTTCGCGTCCTGCGCGACGGCGCCGTGGCGGCCGACAACCTCGACCTGGCCTCGCTGCGCCGCGAGAAGGACGACGCCTCCGAGGTCCGTGAGGGCTTCGAGTGCGGTCTGGTCCTGAAGAACTTCCAGGACATCAAGGAAGGCGACATCATCGAAGCCTTCGAGATGGTGGAGATTCCCCGGGGCTGACCCCCCACCGTGCCGAGTCGGCGCATCTGTCCCGCACAGATGCGCC